>NZ_JAFICQ010000004.1:0-804302 GCF_017833835.1 Herbaspirillum sp. 1130
TGGGCATCGGCAGCGGCCTGGGCATCGGCGGCGGCCTGGGCATCGGCAGCGGCCTGGGCATCGGCGGCGGCCTGGGCATCGGCAGCGGCCTGGGCTGCAGCGGCCTGCGCGGCTTCAGCTGCGGCTACTGCGGCCTGGGCCTGTGCGGCGGCATTCTGGGCAGCAGCGGCAGCAGCACCTGCATCGCCCTGTTTCACAGCCTGTTGAGCAGCGGCAGCTGCGGCGCTGGCTTGCTCGGCCGCTGTTTGTGCGGCGAAGGCTGCACTTTCCGCGACTTGTGCAGACGTCTGCACGGGCGGATACTCTGCGGCGCGCAGCTCGTTCACCAGGTGATCGGCATATGCCTTGTCGGTACGCAGCACATCACCTGCATTCAGTACGCCATAGCGGGAGGTAATCACCTGACCCTTGATTTTCACTTCGACCAATTCCATGTCAGCTCCAGTTGGGATAAGAAGAAAGGGGCAGTTAGCCCCTTTCGGTTGAACAGTCGGAATTAGGCCGGGACCAGGTCGCCGTAGCGGCAAGCTGCCGGCTTCTCGACGGTCAGAGCTACCCGGCGCTCGGCGCGGATCGTGATCAGGTTGTTGGTAAAGTTGTCGGCATCGCTGTCCGACAGCGCAATGCCCACACCCTCGCGCTCGTGCAGCGTGACGGCCTGCGCCAGGGAACCCACCCACACCTTGCCGGTCGGGACAGCGTTGGAGGCAACGACCGGCAGACCGAACAGCATCGGCGGCGCCGACGAGCTGGGATCACCCATCAGGTAGCGGCCGGTGGAGTCCTTTTGCAGGCGAATGATCCACCAGTCGATGATGCTCAGCATGATCACGTCAGCCGGGTAGTCCGCCGCCGCGCAGTCGCCGATCATCTTGCCGATCACATCAAAGCGATTGTTCGCCAGGCCCTGCGCCGACAGCAACGATGCTGTGTAGCCATGCGGCGTGAAGTTGCCGGCCATGGTCAGGCCGCCGAGGTTGGGTGCAGCACCGTTCCCGGACACGATCTGCGACTCCACGCGCATGTTCACACCGTAGATCATGCGGCGATTGATGTAGGCGGCCAGCGCTGCATTGTCCGATGCGAGCTGCTTGGTGATGCGGATCCAGTGCGCGATGGTCTGCACCGGCGAGGTTTTCGGCACGAAGGTGATGGAGCTCTGCGGCTTGGCACTACCTTCGGCCACCTCGGCAGCGTTGTTGACGAAGGTCGACTCCTGGATCCAGTCGATGGCGTTCGAAGTCGTGGGAATCGAGGTCAAGAGGTTCTCGATGGTGAACACGCGCCAGGCGCCCTCCACCAGGCCTGGCCGACGCTCACTGTAAGTGTTCGCCACGGCATTGGTCACCGTGTTCTTCACTTCGGCATGAGTCTTGCCTTGCAGATTGCCGCTCACGAAGTTCTTGTATTGGGTGGTCTCGATGAAGAGCTCGCCGGCCGACTTCACTTCCGGCTCCACCTGATCTTCGCTGCTGGCTTTTTGCTCGATGGCGAGCAGACGATCTGCGAGTGCCTTCTGCTCATTGCCCAGCGCATCGATGGTGCTCTTGGTCTCCTGGGTGACCTTGCCGAGTTCCTTGATTTCGGCGGTGGCCTTTTCGCTGGCCTCGCCCATCTTCTTTTCCACGCGGTCGAGCGCCTCCATGATCTTGGCGTCGGCGGTCTCGCCCATGAAAGCCAGGCCACCGAGACCGGCCATGCCGGCAGCGCCAGTACCGAGGTGCGCCGTGACGAACGCCGCGACATCATAGCCGGCAGCATGAGCGCCGAAAGCGATCAGACCCATGCCCAGCAGGACCAGGGCACGCAGCGGGATGCGGGAGAAGCTGAAGTTTTTCATAACAATCCTCAAAAAAATAGCCGCTCAAGGCGGCTGTGGTTTCGACAAAAAGGGAACGAATTACGGCGCCGCCATGGCCTCCAGGCGGCGTAACATCTCGGCCTTCGCATCAGTCGGTGCATCCCGCACTTCCGTCAGCGTCTTGAACTTGGCGACCACGGCCTGGGCCGCCTGCTTGCTGAACCCGCCTGCATCCCGCAGGAAGTATTCAAGATCCCTGATGGTCTCGACCTCATCGAGCCCATCCAGATTCGATTTCACGCTGGCCCGGTCCAGCAGAGCCTTACCATCAGCAGGGAATGTCACGATTGAGACCTCGGGCAGGCGTGCGACCTTGCGAATGGTCCGCCCCGTCTCGGTGATGTCGAAATCACCCTTCTTCAGTCGGTATCCGATGGACAGGCCATCCAGCGTGCCGTGCTTGATGGCAGCGCGCACCTGGTCGGCAAGGGTGTTGCCCGGCGTGAACTCACCGGCCAACTTAAGCCCATGATCATCTTCAGCAGCATCGACCCACTTACCCATCGGAACTTCATAGGTGTTGTGGTTGAAGAACATCTTGGGCAGACCGTACTGCTTGAGCGTCTCGGCATAGGCGCCCTTGACGATAGTATCGCCATAGGAGTCAACATTGCCAAAGGTGCTGGCGTAGCCCTGGAAGGTCTTGCCATTGTCATCCAGCTTGAATTCGCTCAGTTCCAGCTTCAATACCTTGGTTTCCATGTTTTCTTCCTATTGCTTTATGGTGTCGCCGGAACCGCCCGAGGTCACCTTGACCTTACCGAGCATATCCAGCGGCACCAGGTTGGACTGAGCCGTGAGCTGATCGCCACCGGTCATCGGCGGATCGTTCTCTAGCTGGCGGACCTCGTTACGGGTCTTGATACCGTTCTGCACTGCCTTACCGTAGATCTCGTAGCGGTCCTTGATCGAGGCACGCATCAGCGCATCGAGGCTGATTTCCACGGTCATGGTGGCACGCTGCATGGGCGTCAGCACTCGCTTGGTCACGGCCTGTACGATGTTCACCGCGAGTGGCGCCAACGAGAGCGTGTAGAAGCCGTCCTTGATTTCGAAGATCCCCGAGCCCCACGATGTCACGTTGGCGTGATGTACCAGGACGGGCGGAACATCGAACCAGCGACAGATCTCCTCGACGCCGTACTTTCGTGTCTCAAGCAACTGCTGCTCCATCGGCGTCAGCGAGAGCTGCTGGTACTTCATGTTGGCCTCAAGAAGATGCACGCTATTTGTGGATCCAATGGCCAGATCCGCAAAGTTCTTCTTCACTGCTTTCCGTTGCTCTGTGCTCAGCACCTTGTCCAGCATCAGCACACCTGTCGGCTTCCCTCCGTTGCCGAAGGTCTCTGCTGCCGAGGCCTGCGCCTTGCGCATTTCATCGGTCGTCGAACGCATGAACTCCAGCTTCGAGAGGCCTGTGGTCCCGTTGCCCAGGTTCTTCAAGTGCAAGACGGTTTCAGCGGCATATACGACCACGTTGGCGCCGAGGGTGTACTTGTAGACCATGCTGCCGTCCTCAAGGACGATTGGCTCAACCTGGTCAGCCGGCATCGGCCACAGCGCGACAGCCTCGCCGCTCGCAGCTCGGTCGATCCGTGCGTAGGCGTTGCCGCGCAGATCATAGTTCAACATCATTGCGCGCCAGAACTCGAAGGGCGTCATCCTGGAGTTCGGTGAATCGTGCAACAGCTGGTAGAGCCGGTCCGTTCGCGAAGCCATCGTACGCGCGCCGCTGTTGTTTCGATAAACGAAGATCGGTAGGCTCGCCAGCAAGGAACCGCGCCGGTCCACGCAGGCCCAGACCGTACTGATCTGGAGAGCCGCGTCAACTGGCGTCATTGCGGTTCCGGGCACCAGCGCGACCGTCGGCTCCATGCGCTGCATGCCCTGCGTCTCTTCCAAGGCCGAGCCCCGCCACCAGCGAGTCATGGCGCTAAAAGCATTGATAAGGTTCATGTACGAATCGGGTCATTGAGGAAGCTATCGATATCCTCCTCGGTTTCAAGGGACATCGTGCCGGCGACTGCCATCACACCAGCGACGATGCCATCCACACGTCCACGCGCCTTCTGCTTGGTCACCTTCCGGTTGCCGGCAGCGTCACTATCCAGCACCGCGTTACCGGCGTTCCACGTCATCACCGGATTACCGTCATGACGCATCTTTTCGTCAACGAGGAGACGCTCGAACTCATCGACAGCAGGCGCCATATCTTTCATGCCCTGGCCGAACGGCTCAAACGGTGGCAGGGACACGTCCTCACGCTCCGCCAGTTGACGGTAGTCCTCCAGGCGCCAGCGGTCGGCATTGATGTGCCGGAGCTCGAACATCGCGGCCAGCTCTGAAACCTTGCGCAGCACCGCCAGCTTGTCGACTGCCTTGCCCGGCAGCGCCTCAAGGTGACCGGCCTCACGCCAGGCCACGTAGGGGACGCGATCGCGGTGCCCCTTCGCCTCCAGGTTGTCCCCAGGGAGCCAGAAGAAGGGGATCAGTCGCACGTACGGATCGTCCTCCGTCGGATCCAGCGACACGACAAACGATGTCAGATCCTGCGTGCTTGACAGGTCAAGACCAGCTGAGCCGGAGCGGCCGTAAAACTGAGTCCGGTCGACCATCCCTGGATCCTCGCAAGCGAACCATGCTTCCGCCGCCAGCCACGGCGCAATCGCCCCGGTCCACATGCAGAAGTTCAACCGCTTGACCAGCGCCTCCTTCGAGGGCATGCCGCGCGCCTGGGTGACCTGTTCGCGCAGATACTTGATGCCTGGAATGCCGTGGTGAAGGCTCGGATTGGCCTTGGCCCAGCAGGATTCATCCTGGAAGGGGTCATCGTCCTTGTCGAGACCGCAGATGTAACCGAAGAAGCTGTCATCGCTCAGCGTGCCTGCGCACACCTGGCGTCCGTACTCATGATAGTCACCGCACACCGACGTCATGTCGCTGCCGGAATTGGTGATCATGAAGATCAATGCCTGGCGCCGGCTCTTCGTGCCGGCACGCATCATTTCGACTACCGTGGCGGTTTTGTGCTCATGGATCTCATCCAGGATGCCCATGTGCGGGCGCGGCCCGGACTGCCCATCGTCGGCACTGATCGTCTTGAAGAAGGAGGACGTGGCGTGATACGCCAAGTTGTATTCCTTCCCCTTGCTACCCGATGGCACCAAGCGCTGCCGCAGCCGCGGGGACTGGTCATACATCGCCACCGCGTCGCGGAACAGGATCTGCGCCTGGTCCTTCTTCGTCGCTGCAGCGTAGATCTCGGCACGCTGCTCGCGGTCGGCGGTAAGGCCATACAGGCCAATGCCGGCAGCGAGCGGAGACTTCCCCGACCCCTTGGCCGTCTCTACATATGCGACCCGAAAGCGGCGCGTGCCGTCATCGGTCTGCCACCCGAAGAGGCTTCCCAGCACGAACGCCTGCCAGTCGAGCACCTCGAAGGGCTTGCCCTCGAACTTGCCACCGTTGAGCACCAGCACTTCTTCGAAGAAGGCGATGACACGCTGCGCCTCGGCCAGATTCCAGTGCAGGCCTCTCGCCGCCCCTTCTTCCAGGTCTTTCAGATGACGCCGACATGCCGCCCGCACGTGCGGGCCGGCCACGATCCTTTTCTCGACAACGTCCTGGGCGTACTGTGTGCAGCGGTCAATCTCAGTCGAAGAATCGGTCTCGTGCATCGCGCTCTTCCGTAGCGAACAACTCCCCCTGGGGGGCGCGCCAGTCATGCGCCGCGCGCGCGGATGGATTCATACCGAACGATGCGCCCGCCTTGTGCATGCGCTCCTCGGCACGGTTCGCATTCTGCATCCAGGCAGAGATCTGCTTGTAACCGCTGGGGGTGGTCTCAACGTAGCCCGAGTCTTCCTGCGCCTTCTTGATCTTCTCGCGGAAGAACTTCCAGTCGGCATAGGCCTGGCAGTAGACGGCCAGCTCGGCCCGGTCGACCCGCGCCACGTTGCCCATCAGCGCCAGGTCACCGATGATCCGCTTCCACTCGGCCTTGGCCGGCGCTGTGAGGAAGGTCGGGCACTCGGGCAGCGCCGAGGCCGGCACCGCCCCCTTCGCGCCGGCACCCAGCAGCTGGCTCGCGGGCAATTTGCTCGGATTTCCGTTGATCAGGTGGAGCGCCGCAGGCGTTTTGCGACGTCCGGAGTTTTGATTGCCAGCCATACTGGCCTCCTATTTCATCAGATACCCCCCTCCCATATTTCCCGATTTTGCGAGAAACGGGAGGCGAGCGGTCAGGAACGGGCTTTCGCGGGACTTTTTACCCGCCCTACCCCTTTTTTCCGGGCAGCTCCGCAAGTCACCAGCGCCGCCTGGAGGGCTCGAAGCGGCCCGAGATAGGCCCTCCAGGCACGGTAGCTGCGCCAAAGCCGAACGGGCCAAGGCCGAAGGCGCAGTTGGACGGCCATGGGCTTGCACCCGGCCACATCATTTTGCTGATCTTGCATAGGATCCCCAATGATGATTCGGATCGAGGGGCATGCCCGACTCATCGCACCCCCTCGCCACACCACTCTTTTCCATCTGCTGCTTTATGCTGTCGTGACAGTGCTTGCACAGCGACTGAAGGTTATCCGCATCGAAGAACAGATCTTCATTCCCGCGATGCGCCTTGATATGGTCAACGACGGCCGCCGGCCGCACTACACCTCGGTCGGCACAAAAACAACACAGCGGATCTTTCTGCAACTGCTTGTAGCGAAGCCGGTACCACCGCTTGCCTTGATAGAGATGACGGTAAGCAGCTGCTGCCATATCCGCACTCTGCCCGCACTAGGCTTCGACGAACGAGCTCGACTCTGCTAATGCAGCATAAGCCGGGCCCGAACCGAAGCTCTCGTGCAGACCGTCGATGGTGAACTCTTGGCACCCCATGAACGCTGTCACATTGGTTACCGCCGTGCCTGCCGTTCCTGCGCTGCCGCCAGGCACACCCTTCAGCGAAAGCGTATTGGCATTCACATAGGAAGCAAGCATCAGCAGGTTGCCCCCCGATGCGCCGGCCCCAGGGATATAAATCATGTGGTCGCTGTCCGAAGCAGAGACTGCTCCACCGGACACAGCGACCGTAGAAGATCCAGCAGTCGTGCTGACGGTGATGCTTCGCGCGCTCGGAAGAACCTTGAAGAAGCCCGTTCCTGCGTCGCACACTGCCGCGAAGAGGTCCACCATCTTTGCGTATGCCGACGCACTCTTCCGCCAAGCATTCAGAGCCGCCACCGCAGGAGCGCCTCCACCAGCGAGGCTCTGCCCTGCAATCGTTGTCCACTGATCGGTCGAGGACGTACGGTTCGGCAGCGTGACTCCAGCGATCCGCTTCCCCGCGATGCTTGGATGAGCGAGGAATGCCTGTTCCTTTGTGATGATCGATGATGCATCGCTCGCCGGAGCATCGTTCGTGCCGAGGCCGTTTGCGATCCCTGCACAATATTGGAGGTACGCCTTCCGCTTATCCCAGCTACTGGAGCTGGTGAAGTACTCCATCCGGTCATTCGACTCGGAAAGGTTGATGAACGCATTCGCGATCCCAAACACACGCTCCAGCGGGCCGACCAACAGGTCCGGCGTTTTGGAGATATCGCCGGATTCCGGCGCCGAACGAGAGTCGCCCAGCAGAGCAACCGAGTTCCGGCGACTGGTCGGGGCGATCAAGCATGTCGGCTTAAGCCCGAAGCCCGTGCCCAGCCAGATCACGTTGTCCGAAAGGGCAGCTCGCGCCGCTGGGGATGCATCCATGTAATCGATGCTGGTCGTACTGGAATTGACAGTCGAACCGTATGTCATGTCATGCGTGAAATCACGGGTCCAGTTCACACTCGACCCTCTCGTCATGCAAAGCTGACCACCTGCACCGGAATCGCCATAGATCCACATCCAGAACTTTGATCCGAATGGGATAGGCGCTGTCAAATTCAAGGCGTCGGAAAGAATTTTTCCACCGGAGGCCATTACGCCACGAACGGCCCCAGAGAATTGGAAGTGCTGCAACACACCGGAACCAATCGGAAATTCGATAGCAGCTCGAATAGTTGCCGTGCTCGGATTGGCCGTCTCCAGCCGACTATAGGAGTTTTCGAACCCTACTTGCAGACCGGTGAAGAGCGTGTCCATAGCGGTCATCTCGACCCGACTCTGGATCTGCGTATAGCTGCGCGTAGTGGGATAGCTGCATCGGGTCGCAACTTGGAGCACTTGTTTGGGCTTCGGTTTGACGGCGTTTGAAGGCGCCGACTGAGCTCCGTAGGCTGCCACCGCCGTGTTCTTCGCGGCCACCGTCACATATACCGGGACATCATTTGCCAGTCCAGTGATCGTCAGAGGACTAGAGCTACCGACAACCGAACCCACCAACGAGCCGTCGGACACCTTGTACGCATTCGCCTGGTAGCTCTCGATAGCAGCGCCACCGATGTCAGCCGGTGCCCCGCAGGTGACCATCACCGAGGTATCGCCAGGAGAGGCGACCACGGACGTCGGGGCACTGGGGCTCGACGCAGGCACCTTCACGCCTGGGACGACGTACGCCAGCCCTGTCACTCTACAGTCGATAGCCAGGCCCCTGTCCGATGCCAGCTGGGTATAGGTCGCAGCGGTTTGCCCTGCAATATCGACACCGTCGCGCGTCCACTGGTAGGCGGTCGCGCCATTGACTGCGTACCCCGATTGCGGTGTAACAGACAGAACGTAGCCCGCTCCTTTTGTGCCGGTTATCACGAAAGGCTTCTTCGCGAGGCCAAGCACAGCCGATTCAATCATTGCAGAAAGAATAGTCATGGTGCTTTCGTCCACTTCGAGATATTCACCTTACCATCGCTGTAGACGATGGATTTCAGGAATACCGTCCCATCATCACGGGTCGCTTTGATGCTGATCGGCCGATCACTCGAATCTTTCGTGATCTCCACATCGCACCATTCCGTCCATGTATCGCTAAGCCCCAGAGGACTGTTCGCCTTCATATCGACATACATGCGCACCACCGAATAAAAAAAGCCGCGAGGAATCGCGGCAAAGCTCCCGACCCAGCCTATGAAAATCGGAAGAAGGAGACTCATTGCAGACGTCTGCACCCGCAGAACGTCGGGATCTGGCTAGTCCGGTTCGGCGAGCAGCTGCTGCGCGAACTCACCTGAGACATCGATGTCGAGGCAGACGCCGACGCAGGTAATGACGGCCTCGACCTTGTTATCAGCAATGATCGGACGCAGCTCGATGCGTGTCACGCCTGGCACGATAGTACCGTCCGGCATAACCAGGCGCGTTCCCATTCCATTGCCATCGCTGACGATCTTGAGCATTGAAGCCTTCTGCGTTTCCATAAGCACCTCGAAAATGAAGAGCGCCGGCAACGGAAGCTTCCGGGCCGGCGCGCTGATTCGGAAAGCTGAATATTGGACGTCTGCAGTTCGTTGTTGGTGGCCGCGTATGGCGGCGGCCTCGCCAATAATTCAGGCGAAAAAAAACCGCGCAGCGGATGCTTGCGCGGTTTTTACGGACTTTTGACGTGTATCGGAAACGGACTATATATTGCCGCGATTTGGCAAGCAAGCTTTTTTTAATCGGCTGTGGATAACTCCAGAGCCGTCCTGATCTCGCCGAGTGCCTCAAGCTCCAACACCCTGAGCTTGTCCTGGATCTTTTTCTGATGATGACGCGCGGTCCGCAGGTTCATGTGCACGCGGTCTGCCGCGTCGGTCACCGAGACCTTTTTGTCAAAGTAATTCATGATGATCGCCTCTCTGACATTTGCGAAGGACAGGCCCGAGACCTGGAATGCAGACCACTCCCGCAAGAAGACTATCGCCTCGCGCCACTCTGGAAGCGGGCGCGTACCCTTGCAGCAAGGGCACTCATCGTATTTCGCCGAGAACCGAGCCACCAGGCAGTGACGACGATCATCCGCAAGGCGATCCAAGCGCTTACGAATGATCCCAGCCTGTGCCGCACCATCAACGGAAACAAGACCTTTTCCCCTGCCGAGGGCCTCCAGGCTTCCCAGTTTGGACATGGGCGACAGCGGATACTGCTGACTCTGGAAGTTGAAGGCAAAGGTCAGTGCCTCATGCTCATTGCGGAACAGGTCGTTGATATCGAGCCCAAATTCGTAGTTCATTTTTCCCTCGCTTGATGTTCACCGGACTTGCCCGGCCCAATTTTTAAATCACTGCCACCCTGGCTGCTGGCGTAATCCTCGGCATATCGATTGCCAGCAGCGTCAACTCTGATTGCCCCGACTGCCGGAGGCAGCGGCGTTCCAATTTCATGACCTCCCTCACTGGCGAAGAAGACTGGCTCGCCACGCACCCCTCTGCGCAACTGCTCATTGATCTCCGCCTCTCCAAAGGCCTGCCGCAGAAGATCGATCCAGGCGGCCACCTTCGGCATTGCCTCACGTGATTTCATCGCTTGCCTTTCCTACCCTTCACACCGTTAACATGACTGCCAACATGCTGAAACCCTTATATTTATTGAGTTTGTTAACAGTATTAATAGTGTGAAGAGTAAAAATTGATATCCAAGACGCATTAACATTTGCTCCCCTCGCACGTGCGCGCACGCACACACATGAAGGCACCTCAAAAATCTGTTCATACTGTTCACACTGTCAATAAAGCCTGATTTCATGCGGCTTTCAGCGTGTTGATAGTTGCGGACGATGTGAAGGGCTGACCGTTAACTCTCGTCCGGCTGGTCATACACGTGGCGATAGCGGCGCAGATCCTTCTCGAACATGTCGCAGGCGTTCTTGACGTAGTCCTGCAGCGACTGGCCCTCCTGAGGCTCTCCCAGGAGATAGACCGTACGCTGCTTGAACGCCTCGCCGAACTCATACTTCACGATGCGGTCCTGCAATGCATCACCGGCAATCCGCTTGACCTCAGATCCGAATCGGGTTTTCGTGGGCGTATAGCGCTCTCCGTTCAAGGTGCACCATCGCTGGAAGGCGCTGTAGAGCTGCTGCGAGCTGCAGGTCATGAATGGGACCGGCAGCGCCTGGTCTTCCCACTCACGGTAAAAGCGCTCTGAGGGCGAGAGCCCCAGGCTGATCAAGTTCTGCTTGGCCTGGTTCATGATCGGCTCTGTGTGGGGCGTGAAGCCGGCAAGGTCGACCTCGTGCTTCAGGTAGTGGAAGAAGGCCTCCATGCCGCCGTCATTGAGCTCCCTGCCGACATCGGCATAGAATTCTTTCTCGCGCTTGGGCGGCGTCCAAAGCACCAGGTAGCGGCGATCCGTCTTATCCAGGGCAAGCGGCTGCAGCTCGTTGGAGAGGAAGACGAAATTCATGTGGTTCGCCTCGTACCGCACGGACAGGTTCTTGGGATTGATCGGCAGCTCATCGCCCGAGATCATCTTCTTCATCCGGCCCTTGAGCTGCTTGAGCTCGTTGCGCGTGACCACCTCATCACAAACCAGGAACAGTTTGCGCGAGGCCCACTCGTTGAAGGGACTCTCCAGCTCGGCGTCACCGATCACCCAGGAATACTGGCCGTAGATCTGGCGGACCACCTTTTCCCAGAACAGGTTTTTCCCCGAGCCCTCATCGCCATGCATGATGATGGCCGTAGCCATCTTCGCGCCTGGATGCTGGAGCGGATAGGCAATCCACTTGAGCACCCAGGTGAACATCACCTCATCGTTGTTGCAGAGGTGCTTGAGGAGCTCCAGGATCTTCTCGCACCGCCCCCTTTTCGGAACGACGTCGAAGCCGTCGTACATGTTCACGTGCGTGACCTCATCCACCGTTTCGGTCGGATCGAAGACCAGATTCTTGATGTTGATCATCTGTCGGCGCTTCGTATTGAGCCAACCCTTGACCACGTCATTGCCATAGGCCAGGCGCAGAGCCGTGATCTCGATCTGCATCTTGCTGACGCGGTCCCAGGCAGTGCTGGTGCCGTACAGCAGCACGAAGTTATCGACCAGGTACCGCCACTTCTCTAAGTATTCAGGATCAGGCTCATCCCCATCACCCTTGGCCTTGCCCTTTCCCCTGCCCCCACGCCCGCCACCGGCGCCCGAGGCTTCGCCATCCTTACCAGGCTCCGCGTCGTCCTTGCTTTTTCGTTGCTTTTGCCCTTCGGGGGCGGGAGCCCCCGACCGACTTTCCTCCTCGGGGGAGCGGGGGACAAGGGAAAGCCGAGGGCCGGCCGCGACCGCCTCGCGTGCTGGCACCTCCGGAGCAATCGCCTCGATGATGGCAGCGGAGATCTGCTCGGAGACCGCCTCCAGGCCTTCGGCCTGGTGCAGGTCGTTGAAGTCGGTCAGCTTGTTCTCACCACGCTCCCGGAATAGTGGCTTCACGACCGAGGCATTGCCGACCTCGAAGGCCGCAGCATGGCAAGCAGCCAGGCCGGCGTTCTCGAAGCGAATCTCTTTGATGACGCGCCCGCACCGGATCTCCACATGCAGATAGGCGACGGACTGGCGATCAAAGCGATACTCCGCGCAGATCTCAGCCAGGTCGCCACGAGCAGTCTTGACCTTCCGCCACTCACCATCGACGGCCGGCGCCGGCTCAATGCCGAAATCCTCGCGCAGCCGCTCTTCGTAGCGAAGCTCCAGCTGGAAGTCATCGTCCGCCAGGAATAGCAGGTGCGCATCGGGGAAGTCTGCCCGGAGCTTCCGGGCGATATGGAGAATGTTGCCGGCGTCGAAGGCGACCATGACCGGAAGGTCGTGGCTGTGTTTTTCGGACAAGGCCGCACCCATGCGCGCTGACTGGCACGTCGCATAGCCTTCACCGACAGCGATGATCGGCGCATCCACGGCGACGCCGAGCAGGAAGCCAGCACCGATCTTGTCGAGGCCCTTGTTGTATCGCTTCTCGCCGCCATGCGAGATCTTCTGCAGGCCGACCAGGCGGCCGCCTTCATGGGAATAGTGCCGCATCGGCACCAGGAGCTGCCCTTCGCTATCGACGCGCAGCCCCTCAGCGACGACACCCTTACGCACCAGGTAGGGATGGGATCCCGCATCATCCTCGACGGCAGCTGACCACTGCCCCTTCGCGCGGTTCGCTGCCAGGCGCGCAGCATTGGCACGATCAGCAGCAGCCTTCTCCTCGAAGGCACGCTGGCGCTCCTTATACTCTTCGACATCCTCGGCTGAGAATCTTTCCGACTCGATGCGGACGGGGACCGTATTGTGATTGCTGCCGCGATTGATGCCGAAGTAGCCAGCGACGACTTCTTTGCCGGACTTCAATGTGAACTTGCGGAGTGAGTACCAGCCCTTTTTCTTAGGACCGAAGCGTAAGACTTTCTTGGAATTGAAGATGGGATGTCCAACTGGCAGTTCTGGCAGCTGATGCTCTCTCATCAGAGCGATGACTTCAGCCTCAAAATTCATGCCTGGCGTCCCTCGGCAGCATCGTGCCCTTCTGCCGGACAGTAGATCGCAAACATCAAGCCCACCAGCTCGCGCACGGTCTGATGGATTTCGTCTGCAGTGATTTCAAGCTGCGACCGCTCCCGCTTGTCGATCTTGTTATCGGAGGTGAACTCCACGTATTGCTGCGAGAGCCGGCCCAACTCTTGGTATAGCTCCTGGAACTTGTCGTGAAGCTCCTCACGATCCACGCTGCCAGGCTCGACCAGCTTATAGAAAACGCCACCGGCATCGGTGGCGATTGCCTGGGCCAGCAATGTCGTGCCCGAGGTTTTTTGCATCTGCACTGCGAGATCCAGGCTGACCGACTGACCGCGCCGCTCATAGACCCGATTTTCGAGCGCGTCACGGGTCATCCCCATTGCGGCGGACATGCTGTCCCATCCGCCTGGGAACGCCTTGATCATTCCCAGCAACGCCTGCCTTTGGTTCACAACGATTCCCCTTCAGTTGTGGTTTTGAGATTTTTTCTCACGGACTATGCTTCGCCCCATCAGTGAAAATCGTGAGGGAGAATGGGCATGAAAGCCGAGAGATATTTGGTGCTGGTCCACCTTGCCGCCAAGCCGACCCGCAAGCACCTGACCGATGTCGCCATACAGCTTGGAGCGACAATCAAGAGCAACTTGCGTCAGTGCGAGGCCGTCTGTCTGACGGCGACCTCACTCGCCTTCGTGGGCGAATCACCCTTATCAGCCGATTCGCTGTTCCGCCAGATGGCAGCAGGTCTCCACTCCGGTGACAACTTGAGCGTGCTAGCACTTGGCAACGAATTTGCGACTACGCATCCAGGGCTCTATGCATGGGCTCGCTTGCGGTCAGCGCAGGAACATCGGATGCCAACTCCGGCCAGATCTCCTGCCAATCCACAGGACGCAACTCGCGCCGAGTAACTTCCCCGTTCGTGGCACGCTCGATTCGCACACACATCAAGGGCTCAATGAGCGTTCCACGTGCACGCCAGTTACTTACAACGGACTGGCGCACTCCGATTTGGTCCGCCAATTTGGAGACCCCTTGAGCAACAGCAATCGCTTTATCTAGTGGTTTCATGACGGCATTTAATCACTGTAGTGATATTACCGTCAACACCCAAGTGATTCACACAAGTGATTTAATCCGCGCATGAACAAAGAAACCCTGGGCGCACGGCTTCGCGCCACCCGAAAAGCCAAGCAACTGACGCAAGCACAACTTGCGCAAAGGGCCGGCTTGACCCAGGGCACAATTGGCAATATCGAATCGGGTATCAGGGGGTACGGGGAAAGCCTGCTGGATATAGCCAAAGCATTAGGGGTCACTCCAGCGTATTTGCGCATGGAGACCGAAGTACCGCACGAAGAGGCGGCTTCCAACGACAGCGACGTGCCAGCGGACCTGTCAGCGCGACAGGTTGCATTACTGCAGTTATTTGACGGACTCACGTCCAAACAACAAGATGAAGTGATCAAGACTCTTGAGGCTACGAAACAAGCCAACTTTGAGCTGATCGAGGAGCTAGCCCAAAGGCGGCTGAAGTAGATCTCACTCCCGCCCTTACCCGTCGCCTGGCCAGAACATGCGATGCGGCCTCTTGCAACCTACACGTTCAGTTGCCACAAACACATCAAACTCAATTTCACCGAGACAAAATATCACTGAAGTGTTGAATTAATTAATCACTTGAGTGATACTCGCTCCCGTGTTCGATCACTGGAGCGATAAATGCCCGTCCCACAAATCCATTCCGGCTCTACAGCCCTGCCCAAGTTCTGCATTCACTGCGAACACTGCAAGCACGGCAAATATTCCGAGGCAGCCTGCACTAATCCGCGCGCCGCCATCATCGACCTCGTTCACGGCTTGCGCGCACCGCAATGCTCGGAGGCCCGCAAGTCGCAAGGAAAATGCGGCCCCGATGCGAAGCTATTCGCCAAGCTTGTCGGCAATGCTGTGAGCGGCGTCAGCCAAGGTATTTAGGCCTGGGACTGCGCGATGACTAAGCATGCTTGCCAAATACTCGGTCGCGGAAGCTTGAATAAGAGCCGCGACGATCTGCGGATATTTTTCTGCAGCCCCTTCGCCCCACTTTTCCTCAACGGCCCGAACAGCCCTGAGGAAATAGTCTTGCGCCCCTTGAGCGGCCTTCTCTCCCAGCTCCGTGTAGCTCATTGCGGTTTCAGCGCTCATTTCAATTCCCATCAGTGTTTTTCGGACATCCATTTTGCCATGGAGGCCTCAATGCACTTTCCGCTCCGTAAAGCGGCTGCTTTCCAGCTCCCGCCCAAGTTCAACTTCCTCGCGGGTCGCCGTGCGCCGCCCCCCCGCGACTGGCCGCTTGGCCATACCCCGACTGAAGCGCAGACCATCGCAGCCGCAGCCAGCAAGCGAGGCGCCAAATGACTCGCTTCCACCTGGCGCCGGAATCCGAGGCACGCTTCCGCGCTATCACCCATAAGACCCTCCATGTCTCGCACGTGCGCCACAAGTGCGCATGCGGCAAACAGACCACCGCCAAGGCCTTGACGCAGTACGGCCATTGCGTGATCTGCCAGAAGACCGTAGCGAAGCGAGCCGCCAAGATCCCCTTCGGCACCGGCCCCTGCGACCGCAGCGTCCCTGTCTTCCCTTCTGCCTGGACGAAAGCGAGGAATGCATGAGCGCGCCCGAAACCCAGAGACTCCAGGTCTCGACACCGATCAAAGCCCTGCATTTATCGGTATCTCGCTGCGAAACCCGTTGCTGGGCATCCCTTTTCTACACCTCCAAGGCACGCCCCAGCCAAATGCTGGCCTACGCAAGTGGACAAGCACTCGCGAACGCGCGCGTTGAATGCGTCGGCGGCAGTGTTTGGGCTCTGTGGATAGGAGATACGGCGTTCGACATCGCCGCGAAGGACGCTCCGAAGGTTGCCGCGTTTTTGGATTGCCAGATCAAGGAGAGCGCAGCATGAAAGCCTTCCTCGCCACCATTTCGTTTGAGAAGAAGCCCTCCCTGCGCCTCTACTACATCGCCCAGGACTGGCAGGAAGTGCATACGTCTGCACTCGATCAGTTTTGGCCGTGCGCCGTCTCCGTGAGGCCCGCATGAGTATCCGGACCGCCCTCATCCGCTTGATCGCAGCCATTGCGGTCGTCTACCTGCTCCTGATGGCCCAGGCCTTCACCAAGAACGGCCCCGAGCTGGAGGCCTTTGTTGATCTCGGCCGGCAGATGGCCATCGAGGAGAAACCTCCGGTCGATCAGCTGCGCGCCCTCTGCGCTGTCGAGTGGCCCGCCGATATTGCGGGCACCAAAACGGCAGAGGCACGCCGCAAGGCTTGCCGCGCATTTGGCGGGACGGACTGACCATGCGCCGCCTGGATCCCCCTGCCCGTCCCACGATGACGCTCCAGGAGCTGGGCCTTGCGATCACATCGAAGGCTGGCTGCTCTCCGCTGCTCGGCCAGGACGTGGCCCGCACGCTCCTGGATGAATTCAACGACATGCTCGCCGCTGGCTACCAGCTGGGCATTCCGCAACTTTGCCAGCCCGTCAGGCCTGGCTGCACTTACTGGCGCCTCGACATCGAGAACCCTCGCGATGGTTTCGCTGGCGCCGTGATTTTTTGCATTCCCACCGTTCACTAACGAGGAGTCCTCATGGAAGTCATCGACCACACCCAGCCCGCCGCTCCCTTCGATTGGGAGAAAGTCACCGAGCCTCTGTTCGGCAACATCCCCATCACCAGCATCGTCACCGCCGACTATCAGCCGCGCCAGACCTTCAATGACGACACCCTGCAAGAGCTCGCCGAGAGCATCAAAGAACATGGCATCAACCAGCCAATCCTTTTCCGCCAGGCGAAGGACCGGCCTGACATGCTGGAACTGGTCTCGGGCGAACGGCGCTTGCGCGCTGCCATCATTGCCGGGCTGGACCACGTCCCCGGCATGGTCAAGAGGATGACCGACGAAGAGGCGGCAGCCTTCCGCCTGGTCGAGAACATGCAGCGCGAGAACGTAGCGCCGCTGGAAGAAGCTCAGGGCATCAAGCGCCTGATGGACGAGTTCCACTTCTCGGTCGATGACATTATCAAGAAGCTCGGGAAGAAGCGCGGCGTGATCTACGGCAGCCTCAAGCTGCTGAACCTGTCAGCCACCGCGCAATCCCTAGTGGTCGAGAGCAAGGTGCCGGCATCGACGGCCCTCCTGGTCGCGCGTATTCCGGTACCGGCCCTGCAGGAGAAGGCCATGGCCGAAATCGTCAGCAACGGCGGTGCGAATGAGCCGATGTCGTTTCGCGCAGCCAAGCAGCACATCGAAGACCGCTACATGCTGGACCTGAGCGAGGCGGATTTCTCGCTGAAGGATGCCAAACTGATCAAGGCCTGCGGCGCATGCTCCGAGTGCCCGAAGCGGACCATCAATAGCCCCGAAGATTTTCCCGGAGTGACGGCAGACCTCTGCACGGATCCTGACTGCTTTGAAGCCAAGGAAGCTGCGCATCACAAAGCCGTCGTTGCCACGGCATTGAAGCGCAAGATCCCCGTCTTTGCTTGCCGAGTCGACGCCAATAACGACTTCCCCGGCACTGATTTCGTCTCCGGCGAGCACGCCCGCATGCACCAGTTCGAGCGCCTTGTGAGCTATTCCTCGAACCTACTCAGTCAGTCCGGCCTGCAGAAGTCTGATTACCCAACCCCAGCCGCCTACTACATGGAGGATGAGAAGGCGTTTCCGCTTTATGCGAAGAAAGCGATCCAAGCTGCTCTTGAGAAGGCTGGCCTGGCTAGAACCGAAGTAGAGGAAGAGGAATTCGAAAGGCAGGAAGAGCAACAGCGCGTCGAACTGGCGAAGGAGAAGCAAGCGACGGAAAAGGAAGACCCCGCTGCCGTTCTACGCAAACGTGTTGTTGATATCAACTGGAAGATCGCCAAGGCCTATAACGCTTTCCATGAAGAGCTCCTGGAGGAGATCAAGGATCTCGTCGATCAGCAGACCTTACTTCCGATCTACCGGACTCTGGCTGTGTTCTCAGCAGGACAGGCTGCGCGCTCCGAACAACTCAGTTTTTCGCAGAAAGTGGATGAGTCCTATAACGTCGATTTTATGGACGCAGCCGCCGTCGAGGAGTTGGTCGAGCACGCCTCCGATGAGGATATATGCCGCTTGCACCTTGACGCGGTACTCAGCAACATTCCGAGTGTCTACGGCGGCGCCATTGATGGTGGCCTGATCAAGTTCGAGGATGAATGGGAAGAGTGGAATTATCAGCACTACCAGATCCTCATCAAGCTCGGAAACATCTGCGGCATCGACATCGACCTGGCGCGAGACAAGCACCTCGCTGAGCCGCTGCAGGAGCTTGCCGAGGCAATGACGCCTGCCAAGGAAGAGCCGGCCGAAGAGCATGCCGACACGCCCAAGCCCAAGGCCACGAAGAAGCAGCCTGCCCGCCCAAAAAAAGCCGCGTCAGCACCAGAGGCTGATCCCGCCGCTGCGTGGCCCTTCCCGAAGTCGAAGGAAGGATTGTGAGCGGCCATCTGCGCAGCAGGGCGAAGCGCGCAGCCCGTAAGCACAAGCACCAGGTCGTCCGCGACCACGGCAGCCTGACGATGGCACAGATGCCGTGGCGCATGCGAGCCACCTTCGGCCCGGTGGAGGATCTGCTCACCGCGCTGGAGACCACTGGCGACATCGATGCCGACAAGGATGGTGCCGTCTACCGCGCGCCGAGTGGGCATGCCTGGTACAACCTGGCCGGCGCAATCGAGGGCTTTGCGGAGTTCTACGACGCACACGCCAGAATCAGTGGCCGCGACATGCCGACGCAGTCACTCCACCAGCTGGCGAACAAGTTCTCCTACGGCGTGATGATCTTCCAGTCCGATGTCGACGCAGTGCGCCGCGACTTGGCCATCCTCAAGCAAGAGACGCTTCCGATGACGGAGCACTACACCACGACCATCATTCAAAGTATGACGGAGGAAGCATGCTGATTAAGTGCATAGACGACTTCACTCGCCAATTCGGTGCACCAGCGGACTGGGACGGTAAGGATATGTCGTGCGGCGTTCTACCGGTCCTCGATGTCCAAACGGCGGAGGGGAATTTCATGTTCTCGGCTTGGGAGCCGACCCCGCCCGAGCTGGAAGCGCTGAACAAGGGCGCCAATATCATCCTGGGCGTGCGCGGCACAGTGCACCCTGTCGTCTCGGTACAGGTGGCAGCAGATATCACCCCGACCGAAAAGCATCCGGACGATATCGCAGTGGACCAGTTCGCAGAGGCGATGAAGGCGAAATTGGCTGACGCACGCGCCAAAGGTCGCAGCGGCTGGAAGGAATGCGATCCCGTTGAACTGTCCCATATGCTGCGCGAGCACGTCGAGAAGGGCGATCCGCGCGATGTGGCGAACTTCTGCATGTTCCTGTGGACCCTGGGAAAACCCATCGGGGATGCCCGCCCAGTGATTGGCCTACAGCTCACGCCGCTGGATGGCATCCAGGTATGGATCGAGGCATACACCAATGCCAACAACGGCCCACACTTCATGGGCCATGGCCGAATCGTTCAGCTCATGCGCGAGTATCTGGCGCTCCGCAAGTTGCTTGCCCAGCGCACCCTGCCTCCGCTTCCTGAGACGCACTACAACGGCTCGGGCGATGGCAGTGAGCCCCTATACACGGCGGACATGCTGCATCTGTATGCCAGCCAGTATGCTGCCTCTCTTGCGCTGCCTGTCGGGCGGGCGCCGACCGATGATCAAGTCAAGTCGGCCATCCGAGAACTGGACGAGTGTGAGGCATTCGATGACAACGGCGTGACCGATGAGGCTGTCGCCATCATCCGCAAGATGTTCGCTTCCTTGCCGATGGCGGATAAGCTGGATGCGGAGCGGTTGCACTGGATTGACGAGCAGCGCTCAGACTTCAATCACGGCGTCGTCCTCGGCCTGCACTTCATTAAGGGCAAGTCCGGCCAGCAGTTCCATGGCAAGACACTGCGCGCAGCCATTGACGCCGCCCGCGCCGCACGCTGCGAGCCAGCAGAAGAAGGAGGGAAATCGTGATCGCGCCGATGAAGATCTATTTCGACATAGACGAGCTTTGCGCCGCGACGACGCTCAGCGAGACGACGATTCAGAAAATGGTTCGTGAGCAAGCGTTCCCGGCTCCGCGCCACCTTGGTGGCCGTCGTGTTGGATGGCTGGTGAAGGAGATTCTGGAGTGGGCTGAAAACCGCCCAGTCTCAGATCTTCCACCACCACCCAACACCGGAGCTAAGAAGCCTGGTCGCCGCCAGCAGCAATCTGCTCCAGCCGTTCAGACAGGCGCGTGAGCCACTCGCGCCTTTCTTTGTCGTATTTGTGGCGGTTGTAGACTCCCCGCACGCCTTCCAACATATGCCCGAGGATCATTTCAGCGATGTCCTCCGGGCACCCCATCGCAGCCAACAGCGTCCGGGATGTCCGGCGCAGATCATGGGGCGCCCAGCCTGATACTGGCAGGCGCTTGCGCTGCGCCTCCGGCCTACTTTTATTCTCTGGCCGGTGATAATGCACTGCCACCCCCACGTTCTTCTGCTCCCACACCTCGCCCTTCCGCCCCGTGAACAGGTAGCCGTTCACCGGATCCTGCAGCCGACGCTTGACGACTGTAAGAGCCCGGCCGACCAGCGGGATGCGATGGTCAGTGGCGCCACCCTGGCGCCGATTCTTCGTTTTCGCCTTCGGTATCGTCCACCACCAGCCATCAGTCTCTTCAGATATTTCACTATTGTGGATCTGGCAGATCTCAGTGCCCCGTGCGCATGTCCACAGATACATGGTCAGGATGTCTTCGTTGGTGGCGGTGAAGTTTGGCAGCCATGGGATTAGAAGCGCCAGCTCGGCCTCGGATAACACCCGCTTGTCCGTTCCTCGGTACTCACCGCGCACCTGGTGGCCACGGCTCCGGAACTGCCCACGCATGATGTCACGCCAAAAATTCGGGGTATCGTCCGGAAGGTTGCCGGCGTCGAGGCTGTATGACCAGGCGGCACCGAGCTCGCGCCGGAGATTAGCGCCCTGGACCGGGATATGCAGGAACTGCTGCAGGAAAGCGAAGGCATCGCGCCGGCTGACTGTTATTGCGGCCCGATCTCCGAACTCTCCCAGCATGGTATCGAAGGTGCGCTTCACCTCACGGTAGCCCTTATCCATCCGGTTCACGCGGATGTGGCCCTCGAGGTAGAAGCGGCAAACTTCCGCGACGGAGAGGCTGGTCAGCCTCTCCGACTCCTTCATCGAATCAGCCAACTCCTGCGCCTGCTTGCGACCGTCTCGGCGTTGCACCGCCAAGTCGACGCCGGCATCGCGCTCGACCTTCAGCTCTTCCCAACGTACAATCGCGGCCGCGACCGACATTGCCGGCCAGGCACCGATCTTCACCTGGCGCATCTTCCCGTCGACGGGACTCTTATAGCGGTAGACCCAAGTCCGTGTAGACTCGGTGGCTTGCAGGCGAAGCCCAGGATGATCCGGCACCACCAGGTGCTGACCAGGCTGCAGCAGCTTCGCCGCCCTTGCGTCAAAATACATGCCCCCTCCGGCGTAACTTTTCACCACACGTGTGATGCGCCGGGATTGTAGCGTAACTTCGCCCCGAGGCGAGTCGAAAAACTTACGCTAAAAGCGAAGTGAACACTTCCTTTTACGATATTTGGCGGGGAAACCATTTACGCCACACGAAACAGCAAAGCCCTTATGAATCAAGTAGTTAAAGAAAATTCAGCCTTAAATCAACGGTTTAGCGAACAGGAGGTTTCGCGTCACACGCCAATGATGCAGCAGTACCTGCGCATCAAGGCCGACCATCCCAACACGCTGGTGTTCTACCGCATGGGCGATTTCTATGAACTCTTCTTCGAGGATGCCGAAAAGGCCTCGCGCCTGATGGGCGTCACCCTCACCCAGCGCGGCTCCTCCAACGGCAACCCGATCAAGATGGCAGGTGTCCCCTTCCATTCGGTGGAGCAATACCTGGCACGCCTGATCAAGCTCGGCGAATCGGTGGCGATCTGCGAACAGATCGGCGACCCGGCTACCAGCAAGGGCCCGGTGGAGCGCAAGGTGGTGCGGGTCGTCACGCCCGGCACCCTGACCGATTCCGACCTCTTGCCCGAGAAATCCGAGCGCTGCCTGCTGGCCATGCAGCTGCTGCCCTCGAAGTCGCGCAAGCAGATGCAGGTCGGCCTGGCCTGGCTGTCCATGGCCAGCGGCGCGCTGAAGATGATGGAATTCACGGTCGAGAGCAGCTTGCTCGATGGCCGCGTGAAGCAGGAACTGGAACGCATCTCGGCCGCCGAGGTGCTGGTGGCCGATGGCCAGCTGGAGCAGTGCGAGCCGCTCCTGCCCAACCGCGCCGTGACAGTGCCGGACTGGCATTTCGACCAGCCCAGCAGCGAGAAGGCCCTGCTCGATCAACTGGGCGTGGCCACCCTGCACGGCTTCGGTGCCGATGGCCTGGGCCTGGCCATCTGTGCCGCCGGTGCCCTGCTGCGCTATGCGCAATCGACCCAGGGACGCGGCCTGCAGCACGTGCGCACGCTCACGGTCGAATCCGAAAATGAATTCATCGGCCTGGATGCCGCCACCCGCCGCAACCTGGAACTGACCGAAACCATCCGCGCGCAGGATGCCAATGCCCTGGCCCCGACGCTGTTCTCCACGCTGGACCACTGCCGTACCGCGATGGGCTCGCGCCTGCTGCGCCATTGGCTGCATCACGCCCTGCGCGACCAGCAAGTCGCGCGCGAACGCCATGCCGCCATCAATGCACTGATGCGCACCGATGCCTGCTCGGGCCTGTCGGCCACGCTGGCGGCCGTGCCCGACATCGAACGCATCACCACCCGCATCGCCCTGCTCTCGGCCCGTCCGCGCGACCTGGCGGGCTTGCGCAGCGGCCTGCAGCAGCTGGGTTCATTGCGTGCCTACGTGGAGATGTGCGCCCGCGACGCTGAAGCACCGCTGCTGGGCCAGTTGCACGAAGACCTGGCCACGCCCGTGGAATGCCTGGACCTGCTGGAACGCGCCATCATGCTGGAGCCAGCCGCCATGGTGCGCGACGGCGGCGTGATCGCGCGCGGCTATGACGCTGAACTCGATGAACTGCGCGGCCTGTCGGAAAACGCCGGCCAGTACCTGCTGGAACTGGAAGCACGCGAGCGTGAACGCACCGGCATCGCCAACCTGCGGGTGGAATACAACAAGGTGCATGGCTTCTACATCGAGGTCACCCACGGCCAGACCGACAAGGTGCCGGAAGACTATCGCCGCCGCCAGACCCTGAAGAATGCCGAACGCTACATCATCCCCGAGCTGAAAGCCTTCGAGGACAAGGCGCTCTCAGCGCAGGAACGTTCACTGTCGCGCGAGAAATTCCTCTACGAGCAGCTCCTCAATGACATGGGCGCGCACATCGTGCGCCTGCAATCCATCGCCCATGCGCTGGCCCAGCTCGACACCCTGGTGGCCCTGGCCGACCATGCCGTGCGCAACAACTGGTGCGCGCCGCAACTGGTCGATGAGCCCTGCATCCAGATCGAGCAAGGCCGCCATCCGGTGGTGGAGAACCAGATCGAACGCTTCATCGCCAATGACTGCCAGCTCGCCGCCGAGCGCAAGCTGCTGCTCATTACCGGTCCCAACATGGGTGGTAAATCGACCTTCATGCGCCAGGTGGCGCTGATCACGCTGCTGGCCTACGTGGGCAGCTTCGTGCCCGCCACCAGCGCGGTGATCGGACCGATCGACCGCATCTTCACCCGCATCGGCGCTGCCGATGACCTGGCCGGGGGCCGCTCCACCTTCATGGTGGAGATGACCGAATCGGCCTCCATCCTCAACAACGCCACCGAACATTCGCTGGTGCTGATGGATGAGGTCGGACGCGGTACCTCGACCTTCGACGGCCTGGCCCTGGCCTGGGCGATTGCCAAGCACCTCATCGACGTGACGCGCAGCTTCACGCTGTTTGCGACCCACTACTTCGAACTGACGCAACTGCCCGAGATCCACCCGACGGCGGCCAACGTGCACCTGTCGGCCGTGGAGCACAAGGACAGCATCGTGTTCCTGCATGCCGTGCAGAGCGGCCCGGCCTCGCAGAGCTACGGGCTGCAGGTGGCGCAGCTGGCGGGGGTGCCGGCACCGGTGATCCGCGCGGCGCGCAAGCATCTGTCGGCGCTGGAAAGCCAGTCCATGCAGCCGACGCCGCAGTTCGACCTGTTCAGCGCCCCTTCCTTCATGGAAACGCAAGAGGAAACTGAAGAAGCGGACCATGAACGCAATCCCGCCAGCGCGGTCGAACCCGATCCGCTGGCCCAGGCGCTGCTGCAATCGCTGGAGGGTATCGACCCCGATGCCCTGACGCCGCGCCAGGCGCTGGATGCGCTCTACCAGTTGAAGGCCCTGAGCCGGGGACAATAACAACACCACGGGGACGCCGGCTTCGTGCCGCCCTTTGAACCGCAGAGAGACTGCATGCCGATCCGCCCGATCCGACGCATCCTGCTGTGCACCTGCTTCACCGCTGCCATCCTGATGGCGGGCGGTGCGGCGCAGGCCGCCGGGCAGGATTTCTCGTTCGGCGTGATCAACCATGCCGCGCCCGGCGTCAAGGGCGACCAGGCGCTGCGCCAGGCGCTGACCGAGACCGATGCCGACAACCTCGCCTTCGTGGTGGTCAATGGCATCAAATCCCCCTCCGAAAGCTGTGATGACGCGCTCTATGCCGAGCGCCACGAGATGCTCTCGCAGGCACAGAACGGCATCTTCGTGTCGCTGGCTGGCAGCGACTGGATCACCTGCCGCGACCGCGAGAACCGCTCGGACGCCATCGAACGCCTGGCCCGCATGCGCGAGATCTTCTATGCCAGCGAATTCTCGCTGGGCGCGAGCCGGCTGCCGATGCTGCGCCAGTCGCTCACGCCCAAGTTCCGCAGCTATGCCGAGAACACCCGCTGGGAAATCGGCAACGTGCTCTTTGCCACCGTGAACCTGCCGGCGGCCAACAATCACTTCCTGCTCGATGGCGGCCGCAACAATGAGTTCGAGGACCGCCTCATCGCCAACCGCAACTGGCTGCAGCATCTGTTCGCCTTTGCCGCCTTGAAGAAGAGCGCGGCCATCGTCTTCTTCAGTGATGGCAATCCCTTCGGTCCGCCGCCCAAGCGTTCCTTCTTCCGCACCCAGCGCGATGGCTTTGCCGAGACGCGCAAGCTGTTCTCCGAGCTTGCCGGCAAGTTCCAGGGGCGGGTGCTGGTGGTACATGCCCAGGGCGGCAAGAACAAGGCACCCGCCCATATCCTCTGGACCGGCAACCTGGGCAGCGTGGGCGTGGGTGAGCGCTGGCTCAAGGTGGTGGTGGATGACCATCTGCCACAGCTGTTTGCGGTGGCAGATGCGGATGGAGAACGGCGCTAGCTGCCCGATGCCAGGTACAAGATCCTTGCCGGTAAACGGATTTTTACGGTTTAAATGAAGAAAAACGCCCGCAGAGCGCATCTGCGGGCGTTTTTGCATGGTCGCCGGAAGGAAAATCCCGATTTCCGGGATCGGCTTGCGGCGCTGCGATCAGAATTCAGCGATCAGTTCAGCGGCTGGCTGCGGAAGTGGTCGCCGGCGTCGCCTTCATCTTCATCATCGTGGTGATGATGGTGGCCGTGGGCACCGTGGACGTGACCGTGGGCCACTTCTTCTTCGGAGGCGGCGCGCACTTCGGTGACCGCCAGTTCAAAGCGCAGCGCGATGCCGGCCAGCGGGTGGTTGCCATCGAGCACGGCCTTGCCGTCCGCCACTTCGGTGACGGTGAAGATGACCGACTCTTCGCTGTCGTCATCGGGCGAACCTTCGAACTGCATGCCCACTTCCAGCGGTTGCGGCAGGCGCTCGACCGGCTCGATCTTGACCAGCTCGGAATCATATTCGCCGAAGGCATCTTCCGGTTCGACCTGGATGGTGGTGCTGTAGCCGACTTCCTTGCCGTCCAGCGCTTCTTCGATCTTGGGCAGGGTGTTGTGATAGCCACCGTGCAGGTAGACCATCGGCTCGCTGCTTTGCTCGATCAGGTTGTTCTGGGCATCCGACAGCTTGTAGTTGACGGAAACGACGGTATTCTTCGCGATCTTCATCGTAAGGGTCCTTTGTATCGATAGTGGTGCGGGAGCGGCAGCTGCTGCGGAAGCGTCGCGCGGGACACCTGCCACCCGGGTTGGGGCCTAAGAACCATCCCCTTGCCATTCCCGCGAGGCAAGGACGCTTTCAAAAACGGTATCTCGACTCCGCGATTATACCTGCATCAAACTTGGCCGCCGCCAATGGCGTACGGCTGCGCTGGCACCTCTATAATGGCGACCATGAAAAAACTCGATCTGCTCGGCGGCATCACGCCCGCCCAATTCCTGCGTGACTACTGGCACAAGAAGCCGCTCCTGATCCGCAACGCCATCCCCAATTTCACCGCGCCGCTGCCGCGCCAGGAACTGTTCGACCTGGCCCGCCGCGATGATGTCGAATCGCGCCTCATCACCCATCGCACCGATGGCTGGGACATGCAGCACGGCCCCTTCAACAAGCTGCCGCCCCTGAAGCAAAAGGCCTGGACCCTGCTGGTGCAGGGCGTGAACCTGCACCATCCGGCCGCCGATGCCCTGCTGCGCCAGTTCCGCTTCGTGCCCGATGCACGCCTGGACGACCTGATGATCAGCTACGCCACCGATGGCGGCGGCGTCGGTCCGCACTTCGATTCCTATGATGTTTTCCTGCTGCAGGCCCACGGACAACGCCGCTGGCGCATCAGCGCGCAAGACGACCTGACGCTGGAAGAAGGCGTGCCGCTGAAGATCCTCAGCCACTTCCAAGCCGAACAGGAATTCGTGCTGGAACCGGGCGACATGCTCTACCTGCCGCCGCAATACGCGCACGACGGCGTGGCCATCGGCGAATGCATGACCTATTCGGTCGGCTTCCGCTCGCCAGCCTACCAGGAACTGGGCGAATCCTTCCTTGAATTCATGATGGATACCATCGACCTGTCCGGCCGCTATGAAGATCCTGACCTGAAAGCCACCGCCAAGCCCGCCGAATTGCCACTGGACATGGTGGCGCGCATCCGCGACGAGCTCAACAAGATCCGCTTCACCGACGACGACATCACCATCTTCCTGGGCGAGCATCTGTCAGAGCCCAAACCCAGCGTTTTCTTCGAAGCACGGACCGAGGAATTATCTTTTGCTCGCTTTTTCCAGGGCGCGAAGAAACGCGGTCTGGCGCTGCATCGCAAGACGCGCATGCTGTACCGTGGCTCTCACGTCTTCATCAATGGCGAATCCTTCCAGGTCAATCGCGGCGACAAGGGGATCCTGGCGCGATTGGCAGACTCGCGTGTGCTGGAGAAATCCGACCTCGACCTGGCCTCCGAAGACCTGCTGGAAGCCTTGCACCAATGGCATGAAAGTGGCTGGCTCGACATCATTCGAGATTAATGAAATTTATTGCGGACACTTCTCGAAATTACTTTAGAAAATCCCGGAGAGCGGCTTGCGCCAAGACTTTCCGGGCCGCTGAAAAGGGATGTAAGTTCTTACAAATTCTTACGAATTCCCATAGTGGCGATGTGATTCCGGAAAAAAATAGCTATAATGATGGGCTGGAAAGTTTTCGTTGTCAGGCGTTGTTTCGGCAGTAAAAAAGAAGCAAGAACCGAAGCCCGACCGTGAGGTCTTACCCGCGGCGAAAGCCTCCCAGTAGAGCGATAATTACCGGTAATTATTCATCGCACAATTTTTAAATATTGAAGGAATATTCATGAAAAAGACTCTGTTGATCGCTTCGTTGTTGGCTGTTGCCCTGGCTGCTTGCGGCAAGAAGGAAGAAGCACCGGCACCTGCTGCTGCTCCTGCTGCTGAAGCTCCGGCCGCTGCTGCTCCGGCTGCTGATGCAAAGCCGGCTGACGCCGCTCCTGCTGCTGACGCTGCCAAGCCGGCTGACGCCGCTGCTCCGGCTGCTGATGCGAAGCCTGCTGACGCTGCCGCTCCGGCCGCTGATGCAAAGCCGGCTGAAGCCGCTCCGGCCAAGTAATCTTCGGATTATTTTCGGAAAAAACCGGTCGCAAGACCGGTTTTTTTTCGTCCCGAGTTTTGTTGTCGTTTTGTTTTTGCCGGGCGTTCCAGTCCGAAACTTCATATCACTGTCTTTTCTCTTCACTTGGCACGTGAAGCAGCCTTCACTTCAGATCTCCCGGACATTGCCCTCGTTTGATCCAGCGCAAACCGCTCAGAACGGCCCAGGAACGCATCGCCGCATTCAATCCTGGCTCACCCACTGACAAGGACCTGACAAGCCCGCAGAAGCCGCATTTCTTATCGAAGACACAATATCGCAGCAGACGAGACGGAACCGCGGACCGGGATCAAATCAAGGCCCATCAAGCTGAAGAAAAAGAGAAACAAATTGTTTCTGACGCAGCGCACCCAAGACACAGACAGCCTGACAAAGGGCTGACCCACTCGCGTTTTGCGATCAGACGTCCAGCCAGGCGAAGCCTTCTTCCTGACAGGCGATGCCGATCTCGCCAAAAGTGGTGCCGAGTACGCTTTCGATGGCCGCGCGGGCCAGTTCGGGAGTGTTGTTCTGCTGGCTCAGGTGAGCGCCGATGACGCGCTTGAGCCGGCTTTTGTCGAGCAGCCGCAGGATCTCGGCGCTGGCGTCGTTGGCCAGATGGCCGTAGTCGCCGCCGATGCGGCGCTTGAGGAAGGCGGGATAAGGCGAGCGATCCAGCATGTCGCGGTCGTGATTGCATTCCAGCAGCAGCGCATCGCAGGCATCAAGGGCCTGCACCAGGTGCGCAGTCGGCTGGCCGGCATCGGTCAACACGCCGAGGCGACGATCACCATCGCTGGCCACGTACTGGACCGGCTCGCGGGCATCGTGCGGAACGGTATAGGGCGAGAGTTCGAGATCGCCGATGGCAAGCTTCTGGCCATCGGCGCAGAAACGTACATCGACATCGTTGGCCTGCTCGGCCACCGCCTGCCAGGTGCCATAACTGAGCCAGACCGGAATGCGATAGCGCCGCGCGAATTTGAAGACGCCGCTGACGTGGTCCGAATGCTCATGCGTGACCACGATGGCCGAGACATCGGAAGGATCCAGGCCCAGGCGCAGCATGCGCTTTTCCGCTTCGCGCAAAGTAAAGCCGCAGTCCAGCATGACCGTGGTCCCCGAGGAGGGACGCTGGTCGCCGGCTGCGGCCGAGATCAGCAGCGCATTGCCTTCGCTGCCGCTACCGAGGCTCGCGAACTTCATCTGAGCCCCGGGTCCTGCTTACTTCAGCTGTTCGTTGAGCAGGCCGAGGATCTTGTCGGAGATACCCGAGGTATCCGGACCGCCCTCGCCGTTCTGCACGACGATGTTGCTGCTGTCGGAACCGGCACCCTTGACCACGATGCGGTACTTGGCAGCCTTCTTGTCCTTGTCCTTGGAGCTGAAGATGCGCGAGAAGAAACCGTCATCCTTCTTGTCCTTGGCATCCTGGTTCTGGTCCACGTAGCGCACGAAGTAGATGCCCTGGCTGCGGTCGCGGTCTTCCACGGTGAAGCCCACGCGGTCCAGTGCCAGGCCGACGCGACGCCATGCGCGGTCGAAGCCTTCATCCACTTGCACGCTGGTGCCGGTGGCGGTCTTCTGCAGGCGCGAACGGGCTTGCAGCGAGGGAGCATTGGCCACGGCTGCCTTGGCCTTGGTTTCTTCTGCACCCAGGCGCACCATCAGGCGCGACAGGAATTCAGCTTCCAGGCCAGGATCGGAGGGACGTGCGGTCCAGACCGAGGTTTCCTTGGCCGAACCGGTCAGCACTTCTTCGGCACCGCGATGGCTGATGAAGATTTCGGTGGTGCCGTTCGGGCCGCGTTCCAGACGGGTGCGGAACTTGTCGCGCTCGCCGGTGGAGTACAGCGAATCAAACACCTTGCCCAGGGTATTGCGGATGAAGTCCTGCGGGATCTTGGCGCGGTTCTCGGCCCAGTCGGTTTCCATCACGCCGGTATCGGGCGACTCGATATTGATCAGGAATCCGCTGTCCTGCCAGAAGTCCTTGATCTGCGGCCACAGCTGTTCCGGGGTCTGCTTGACCACCAGCCAGCGCTGCGAGCCATCGCGCTCGATACGGATTTCGTTGCCCTTGGACGTCGGTGCCACGGAGGTGACATCGGTGGTCGGCTTGTTCTGCTGTTCCAGCTGGTAGCCGGAAGCAGTGGCCACACCCTTGTTGGCTTCGGGGATGGCGTAGCGGTTGTCGCGCTGCAGCTGGGTCAGGTCGGGCGGCACTTCCAGGCGCGGGCCACGGGCCTTTTCGGCGCTCTTGTAATCGATACGGTCGCCTTCGAGCATGTTGCCGATGGACGAGCATCCTGCCAGTCCGGCCAGCGCCAGTGCGACGACGATGCTGCGTTGGGTAAGTGTGTACGCGGAGCGGGAGACCGGACGAACGTTATTGCTATTAGTCATATCGTTACTAGTGAAAGCGGAATCGGATTTCAGGAGACCTGCGCCAAAACGGCCAAGCCGATCAGTTTAAGACGCCGGACTCGCGCAGGGCAGCGCGCACGGTGTCGTGGAAGGACTCGCCCAGCGGCGCCAGCGGCAGGCGCATGCCCGACGGGATCAGCCCCATCTCCTGCATGGCCCACTTGACCGGCACCGGGTTGGGTTCGACGAAGAGCTTGTTGTGCAGCGGCAGCAGCTTGTTGTTCAGTTCCACGGCACGGGCGATGTTGCCGCTCATGGCAGCCACGCACAGCTCGTGCATGTCGCGCGGGGCGACGTTGGCCGTCACCGAGATGTTGCCGGCGCCGCCATACAGCATCAAGGCGATGGCGGTGGCGTCATCACCGGAGTAGACAGCGAAGTCCTTGGGGGCCAGGCGGATCAGGTCGGTGCCGCGGCCGATGTTGCCGGTAGCATCCTTCACGCCCACGATGCCCTTGACCTGCGCCAGGCGCAGGATGGTCTCGTTGCTCATGTCTGCGACCGTACGGCCGGGCACGTTGTACAGGATCACCGGCAGATCCACCGCTTCGGCGATGGTCTTGAAGTGCAGGTACATGCCTTCCTGGGTCGGACGGTTGTAGTACGGCACCACCTGCAGCGAGGCGTCGGCGCCGACCTTCTTGGCGAAGGCGGTCAGCTCGATGGCTTCGGCAGTGGAATTGCCGCCGGTACCGGCGATGATGGGGATGCGTTTGGCCGTGTGCTCGACCGCGACCTTGATCAGTTCGCAGTGCTCTTCCATCGAGACGGTGGGCGATTCGCCGGTGGTACCGACGATGACGATGCTGTCGGTTCCCTCGGCGATATGCCAGTCGATCAGCTTGCGCAGGCCATCGTAGTCGAGGCTGCCGTCCGGATGCATGGGAGTGACGATTGCAACAATGCTACCCTTGATCATGGTGTGCGTATGTAAGGTGGTGGTCAGAATAAAGGCCTGATTGTAGCGGATAGACGCCTCATCAGGTCAATTTGCGGCTGCCAGAGATGAAAGCGGACGTAAAAAAACCGGAGAGCCCGCCCCTGCGGGCCCGCCAAAGGCCTGCAGCCCGCTTGCCGCTGGTCAATAACCCAGCCCCATGGCTTCGCGCACGTCGCGCATGGTGTCCTGGGCCAGCTTGCGCGCTTTCTCGCAGCCATCGGCGACGATGGCGCGCACCAGCGAAGGATCGTCCAGGTAAGGCTGCGCACGTTCCAGCATCGGCTGCTGCTCCTGCAGGATGGCATCAATCACCGGTTGCTTGCACTCCAGGCAACCGATCCCGGCCGAACGGCAGCCCTTGGCGGCCCATTCCTTCACTTCCGGGGTGGAATAAACCTGGTGGAATTGCCAGACCGGGCATTTGTCCGGATCGCCCGGATCGCTGCGACGCACGCGCTGCGGGTCGGTCGGCATGGTCTTGACCTTCTTGGTGACCGAAGCGGCCTCTTCACGCAGGGCGATGGCGTTGCCGTAGCTCTTGGACATCTTGGCCCCATCCAGCCCCGGCAGGCGTGAAGCTTCGGTGAGCATGGCCTGCGGCTCGGTGAGGATCAATTTGCGGCTGCCTTCGAGGTAGCCGAACAAACGTTCACGATCGATCATCGACAGGTTCTGGGCATCGTCCAGCATGGCCTTGGCCTGCTCCAAAGCTTCATCGTCGCCCTTTTCCTGGAATTGCGTACGCAGTTCCAGGTACAGCTTGGCGCGCTTGCTGCCCAGCTTTTTGGTGGCGGCCAGGGCCTTTTCCTCGAAGCCTTTTTCCTTGCCGTACAGGTGGTTAAAGCGGCGCGCGATCTCGCGCATGATCTCGATGTGCGGCACCTGGTCTTCACCTACCGGCACCTGGCTGGCACGGTAGATCAGCACGTCAGCCGCCTGCAGCAGCGGGTAGCCCAGGAAGCCGTAGGTGGCCAGGTCGCGGTCGGCCAGCTTTTCCTGCTGGTCCTTGTAGGTCGGCACGCGTTCCAGCCAGCCCAGCGGGGTGGCCATGGACAGCAGCAGATGCAGCTCGGCATGCTCGGGCACGCGCGACTGGATGAACAGCGTGGCCTGGGAGGGATCAACCCCGGCGGCGAGCCAGTCGATCACCATTTCCCAGGTGCTGGTCTCGATCACGGAGGGATCGTCGTAATGGGTGGTCAGCGCATGCCAGTCGGCCACGAAGAACAGGCAGGGCAGCTCGGATTGCAGCTTGACCCAGTTCTTCAGGGCACCGTGATAGTGGCCCAGGTGCAGCGCGCCCGTGGGGCGCATGCCGGAGACGACGCGGTCAGGATACATGGCGTTTGGCGTTGGTTGGCAGGTGGCGGTTCGACATGAACAGGATCAGCGACATGAAGGATCAGAACAGCAAGGTGATGGGGAAGGTAATGAGCTGCAGCAGCTTGCCGGCCACATACATCACGGGGGCCATCCACCAGGCGTAAATCACCTTGAGCAGCACCAGCGCCATGACGATGAAGAAGCCATAGGGCTCGATCTGGGCGAATTTATACGCATATTTGTTCGGCAACAAGCTGGTGAGGATACGCCCGCCATCCAGCGGCGGAATCGGGAACAGGTTGAAGGCGAACATCACCAGGTTGGTCAGCACCCCCGCCCTGGCCATCAGTGTGAAGAATTCTTCCTGTACCCCACCCAGCGCCAGGGCATAGATGGCCAGCATCCACAGCAGTGCCATGAAGAAATTGGCAGCGGGACCAGCCAGCGAGACCCAGGCCATGTCGCGCTTGGGCTTGCGCAGGTGGCCGAAGTTGATCGGCACCGGTTTGGCGTAGCCGAACAGGAAAGCGCCATTGGTGGCGAAGTACAGCATGATGGGAATGAGGATGGTACCAAAGGGATCAATGTGCTTGAGCGGATTGAGGCTCATGCGCCCCATCGAATACGCCGTGGTATCCCCGAAAAACTTGGCCGCATAGGCATGGGCCGCCTCGTGCAGGGTGATGGCGAAGAGCACGGGCAGCGCGTAAACCGCGACGGTCTGGATGAGTTCATTCATGGGCGGGGATTTTAGCAGAGGGACAACGAACTGCCCCGGATTCGCTCGGGGCCGCTTCCGCTGGCCGGATGTGGGTGAACAAAAACTCGCTCAGGCAGCCTGCAAACCGAAGATGCCTGCATCTCCCCTGCCCTGGCGTACCAGCACGGGTTCATTGTCATCGGTGAGATCAATCACGGTGGTCGGCTCCAGGCTGCAGGCACCGCTGTCGATGACCAGTTCGATCTGCTTTTCCAGATGGCTGCGGATGTCTTCGGCGCTGGTCAGCGGCAGATCTTCGTCCGGCAGGATCAGGGTGGTACCCAGCAGCGGCTGTCCCAGTTCTTCCAGCAGCATGTGGGCGATGCGGTTCTCCGGCACGCGCAGGCCGATGGTCTTGCGCGAGGGGTGCGAGAGGCGGCGCGGCACTTCCTTGGTGGCTTCCAGGATGAAGGTATAGGCACCGGGGGTGGCGGCCTTCAGCAGGCGGTACTGGCGGTTGTCCACCTTGGCGTACTGGGCGATCTCGGAGAGGTCGCGGCACAGCAGGGTGAGGTGGTGCTTGTCGTCCACGCCACGGATGCGGCGCACACGCTCCACGGCATCCTTGTTGTCCAGCTGACAGACCAGCGCGTAGCAGGAGTCGGTGGGCAAGGCAACCAGGCCGCCCTTGTGGATGATCTGCGCGGCTTGCTTGATCAGGCGCAGTTGCGGGTTGTCGGGGTGAATCTCGAAAAACTGGCTCATGATGCGGTTTCCGTTTCCAATCCAAATCCAAATCGTAAAAAGCACAACGGCGGTGTCACCACCGCCGTTGTCGCTGCCCACCGGGCTTAGCGCTGGCCGCGCAGGGCGGCGATGCGCTGTTCCAGCGGCGGGTGTGTCGAGAACAGCGCCATGATGCCGGGCTTGTCGCTGATGCCCAGGGCTGCCATGTTCTGCGGCAGGCCTTCCGGCGAAAAGCCGCCCAGGCGCGCCAGGGCATTGATCATCGGCTGGGGCGTGCCCAAGAGGCGCGCCGCACCGGCATCGGCGCGGAATTCACGATGGCGCGAGAACCAGGCCACGATGATCGAGGCACCGATACCGAAGACGATCTGGCACACCATCACCGTCACCATGTAACCGATGCCGGGGCCGGAAGACTCGTTGTTGCGGCGCAGGGCCGAATCCACGAAATAGCCGACCACCCGCGACAGGAACACCACGAAGGTATTCACCACGCCCTGGATCAGAGTCATGGTGACCATGTCGCCGTTGGCGATGTGAGCGACCTCGTGGCCCAGCACGGCTTCCACTTCGTCCTGCGTCATGCCCTGCAGCAGGCCGGTGGACACCGCCACCAAGGCCGAATCCCGGAAGGCACCGGTGGCAAAGGCATTGGGTTCGCCGTCATAGACCGCCACTTCCGGCATGCCGATGCCGGCGCGCTGGGCCAGCTTGCCCACGGTCTGCAGCAGCCAGGCTTCGGTACCGTTCATGGGCGTTTCGATCACGCGCGCGCCGGTGGACCACTTGGCCATGCTCTTGCTCATCAGCAAGGAGATGATCGATCCGGTGAAGCCGACCACCAGCGAGAACACCATCAGCATCGGCAGGTTCAGGCCGGAACGCGTGAGGAAGCGGTCCACGCCCAGCAGGGAGAGGATCACGCTCATCACCACCAGCACGGCGATGTTGGTGGCGATAAACAGCAGGATGCGTTTCATCGGGGAAAACTCCTATCGGAAAAGTGGTTATTAGATAGGAATCGGCCTGCTGAATTCAAGAGCTTCACAGCCCCCAGTCATGCCAGACCGGCTTGACCCCGGTCGGCAGGGGCGGCAATCCCCCGAGGTCCATGCGCGACTCGCCCGGACCGTGGAAATCCGAGCCCATCGAGGCCAGAAAGCCGTAGCTGCGCGCCACCTGGGCGTATTCCTGGTACTGCTCCGGCGTATGGCTGCCGGTATTGACTTCGATGGCCGCGCCGCCCAGTTGCTTGAACTCGTCGAACAATGCGCCGAACTGGGTCTGGGTGTACTTGTAGCGCCCCGGATGGGCGATCACCGCCACCCCGCCGGCCCCGCGGATCCAGCGCACCGACTCTTCCAGCGTAGCCCAGCGATGCGGCACGTAGCCGGGCTTGCCTTCGGTGAGGTAGTTGGCGAAGACTTCCTTGGTATCGCAGCAGGTGCCGCATTCGACCAGGTAGCGCGCAAAGTGCGTGCGCGAGATCAGGTCGGGGTTGCCCACGTGCTTCAACGCGCCTTCATACGCGCCGCCAATGCCGTGACGATCCAGCGCCTCGGCGATCTCGCGGGCGCGCCGTTCGCGGCCGTTGCGGGTGGCGGCCAGGCCGTCGACCAGGGCCTGGTTGGTCTCGTCGATGCGCAAGCCCACGATATGCACCGTATGCCCGGCCCAGGTGACCGAAATTTCCACGCCGGCCACATGTTCCATGCCCAGCGCGCGCGCAGCCGCCCGGGCGCGTGCCACGCCGCCCACTTCATCGTGGTCGGTCAGCGCCCACACGCCCACGCCGTTGGCCTTGGCGCGCGCGGCCACCTCCTCCGGCGGCAGCAGGCCGTCGGAGACGTTGGAATGGCAATGCAGATCGAACTTGAGTTCAGACATAGGAAGTCGCAATGACCTCAGCGACCGCGCCGGTCGCTTGTGGCTGCCGTCGGTCAGGGAGGTCCGGGTGATTGGAATGTGTCCATTTTACGCGCTTGATGCCAACCCCGCACTGCACCGCACGATGCGGCCGGCCTCAGGCCGGCTGCTGCAGGAAAGCCTCGATCAGTTGTGCCAGCCGCTCGGGCTGGTCGTGATGCAGCATGTGGCCGGCGTCGGCGATCATCTCCACCTGCGTCTTGGGGATACAGGCGATGCGGCGGTCGATTTCTTCACGTTTCAACGAGGCCGGACCGAAGAAACGCCAGATATCGCTGTCTATCGCCTCGATCCACAGCACCGAGGCGGTGATGCGGCTCCAGCAGGCCATCATTTCATCGACCCGGTACAGGATGGGGCTGACCTGCTTGTGGGCCGGATCCCCCAGGATCTGCCACAGGCCGCTCTCATCCTGCTGCGCCCAATGCTGGGCCAGGAAACCGGCGCGCTCGTCCGAGAGACGCGCATTGTTCTTCTGCAGCCGTGCCGCGACCTCTTCGAGCGTCTCGTAGCCGCGCAATACGGGACGATTCTTCATCTCGTCCAGCCATTGCGTGAAGCGTCCCGGCGCCTGCTCCGGCTTGGCCGTGGGCAGGCCGATGCCTTCCAGGTTGACCAGCCGCTTGATGCGCTGGGGGCGCACGCCCGCATACAGGCTCACCACATTGCCGCCCATGCTGTGGCCAAGCAGGTTGATGGCCTCCTCACCGGCGTAGTGGTCAAGGATGGCATCGAGGTCGGCCAAATAATCGGGGAACCAGTAGGACTGCGCCGGGGCCCGCTCGGTCAGGCCGAAACCGCGCCAGTCGGGAGCAATTACGTGCCATTCCCCTTGCAGGGCATCGACCATGAACTGGAACGACGCCGACATATCCATCCAGCCATGCATCATGAAGATCTTGGGGGCCTGGGGGTCGCCCCAGTGGCGCACGTGGTAGCGCAGGCCGCGCACGTCGAGGAATTCGGAACGGGAGATTTTCTGGGCGATGGTTTGGCGCATGGCTTGTCTTTTTTTGTCGGTACTGCGGGGCGGAACGAAGGATCAAGCCGCAAAGTATAGACAAAAGTGAACGATCGTGCGTCCGCCCTGCCCCGCGAACCGCCTCAGGGCAGGAAACGTCCGAGGTCGAAGGTGGAGGCATGACCGATCTGGGCGAAGTTCTGCTCCAGCCATTCCGAGGCGCGCTCGCGGCCCTGTTGGAACAGGCTGCCGATGAAACTGGCCTGGGTATTGAGCTTGGAGAGGTTGGTCAGCTGCTCCATGAGCTCATTGGCATCGATCATGTGGATGTTGAGCTGGCGCAGCCGCCGTTCCAGCGAGCCGAAGGCCAGAGTGGAATTCTCGGCCTCGCGCTTGGCCAGGGCCAGTCCGCTCAGCTCGGTGAAGAAGGCCGAGCTGAAGCTGATTTCCGAGAGCCGCTGGCCGATGTCGTGGCTGGAAGTGGGCGTACCGGCGCGACGGCTGGGATGCAGCAGCACCACCATCACGTCACGTGCGGCACAGGAATGCAAGAGCGGGAAAATCGGCGGATTGGCGGTCAGGCCGCCATCCCAATAGGCTTCGCCATCAATCTCGATGGGCCGGTGCAGCGAAGGCAGGCAGGCCGAGGCCAGCAGCACTTCTACCGACAGATCGGGATTGCGGAAAATCTTCAGCGTGCCGGTACTGACCTGGGTGGCCGCAATGAACAATTTCAGCTCACGCTGGCTGCGCAGGCGTTCGAAATCGACCTGCTCCACCAGGATGTCGCGCAGGGGATTGATATCCAGCGGATTGAGTTGCGTGGGCGAGAAGAAGCGCGTCATCGCCAGCAGCGCCTGCATACCGGGCATGGGCGTGGGGTTGGCGATGACGGGCGCGCCTTCGGCCGTAACATGGTCCAGCGGCACGCCATTGGAGAGCGCCGTCCAGAAGCGCTCCAGCGCCGCACGGGCACCGTCGCGGCCGTCCTGCACGTAGCCCTGGGCCATCACCGCCGCATTCATGGCCCCGGCCGAGGCACCGCTGATGCCTTCCAGGTCCAGCCGGCCATCCTCCAGCAAACGATCCAGCACGCCCCAGGTGAAGGCGCCATGCGAGCCCCCGCCTTGCAGGGCCAGACTGACGATCTTGTTCGACATGATGTCCTTTATCTTCACGTGCCGCGTGACAGACCCGCACAATGTGGCCGGGCGCATGCGCAGTGCCGCGCTGTCACGCCGGCGTCACCACTTCAGCTTATGCTGCACTGCACTATCATGGTATAACAGGAAGACGGCTGGAGATAGTGGCAGCTTGGAGAGACATTCTGGTTCCAGCAGGAAACATCTGGCTATCCAGCTCAGCCATTGTAACCATGTACTGACGTAACGACGGACACAGCAGAGGACACATGAAATCGATTTGCGTATATTGCGGTTCTTCCCCCGGCGCTTCCCCGGCCTATGCCGAGGCAGCGCGCAAGCTGGCCCAGGAGATGGTGAAGAACAACATCGCCCTGGTCTATGGCGGCGGCAATGTGGGCCTGATGGGCATCATCGCCAGTGAAGTCATGAAGCTGGGCGGCGAAGCCACCGGCGTCATCCCCAAAGCCTTGCTGGACAAGGAACTGGGCCACGACGGCCTGACCCGCCTGCACATCGTCAAGGACATGCACGAACGCAAGGCCATGATGGCCGAGCTCTCCGATGGCTTCGTGGCCATGCCGGGCGGCATGGGCACCCTGGAAGAACTGTTCGAGGTGCTGACCTGGGCCCAGCTGGGCTTCCACTACAAGCCGATCAGCCTGTACAACGTGGAGGGCTTCTACAACAACCTGATCGCCTTCGTCGATCACCTGGTCTCGCAGCGCTTCGTCAGCAGCGACCAGTCCGGGCTGATGATGCATGAGGCCGATCCGGTCAAGCTGATCGAGCGCTTCCAGACCTTCAAGCCGACCTACAAGACCAAGTGGGCCGATCGCGAAGCGGTCGCCAACCTGGTGCCCTGACACCGGTTTTTTACAAAAGCGTTCATCTGGCGACACCAACGACAACGCCCGTCCCTCTTGCGAGGCGACGGGCGTGTCGTTTCATTCACTTCGGCCTGGAACCGCCGTCATGGCGGGCTTGCCGCTTCAGGCCTCCAGCGCCTGGCGGAAATCGGCCACCAGGTCATCGGTATCTTCCAACCCCACGGACACACGAATGAGCGACTCGGCGATGCCCATGCTGGCGCGGCGCTCGGCCCCCATCTCGTAGAAGATGGTGTGCGCCACCGGGATCACCAGCGTACGGGTGTCGCCCAGGTTGCTGGCGGCCACGGCCAGGTTCAGCCGGTTGAGGTAATCGAAGCAATCGATGCTGTCCTTCAGCTCGAATGACATCAGGCTGCCGAAAGAGCGGAACAGCTGCTTGCACAAGGCGTGCTGCGGATGCGACTCCAGCCCCGGATAGTGGACCGCTGCCACGCGCGGATCAGCTTCCAGCATCTGGGCCAGCGCCAGCGCATTCTTGCATTCACGTTCCTGGCGCAGGGCCATGGTCTCGGCGCCAACGGCGATGTGGTGTGCCGCTTCCGGGCCCAGCGTGGCGCCGAAGTCGCGCAATGCCTTGGCGCGGATCTGCGCCATGCCCCATTGCGGGGCCGGGTTCTTCTTGTAGCTGTCGGCGATGTGCGGGTAGCGCGTCCAGTCGTATTCACCGGTATCGGTCAGGGCGCCACCGAGGGCATTGCCGTGGCCGCCGATGGACTTGGTCAGCGAATTGACGACCAGGCCCGCACCGACCGTCTTGGGACGGAACAGATAGGGCGAGGTCATGGTGTTGTCCACCACGTAGAGGATGCCGCGCTCGCGGCACAGCTCGCCGATGCGCTTCAAGTCCGCCACCTGGGTGCGCGGGTTGGCGATGGTTTCCACGAAGACCAGGCGGGTCTGCGGCGTGATGGCCGCTTCCACGTTCTTCACATCGGTGGCATCGACCATGGAGACCTTGGCCCCCTGCGCGCCCACCGTCATCCACAGGCTATTGGTATTGCCGAACAGGAAAGCCGAGGACACCACATGATCACCCTCGCGCAGCAGACCCTGGACGATGGCACCAATGGCGGCCATGCCGGTGGCGAAGCAGATGGTGGACTTGCCGTCTTCCATCTTGGTGATCTTGTCTTCCAGCGCCGAGAGGGTCGGGTTGCCCTGGCGACCATAGCGATAGCCGGGCTGCTTGCCCTGGAACACTTCGGCCAGCTGGCGCGCATCTTCATAGCCGAAGGTCACGGAGGTGTGGATGGGCTTGTGCAGCGACCCGTGTTCGATGCCCTTCTGGCGGTCGCTGTGGAGGATGGTGGTGGTGAAGCCGTAGGTCTTTTTATCGTTCATCGCGTGATCGGAAAAGCAGAAGAAATGAGCAAGGCCGGCGCACGGCCAAAGGCAAAATGATAAGCCAGATTCCCGTCGGCTGGTTTGCATGGCCCATCAACGCAAAACGCCGGTGCCGCCAAAGCGGCCACCGGCGTCCTGGTCCAGCCTGGAATCAGACGGCGGGGATCAGTCCACGCGCGCCAGGTTCAGGTTCAGCTGGGAACGCACCACATCTTCCAGCGCCGGCTTGGGATTCTTGCGGGCGTATTCGATGCGGTCCAGGTATTCCTGGGTGATGTCGCCGGTGATGTAGTGACCATCGAAGCAGGAGGCCTCGAATTGCTTCAGGGCCGGGTTGGCGTCGGAGATGGCGCGCTTCAGGGCTTCCACATCCTGGTACACCAGGGCGTCGGCGGTGATCTCGCGGCAGACTTCTTCGTCGCTGCGGCCGAAGGCGATCAGTTCGTCACGGGTCGGCATGTCGATGCCGTACACGTTGGGGAACTTCACCGGCGGCGCGGCCGACGCGAAGATCACGTTCTTGGCGCCCGACTCGCGGGCCATCTGCACGATTTCACGGCTGGTGGTGCCGCGCACGATGGAGTCATCCACCAGCAGCACGTTCTTGCCCTTGAATTCGCTGCCGATGGCGTTGAGCTTCTGGCGCACCGACTTCTTGCGCAGCGCCTGGCCCGGCATGATGAAGGTACGGCCGATGTAGCGGTTCTTGATGAAGCCTTCGCGGTACTCGATGCCCAGCTTGAGGGCCAGTTCCATGGCCGCCGGACGCGAGGAATCGGGAATCGGCATGACCACGTCGATCTCGCCATGCTTGAACTGGCTGCGGATCTTGTCGGCCAGGAATTCGCCCATTTTGAGACGGGTGGCGTAGACCGAAGCGCCATCGATGATGGAGTCCGGACGGGCCAGGTAGACGTATTCGAAGGCGCAGGGGTTCAGCGTCGGGTTCTCGGCGCATTGCTGGTTGTACAGCTTGCCGTCGTTGTCGATGAAGATCGCTTCACCCGGGTTGACGTCGCGCAGGAAGCGGAAGCCCATGCCTTCCAGGGCCACCGATTCGCTGGCCATCATGTATTCGATGCCCTTGTCGCTCTCGTTGAAGCCCAGGCACATCGGACGGATGCCGTACGGATCGCGGAAGCCCAGCAGACCGTAACCGGCGATCTGCGCCACCACGGCGTAGGAGCCGCGCACGCGCTTGTGCACCATGGCCACGGCCTTGAAGAGTGCCGCCGGGTCCAGCGAGTAGCCGGTAGTGGCTTGCTGGATCTCGTGGGCCAGCACGTTCAACAGCACTTCGGTATCGGAATCGGTGTTGATGTGGCGGCGATCGTTCTTGAACATCTCGATCTTCAACTGTTCCGCATTGGTCAGGTTGCCGTTGTGCGCCAGGATGATGCCGAAGGGGGCATTGACGTAGAAGGGCTGCGCTTCTTCTTCCGAGGACGAGCTGCCTGCGGTCGGGTAGCGCACCTGGCCGATGCCGGTGTTGCCGGGCAGCGAGCGCATGTTGCGGGTACGGAACACGTCGCGCACCAGGCCATTGGCCTTGTGCATCGAGAAACCGTTGCTGTGGTTGGTTGCGATCCCCGCCGCATCCTGGCCGCGGTGCTGCAGCAGCAGCAGCGCGTCATACAGCATCTGGTTGACGGGACTATGAGAGACGATACCGACGATGCCACACATGGTGGACTCCTAACGAAAAACGAAAACGAAAATGAACCACGACTGCCACGCCACTCCCGCGATACTATGGTCCCCGCCACGGGGCGCCCATCCGCTCACACCGGAGTGCAAAAACTCACATGCTCGGCCAGCTTGCCCGGCAGGTAGGGCAGCACCGCTTCGGCGGCCTGCTCGACCCAGGGACTGAAGCGCGCCTGCTTCCAGAAATCCTGTTGCGGAATGGCCGTGGTACCGCACAGCAAGGCCACCGCCACCACCAGCAATACCCCACGCGCCACACCGAAAATGCTGCCCAGCGTGCGATCGAGGAAACCCAGGCCAGTCGCCTTGACCAGCTCGCCCAGCGTCTTGGCCACCAGCGCCATCAACAGGCGCGTGCCGATGAAGAGCGCAATGAAGGCCACGATCAAGCGGGTCAGTTCACCGGGCACCACATCCGGCAACATGCCCGACAGCGCCTCGCCATAAGTATTGGCCACCACCAGCGCGACGATCCAGCCGGCCAGCGACAACACCTCGCGCACCAGTCCGCGCAGGGTGCCGATGATCACTGAACAGACAAGGATCAGCAGCACCAGGTAGTCAAATATCGTCACGATGACAACAATATGCGGCTATCTGTAGCCAAATTCAAGCAGGAACAATCGTGGCATTCAGGCCCAGCTTCTTGATTCGGCCGCCCATGCGTTCGGCTTCCTCGCGGCTGGCGAAGGGGCCGACGCGAATCCGCGTGCGCTCTCCTGCCTCGGTTGCGATCTTTTGCGTGTACGAATGGATGCCAGCGGCGCTGAGCTTGTTGCGCAATTCATTGACCTTGTCCTGGGTGGCCAGCGCAGCCACCTGGATGACGAACTTGCCACCGGCCGCGGCCGGTTTCTTTTCCGCCGGGGCCGCAGCGGCACTGGCCGGCTTGCCCTCGAGAATGGCCAGCGCACGAGCGGCATCGTCGTCGGCAGTGTGCGCAGGCGCCTTGGGCTTGGCGGCTTCCTTCTTCGGTTCTTCCTTGTGCTCGGCCACGGCCGGCTTCTTTTCCTCGGCCTTGGGGGCGGGCTTTTCAGTATGCTTTTCCACCGGCTTGTCAGCCGGCTTCTCGACCACCTTGGGTGCCACGGCAGCCACCGGCGGCGTCACCGGCTGGGCCGGGGCAGCCGGCGTGGCCGCTGCTGCGGGCTCAGGGGCGATGCTGGACGGCTCGACGATCTCTTCCTTCTGGTCCAGCGAAGCCTGCTTGGCATCACGGCCACCCGGCTGGGCCACGCCGGAAGCCGGCTGGTCCTTGGACGGGATCTGGATGGCGATGTCGTCGTTGAGCGGCTTGGGCTCGGAATCGAGGATCATCGGCAACACGATCACCACGGCCAGCGTCAGCGCGACGGCACCGATCAGGCGGCGGCGGGCACGTTTCTTTTCCGGCAACAGCGGATCGGCAGCGGCATCCTTGCCGGCCTTGCTGCGGCTGCTGCGGGCAGAACCGGCGGCACCACTGGCCGCACTGCGGCTGCTACGGCTGCGGATGACGGAAGATTGCTCCTCGGAACGTGAACGGAAGGACCCTTGGTCAGCAGAAGAATCCTGCTTGTTTTTACGGAAAAACGAGAACAAGCCCATGCGGAGTCGTCTTGAATTGATCTGGAAATCGTGGAAAACCTGCCTGGCCACTCAGGTCCTGGCACCGTCTGGCAAGGACGGCCGGCTCCGGAACGCGGGTTCGGAATCAGTGCAGACCGGGGCGGCGCGCCTGCATGACGCCGGCTACGGTCAGGAAGGACCCGAAAACCACAATTCTATCATTCTCCCCTGCTCTGCTTAATGCATTTGCATACGCCTCCGCCGGTGTAGTGAAGGTTTCTACGCTGCGTGCCGCGTCCCGCCTGAATTCCGGCTGCACGCCGGCCCCCAGCAGGGCTTCCTTGAGCTGTTGCGCGCTGGCCGCGCGCGGCAGCGGCAGATCGGTCACGCACCAGTGATCGATCTTGTCCTTGAGGTGGCCGATGACGCCTTCGATGTCCTTGTCCAGCATGGAGCCGAACACCGCGTAGGTGTAGGGGTGGAAGCCCATGTTGTCCAGGTTCTGCGCCAGCGTGGCGGCCGCATGCGGGTTGTGGGCCACATCCAGGATCACCAGCGGCTGGCCCGGCAGCACCTGGAAGCGGCCCGGCAGCTCCACCGTGGCCAGGCCGGTGCGCACCTCCTGGGCACCCACCGGCAGCACTTCGCGCAGGGCTTCCAGCGCAGCCAGGGCGGCCGAGGCGTTGAGGATCTGGTTGGCACCGCGCAGGCTGGGATAGGCCAGCGAATTGCGGCGCATGCCGCGCCCGCCATAGGCCCATTGCTGCTTGTCGCCCTGGTAGTTGAAGTCGCGGCCCATGAGCCACAGGTCTGCACCGATCTTCTCGGCGTGAGCGATGAGCGACTTGGGCGGCACCGGGTCGCCACACACGGCGACCTTGCCGGGACGGAAGATGCCGGCTTTCTCGAAACCGATCTCTTCGCGCGTCTCGCCCAGGTATTCGGTGTGGTCGATGTCGATGCTGGTGACGATGGCCACATCGGCATCGATCACGTTGACCGCATCCAGGCGGCCGCCCAGACCGACTTCCAGGATCACCACATCCTGCCGGGCATCGGCCAGCAGCTTCATGATGGCCAGGGTGGTGAATTCGAAATAGGTCAGCGAGATGTCGCCGCGCTGGGCCTCCACCGCCTCGAAGGCGGCGATCAGCTGGGCATCGCTGGCCATGTCGCCGGACAGGCGGGCGCGCTCATTGAAATGCAGGAAATGCGGCTTGATGTACAGGCCCACGCGATAACCGGCGCGCAGCAGGATGGATTCCAGCATGGCGCAGGTGGAACCCTTGCCATTGGTGCCGGCCATCATGATGACGGGGCAGTCGAAGCGGATGTCGAGCTTTTCCTTGACGGCCAGCACGCGGTCCAGGCCCATGTCGATCTGCTTGAAGTGGCGTTGTTCCAGCAGGGCCAGCCATTCGTTCAAGGTGGCGGGAGTCGGGGAGGCTTGGGAAGTCATGGCGCGTCTCGGTCGGTGAAGCTGCTGCTCGAAAAACGGATTACGGATTACGGCTTGCGGATGTCGAAAAGACAAAGCCCGGATTTGCACTTCTGCAAATCCGGGCCTGAAGTATAGCGGCTAATCAGGAAACCGTTTCGGCGGACTGATTTTGCAGCAGGGCCAGCAGATGGGCGATTTCCTCGCGCATCTTGCGGCGGTCGACGATCATGTCGATGGCGCCCTTGGTGACCAGGAATTCAGCACGCTGGAAGCCTTCCGGCAGCTTCTCGCGCACCGTGTTCTCGATCACGCGCGGGCCGGCAAAGCCGATCAGGGCCTTGGGTTCGGCCATCACCACGTCGCCCATGAAGGCGAAGGACGCCGAGACGCCGCCCATGGTCGGGTCGGTCAGCACGCTGATGAAGGGCAGCTTCTTTTCCGACAGCTTGGTCAGCATGGCGGTGGTCTTGGCCATCTGCATCAGCGACAGCAGGCCTTCCTGCATGCGCGCGCCACCCGTGGCGGTGATGCAGATGAAGGGGACCTTCTGTTCCAATGCCGCCTGGGCACCGCGCGCAAAGCGCTCGCCGACCACGGAGCCCATGGAACCGCCCATGAATTCGAACTCGAAGCAGGCCACCACGACCGGCAGGGTCATGATGGCGCCGCCCATGACCACCATGGCGTCGGTTTCGCCGGTGGATTCCATGGCGTCCTTCAGGCGATCGGGGTACTTCTTGCTGTCCTTGAACTTCAGGGTATCGACCGGCAGGGCTTCCTGGCCGATCTCATAGCGGCCGCCTTCGTCGAGCAGGGCATCGAGACGAGCGCGGGCGCGGATGCGCATGTGGTGGCTGCACTTGGGGCAGACATGCAGGTTCGATTCCAGGTCGGTACGGTACAGCACGGCCTCGCAGGAGGGGCACTTGACCCACAAACCTTCCGGGATGGCTTTGCGGCTGGTGGAACCGCGTTGAATCTGGGGTGGCAATAACTTCTCGAGCCAGCTCATAGAGACCTCATAGATGTTTCCGGTGGCGCGCATTGTACCAGAGCCCACCGGCGGCGGACGTAAAGCACGGTCATGCTTTCTGGCGAGCAAGTAAATTCACGCTGCCCGCTTGCGCCGTATCAAAAAACAAAGCCTCCGGACGCTGCCGGAGGCTCCTCATTGCGCTCCCCTGCCCTGCCGGACCGGGACGCTGCCGCTCAGGCGTCCAGCGCCTGGCGGATATCGGTGACGAAGGCTTGCACGGCTGCGCAGGCCTGGTCATGCGGGGTGTTTTCCAGTTCGGCAATGATGCGGCTGCCGATCACGACCGCATCGGCCACGCTGCCGACGGTACGGGCGGTCGCGCCATCACGGATGCCGAAGCCCACCGCGATGGGCAGCTTCACGTGCTGGCGGATGGCGGCGATGCGCTCGGCCACTTCGGCCGTGTCGATGTGGCCGGCGCCGGTGACGCCCTTCAACGAAACGTAATAGCAGAAGCCGCTGCTGACGGCCGCCACCTGGCGGATACGTTCTTCCGAAGAGGTCGGGGCCAGCAGGAAGATCGGGTCCATGCCCCTGGCCTGCATCTTTTGGGAGAATTCTTCACATTCCTCGGGCGGATAGTCCACCACGATGGTGCCATCCACGCCCGCCTCGCTGGCCGCTGCGATGAAGGCATCCACGCCAAAGCGTTCGATGGGATTGGCATAGCCCATCAGCACGATGGGGGTGTGGCTGTTGGTCTTGCGGAATTCGCGCACGTAGCCCAGCACGTCGTGGGTGCTGATGCCGAATTTCAAGGCGCGTTCGCAGGCGCGCTGGATCACCGGGCCTTCGGCCATGGGGTCGGAGAACGGCACGCCCAGTTCGAGGATGTCGACGCCGCCGGCCACCAGCGCGTGCAGCAGCGGCACGGTCAGCTCGGGGGCCGGGTCACCGGCGGTAATGAAGGTAATGAGCGCCTTGCGCTTCTGCTCGGCCAGTTGGGAAAAGGTGGTCTGGATTCTGGACATGATGATATGAAGTTTTTTGTCGAAACTGCCGACCGGCTCCAAAGAGCCGACCGGCACGTGCGGGCCAGCTGGGCCGATCAACCCTGATGCTGTTGCACGGTATGCATGTCCTTGTCCCCACGGCCGGACAAGTTGACCAGCACGATCTGGTCCTTGGGCAAGGTCGCCGCCAGCTTGGCCGCATGGGCCAGGGCATGGCTGGACTCCAGCGCCGGGATGATGCCTTCGATGCGGCAGCAGTTATGGAAGGCTTCCAGCGCTTCTTCATCAGTGATGCAGGCGTAGCTGGCGCGGGCGCTGTCCTTCAGCCAGGCGTGTTCCGGACCCACGCCCGGATAATCCAGGCCGGCCGAGACCGAATGGGTCTCGATGATCTGGCCGTTGGCATCCTGCAGCAGGTAAGTGCGGTTGCCGTGCAGCACGCCGGGCGAGCCCAGGGTCAGCGAGGCCGAGTGACGGCCGGTGTCCAGGCCGTCGCCGGCGGCTTCCACGCCGACCAGCTTGACGTCCGGATAGTCGATGTAGGGATAGAAGATGCCCATGGCGTTGGAACCGCCACCGACGCAGGCCACCACGTAGTCCGGCTGGCGCGAGGCGATTTCCGGCATCTGCTGGATGCACTCGTTGCCAATCACCGACTGGAAGTCGCGCACCATCATCGGATAGGGGTGCGGACCGGCGACGGTACCGATGATGTAGAAGGTGGTCTCGACGTTGGTGACCCAGTCGCGCATGGCTTCATTGAGCGCATCCTTCAAGGTCTTGGAACCGGATTCCACCGGCACCACCTTGGCGCCCAGCAGGTTCATGCGGTAGACGTTCTGCAGCTGGCGCTTCACGTCTTCGCTGCCCATGTAGACGATGCATTCCATGCCGAAGCGCGCACAGATGGTGGCGGTCGCCACGCCGTGCTGGCCGGCGCCAGTCTCGGCGATGATGCGCTTCTTGCCCATGCGCTTGGCCAGCAAGGCCTGGCCGATCACGTTGTTGATCTTGTGGGCGCCGGTGTGGTTCAGGTCTTCGCGCTTGAAGTAGATCTGCGCGCCGCCGGCGATCTCGGACCAGCGCTTGGCGTGATACACGGGGCTGGGGCGGCCGACGAAATGTTTCAGTTCGGTATGGAATTCGGCCAGGAACTGTTCATCGTGCTGATACTTCGCATAGGCATCGCGCAGCTCGTTCAAGGCCAGGGTCAGCGTCTCGGAGACGAAGCTGCCGCCGTAGGGACCGAAGTGGCCACGGGCGTCGGGCAGGTTGTAATTGGCCGTCTGGTGCAGGGCGGCGGCGGGAATGGCTTGACGCTCGGCGAAACCGCCGAGGGGATTCAATTCTTTCATGGTGTTCCTCTGAAACTCGTTGGGAGGTGTGCTACGCGGGGGTAGCATCCGCCAGACGCACGGCCTGGATGAAGGCCTCTATCCTGGCGGCATCCTTGATGCCCTTGGCGGCTTCTACGCCACTGCTGATGTCGACCGCGTAGGGGCGAACGCCAGCGACCGCCTCAGTGACGTTGTGTACGCTCAAGCCACCACTCAAAACGGCCCGAGGCGCGAGTTCTTTTGGAATGAGAGACCAATCGAAAACCTTTCCGCTGCCGCCATACTCCTCGACCAGGGTGTCGAGCAGCAGTCCGGTGAAAAACGGACTGGCAGAGCGATATGCCCGCTCGTATTCTAACAAATCCGCGGGCTGCGTCGAACTTCCTATTCTGGCCGCGCGTATGAAGGGTCTGACAACGGCCCGGGCGATGGCGGCGCACTGCTCGGGCGTCTCGTCGCCGTGGAACTGCAGCACCGTGAGCGGCGCCTCGGCCAGTACCTGCTGCACCTCTTCCAGGGTCGGATTGACGAACAGCCCGACGATGCTCACGAAAGGCGGCACCGCACGTGCGAGCTCGCCGGCACGCTGCGGCGTCACGTAGCGCGGGCTCTTCGGATAGAACACCAGGCCCAGCGCATCGGCGCCGGCGGCCACGGTGGCGCGGACATCTTCTTCACGGGTCAGGCCACAGATCTTGATGCGGGTACGAAAGCTCATGGAGATTGCCTCATGGGTGAAAACTTCTACGGGTCTGGCCGCCGACAGCCTCACAGCCAGGGCCAGGACCGCGCCTCCTGCGGCAGCGCCCAGCTATCCGGATAGTCGACCCGCGCCAGGTACAGGCCGTCTGGCATGAAGGTCGGTGCGGCGCGGCTGCGATCGCGCAGGGCCAGCACCTCCCCCATCCATTCCGGTCCGTGCTTGCCGCTGCCGACCACGATCAGCGAACCGACGATGTTGCGCACCATGTGGTGCAGGAAGGCATTGGCCTTGAGGGTGAAAACGATCATGTCGCCATGGCGGCGCACGGCGATGCTTTCCATCTTGCGCACCGGCGACTTGGCCTGGCACTCCACGGCGCGGAAGCTGGTGAAGTCATGTTCACCGATCAGGTATTGCGCGGCGCGGTGCATGCGGTCAGCGTCCAGCGGGCGGAAAGTCCAGCCAGCCTTGCCGGCCAGCAGCGGCGAGCGCACCGCGTGGTTGTAGAGCACGTAGTGATAAGTACGGGCGATGGCTGAAAAGCGCGCATGGAAACCGAATTGGGCCAGGCTCTCGGCCCCTTCCCGCTCGGCCCCGTGCAACTCGGCCGCCTGGGCCGCAGCAGTGGCGCCGGCGATGGCCGCGTCATCCACCCAGGGCAGCTCGCAGGCCCAGCGCACCGCGATCGTGGGCGGCAAAAACGCATTGGTGCCACGCACCCAGGAAAAGCTGTCGCGGGCAATGGCCGTATCGAAATGCACGACCTGCTCCAGCGCATGCACGCCCGAATCGGTGCGGCCGGCGCAGGTGGTCGCAATCGGGGTCGTGCTGAAGCGCCGCAGGGCGGCTTCCAGCTGGTCCTGCACGGTCTGGCGGTGCGGCTGGGTCTGCCAGCCCTGCCAGCTGGCGCCGTCGTATTGCACGCCCAGCACCACACGGCGCAGGCCCTCGGACGGGGAAGAAAGTTCTGTCATGGATGTTCACTGCCTGCCGCAAGCGGCCGGGTTCCTGCGCAAGCCTGCAGAAAGCTTCATACAGCCCGCACACCACGGTCTGGCGGCACGATAAAAACGAACGGGCAGCTCATGCGAGCTGCCCGCGAGATGAAGCTATTGTAATCGCTCCTGATGCCGGGATCAGCCCAGGGCGGCGATCATGGCCTTGGCGCGCGCCACCTGGGCGTCATTGCCGCCGCGCATCACTTCTTCCAGCAATTCGCGGGCGCCTTCCTTGTCGCCGATTTCTTCATAGGCGGCGGCCAGGTCCAGCTTGGTGGTCATTTCCTGCTCGAAGGCCGATTCCTCGTCCTCTTCCAGAATGTTGGCCGCTGACGGTGCCGGGGTGTCTTCCGGCAGGCTCAGGTCCAGATCGGCCAGAGTCGTGGCCGCCGGCGCATCGTCCAGGCTGTCCAGCAGCATGGAGGCCGAGGCCGCGCCGCTGGAGGCCGGCAGGATGGGCTCGTCGGCATCCGGCTTGGCGCCGTTTTCCAGATCCAGGTCGAAATCGATGTCCTTGCCCAGGTCCATGGCGGCCGCCGGCGCCGGCGTGGCTTCCGGCTGTACCTCGGCCGCCTTGAAGTCGGACAGGTCGAATTCCATGCCCGGAGCTTCTTCCGGCTCAGGCTCCGGCTCGGCCGGTGTGCCACCATACAGCGGATTGGTCGGATCGATGGTGAGGCCCAGTGCAGCCGCCTTGACCCAGGCTTCGTTGAGGCCGCCGCTCAGGGCATGCAGGTTCAGCGCCACGCGGTTGAAATTGTCCACGTCGCCGCGCTTGGCATAAATCTCCAGCAGCTTGGCGTGCAGGGCCTGGCGCTCGGGCTGCGTCTGCAGGGCCAGCTTGAGGATGTCCTCGGCCTGTTCGTCGCGGCCATAGGCGATGTACATGTCGGCCTCGGCGATCGGGTCGACCGGCGGCTCTTCGACAGGTGCCGCCACCACCGGTGCCACGACAGCTTCGGCGGCGGGCTCGGGCTCGGCCACCGGAGCGGGCTCAGATTCAGGCTCGGGCTCGGGTGCGACGGCAGCCACCGCCGCCACGGGTTCAGGTGAAGGCGCAGGCTCAGGCTCGATGGCAGGTTCAGCCGGTCCGTCCTCGGACTTCTTCTTGCGGCGGCGCATGGCCAGCACGCCGCCACCGACTGCCAGCAGCGCGACCAGGACGCCCGCACCGGCCACGATGTAGGGATTTTCCTTGATCTTGTCGACGAAACCACCGGACTTGGCGGACTTGTCCGCCGGAGCCGCCGCTGCGGGCGTCGCAGTGGCCGGCGCAGCCACGGGAGCCGGGGCAGGCGCAGCGGCCGGCATCGGCTTGTCCTCGGGCTTGGTGTCGCCACCCTCGGCCGGCTTGTCGGCGGCGGGCGCGGCCGTTGCCGCCGCAGCAGCTGCCGGCTTGGCGGCCTCCGCCTCCTTCTGCTGCTGTGCGGTCAGGTCGGCGATGGTCTTGTTCTTCAGCTCCAGCAGTTTCTGGAGGTTGTCGACGTTCTTTTCCAGATCCTTGACGCGGTCATTGGCTTCGGCCAGCGCACGTTCGCTGGCCGCCTTGTCCTCGGCAGCGGCGCCCGCGTTGCCAGTCTTGCCACGGCCCTTGTTGGCGCGCGAGAGCTCCAGGCGGTCCCGTGCATCCTGGGTGCCGGAACGCTCCTCTACCCGGGCGGTGATCTTGCCCCCGCCGCTCTGGCGATTGCTGCCCGCCTTGCCGGCCGGCGCATTGGCGACCTGGCCTGCCAGCTTGTTGCGGTAGGCGTTGAAGTCCTGGGCCTGCGCAATGACCATGCCGCGCGCTTCGTCGCGGTCGACGGCGGCAGCCGTGGGCTGGTCGGGGATCGACAGGATCTTGCCCGCCCGCAGACGGTTGATGTTGTTGCCCTGGAATGCGTCCGGATTGGCGCGGTACAGCGCAATCAGCATCTGATCCAGCGAGACGTTGGGCTGCTGGTTGCGGTTGGCGATGCTGCCCAGCGTATCACCGGGCTTGACGCGATAATCGGTGCTCTTGCCGCCACTGGCCGCGGCCGGGGCTGTTGCGGGGGCGGCCACGCTGCCGGAGGCGGCAGGACCGGCGGCCGGCGCGGCCGCCATGGCATCCGGGCTGGCCGAAGCCGGGGTATTTTCGGGGGCGGCCTGCTGGCGGCGGATCAGTTCTTCGGCCAGCGGCGAAGGAGCAGGACGCTGCACGATGCTGGTGGCCGGCTCTTCACCGCTGACCGGGATCGCCGCACTGGCCATCGGCGCAGCCGCGGCAGGCGCAGCAGCCGGTGCAGGCGCTGCGGCGGGTTCAGCCGCAGCAGGTGCCGCCATCGCAGCAGCCGGCGCAGGGGTGGCGGCCGGTGTGGCCGGTGACGCGGCCGCAGCCGCCGTGGCGGCCTGCGCATTGCCCGGTGTCAGCGGCGCGACCTGGGCGTTGCGCGGGGTCTTGCTGTCCGGAGGATCGAGCAGGAAAGTATATTCACGCAACTGCCGCGCTTCACCCGAACCCAGTTCCAGCAACAGGTCGACGAAGGGATCGCTGACCGGCTGGGACGAACTGATGCGGATGACATGACGTCCCTGCCGCTGCTCCAGCACGATGGACAGCGAACTCAACACCGGGTTGTAGTCCATGTTGGCGCGGCGGAAGGCTTCCGCCGGGGCCAGGCGCGCCGTGAGCTTGCCGGCCTCGTCGGCACCGACGGCGGTGACCTCGATCTCCGCGCGCAGCGGCTGGCCCAGCGACGAGAGCACGGTCAGCTTGCCCAGGGCGGCGGCCTGCGCCCCCAGCGGCAAGGCCATGGCCAGCGCGATGGCAGCGCTGAGTGTCTTCATCTGGGACAGGGGAAGCTTCTTGTTGGTATGTACAGGCATGTTTTGTTTGGCTTAGAGAAACGTTCCGCTTCAAACCCGTCACGCTGGCGTTCAACCCGGTGCTGGCCTGGGAATGCCGTACCACTCCGTGAATGGGGCAGATGCCGCGCGGCCTGCAACCCGGCCTGCGCCACTCCTTGTCCGTGCCGGCTTGCTGTTTTCACGGCTTTTCTTGCAGGCCAGCGGACGGAGCAGATCCATTTCATCAAATCCAGCAGGCGTCCGTCCGGGGCGCTGCCACATGTTGGCTTTCATGAAATGGATTGGCTTTTCAAATTAACATCAAGAACTTACACCCGCAAGTGTACTTACTTTCTCAAGATGAGAAAAACCCGCCAGCATCCACTCGCATGGACGCTGGCGGGCTATTGTTGCAGACTGACAACGCGAAAGGCAAGTCCTATTCGCATTGCAGCAACGCAGCGGGTGCAGTGACCGGGATGAATCCCGGCCGCCGGCATCACTCCAGGTTGCCCAGGATGATGCGCAGCATGCGGCGCAGCGGTTCGGCCGCGCCCCACAGCAGCTGGTCGCCGATGACGAAGGCGGAGATGTATTCCGGCCCTTGGTTCAGCTTGCGCACGCGGCCCACGCCGATTTCCAGGCCGCCGGTGATGGACGCCGGGGTCAGTTCCTTGACCGTGACGGCGCGGTCATTGGGCACCCACTTCACCCACTGGTTGCCGGCACGGATGATGGACTCGATCTCGGCCAGGGGCAGGTCGCGCTTGAGCTTGATGGTCAGCGCCAGGCTATGGCAGCGCATCGCGCCGATACGCACGCACAGGCCGTCCACCGGGATGATCTGCTCGTTGCCCAGGATCTTGTTGACTTCAGCCTGGCCCTTCCACTCTTCCTTGGACTGGCCGTTTTCCAGCTGGGCGTCGATCCAGGGGATCAGGCCGCCAGCCAGCGGCGCGCCGAAGAATTCGGTCGGCACGTCTTCACGGATGGTCTTGGCAACCTTGCGGTCGATGTCCAGGATGGCCGAAGACGGGGTCGCCAGCTCATCGGCCACCGCCGCGTTGATGACGCCCATGCCCTTCAACAGCTCGCGCATGTGGTTGGCGCCGCCGCCGGAAGCGGCCTGGTAGGTCATGGAACTGACCCACTCGACCAGGCCTTCCTTGAACAGGCCGCCCACGCCCATCAGCAGGATGGAGTTGGTGCAGTTGCCGCCGATGTAGTTCTTCACACCCTTGGCCAGCGCATCCTTGATGACGTTGTTGTTGACAGGATCCAGCACGATCACGGCGTCATCCTTCATGCGCAGCGAGGAAGCGGCGTCGATCCAGTAGCCATCCCAGCCAGCGGCGCGCAGCTTGGGGAAGATCTCATTGGTGTAGTCGCCGCCCTGTGCGGTGATGATGATGTCGCATTTCTTCAGTTCTTCAATGCTGTTGGCGTCTTTCAGGGTCGTTGCCGTTTTGGCAAACGACGGCGCCTTGCCGCCCGCATTCGAAGTCGAGAAAAACACCGGTTCGATGTGATCGAAATCACCTTCATCCTGCATGCGTTGCATCAGGACCGAACCCACCATTCCACGCCAGCCAACCAAACCAACCAGTTTCATCATCTTTCCCTATTTAGAACTTCCATGGTGAACAAATCAGATTGAACACATTTGCGCCGGACCATCCGGCATTTCAAGCGCCTGGCCGCACCGGTTGGGGCGCGGCCAGGCGACGTTGATCTCAGGCGAGGGCCTTGACCACGGCTTCACCCATCTGCTGGGTGTTGACCTTGGTGCAGCCTTCTTCATAAATATCGGCGGTGCGCAGACCTTGCGCAAGCACTTTCTTCACGGCGTTCTCGATGCGATCGGCCTGCTCGGCACGGTTCAAGGAGAAGCGCAGCATCATCGCTGCCGACAGGATGGTCGCCAGCGGATTGGCGATGCCCTTGCCCGCGATGTCCGGGGCCGAGCCGTGTGAAGGTTCATACAGGCCCTTGTTGTTGGCATCCAGCGAGGCCGAGGGCAGCATGCCGATCGAACCGGTCAGCATGGCGGCGGCGTCCGAGAGGATGTCGCCGAACATGTTGCCGGTGACGATGACGTCGAAGTTCTTCGGTGCCTTCACCAGCTGCATGGCGGCGTTGTCCACGTACATGTGCGACAGCTCGACGTCCGGGTATTCCTTGCCGACTTCGGTGACGATGTCTTTCCAGAACTGGAAGGTTTCCAGCACGTTGGCCTTGTCCACGCTGCACAGGCGCTTGCCGCGCTTGGCGGCGGCCTGGAAGGCGACGTGGGCGATGCGGCGGATTTCCGGTTCCGAATAGCGCATGGTATCAAAACCTTCACGAGCGCCCTTGAACGGACCGTCCGGCGCTTCGCGCATGCCGCGCGGCTGACCGAAATAGATGTCGCCGTTCAGTTCGCGCACGATCAGGATGTCCAGGTTGGCCACCAGCTCGGGCTTCAGGGAAGAAGCACCGGTCAGTTCCGGATAGCAGATCGCCGGACGGAAGTTGGCGAACAGCTGCAGGTGCTTGCGCAGGCCAAGGATGGCTTGCTCGGGGCGCAGGGCGCGTTCCAGCTTGTCGTACTTCCAGTCGCCCACCGCACCGAAGAGAATCGCATCGGCTTCCTTGGCCAGCTTCAGGGTGCCGTCCGGCAGCGGATGGCCGTGGGCTTCATAGCCGGCGCCGCCGACCGGGGCGGTTTCCATCTCGAACTTCTCGTCCAGGGCATTGAGCACGCGGACGGCTTCGTCGACGATCTCGGGACCGATGCCGTCACCCGGCAGGATAGCAATCTTCATGGTTTCTCTTTCTCAGTGTTTCCAGCCGTGCTGGAAGACGTTCTTGGAATAAGTAACGACAGTAACGACAAGGGCGGCCATCTGACCGCCCTTTGCTGTTGTCTCGACGATCCTCTTCAGATCGTGTTGCTCAGCCAGGGCTGTTCGTGCAGGTGTTTCTCTTCGTAGGCACGAATGGTGTCGGCTTTGCGTAGGGTCAGGCCAATGTCATCGAAACCGTTCAGCAGGCAGTACTTGCGGAATTCGCTGATGTCGAACGGATAGACTTCGCTGCCATTGGTGGTGCTGACGACCTGTTTTTCCAGGTCGATGACCAGGCGATAACCCGGGAAGGCCTTGACTTCATTGAACAGGTGATCGACCTGTTGTTCGGTCAGGACGATGGGCAGCAGGCCGTTCTTGTAGCAGTTGTTGAAGAAGATGTCGGCAAAGCTGGGCGCGATCACGGCGCGGAAGCCGTACTGGTCCAGCGCCCAGGGCGCGTGTTCGCGCGAGGAGCCGCAGCCGAAGTTCTTGCGCGACAACAGGATGGACGAACCCTGATAACGCTCCTGGTTGAGCACGAAATCGGGATTGAGCGGACGCTTGCTGTTGTCCATGCCCGGCTCGCCATGGTCCAGGTAACGCCATTCGTCGAACAGGTTGGGGCCGAAGCCGCTGCGCTTGATCGACTTCAGGAATTGCTTGGGGATGATCGCATCGGTATCGACGTTGGCGCGATCCAGCGGCGCCACCAGTCCTTCATGCACGATAAATTTATTCATGAGCTTGACCTCGGGTCGGCGGGGCGATTGCTGATTGCTCTGCCCTGCCCTTCCTGTTTCCTGTTCAAAAACTGAAGCTGCGACACGCTGGCCGCAGCCTGTTGCACTGTCCTGCTTACTTCTTGCTGGCGTCCTGCATCTTCTCGCCGACCTTTTCGACATCCTTGCCGAAGCCGTTGACGGTATTGCAACCAGCCAGCGCCCCCAGGGCGACGGCCAGCAGAACCAGAGCGGAGATTTTTTTCATGGTTGTATTCTCTCGAAAAGATTCACAAGCCCGTGCTTACAGAGAACGCACGTCCACGAAGTGACCGGCAATGCCAGCCGCCGCGGCCATGGCCGGGCTCACCAGGTGAGTACGGCCACCGGCGCCCTGCCGGCCTTCGAAATTGCGGTTCGAGGTCGAGGCGCAGCGCTCGCCCGGTTCCAGGCGGTCGGCATTCATGGCCAGGCACATGGAGCAGCCCGGTTCACGCCATTCGAAGCCGGCATCGCGGAAGATCTTGTCCAGACCTTCACGTTCTGCCTGTTCCTTCACCAGGCCCGAACCCGGCACCACCATCGCCAGCTTGACGTTGGAGGCGCGGAACTTGCCACGCACCACCTTGGCCGCTTCGCGCAGGTCTTCGATGCGGGAATTGGTACAGGAACCGATGAAGACCTTGTCGATGCGGATGTCTTCAATGGGGGTGTTGGGCTTGAGGGCCATGTAGGCCAAGGCCTTTTCCATGCCGTCGCGCTTGGTCGGGTCCTTTTCCTTGTCGGGATCGGGAACGCGGGCGTCGACTGCCACCACCATCTCGGGCGAGGTGCCCCAGGTGACTTGCGGCTTGATCTCGGCGGCATTCAGGGTCACGACCAGGTCGAACTTGGCGCCCTGGTCCGAATGCAGGGTGCGCCAGTACGACACGGCGCGCTCCCAGTGCGGACCGGAGGGCGAGAAGGGACGGCCCTTCAGGTATTCCAGGGTGGTGTCGTCGAAGGCCACCATGCCGGCACGGGCACCCGCTTCGATGGCCATGTTGCAGACCGTCATGCGGCCTTCCATGGACAGCGAACGGATGGTCGCCCCGGCGAATTCGATGGCGTAGCCGGTACCGCCTGCGGTACCGATCTTGCCGATCACGGCCAGCACGATGTCCTTGGCGGTGACGCCGGCCGGCAGCGCGCCGTCGACCTGCACCAGCATGGCCTTGGACTTGCGCGCCAGCAAAGTCTGCGTGGCCAGCACGTGTTCGACTTCGGAGGTGCCGATGCCATGGGCCAGCGCGGCAAACGCGCCGTGGGTGGAGGTGTGCGAGTCGCCGCAGACCACCGTCATGCCCGGCAGCGTGGCACCTTGCTCAGGGCCGATCACGTGCACGATGCCTTGACGCTTGTCGTTCATGCCGAAGTACGTCAGGCTGAATTCTTTTGCATTGCCATCCAGCGTTTCGACCTGCAGGCGCGAGATCGGGTCGGCGATGCCTTGGGCGCGGTCAGTGGTGGGGACGTTATGGTCCGCCACCATCAGGTTGGCCGAGTTCCGCCAGGGTTGGCGACCGGCTAGCTTGAGGCCTTCGAAGGCTTGCGGGCTGGTCACTTCATGGAGCAGGTGGCGGTCGATATACAGGATGGCGGTACCGTCATCTTCCGTATGAACGACGTGCGACTCCCAGAGTTTGTCGTAAAGCGTCTTGAGCATGTTGCGGTCCGGCGGAAACGAGAAAGGGATGCTGAACGGGAAAAATAGCGTTTGATTATGCCATAAAGCGACAGGTCTGACCTCCCTGCCGTGTTTTCCGCCGCGTCGCAGCAACAGGGAATAATGCTGCAAGGCAGCAGAAAAAGCGCAGAACTTGCGGCAGACATGAAAAAACCGGCATTTCTTCCGTGCAGGAAGCGATGCCGGTTCGGTCTTTCCCGAAAACGCCGGGATCAGCGCTTGCGGGTCTGCTGGTACAGCGGCTCCACACGCTGGGCGTAGACCGTCAGGTCGGCGATGCGCTCGCTGCTGGAGGGGTGGGTGGACATGAACTTCATCGGCTCATCGCCGCCCAGGCTGGCCATCTTCTGCCACAGCGTGACGGCGGCCTTGGGGTCATAGCCGCCGCGCGCGGCCAGTTCCACGCCGATGCGATCGGCTTCGGTTTCGTTGGCGCGCGAATTGGGCAAGCCCATCAGGCCCATGTACAGGTATTGGCCGCCCTGCTTGCCGACATCGCCCAGGCCCAGCAGCGCGGCACCGATGGAAATGGCGGAATTGGCCACCACCTGCTGCGAAGCGCGCTCGCGGGCATGCTCGCGCAGGGCGTGGGCGATCTCGTGACCCATCACGGCCGCCAGTTCGTCGTCGGTGATCTTGAGCTTGTCGATCAGGCCGGTATAGACCGCGATCTTGCCGCCCGGCATGCACCAGGCATTGGTCTCATCCGAGGTCAGCACGTTGACTTCCCAGTTCCACTTCAGCGCATCCGGGCGGAACACGCCGGTCTGCGGGATCAGGCGGTTGGCGATGGTACGCACGCGCTGCGCCTGGGCGGCATTGCGGTTGAGCAGGCCCTTGCTCTTGGCTTCGGCCAGTACCTGGGCGTATTCCTTGGCCGAGGAGGCCTCCATCTCGGCCGAGGACACCAGCATCTGCTGCTTGCGATCGATGCCGACGGCACCGCCCTGCGTGGTTTGTACGGTTTCGCAAGCCACCAGCCCCACCAGGGCTGCGGCCAGCAGACTGTTCTTGAAGATAGGTTTGAGCACCATGCCCGCCTCCATTGAGTAATTGATATTGATCTCGGGTCCGGTCTGCTGGCGTGCGTGTTGCCGTCAGTCAGCCGTGAGCCGCTTCGACCCGGCTCTTTGCAAATTGTTTCAGACAAGAAAAAACCGGCGACCGCATGTGCGATGGCCGGTTTCCTGGCAGGGCTTGCCGGCCGCTCAGCGCAGGGCCGGCGTCTCAACCTTCACATCGCCGCATTGTGCGCGATGACGCAGGGCGTGATCCATCAGCACAAGGGCCAGCATGGCTTCGGCAATGGGGGTAGCGCGAATGCCCACGCAGGGATCGTGGCGGCCGAAGGTTTCCACCGAGATCGGCTCGCCGTTCTTGTCGATGGACGGGCGCGGCGTGCGGATGCTGGAGGTCGGCTTGATGGCAATCGAGGCCGTGATGTCCTGCCCGGTCGAGATGCCGCCCAGGATGCCACCGCCGTTGTTGCCGACGAAACCTTCCGGGGTCAGCGCGTCGCCGTGCTCGGAACCCTTCTGCGCCACCGCAGCGAAACCGGCGCCGATCTCCACGCCCTTGACCGCATTGATGCCCATGAGCGCGTAGGCGATCTCGGCATCGAGCTTGTCATACAGTGGTTCGCCCAAGCCCACCGGCACGTTCTGCGCCACCACGTCGATGCGCGCGCCGATGGAATCGCCCTCCTTGCGCAGGCCATCCATGTAGTCTTCCAGGCGTTCGATGATGCTGGCGTTGGCGGCGAAGAAGGGGTTGTTGGGCACGTGCTCCCAGGATTCGAAGGGAATCGCGATCTCGCCCAGCTGGCTCATGCAGCCCTTGAAGGTGGTGCCGTATTTCTCGAACAGCCACTTCTTGGCGATGGCCGCCGCGCCCACTACCGGGGCGGTCAGGCGCGCCGAGGAACGGCCGCCGCCGCGCGGATCGCGGATGCCGTACTTGTGCCAGTAGGTGTAGTCGGCATGGCCGGGACGGAAGGTATCGAGGATGTTGCCGTAATCCTTGCTGCGCTGGTCCTGGTTGCGGATCAAGAGCGCAATCGGCGTGCCGGTGGTCTTGCCTTCGTAGACGCCGGAGAGGATCTCCACCGTATCCGGCTCCTGGCGCTGGGTCACGTGGCGCGAGGTGCCGGGACGGCGGCGGTCCAGTTCGGGCTGGATGTCGGCTTCGGACAGCGTCATGCCCGGGGGGCAGCCATCGATCACGCAGCCGATGGCCGGGCCGTGGGATTCGCCGAAGGTGGTGACGGTGAAGAGCGTGCCGAAGGTATTGCCGGACATGATGGAATTCGCGCAAAAAATAGGGGAAGCCGCGATTCTACCAGCCTCGGCCGATGCCGACGAGCCGCACCAGGCCGCAGGCTCCCCCTCAGGCAGACTTATTTCCAGTCGCCGCGCAGCGCCCGGACCTGCTCCTGCAGCCCTTCCGGGCTCACGGCGTCGGGCGCAATCGGCTCACCGACCGCCAGCTCCAGCCGCGAGAACAGCCCGCGCTTGAAGGTGCGTGCCACCGGATTGCTGGGGTCGCGCGAGAACAGGCTGCCCCACAGCCCGCGCAAGGCCATGGGCAGGACCGGCACCGGGCTGCGGTCGATGATCTTCTGCACGCCGCCCTTGAAGGGATTCAATTCGCCATCGCGGGTCAGCTTGCCTTCCGGGAAAATGCACACCAGTTCGCCTTCATGCAGGGCCTGGGCGATATCGACGAAGGCCTTTTCGGTCAGCCAGGGATCTTCCTTGACCGGTGCGATCGGAATGGCGCGCACATTGCGGAACAGCCAGGACATCACCGGAATCTTGAATATCTGGTGATCCATCACGAAACGCACCGGGCGCGGGCTGGCGGCCATGATGGCAATCGCGTCGACATAGCTCACATGATTGCACACCAGCACGGCCGGTCCTTCATCAGGAATGGCCTGGCCGTTGATGATGCGCACCCGATAAAAGGTGTGGATCAGGATCCAGGCCAGGAAGCGGATCAGGAATTCCGGCACCAGCGAGAAGATGTAGACCGCCACCACGCCATTCATGATGGCCGTGGCCAGGAAGATCTGCGGGATCGTCAGCCCTGCCTTGAGCAACACCATCGCCACCACGGCCGAGACCACCATGAACAGCGCATTCATGATGTTCATCCCGGCGATGGTGCGGGAGACGTGGGCCGGGTCGCAGCGGGTCTGGATGAGCGCAAACAACGGCACGATGTACAAGCCGCCAAACAGGCCGATACCCAGGCAATCGAACAGGATGCGCCAACTGCCGCCCTGCGCCAGGAAGCCGCCCAGGTCCAGCATGGCCGACGGCGTGACATAGGCCTGGCTGGCGAAATACAGCTCCAGTCCGAACACCGACAAGCCGATCGAACCAAAGGGCACCAGCCCGATTTCCACCTTGTGCCCGGAAAGCCGCTCGCACAGCAGCGAACCGGCACCGATGCCGACCGAGAACACCGCCAGCAGCAGCACGAAGACGCTGTGGTCGCCATGCAGGTAGTTCTTCGCATAGACGGGGAATTGCGCCAGCATGATGGCCCCGTAAAACCAGAACCAGGAATTGCCCAGCAACGACAGGAACACCGGCCGGTTGCGGCGCGAATAACCGAGGTTGCGCACGGTCTCGGTAAAGGGATTCCAGTTCACCTTCAGGTCCGGCACCGGGGCCGGCGAAAGCGGAATGCGCAGGCTCGCCAGCCAGCCCAGCACGGCGATACCGATGGTGATCCCGGCCACCAGGTGCAGGCCCCAGGGCTTGTGCACGACCAGCACCGCACCCAGGATTTCACCCAGCAGGATGCCGACGAAGGTGCCCATTTCGATAAGGCCATTGCCCCCGACCAGTTCCTCGCGCTTCAACTGCTGCGGCAGGTAGGCGTATTTCACCGGCCCGAACAGGGTCGAATGAATACCCATGCCGATCACGGCGGCGATCAGCAGCCACAGGTGATGCGTCATCCAGCCATAGGCGGCAACGCACATGATGGCGATTTCGAGCAGCTTGACGAAGCGCGCCACTCTGCCCTTTTCCAGCTTGTCGGAGAGCTGGCCGGAGGTGGCTGAAAACAGGAAGAACGGCAGGATGAACAAACCCGGGATAAGGTTGTTGAGCAAGCCCGGATCCATGTCCGTCCAGGACAGCGCGTCATAGGTGAGGATGGTCAGCAGCGCCGTCTTGAACACGTTGTCATTCAAGGCCCCCAGGAACTGGGTCCAGAAGAAGGGAGCGAAGCGCCGTTGGGAGAAGAGCGTGAACTGGCTGTTCTTTTGCATGGGCAATCAGGTGAGGGAGGAAGCGCGCAGTCTGCGCCGCGCGGGTCAGGATTGGCAACAATACCAAGGGGCAAGGAACTGCGGGCAATAAAAAACCGCTCCAGCAGGAACGGTCATGACGGCAGCGCCTGCACCAGCCAGGCGGCTGCCAACGGAAAAACGCGAAACGCAGAGCCTTCAGCTGTTGCCTTCGCGCTCTTCTTCCTCGGCCGGCCAGTCGCGGATGTAGGCCTTGAGCATCTTGTTCTCGAAGCCCTGCGCATCCAGCACCGCCTTGGCCACGTCGTAGAAGGACATGACGCCCAGCACGGTACGGGCCTCCATCACCGGCACATAGCGCGCGTGCTTTTCCAGCATGATGCGGCGCACTTCGTTGAGGTCGGTATCCGGGGTGACGGTGATGGGCGCATCGTTCATGTGCTTGCGCACGGTCGAGCCGCCCAGCTCGCCGCCGTTTTTGTGCAGCGTCAGCAGCACTTCGCGGAAGGTCAGCATGCCGACCAGGTCGCCGTATTCCATCACGACCAGCGAGCCGATGTCTTTCTCGGCCATGGCGGCGACCGCCTCCTGAATCGGGGTTTCCGGCGTGACGGTAAAGAGGATGTTGCCTTTGACCTTGAGGATTTCAGAGACTTTCATGATGTCGTCCTGGTTTGGTTATATGAAGCTGTTTTGACTGTAGGCGATGACGCCGGGAAAATCCAATTCATGGGGGCAACAGGATAACTGATCCTGCCCGCAACCGCAGCGGACGCCTCCTCCAGGCCCTCCTGGCGCGCTGGAAATCACATGGTACGGGCAAGGGCGACCTTTGGGCAACCCGCAAAGACGCTGCTGCGCAGTATTTCCCTGCAGAATTTACGTTTTGCAGCTGAAGCTTGCTTCAGCACAAGGATTGCAAACAGGCGCGGCGCTGACTACTCTGAAAGGGTCAGGACTCTCCGGAGAAGACCATGGCCGCTACCCTGCCCGAACGCCATTACGCCAGTTTCAGCGAGTTCTATCCGACCTACCTCAGCGAGCATGCGCACCGGGTCAACCGGCAGCTGCATTTCCTGGGGTCGACGCTGGCGCTGTTGAGTCTCTTGCTGCTGCTGATCACGCACCAGTGGTGGTGGCTGGCGGTGGCGCTGTTCTGCGGCTACGGTTTTGCCTGGGTCGGACATTTCATGGTGGAGAAGAACCAGCCGGCCACCTTCCGTCATCCGTTCTATTCCTTCATGGGCGATTGGGTGATGTACTGGCAAATGCTCACGGGGCAGGTGTCGTTTTAGAAAGCTTCATAAAAGGGCCGACAAGGGCTGATCCGGGGGCCTTGGCGTCGGATCAGCGCTCCCACAGACGCCGGCGCGCCTCCAGCGGCACCGCAGCATGCGGCATGGCGGCCACGGTGGCGGCGACTTCTTCCTCGGCCACCCGCCCGGCCTGGCAATACTGCTCCAGCGACTGCGCCAGTTCGGCGTTGATGGCATCTTCCACCCGCGCCACCAGCGCTTCTTCCTCTCCGGCCTGGGCCAGTACCGCAGGATCGAACACGAACAGGCGATACACCCGCGCCAGCTGGATGGTGCTGGGATTGGCCACCAGGGTCCAGCGATCCATGTCATCGGTAATGCGGCGGTTCCAGCCGCGACGGCTGCGGCTGCCCGACTCGGGCTTGACCGAGGCCACCCAGCCCTCTTCGCTCATGCGCGCCAGCAGTTGCTGCAATTCACCCAGGCCCAGCCGGGTGGCGCGCCGCACCTCCTCCATGCTGACCACGGCCGACTCCACGCCCACGCGCGCCGCGTGCAGGAATTTCAGGACCTTGACCGCATCGATGAATTCCGCGCCCGGCGAGGGGACATGCCACCAGCGTTCATAGCGCACCACCGGCAGCGCCGCCGTCAGCAGCGCCCCGAAGAGCGTGATCATCCACATCATGTAGATCCACACCAGGAAGATCGGCAGCACCGCCACCGTGCCATAGACCATGGTGTAGGTCGGGAACTGCAGGATGTAGGCGGCGAAGAGCCGCTTGGCGATTTCCAGCCCGATACCGGCCAGCAGGCCGCCGGCGGCCGCATCACGCCAGTCCACGGTCTGGTTGGGCACGGTGCTGTAGAGCAGCGTATAAGCCAGCGTGGAGAGCATCAGCGAGACCAGCGTATAAAAGCTCGCGCCCAGCCACGGCAGGCTCTTGACCGCGCCGCCGGTGGCGGTCGACAGATACGAGGTCACGCTGATGGAAACCCCGATCAGCAGCGGCCCCAGCGTGATGATGGCCCAGTACACCAGCACCCGCTGCACCAGCGGGCGCGACTTCTTGACGCGCCAGATCTGGTTGAACACGCTCTCGATGGTGGACATGGTCAGCACCGAGGTCAGGATCAGCAGCACCCCGCCCACGGCCGAGATGCGCGCCGATTTGGCGGCGAACTGATTGAGGTAGCCGAGGATGGTGTTGGCCACGCCCTTGGGCATGAGGTTCTCGACGAAATAGGCTTCCAGCGAGGCGCGGAAGGTCGAGAACAGCGGGAAGGCCGTAAACAGCGCCAGCGCGATGGTGAGCATCGGCACCAGCGACAGGATGGTGGTGAAGGTCAGGCTGCCGGCCACTTGCGGCAGGCGATCCTCGCGCAGCCGCCGGCCGGCGAAGCGCAACAGGTCGCTGAACTGCTCACGGGTCAGACCACGCATACGGGACAAGGAAAAACGCAAAGAAGACATCCGTTCGACTTCATCGGAGACGCCGCACCCGCAGATGCGCCGCCCCATCGGGGTTGAATCAGGCCGCATGACGGCGCGCAGGCTTGCTGCCGGCCAGACGACAAGTTTGGCGATTATCGCCCAAGCGGGCAGCAAAATCCCGCAAAAACGCAGAGCAGGCCCAAAGTTTCTGCTTCCTCATGGTGCAGATGAAGAAAAAGCGGGGACACTCAGGCTTTTCCTGCTGTCTGGGAGCAAAAAAACGGAAATATAATAAGTCACATGATGACCTCTTCGACCGCTACTTCCGTGCAGACCTCCTCCAACGCCACCATCCTGGTGCTCTACTATTCGCGCCATGGTGCCACCCGCAAGCTGGCCGAGCTGATCGCCCAGGGCGTGGAAAGCGTGCCCGGCTGCGATGCCCGCCTGCGCACCGTGCCGGCGGTTTCCACCGTCACCGAAGCGGTGGAACCGGACGTGCCAAGCTCCGGCGCGCCCTACGTGGAAGCCAGCGACCTGGCGGAATGCGATGGCCTGGCCCTGGGTTCGCCCACGCGTTTCGGCAACATGGCAGCGGCCATGAAGTATTTCTGGGATGGCACCTCGCCGCAGTGGCTCTCCGGCGTACTGGCGGGCAAGCCGGCCTGCGTCTTCACCTCCACCGGCAGCCTGCATGGCGGCCAGGAATCGACGCTGTTGAGCATGATGCTGCCCCTGCTGCACCATGGCATGCTGATTGTCGGCCTGCCCTATTCGCATCCCGAGCTGATGAATACTTCCAGCGGCGGCACACCTTACGGTGCCAGCCACTGGGCGGGCGTCAACGGCAATCAGCCGCTGTCGGACGACTCGCGCACCCTGGCCATCGCGCTGGGCAAACGGCTGGCAGAAAACGCCATCAAATTACGGAGACCATCATGAACAGCAGTGCGCGCTACTTCCACCTCGGAGCCAGTTCCAGCCTGATCGCCCTGATCCTGCTCTGTCTGGCGTGGGAACTGGTGCTGGCCCCGCTGCGACCGGGCGGTTCGTGGATGGTGCTCAAGGTAGTGCCCTTGCTGCTGCCGCTGCGCGGGGTATTGAAGCGCGACGTCTACACGCTGCAATGGTCGTCCATGCTGATCCTGGTGTATCTGGCGGAAGGGCTGGTGCGCGCCACCAGCGACAGCGTCCATGCTTCGGTGCTGCTGGCCTGGGTCGAAGTGGCGCTGACCGCGCTGTATTTCGTCTGCGCACTGGCGTATTTGCACCCGTTCAAGAAGGCCGCCAAGGAAATCGCCCGCCAGGCGATCCAGAAGGCCTCCCAGTAATACGCACCGCTTCCCCACATCGATTGGGCGCGCCACTGCACGTGGCGCGTTTCGCTTTCATGACCGACTTCCTCGCTGCCTGCCGTACCGCCATCGGTGCTGCTTATGTCCTCACCGAAGCCGCCGACACCGCCGGCTACCTGACCGACCAGCGTGGCCGCTACACCGGCCGTGCCCTGGCCGTATTACGCCCGGCTGATACGGCCGAAGTGGCGGCGCTGGTGCAACTGTGCGCGCACCATGGCATCCCGCTGGTGCCGCAAGGGGGCAACACCGGCCTGGTGCTGGGCAGCGTGCCCGACCAGCAGGGCAATGCCGTGGTGCTCTCGCTGCGTCGCCTGAACCGCATCCGTGCGGTGGACCCGGTCAACAATACGATGACGGTGGAAGCCGGCTGCGTATTGCAGCATCTGCAGGAACAGGCGGCGGCGGTCGAACTGCTGTTCCCGCTGTCGCTGGCGGCCGAAGGCAGCTGCACCATCGGCGGCAATCTCTCCACCAATGCCGGCGGCACCGGCGTGCTGCGCTATGGCAATACGCGCGAGCTGTGCCTGGGGCTGGAAGTGGTGACGGCCGCGGGCGAGATCATGAGCAGCCTCAAGGGCTTGCGCAAGGACAATACCGGCTACGACCTGCGCGATCTTTTCATCGGCGCGGAAGGTACTCTGGGCATCATCACCGCTGCGGTAGTGAAACTCTTCCCGCAACCGCGCGCGCAACTGACTGCACTGGTAGCGCTGCAATCCCCGGCGCAGGCGCTGCAACTGCTGCAGCAGGCGCAAGCGCGCTGTGGTTCGGCCTTGACCGGTTTCGAGCTGATGTCGCACTTCTGCCTGCAGCTGGTCTGCAAGCACTTCCCCGACCAACGCCTGCCCTTCAGCCAGCGGCATCCGCAGTACGTGCTGCTGGAACTGTCGGACAACGAATCCGAAGACCACGCCCGGGCGATTTTTGAAACCCTGATTGGCGAGGCCCTTGAACAGGGTTTGGTGGACGATGCCGTGATCGCCGCCTCGCTGGCCCAGTCCAGGGCCTTGTGGCGACTGCGTGAAAGCATCTCGATGGCACAGGCGCACGAGGGCAAGAACATCAAGCACGACATCTCGGTGCCGATCTCGCGCATCGCCGAATTCATGGAAGCGACCGATACCCTGGTGCAGCAGGCCGCACCGGGTTGCCGCATGGTCAGTTTCGGCCACCTGGGCGATGGCAACCTGCACTACAACGTCTCGCCGCCGGTGGGCGTGCCCGATGCCGATTTCCTGGCGCGCCAGGGCGACATCAACCGCGTGGTCCATGACAGCGTCGACCGCTTCGGCGGCTCGATCTCGGCCGAGCATGGATTGGGAGCGCTGAAGCGCGAAGAGATCCTGCGCTACAAGTCACCGGTGGAACTGCGTCTGATGCGCGCCATCAAGCAGGCGCTGGATCCGCAGCAATTGATGAATCCGGGCAAGGTGCTGTGACGCCACTTTGAAGCAGGTATCAACAAAAAGGGACGGACGCCAGTACGAGCCGTCCGCCCCAACCTCCCCCTCAGGAGCCTGCCTGAAACGCTCAAATTCCTTGCGTTTCCCTATGTCGTGATCTTTGCATCAAGCGCGCTTCTCCAATTCGAGGAATAGCAGGCGATGCCACAGCCAATTTGTGAATTCAGGCCGCCGTCTTGTGCTCGGCGGCATGGTCGCGCATGGTCTGCAGGAACAGGTCCGGAGCCATCGGCCGTCCCAGCAGATAGCCCTGCATGGCGTCGCATCCGACCTGGTGCAGGAACTCCTGCTGGCGCTCGGTCTCCACGCCTTCGGCGACGATGCGCAGATTCAGCGTGCGCCCCAGGGCCACGATGGCCGATACGATGGCGGCATCCTCGGTGCCTTCGCTCAAGTCGCGCACGAAGCCGCGATCGATCTTCAGTTCGTTGGCCGGCAGGCGCTTCAGGTACAGCAGGCTGGAATAGCCGGTGCCGAAATCGTCGATGGAGATCTCCACGCCCAGGTCGGCGATCTGCTGCAGCGTCTGCAGGCTCTGCTCGGTATTGTTCATGGCAGTCGACTCGGTCACCTCCAGCGTCAGGCAGGACGGCGGCAGCTGGTGTTTCTCCAGGGCAGCACGCACCACGTCCAGCAGATGCGGATCGGCAAACTGCACCGGCGAAAGATTCACCGCAATCTTCCAGTCGGCATAGCCCAGGGTCAGCCACTCATGCATCTGGCGACAGGCTTCATCCAGCACCCAGGCCCCGATCGGGATGATCAGGCCGGAACGCTCGGCCAGGCCGATGAACTCATCCGGCCCCACCAGTCCGCGTTGCGGATGCTGCCAGCGCAGCAGCGCCTCGGCCCCCAGCACCGGACCATCAAGCAGGCTGAACTTGGGCTGGTAGACCAGCCGGAATTGCTTGCGCTCCAACGCTACCCGCAGGTCCTGCAGCCACTGCAGCTGATGATGCGCATTGGCATTCATCGACGGTTCGAAGAAGTTGTAGCCGTTGCGGCCGGCGCGCTTGGTGTGATACATCGCGGCGTCGGCGTTGATGACCAGGTCGTGGCGCGTGGCCCCGTCCTCCGGGTAGATGGCGATGCCCACGCTGGCCGACACGCGCAGCTCCTGCTCGGCCAGGCGGAACGGCAGGTTGACCACTTCCACCAGCTTCTCGGCCACCGGCATGGCGTCTTCCGGCTGCGCCAGTTCCACCAGGATCACGAATTCGTCGCCACCCAGCCGCGCCACCGTATCGTGTGCGCGCATGGCACCGGTCAGGCGCTGCGCCACTTCCACCAGCATGCGGTCGCCCACATGGTGGCCGAGCGAGTCGTTGATGGCCTTGAAGCCATCCAGATCCATGAACATCAGCGCGAAATGTCCCTGGCTGCGTGCGGCCTTGTTGATGGCCTGGCTCAGGCGGTCTTCCAGCAGGGTGCGGTTGGGCAGCTTGGTGAGATGGTCGTGCAGCACCATCTGCGTCAATTCTTCATTGGCTTCGGCCAGCGAGCGCGCCAGCTTGGCGGTACGCGACTCCAGCCGCGCATCCAGCACCGAGGTCAGCAAGGCGATGCTCAGCACCGCCAGCGTGACCACGATGACCAGGATCGCCAGCCAGCCGGTCCCCACGCCCTCGCGTGCCGAGAGGCACACCGAACCGTTGGGAAAAGTGGCAGCCGCCATGCCGGTGTAATGCATGCCGACGATGGCCACGCCCATCACCACCGAAGCGCCGGCGCGCGCGGCTTTCACGTAAGGGGTATTGCGGCGCAGGCTGAAGGCGATCCACAGCGCTGCCGCCGATGCCGCTATGGCGATCAGGATGGAAGCGATGAACAGCACCAGGTCGTAATCGATGCCCGGCGTCATGCGCATGGCGGCCATGCCGGTGTAATGCATGCCGGCAATGCCGGTCCCCATCAGCAAGGCGCTGCCGAACAGCCGCCGCAGCGGCAATTCGCTGCGGGTAACGATCCACAGCGCATAGCCCGAGGTGGCGATGGCGATGAGCAGCGAGAGCGTGGTGATCCAGACATCGTAGCCCAGCGCGATGGGCAGCCGGAAAGCCAGCATGCCGATGAAATGCATCGACCAGATCCCCAGCCCCATGGCCACCGCACCGCCGGCAAGCCAGAAGCGTGCGGCACGCGAATGCAGATGGCTGGTGGTGTTGATGCGCTCGGCCATGTCCAGCGCCGTATAGGAGGCGAGGATGGCCACCAGCAGGGAAACGACCACCAGCGGCTTGTCGTAGTTGGCGATGAGCATGGCGAAGAGTGATGCCTGTGAAAAACGGCGATTGAGCGAAGGTCGCTGGAAGGCAGGTGATTCGGTGCGCGCACGCACCGGCACGTCCCGCCCCGGCAAACAGCTTGGCAACATGGACGACTTGTCATCAAGCTTAGGGGGCGGCGCATTGTCACACAATCAGGAAATACCCGTTGTCACAATGGCATTTTCCGTCGACCAAACCTTATCCGGACGAGGCAAACAAACAACATTCCGTGACCAACCGCATGCCAAATTGATCATTTGGTCAGGATTGCGCCTCCCAAAGGCATACGGAGGTCAGAAGATGTCGATGGAATGGCAACTTTATGGAGCGCCGCTGATCTCTTGTCACGGCAGTCCGTGCATCGCCGCCCGACGTGCGCCCGGCCCCGCCCGGCCACACTTCGCGCCTGCACGCCACCGAACAAGCTGCAAAACGACAACAAAACACAACAAATCGACAACAAGGACAACATGCTGAACTTACCCCACTCCCGTCTGCATCCGCACCAGGACGGCCTGCCGGCCCGTAGCCGCCTGTCGCGCCGCGTGGCGCTGGCCTTGTGCGGCGTGGCCGCGCCGCTGTGGCTGGCCGCCCCGGTGCATGCCGGCATTTCGATGGTGCAGCCGCCCAAGCGCATCGATGCCACCAAGCCACTGGAACTGACCCTGCTGGTGTCCGAGGATGAGCAGGCCCAGCGCACCTATCAGTTGCCCGCCACGCTGCTGGTGGCGGCCTCGGCCGACATGATTCCGCCGCAGCAGATCGCCCTGCAGCGCGTCGATGGCGAAGACAGCCTGACCCTGAAGCAAGGTGAGTTCCGCAAGGTGCGCTATCGCGGCGAGTTGCCGCGCCGCCTGCGCGGCATGGTGCGTATCGAACCGATCGGCATGGATGCTTCGCCGGTGCTGGTGGCGGTGGTGCGCCCGGATCCGTCGCTGGGGCCCTTGCCGGAGTCGCCCGACCTGATCAACACGCCGCTGGCCGATTCGACCAGCAAGGTCGCGCCGGTGGCCCCTTCGGCCACGGTATTTACGCCGGGTGCCAATGCCTCGCCCATCGACAGTGCACCGGCAGCTGAGGACATCCTCTCCAACAATCGCCGGCTGTCCTTCAATGAGCCGATGTATTTCACGGTGGGGCACAACAATGGTGATACCAATGCGCGCTTCCAGCTCAGCTTCAAGTTCCGCGTGTTCGTGCCGGACGATCCGCGCTCGCGCGGCCTGCTGGACAATCTCTACCTGGGCTACACGCAGTTCTCGCTGTGGGACCTGTCGGCCCCCTCGGCCCCCTTCCGCGATACCAGCTATCGCCCCAGCCTGTATTACTACCTGCCGGACGTGGGCATACAGAACCGCGTCTTCAGCCGCATCGGCATCGCCACTGGCCTGGAGCACGAGTCCAATGGACGCGACGGCACGGCCTCGCGCAGCATCAATACCTACTTCATCGAGCCGACCTTCAACTTCGGCAATCTCAACGACTATCACTTCAAGGTCGCGCCCAAGGTCTATGCCTATCTCGGCCCGACCCGCGACAACCCGGACATCGCCGACTATCGCGGCCACCTGGACCTGAAGCTGGCCTATGGCAAACCCGACGGTCTGGAAGTGGCGACCATGCTGCGCAAGGGCAAACTGGGCGGCAAGTACAGCGCCGAAACCCAGGTCACCTACCCGCTCTCGCGCCTGCTGCCCGGTACCGCAGGCTATCTGATGGCCAGTTACTTCTACGGCTATGGCGAGAGCCTGCTGACCTACAACCAGAAGGATCATCCGCAACTGCGCATCGGTTATGCGCTGTGGCGATGAACATCGTGTGAGCGTGCTTCGCGGGGCATGATGCAAGCAAAACGGGGATGCCTTGGCATCCCCGTTTTTTTCCGTTCCTTGGGTACCGCTTGCAGAAGACGGTGGACTCAGGCCACCGGCGTGCGCATCGTCACGAACTCTTCGGCGGAGGTCGGATGGATGCCGATGGTGGCATCGAACTGCGCCTTGGTGGCACCGCATTGCAGGGCCACTGCAAAGCCCTGGATGACTTCACCGGCATCGCCGCCGACCATGTGCACGCCGAGCACCTTGTCGGTCTGCGCATCGACCACAAGCTTCATGAAGGTGCGCTCGGTATTGCGCGAGAGGGTGTTCTTGAGCGGCTTGAAGTCGGTCTTGAAGATTTTTACTTCACCATGGGCTTTTCGCGCCTGTTCTTCGGTCAGTCCCACGGTGCCCACATTGGGATGACTGAACACCGCTGTCGGAATATTCTGATAGGACATCACGCGCTCGCCCTTGCCGAACAGGCGCGCCACCACCACCATCGCTTCGGCCAGCGCCACCGGTGTCAGGGCCACGCGGTCGATCACGTCGCCCACGGCGAGAATCGATGGCACGTTGCTCTCGAAATTCTCATTGACCACCACGGCGCCGTTTTCCTTCAAGACGACACCGGCCTGCTCCAGCCCCAGGCCGCGTGTATTGGGCGTACGCCCGGTGGCAAACAGCACGCACTCCGCCGCCACGGTTTCGCCATTGGTCAGGCGCACCTGCTTGACGCTGTCTTCACCCGCATGCGGCGCTTCGATGGCGGCGATGCTGGCATCGAAGACCAGGCGGATGCCCTTCTTGGCCATTTCATCGGCCAGGTGGATGCCCAGGTCGGCATCCATGTTGCGCAACAGGCGCTCGCGGCGATACACCAGCGTCACGTCGCTGCCCAGGCCATTGAGGATGGACGCCAGTTCCACGGCGATGTAGCCGCCGCCCAGCACCACCGCGCGTTTCGGCAGGCCCTTGAGATGGAAGAAATCGTCCGAAGTGATCCCCAGCTCGCGGCCCGGGATCTGCGGCTTGTCGGGATGGCCGCCGGTGGCCACCAGGATGTGGCGGGCCGTGAAGCGCTTGCCCTCCACGCTCACCGTATGCGCATCCTCCACCGTGGCGAAGCCACGATGCAGGCTCACGTTGGCGCCATCGAGCAGACGCTGGTAGATGCCGTTCAGGTGCGTGATCTCGCGGTCCTTGTTGGCGATCAGGGCCGGCCAGTCGAAGGTGGGCTCGCTGTGCAGGGTCCAGCCGTAACCGGCGGCATCGGCGAAATCCTCGTGGAAATGGGCGCTGTAGGACATCAGCTTCTTGGGGATGCAGCCGACGTTGACGCAGGTGCCGCCCAGATCGCCCTTCTCGGCCAGCCCGACGCGGGCCCCGGCCTGGCCGGCGAAGCGCGCTGCGCGCACGCCACCGGAACCGCCGCCGATGGTGAAGAGGTCGTAATCGTATTGGCTCATGGTTTCTCCAGAGAGTGGCCGCAGCCCCTTGGCCACGCCCATTGTTGGTCTTTGCGTGCTTGGGTTAGGCGGGCGGAAGCGCGCTTTGCAAGTCCGTGCGGCGCCGGCCATCGAGTGCCCGCATCACCAGCAGCACGGGTGCCAGCCCCACCAGCACGATGGACAAGGCCGGCAAGGCCGCCTCGCCCAGGCGCTCGTCGCGCGCCAGATTGTGCGCGATCACGGCCAGGGTATCGGTATCGAAGGGACGCAGCAGCAAGGTCGCCGGCAACTCCTTGACCACATCGACGAACACCATCAGCGCGGCCACCGCCAGCGAGCGCCACAACAGCGGCATGTGCAGGCGCCAGGCAATCAGCGCGCGCGAACTGCCCAGGGTGCGCGCCGCTTCGTCGAGACTGGCCGGAATACGGGTGTAGCCGGACTCCACCGACTGCACCGCAACCGCCGTGAAGCGTACCAGATACGCATAGATCACGCCCAGCGAGCTGGCCGTGAGCAGCACGCCCAACCCCGCGGCAGGCCATAGCGCCTGCAGCCAGGCCACCGGCAGCAGGATGCCGACCGCGATGACCGACCCGGGAATGGCATAGCCCATGCCGGCCAGGCGTGCGGTCAGCCGCAGCACCAGCCCCTGAAGGCGCGGCAGGTGTGCGCTGCGCAGCGCGAAGCACAGGCCCAGCGCCAGCACGATGGCCGCCAGCGCCGCCATGCCGCCGAAGCGGAAGCTGTTCCACACCCAGCCGGCATAGCGGGCCAGATCGAAAGCGGGCATGGCGGCGTCGCTGCTGCCCCACTGCCCGGCCCACAACTGCAACAGGATCGCCACCGGCAGCACGAAGCCCAGCACCACCGGCAAGCCGCACACCGCCCAGGCCGCCAGCGTCTGTGCGCGAGACAATTGCGGCAGGCGCGCCTCGGCCCCCTCGCTGCCGCGCGCACCGCGTGTGGCCGCAAAGCGCATGCGGCCCTGCTCGCGCCGCTCCAGCCACAGCAGCACCGACACGAAGAGCAGCAGCAGCGACGCGTACTGGGCGGCGGCAATGCGGTCATCCAATACAACCCAGGCCTTGTAGATGCCGGTGGTGAAAGTGGTCAGGCCGAAGTAGGCCGAGACACCGTAATCGGCCAGCGTTTCCATGAGCGCCAGCGCCGCCCCGGCCGCCAGGGCCGGACGCGCCAGCGGCAAGGCCACGCGCCGGATGCGTTCGGATAGCGGCGTGCCCAGCATGCGGGCAGCCTCCATCAGGTGCATGCCGCGCTCGGAGAGCGCATTGCGCGCCAGCAGGTAGGCATAGGGATAGAGCGTGAAGACGAACATGCACACCGCCCCCGGCAAGCCGCGCACATCCATGCGCCAGCCCGGGAACCAGCCGCGCAGCGTGCTCTGCACGGCCCCCGCGTATTGCAGGAAATCGGTATAGGCATAGGCCGACACGTAAGCCGGCATGGCCATCGGCAACAGCAGCGCCCAGGACAGCCAGCGCCGTCCGCGAAACTCGAACAGGCTCACCGTCACCGCCGCTGCACCACCGACGATGACCACGCCCAGCGGCACCATCAGCGCCAGCCAGCCGGAGGTGGCCAGGTAGCCGGGCAGCACGGTCTGCATCTGCTGGCGCAGGTTGTCGATGCCGGCCGCATCCAGCCCGAACCAGGCAGCGAGGATGCCGAAGAGCGGCAAGGCGATCAGGACAGCGAGCAAACCGATGATGTGCATAAACAGGAACGGCCCAATGAAGAATTGCCAAGGGAAGTCGGCGGTCCATGCGCTACACTGCGCACTCCGAGACAAACGCGAATTGTAACCATTTCATCGAGCCTGCCCATGTTTCTGGAAGTCGATCACGTCAGTATCCGTTATCCCCGCAGCGCCCAGGCGGCCGTCGATGCCGTCTCGCTGCGCCTGCAGCCGGGCGAGCTGGGGGCCCTGATCGGCCCCTCCGGCAGCGGCAAGACCAGCCTGCTGCGCGCCGTGGCCGGGCTGGAACCGGCGCAATCAGGCCGTATCCGGCTAGACGGAACATTGCTGGAAGGAGATGGCGTGCGCGTGCCGGCCGAGGCGCGGCGCATCGGGATGGTGTTCCAGGATTTCGCGCTGTTCCCGCATCTGGATGTGGCGGCCAATATCGGCTTTGGCTTGCGCGGCATGGCGCGTGCGCAGCGGGAACAGATCGTCACGCAGATGCTGGCCCTGGTCGGCCTGCCCGAGGCGGGCAGCAAGTTCCCGCACCAGCTGTCCGGCGGCCAGCAGCAGCGCATCGCGCTGGCGCGCGCGCTGGCACCGCAGCCGCGCCTGCTGTTGCTGGACGAACCGTTTTCGAGCCTGGATGTGGAACTGCGCGAACGCCTGGCGCACGACGTGCGCGACATCCTCAAACGCACCGGCACCACCGCCCTGATGGTCACGCACGATCAGCTGGAAGCCTTTGCGGTGGCCGATGTGGTGGGGGTGATGCGGCACGGCCGATTGGAACAGTGGGATACGCCCTACGCGCTCTACCATCGTCCGGCCACCCGCTTTGCCGCGGATTTCATCGGACATGGGGTGTTGCTGCGCGGCGAGGTGCAAGCTGCAGCGGATGCCGGGGTACAAGGCGAGATCAGCGTCCAGACCGCAGCAGGCCTGTTGCGCGGACTGCCGGTGGAAAGCGGACGCGATGCCAGCGCCGCGCAGGTCGATGTATTGCTGCGGGCCGACGACGTCATGCACGACGATGCGTCCCCCTTCAAGGCGCAGGTGGTGCGCAAATCATTCCGGGGCGCGGAATTCCTCTACACCCTGGCGCTGGAGAACGGCCAGCAACTGCTCTCGCTGGTGCCCTCGCATCACGATCATGCGGTGGGGGAATGGATAGGGATCAGCCTGGATGTGACGCATCTGGTGACGTTTCCGAACATGGAATCGTCATTGGCAGCGGCACCTTCGGCCCCGGCAGGGACCGCCTCTGGGGCCACCGGCAACCCGGGCTGATCGACCCCGGCCGCCCTCCCCAGCGCGTCCACCACCAGCCAGTCAAGCGCACGCCGCATCAGCCGCGCGCCTTCGACAGCACCACCAGCCAGCGGCGGAACAGCAGGATTTCCACATGGCCTGGCTCGATGCCCGCGCTGCATTCAATCACCGGATTGACCCGATAACGGCGCACGTAGGTATCACGGCAGATGAAGATTTCGCGGCGACCCAGGCGGATGGCCAGCGAAGACGGGGTGGACGATGCAACAGCGAAGCGAGCGTCGGAAGCAAGATCAAAGTGGGTCATGGCAGCGATTCCTCTTCTTGTCGATAGGAGGCTTCACTTTAGCATAACACTGTATGAATACACAGTACTTTTTATACAGTACTGTACACACCATGGCGAGCATACAACAGCCGCCGCCACCCTGCCCTTCCGAGCCCCTTACGGCGTGGCGCTCAGGCCACACCGGCCGCCAGCCGGGCCCGCACGAAGCCGATATGCTCGCGCAGCACGTAGAACTGGTCGGCAAAGGCCAACGGCATCTTCATGCGATTGACCGCAATCTCGATCTCGTCCAGGCGTTTGAGCATCTCGGCCTGCTCCTCCGGCGACTCGCGCGAGAGCCCGCGTTCCAGCGCGATCAGCTCGCCATACCAGCGATAGATGCGCGAACGCACACGCCAGCCATAGAGCATCGGCACCAGGCGGATGCCCGGAATCAACAACAGGATTACCGGCAGCACGATCACCACCGCACGATCCACCAGGCTGGCCATCCAGAAGGGCAAGGTGCGGTAGAAGAAGGTCTTGCCGGACTTGTAGTAGCGCGCCGCATCGTCGCTGATCGGGTATTCATGCTCCAGCGGGGCCGGGAATTCCCCGGCCTTCTGCATCACGTTGGCCTTGCCGTGCACCTCGCGGGCGGCGGCGATGAGCAGGTCCGAGAGCGCCGGATGCAGGTCCTCGCGCGCCACCAGTTCGGCCGTGGGCGCAATGAGCTGGGTATCGCGCGCCGGCAGGTTGTGCGCCAGGTCGAACACGCCCATGGGCATTTTGAGGGTATTGAGATAGCGGAAGCGCCGCACGTAGGCATCGGCCTGCGAGAAATCCAGCAGCCGGATGCCGGGCGCGCGCAAGAGCTTGCCCATGGTGGCCACCGAGACCGAATCGCCCATCAGGAAGGCCGCATCGATCTTGCCGCTGGTCAGCGCCTGCGCGGCCTCGTCGCCCCCGATGTTCAACAGCTGGGTGCTGCCGCGCGACTCGACGCCATTGGCCTTGAGCAGCGTGGCCGCCAGCACGCTGGAACCGCTGCCCTCCCCGCCGATGGCAATCCGCTTGCCCGCCAGCTCCGACAGCTGCCGCAGTGGCGGTACCGGGCGGCCATCCTCACGCGGCGGCGGGACGCGGTAATACACCGACACCGGCACATAGGAAATACTGCCCAGCGATACCAGCGGGCTCAAGGATTCGGCCGGTACTGCGCCGGCCAGGCCACCCTGCACGAAACCGACGTCCACATTCTGATCCGGGTCGGCCAGGCGCTTGAGGTTGTCCAGCGAGCCGCCGGTCTCGACGATGTCCAGCCGGATGCCATCGCGCGCCAGCAGCGCCTTGTAGCGTTCGGCCACGCGCCAGAAATTGCTGTCCTTGGGACCGGCAGCAATGGTGATGGAAGACGGCGGCGCCGGCCGGATCAGCCAGATCACCAGCCATGCGCCGATCAGGATCAGCAGGATGATGGGACCGAAGCTGACGGCGAGATCGCGCCACGAGATGGCCACGAAGCGAGCCCGGATGCGGGTGGCCGAGGGCGCGTAGGCGGAGAGTTTCTTGTCTTTGAGCATGCGCGCTATTCTAGCCGCGCATTCCGCCTTTGCATCGCCGCGCTTGTAACCCGATGTGACTCAATAGGTTTTATAAGGCAGGAACTTGCCCGACAGCATCACATTGACGCGATCGCCATTGGGGTCGGCCTGGCGCTGGATATCCATCTTGAAATCGATGGCGCTCATGATGCCGTCGCCGAACTCTTCGTGGATCAGCTCCTTGATGGTGCTGCCATAGACACTGACGATCTCGTACCAGCGATAGATCAGCGGATCGGTCGGCACCGGGGTCGGCAGCGAACCCTTGTAAGGCACGATCTGCAGCCACAGCGTTTCTTCGTCGGTCAGTTCAAACAGTTCCTGTGCCACGGCGGCCTGCTTGGCCGTCAGGGTCATCTGGCCCAGCATGGCGGCGGTAGTCCACTCCTTGCTCTGGCCGATGCGTTCGGCGATCTGGGCCCAGGTCATCTTCTTGCTGACCTTGGCGGTGACGATCTTCTGGGTGACTTGGTTGCGGTCCATGCGCTCTCTCCTTGTGGTGGACGAAAAATGAAAACCGACGACACTTTGTAGTGTGCGTCATCGATCGTGACGAAACGATGCTGCAAAACGACGATATAAACTGACGAAATGGCAGGTCACCCTGCCCCTGCCTTCATGCCGCAACCTGCTCCAGCCCCGGCATGACGATGCGGGTCGGCAGGCGCGCTGCGCCGCTGGCCTGCGCTGCCTGGATCTGGCGCGAACGATGCACCAGGAAATCGACCAGGTGATTGCGGATGCGATAGAACTGCGGATCGTGGTGCATGCCTTCGCGTGTGCGGTTCTTGGGCAGCGTGTTGATGACCACCTCGGCGATGCAGGCCTGCGGGCCGTTGGACATGAGGAAGATCTTGTCGGCCAGCAGGATAGCTTCATCGACGTCGTGGGTAATCATGAACACGGTCTGGTGCGTGGCCGCGCAGATCTTCAGCAACTCGTCCTGCACCACGCCACGCGTCGAGGCATCGAGCGCACCGAAGGGCTCATCCATCAGCAACATCTTGGGCTCGATGGAAAAGGCGCGTGCAATGCCCACGCGCTGCTTCATGCCGCCCGAGAGCTCCGAGGGCTTCTTGTGTTCAGCGCCCTTCAGTCCCACCATCTCGATGAAACGCCGTGCATGCTCCTCGGCCTTGGCCCGTGGCCAGTCCGGCCAGCGCGAACGCACCGCGAACACCACATTGCCCAGCACGCTGAACCAGGGCATGAGGGCGTGGCTCTGGAACACCACACCACGATCCAGGCTCGGTCCCTTGACTTCGCGCTGGTCCATGATGACGACACCCTCGCTGGCCGCTTCCAGCCCGGCCAGCACGTTGAGGATGGTGGTCTTGCCGCAGCCCGAGTGCCCGATCACGCAGACGAATTCACCGCGATCGATACCAAAGGAGACCTGCTCGAACACCGGCGGCGCGCCTGCTGCATAACGCTTGGCCAGGCCCTGCACGCTCAGGAAATTGTGATCCATGCTGCTGCTCCCTTCATTCGACATAGGTGACCCACTTCTGCAGCCGCGCGAAGATCAGGTCCAGCACCATGCCGGTCACGCCGATGACCAGGATGGCGAAGATCACGCTGGTCAGCGACAGGTTGTTCCATTCATTCCAGACGAAGTAGCCGATGCCGGTCCCGCCCACCAGCATCTCGGCGGCCACGATCACCAGCCAGGCGATCCCCATGGAAATGCGCATGCCCGTCAGGATGGTGGGCGCTGCCGCCGGCAGGATCACCAGGAAGGCGCGCCGCAGCGGTGCCACCTCCAGCGTCTTGGCCACGTTCAGCCAGTCGCGCCGCACCGAGGCCACGCCGAAGGCGGTGTTCATCAGCATCGGCCAGACCGAGCAGATGAAGATCACGAACACCCCCGACACCGAGGAGTCCTTGATGGTGTAGAGCGCCAGCGGCATCCAGGCCAGCGGGGAAATGGGCTTAAGGATCTGGATGAAGGGATTGAGCGCACGCTGCATCAGCGGCGACATCCCCAGCAGGAAGCCCAGCGGCACCGCCACCACCGCCGCAATCGCAAACCCCAGCCCGACCCGGCCCAGCGAATAGGCCAGCTGGATGCCGATGCCCTTGTCATTGGGACCGTTGTCGTAGAAGGGATTGCTCAGTTCCTTGAGGATGGTCTCGCCCATCTGCGCCAGTCCGGGGAAGCCATCACGCTTGGCCGCGCCGCTGCTCTTGCCCATCAGCCTGGCGTACTCATCCTGGGCGGCACTCGCGGCGCTCTCCTTGGGCAGCGTGGCCAGGTGCCACACCATCAGCAGTGCGGCCAGCAGCAGCAGGGAAATGAGCGCGGCGCGCCAGCCGATATGCCGGGCCGGCATCACGCGCTCCTCTTGATGGCGAAGCTGCTCACGTAGGCGTCAGCCTTGTTGGCATCGAACTCCTTGCCCATGATGGAATACTTGCGGTAGGCCCCTTCCGGGACCGGCTGGCCCAGCTCCTTCATGTGCTTCTTGGCCTCGGTCAGCAGCAGTACCTTTTCGGTGATGGCCTTGTAGTCGACGTCGCCCTTGATGTAGCCCCAGCGCTTCATCTGCGTGAGAATCCACACCCCCATCGAATCCCAAGGCACCGGATCGAAGTCGGCGCGGCCCGGCACGTTCTTGACGTTGCCCAGGCCATCGGCGAAGCGGCCGGTCAGCACCTGCTCCACCACCGTCTCCGGCTGGTTCAGGTAGGCCGGCGGCGAGATCACCTTGGCCACCAGCGAGCGGTTGGCCGGATCGCGTGCCATGGCCGCAGCAGTCAGCACGGCGCGGAACAGTGCCGCAAAGGTGTTGGGATTCTGCTTGATGAACTCTTCGGAGGTACCGAAGGCGCAGCAGGGGTGCCCGTCCCAGATCTCCTTGGAGAGGATATGAATGAAGCCGACCTCGTCATACACCGCACGCTGGTTGAACGGGTCCGGCCCGAGGAAGCCGTCGATATTGCCTGCGCGCAGGTTGGCCACCATTTCCGGCGGGGGCGTCACGCGAATCTGCACGTCGCGGTCCGGGTCCAGTCCGTGCTCGGCCAGGTAGTAGCGCAGCAGGAAATTGTGCATCGAATATTCGAAGGGGACGGCGAACTTGAAGCCCTTCCATTGCTTGGGATCGCGCTTGTCCTTGTGCTTGGTATGCAGCGTGATGGCCTGGCCGTTGATGTTCTGGATGGTGGCCACGCGCATCTGCGTGGCATTGCTGCCCACGCCCATGGACATGGCAATGGGCATGGGCGAGAGGAAGTGTGAGGCGTCGTGTTCCTTGTTGATCATCTTGTCGCGGATCAGCGCCCAGCCGGCCGTCTTGTTGAGCGACACGTTCAAGCCCTGCTTGCGATAGAAGCCCAGCGGATCGGCCATGATGAGCGGCGCCGCACAGGTGATGGCGATGAAGCCGATCTTGAGGTCCTTCTTTTCCAGCGCGCCATTCTTTTCCTGCGCCATGGCCTGCAGCGAACCCAGCGGCAGCACGCTGGCAATGGCCGCGCGCGCAGCGTTCTTGCCCACTGCCCTCAGGAAATCACGGCGTTCGGCCACGCGCGGGAAGAGCGAACGCATCAGCGCTTCCTCCACCACGTCATTGGTCAGGGTTTCCACATCGAGGCCGCGCTGCAGGCGCTGCTGCCCGGCCAGCACATCGGCCTCGTGCTGCTGCTGGCTGCCGTGGCGGCCGCAGGAACAGCCCTGCCCGGCGCGTTCGGCGTCATAGGTGTGGAACAGATTGGTCTCTGGTGCGTCCGGCATGATTCCCCCGTTTGGTGAATGTGAGGTGAGTTGCTGCTTTCACTTTCACTACCTGCAAGGGATTTGCCAGCGCGCTGCATTACGTCATGGGCGCACGACATCTTGTAGTGCTGCCACTACAAACAGCGTCGATCACATCGTCAGAATGACGAAAACGCGCTGCAAAATGACGACACTCGGTGAGAAATGCTCACACCGGCAGCAACTGGTGCCGCACGGCATACATGGCAATGCCCACGTCATTGGAAGCGCCGGTCTTCTCCAAGATACGGCTGCGATAGGTGCTCACCGTATTGGGGCTCAATTCCAGCTGGTCTGCGATTTCCTTGACGCTGCGCCCTGCGGCGATCAACTGGAAGACCTGGTATTCGCGGTGCGACAGGCTCTCATGCGCGGCCCGCTGCGGGGCCGTGGCGCGCTGAGCCAGGCCCGAGGCCAGGGTCTCGGCCATCTGCGCGCTCACGTAGAGGCCGCCGCCAGCGGCCTTGCGGATGGCTTCCACCAGTTGCTCGGGGTCGGTGCTCTTGTTGAGATAACCTGCTGCGCCCAGCTTGTAGCAGCGGGCCGCGTATTGTTTCTCGGGATAGGTGGACAGCATCAGCACCGGCAGGCGCGGCATCTCCTGCTTGATCTGGCGCAGCACGTCCAGCCCGTCCTGCTGGGGGATGGCGATGTCCAGCAGCACCAGGTCGATCGCCTCCACCCGCGCACTGTGCAGCACCTCCGGCCCGCTGGCGCATTCGGCAGCCACCTCGATGTCGGGCGTGTCGGCCAGGATCTGCTTCAAGCCCTCGCGCACGATGCGATGGTCGTCGCAGAGCAGGATGCGGATGTTGTCACCGGGGCGGCTCATGGCAGCTCCCGGCTGGCGTGATGGGGCAGGCGCAGGCAGACCAGCGTGCCGGGCCTGCCGTGCTCTGGTGCATACCGCGCACCAGCAATGCTCAGTGCGCCACCGAAGTGCAAGGCGCGCTCGCGCATGCCCATCACGCCATAGGACGTGGCCGCTTCCTGGGCGGCACGGGGCGTGCCCACGCCATCGTCTTCCACCTCCATGCGCAGTTCTGCCGGGGTGAGGTGAACCGCGATGCGCACCTGCGTGGCCTGCGCGTGGCGCGCCACGTTGGAGAGCATTTCCTGGAAGATGCGAAACGCCGCCGTGGCCTTGGCCCCATCCGGGACGAAGGCTTCCGGCGCGATATCGAACTCGACTTCGCAGGGCAATTCGGTGGCTTCCGAGAATTCCTGCACCTGCCATTCCAGCGCGGCGATCAGGCCCTGGTGATCGAGGATGCTGGGGCGCAGGTCGGTGATGATGCGTCCCACGTTGTCCACTGCGGTTTCGATCAGGCGGCTCATGGCCTCGCACTTGCGCGCCACCGGATCGAGATCGGTCACGCGCTTGGCCATCCAGTTCACATCCAGTTTGAGTGCCACCAGCAGGCTGCCCAGTTCGTCATGGATTTCGCGGGCGATGCGGGTGCGTTCATCCTCTCGCACCGAATGCGCATGCGCCGACAACTGCCGCACCTGGCGCAGTGCAGCCGAGAGCTCACGGGTGCGCTCGGCCACGCGCACTTCCAGTTCGGCCTTGGCCCGTTGCAACTGTTCCTCGGCCTGGCGCCGTTTGGAGATATCGCTGAAGGCGATCACCGCCCCGCGCACCTGGCCGGCATCGATGATCTGGTAGGAGGAATATTCGGTCGCGAAGCAGCTGCCATCGGCGCGCCAGAACACTTCCTGGTCGACCCGGCAGGACTCGCCCTTGCGGAAGGCCTTCAGGATCGGACACTCGGCCTCGGGGTAATGGCCACCGTGCTCATGGCTGTGATGCACCAGTTCGTGCATGTTGTGGCCCAGCACGTCTGCCGGCGCGTAGCCCAGCATGGCCGCACCGGCGCGGTTGATGAAGGTGCAGCGCCCCTCCAGGTCGATACCGTAGATGCCCTCGCCGGTGGAGTCCAGCAGCAGGGCCAGCTTGTCGCGCAGCAGTCCGCCTGGCGGGGCCAGGGCGGCTGAAGCGGAAACGGGCAGGAAAGGATCGTGGCGCATGATCCTCCCTGCCCGCAAGAGCCATGCCAGAACCGGCGTGGCGTGGCGCCGGACCTTACGGCATGTACTGGCCGCCGTTGACGTCGATGATCTGGCCGGTGACGTAGCCCGACATCTGGTCCGAGGCCAGATAAAGGAAAGCACCGCTGCATTCATCAGGCTCGCCGATGCGGCCCATGGGGATGGTCTTGCGGAAGCCTTCCAGTTGTTCCGGAGTGGTGAAGCGTTCCTGGAACGGCGTCATGATCACGCCCGGTGCCACTGCATTGACGCGGATCTTGTCGGCCAGCAATTCCTTGGCCATGCCGCGCGTGATGGTGCTGACGAAGCCTTTGGAGGCCGCATAGATCAGCGCACCGGGGCCGCCGCCATGGCGTGCCGCCACCGAGGTGACGTTGATGATGTTGCCGCCGCCCTGGGCGCGCATGACGGGAATGACCGCACGCGTGAAGGCCACCACCGAGCGGGCATTGATGTTGATGATCTCGTCGAAGAGTTCATCGGTAACCGTTTCCAGCGGGGCCCGCTTGACCAGTGCGCCGGCATTGTTGATGAGCACGTCGATGCGGCCCATCTGCTCCACGGCCTTGGAGACGGCGGCGTTGATGGCTGCCGTATCGCGCACGTCCGCGCCGATGGTGACGGCCTTGCTCCCAGCGGCGCGCACTTCTGCGGCCACGGCCTCCGCCTCTTCCTTCGAGCTGTTGTAATGGACCACCACGTGGGCGCCACGTGCCGCGAAGGCGCGCGCGGCGGCGGCGCCGATACCGGTGCTCGCACCGCTGATGAAGACGACTTTACCTGCCAGATCCAGCATGCTGTTCTCCTGCAATCGATTGATAAGGAAAGATCCTGCCTGTCCGGCTTGTAGAAGTGCTGCATCAACAGGCGGCCCTGCGCGCCTTGCCGGTATCGCTTCTTGTGAGGGGCACCGCGGCCATGCTGCGGCTGTGCTGCCACGCCGCCGTTGTGGAATGCTGCGGGACCAGCCCGGCAGCAACGGCGACGCTTCTTGCGTTGGATCGTACTTGTTGACTCAGTCGTGGACCGATTCGTTCTGGCTGCGTCCGGCGCTGCGATAGGCATCGCGCACCCGCAGCAGGTGGTTGCGCATGGCTTCGGAGGCCTGGTGCGGATTGCGGGCCTTCAGGGCGTCCAGGATGTCGCGGTGGTCCTGCAGGCTGCGTTCCAGCGTGGAGGGGATGCGCGAGGTGATGGAGCGGCTCTTCTTGCCCAACATGTAGAGACTGCCGGCGACGCTTTGCAGGAAGGGATTGTTGCAGGCCTCGATGATGGCCTCGTGGAATTCCACATCCGCTGCCGAGAAGGCCGCCGGGTCCGACAGCAACCGCGCCTCATCCTCGACGTTGCGCGCCAGGCGCGCCAGTTCGGCGTCGTCGATATGGGTGGCGGCCAGCGCGGCCACGCCGGTCTCGATGATGAGACGGGCGTCGAACAGCGCTTCCAGCGTGCCGGGGTTGAGATCGATGATCATCTCCAGCGGCTCCAGCAGCTCGCGCGTTTCCAGCGAACTGACGAAGGTGCCCTCGCCCTGGCGGATGCGCAGCAGGCCCAGCAGGGCCAGCCCGCGAATGGCTTCCCGCACGGCAGGACGGCCCACGCCCAGCATGGCTGCCAGTTCGCGCTCGGGCGGCAGTTGCTGGTCGGGTTTCAGCAGGCCGCTGCGGATCATGGTCAGCAGCCGCTGGGCTACCTGCTCGGAAATGGATTTCTGGACGATGGGGTCGAAGGACATGCTCTCTGGGTATCTGCCTGTAGGGTGAATCGCTGCCGTCGCGGCAGTGTCGGCCTGGCCCGCCAGCCCGGCGTGTGCGGGCGACAAAAGGTATGACCAATCGGGGGTGAGGATAGGTATGGGGGAGGATTGTGTCAAGCGGCGGGAAAATTGGTGCGGTGCGCAAGAAACTAGGCGATATCGCACCACCCATCAGGTTCCGTCACACAAGCGCGCTGATCCGTGCGAAGAGCGTGGGGTCTTGGTCCACCAACTTGAGCAACACGGCTGCCTGCGCGTTGGGCCGTGATACGCCCTGCTCCCAGTTTTGATACGTCCGCGGATTGACACGCAGGCTGCGGGCCATGATCGCCTGAGACACCCGAGCCTTGCCCCGTACCCGTTGAATCTCCTCGGCGGTGATCGTGACCGGCTCCGGCGATAGCTTGACTTTGCTTGTGCGCAAGGTCAGCTTGCCCTCTCGCTCATTGGCCATGTCTTGCACGCCCGCCATCAACTCTTCGAATAAATTTCTTTTTTTCATGATGTCTTCCTTGAGGACAGTTCATCTTCCAGCGCACGCCTGAGCAGTTTTCTCTGATGAGCAGTGAGGTCGTTCATCTCATCTTTGTCGTAGATAGAGCAAAGCCAGAAGTGGCATTGTTCGTCCCAAAAATAGTAGATCACTCTCAGGCCACCACGTTTTCCCTTGCAACGACGCGCATCAGGAAAACGAATCTTTCGAAGTCCCCCCGCATCCTTGATGAGGCTTCCCGCTTGCGGCTGCCGCATCAGCATCTGCTGAAGCGTTGCAAAGTCATCGTCCGAGAGGTAGTTCTCCCGGACTGCTGCAAACATTCGCGTTTCTTTGAAGATCGCTTCCATCCGCGAACCATACGCATCTCGCGTATAGTTCGCCATCGTACCATAGTGCAGCATCAATCCAGCTTCCGCCCCGCCGTCTCCCGCACCATGGCAATGGCCACCAGTGAGATGAGGCCGGTGCCGATCACATACCAGGCCGGACCCAGGTTGGAACCGGTGGCCTTGACCAGCCAGGTGGCGATGAACTGCGAGAAGCCGCCAAAGATCGATACGCCCAGTCCATAGCACAGGGCCAGCCCGGTCGCCCGCACGCGGCGCGGGAACAGTTCGGTCATCATGACCACGCTGGAGACCGAAGTGAAGACCATGGGAATGACCATCACCGTCACCGCCGTCAGCAGGCCCATGCCGCTGCGCAGATGGTTCATCAGCATGAAGGCCGGGAACACCAGGACGATCAGCGCCAGGCGCGACCAGGTGGCCACCGGCTTGCGGCCGAGGCGATCAGTCAGGATGCCGGCCGGCGCACACAGCAGCAACTGCAGCAGGCCGGCCAGCCAGGAGGCCCACAGCGCCAGCGAGAACGGCATGTGCAGGATGGCCTTGGCATAGGTGGTGATGTAGTGCATCACGATGTAGTTGGCCGAGGTCCCGCCGATGACGATGGCCGTGCCCAGCAGCAATGGTTTGCGATGCGCCTGCAGGATCTCGCTCAGGGCACCCGGTGCCCGCTTGCCCGGCTGGCCTGACGCGGGCGCATGTTCCACCTCGGCGGTCTCATCGAGGAAACGGCGGATGTAATTGCCGATCGGCACCAGCAGCAGGCCGACGACGAATGGCAGACGCCAGCCCCAGCTTTCCAGCTGCTCAGCAGTCAGCGCATAGGTCAGCAACAGTCCCACGCCGGAGCCGACCAGCGTGCTGAGCGCCTGGCTGAACAGTTGCCAGCTGCTGTAGAAACCACGTGTCCTGTCGTCCGCGTATTCCAGCAGCATGGAGGTCGACGCGCCCACTTCGCCGCCCACCGCAAAGCCCTGGATCATGCGGCCGGCGATCATCAGCAGCGGCGCGGCCAATCCGATCTGGGCGTAGGTCGGGGCCACGATGAAGATGGCCGAGCCCACCGCCATGAGCCACAAGCTCAAGGTCATGGCCGGCTTGCGTCCGCGCCGGTCGGCGAACTGCCCCATGATGATGCCGCCCAGCGGGCGCATCAGGAAACCCACCCCGAAGGTGGCCAGCGACATCATCAGCGAAGCCCATTCCGAGGTACTGGGAAAGAACTGGCGACCGATGATGGCCGCAAAGTAGGTGTAGATGGAAAAATCGAAAAACTCCAGGCCATTGCCGATGGTGATGGCGGCGATCTTCTTGGCCTTGGAAACCGGAGCGGGTACGGCAGCAGCGGGGCTGACGGCGGCTGAGTGGCTGTTGCTGTTCATGGTGTGGGTGGCCCTTCTGTCGTGTCTGTTGTGCGTTGGCAGCGCCCGGCGAGATTGCGCCGCCGGGTGCCGTTCTCCCCTGTGACGGATCAGGCCACCAGCGGCGCGTCCGACAGGAAGCGCTGGGTCAGCTTGACCCAGTAGCTGGCCGCGATCGGCAGGATGCCGTCATTGAAGTCATAGCGCGGGTTGTGCACCATGCAGCCGCCCTGCTCTCCTTCCCCATTGCCGATGATGACGTAGCAGCCCGGGCATTGCTCCAGCATGAAGGAGAAATCCTCGCTGCCCGTCAGTTGCTGGACGTTCTCGATGAAGGCGTCCTGTCCCAGCCAATCACGCACCACGCCTTCGGCAAAGGCGGTCATGCCCGCATCGTTCTGCAGCGCCGGATAACGCCAGTGGTAATCGACCTCCGCCCGCGCGCCCATGGCCTGCGCCTGGGTCTGGGCCAGCTCGGTGATGCGCTGGCGCAGCAGCGCCCGCACCTCGGGCGAATAGGCGCGCACCGACAGGCGCAGCTCGGCGGTCTCGGCGATCACGTTGGGGGCATTGCCCGCATGCAGCGCACCGACTGTCACCACCGCCATCTGGCGCGGATCGACATTGCGCGCGACCACGCTCTGCAAGGCCACTACCAGATAGGAGGCCACCAGAATTGCATCGACCGTGATGTGCGGCATGGAGCCATGCCCCCCATTGCCGATGATCTTGATGATGACGGTATCGGACGAAGCCATGAAGGCCCCCGGCAGGGTACCGAACTTGCCCACCGGATAACCGGGCATGTTGTGAAAGGCGAACACGCCATCGCAGGGAAATCGCTCGAACAGGCCATCTTCGACCATCTTGCGCGCACCGCCCAGGCCTTCTTCGGCGGGCTGGAAGATCAGGTGCAGGGTGCCATCGAAGTCGGTGTCCTTGAGCTCGCGCGCGGCCGCCAGCAGGCTGGCGGTATGGCCGTCATGGCCGCAAGCATGCATGGTGCCGCCGTGCTGGCTGGCATAAGGCAGCTTGGTCTCCTCATGGATGGGCAGGGCGTCCATGTCGGCACGCAGGCCAAGGCGGCGCGGACCGCTGCCCTTCTTCAAGGTCCCCACCACGCCGGTCCCGCCCAGGCCGCGATGGACCTCGTATCCCCATTCGGCCAGCTTGCCGGCGACCAGCTCGCTGGTGGCGTGCTCCTCGAACGCCAGTTCGGGATGGGCGTGAATGTGGTGACGCAGCGCCACGCTTTCCTGCAGGTGGTGCAGGATGCCGGGCACGAGGGCGGAAGAGGACGGGTTCTTGGTCATTGCGGGTCTCAGGGTAGTGGAATGCGATCCTGCCGATGCGCACTGGCAAGCACGCTGGCATGGCCGGTCTCACCATGCAGCATGCATACCAGTGCGTCTCCGGCAGACGGAACAGGCCGGGCGGGAGAGCCCCGGGAGCTGCGTAAATCATTTACACTTCTGCCCGCAACACCCTGCCCTTCCTGGTGCGGCAAGTGTGCAGCCATTGCGCGGCGGCGTCGCGTCAACGGCTCGTTGACATGAATAGATCCGGTTGAATCGAAAAACAGATGCGCGAATACGGTGCAGCGTTTATCCTCGCCGCACCCCTTCATGAGGCCCCCCGAGGAGCGAACCCATGGCGCGTCCGCCCGAACTGAAGCTGCAGCAACTGCAATATCTGATCGCCATCGCCGAGCATGGCGGCCTGCGTTCGGCTGCACAGGCCCTCAACGTGACCGCCGCCGCTGTCAGCAAGGGCTTGCAGGAGTTGGAGAATACCGCCGGTACCCGCTTGCTGGAACGCCAGGCACAGGGGCTGCAGCTCACGGCTGCGGGCCGCAAGCTGCTCACTCGAGCCCGGCTGATCCAGTGTGAAGTCGAACAGGCCATGCAGGAACTGGGCGCTGCGCGGGCCAGCAATCGCATCCGTTTCACCGTCGGTGTCACGCCGTGGATTTCGCTGACCCTGCTCACCCCCACGCTGCTGCGCTTTGCCGAACTGCGGCCGGATGTGAGCCTGCGCCTGTCCGATGTCTTCGGTTCCGACTATGCTGCCCTGCGCGAGGGCAGCATGGACCTGGCCATCGGCCTGGCACCGCCCGATGAGGGCAGCGCTGAACTGGCGGCACGGCCGCTGTTTTCCTACGAACACGCGATTGCCTGCCGCCGTGGCCATCCGCTGCAGCAGGCCCGCCATCTGGAGCAACTGGCCGGACAATCATGGTTGGTCAGCCACGAGATCGGCCAGTACCAACCGCCCCTGCGCGATTTCTTCCAGACACACTATGGCGACGGTGCGCTGCCTGGCGGCGGCCAGGTGCATCAGTACCGTTCCCTACACATGATGGAACTGATCTGCAACAGCGACCTGCTCACCGTGGTCCCCTGGCCGGTGATCGAAGCCAGCCGCCAGCACTACCCGCTGGAAGCGCTCACGCTCAAGGAGCGGCTGCCGGCCAGCATCACCTGCTACGTCACGCGCAAGAACGCGCCCATCCATGGCTGCGTGAGCGATTTCGTCGGGGCCATGATGCATGTGCTCACCGACGAGGCCACCCGCAGCCGCTTCCTGCATCCGCGGGTGTTGCGTTCGCTGGACGTGATCGCACAGCGCTAGCCGGCAGGCGCGCGCATCTGGTAGCCTAGGGCCTGCCCACCCCACCGCCGAGCACCCATGAACCTGCGTTTCGTCGAGGCCTTCCACTGGGCCGCCTCGCTCAAGAGCATCACCCGCGCCGCTGAAAAGCTCCACATCACGCAATCGACCATGTCCAGCCGCATCGCCTCGCTGGAAGAGGAACTGGGCGTGGTGCTGCTGGACCGCCGCGAGAAACAGTTTCGCCTCACCGTGGCCGGCCAGCGCTTCCAGCGGCTGGCGGTGAAGCTGCTCGACATGCAGCGCCAGATCCGCCAGGAGCTTGGCGGCAACAGCGCCGGCCCGCTGCTGCTGCGCATCGGCAGCATCGAATCGGTGGTGCACAGCTGGCTGCCGGCGTGGCTGCAGGAAATCCGCAGCCGCTATCCCGATTTCGCGCTCGAACTCACGGTGGAAACCTCGCCCGTGCTGACCGAGCAGATCCGGCGCGGTGCCCAGGACCTGGTCTTCACCTCCACCGTAGGCAGCGACACGGCCGTGCGCTCGCGCCTGATGACGGCGATGGAAATGGTCTTCGTGGGCCATCGCGAACGCTTCGGCACTCGTTCTCACACGCTGGAAGAACTGGCCGCACACGACCTCATCACCTTCCAGCGCGGCTCGCAGCCGCACCAGGGATTGCTGCAGCTGTGCCAGGAATGGGGCGTGATCGAACCGCGCGTGCATGCCATCTCTTCCATCTCCGCCATGGTGCAGCTGGTCGAAGGCGGCTTCGGTGTAGCCACCCTGCCACGCGCCTCGGTGCGCGAACTCACGCGCCGGCTTCCCTTGCGCATCCTGCGCTGCGAAGCCACGCTCCCGCCCTTGCAGATCCACGCCAGCTATCGCGAAGACCCCAGCTCCAGCCTGGCCGAACTGGTCCTCGATTCGGCGTTGGAGCATGCACGGCGCACCCAGGGCAAAGGCCGCACCGCAGAAAAATGAGCCACTGGCACGGAAATCGCTACAGTGAATTTTCCGTTGTCCTCATCGAAAAAATCGATAACAAAAGATATAAATTTTTTGTTGGACGCTGTCCCGGCACGCTCCTAACATCGGCTCCATTCCAAGAAGGAGACCGCCATGCCAGAGACTGCCACCGCCTCGCCTGCCGTACCGATTCATTCCGCCGCAGCGCCTGTGCTGTCGGCTTCCTCCAGCGCGCTAGACGTGCGGCTGGCCGCCCGCAGCGGGGCATTCACCGGCCACACCAGCGGGGTGGCCAGTGCCCATGTGCAAGTCAACCTGGCGATCCTGCCGGCGGCGTTGGCCGATGATTTTCTCGCCTTCTGCGAACGCAATCCCATCCCCTGTCCCTTGCTGGCCGTGTCCAAGCCGGGCTCGCCCGCCCTGCCCGCGCTGGGCCTGGATTTGGACGTGCGCAGCGACGTGCCGCGCTATCACCTGTGGCGTGACGGCGAGCGCGTGGCCGAGGTGAACGACCTGCGCGCGGTGTGGCGCGACGATCTGGTCACGTTCGCGCTGGGCTGTTCCTTCTCTTTCGAGCATGCGTTGCTGGCCGCCGGCATTCCGCTGCGCCATGTCAGCGAAGGCCGCAACGTGGCCATGTACCGCACCAATATTCCGACGCAGCCGGTGGGCGTGTTCCAGGGACCGACGGTGGTGTCGATGCGGCCGCTCAAGGCCGCCGATGCCATCCGCGCCATCCAGATCACCGCACGCACGCCGCAGGTGCATGGCGCACCCATTCACATCGGCGACCCGGCCTTGATCGGCATTGCCGATCTCCACCAGCCCGACTATGGCGAAGCGGTGGACATCCACGCCGATGAGCTGCCGGTGTTCTGGGCCTGCGGCGTCACGCCGCAAGCCGCCATCGTCGCCGCCCGGCCCGAATTCTGCATCACCCATGCACCCGGCTACATGCTGGTGACCGACAAGCTCAACAGCGAACTGCTGCTCGACGCGCAGGCCTAGCGCCTGCTGCCGCTCTACCGTTTTTTCATCGATGGCCGCATGCTGCCTGCACGCGACCAGCGATGCCGCACGTCAGTGATTTACACATTCATTACGGGGATCAACATGTGGCTGCAAGAGACAACGACATCCGAGCGACGCACGCTCACGGCGACCTTCACCGGCTATGCGGTGGATGGTTTTGATTACATGATCTACACCTTCCTCATCCCCACGCTGCTGGCTGCGTGGAGCATGAGCAAGGCCGAAGCGGGCTATATCGCCACTGGTGCCCTGCTGACCTCAGCCATCGGCGGCTGGGCAGCAGGCGTGCTGGCCGACCGCTACGGGCGGGTGCGCGTGCTGCAATGGACGGTGCTGTGGTTTGCGCTCTTCACCTTCCTCTCGGGCTTCACGACGTCCTTCGGCGAGCTGTTCTTTACCCGTGCGATGCAGGGCTTCGGCATGGGTGGCGAATGGGCCGTGGGCTCGGTGCTGATCGCCGAGACCATCTCGGCCCGCCATCGCGGCAAGGCCTCGGGCCTGGTGCAGAGCAGTTGGGCGGTGGGCTGGGCAGCGTCGGCACTGGCGTTCTGGGGCGTCTATGCGGTGCTGCCGCCGGAGACGGCGTGGAAGGTGCTGTTCTGGATCGGCGTGCTGCCGGCCCTGCTGACGCTCTACATCCGCCGCGCCATCAGCGAACCGGCCGTGTATCTGGCGACCCAGGCCCGGCTGCGCGAGAGCGGCCAGCGCGGCAACTTCCTGCGCATCTTCCATCGCGACCTGCTGCGCACGACGCTGCTGGCCAGCCTCCTGGCGACCGGCATGCAGGGTGCATATTACTCGGTGACGACCTGGCTGCCGACCTTCCTGAAGACCGAACGCCACCTGTCGGTGCTGGGCACCAGTACCTATCTGCTGGTGTTGATCGGCGGGTCTTTCTGCGGCTACCTGACCTCGGCCTGGCTGTCGGACACCATCGGCCGCCGCCGCTGTTTCATGCTGTTTGCGGCCATGGGGATCGTGCTGGTGCTGAGCTATACGCAGCTGATCATTACCGATGCGTGGATGCTGGCGCTGGGCTTCGTGCTGGGATTTTTCCTGTCGGGGATTTTCTCAGGAATGGGGGCTTATCTGTCTGAACTGTTTCCCAGCGATGTGCGCGGTTCGGGACAAGGATTCTGCTACAACTTCGGGCGTGCGGTCGGGGCGATCTGTCCTGCGCTGGTGGGCTATCTCAGCAACAGCCTGCCGCTGGGGCAGACCATCGGGTGGATTGCGGCCGGGTGTTATGGGCTGGTGATCGTGGCTTGCCTGATCCTGCCGGAGACCCGGGGCAAGGAGCTGGAGGCGGTGGTGGCGGCGTCGTGATCCACCACCGTCCCGTTGAACAACGCCATGCTCAGTTCACGCCGGATTCGTTTTCCATGTCGGCGTGAGCGTTCTCGGCCAGCTCGCTCAAGTAAATGGCTGGCACGGAATCGGTCAGCCAGACAGCGTTATCGGCGATATGGAACACGCTTCCCGCTGCGGCCATTTTCTTTGCATCGACCACAAGCACGACCGGCTTGCCATGCCGGCTGCCGACCTGCCTTGCCACCTCAGGACTGGCGGACAGATGCACATGCTGGCGGGATCCTGCATGCAGTCCGCTGGCGCAGATGGATTCCAGAAAGCGCGTCGCCGTGCCGTGATACAGCACGTCCGGCGGCACGCTGGGTGGGAGTCCAAGCGCAATCTCGACGGAATGGCCCTGATTGGCGCGAATCCGTTGGCCATCGGGGCTCAGTGCAAAACGTTTCTTGTCGCTGCTCGCAACGATGGCTTCGACCAAGGGGCGGTCGAAGCTCAGGCCATTGGCGTGAGCATTGGCCAATCGAATCAGTTCATCTACGTCTGCCCAGCCGGCGGGATCCAGTTGAAGGCCGATCTCTTCGGGCTTGTGGCGGAGTACCAGGCTCAGGAATTTGCTGGAGGTCTCCATTGATTTTCGGTTGCTGTTCATTTTCAATCATGTGTTGGTGATGTCTGCCTACTGCAATGGCGGGCATTCAGGACATAAGTGGCCACTGCTCCGTATCGCGATGGCTATTCAAACCTGCCGCAGCGAACCTGTCGACATGTTCGGAAACATTGACGCCGACCAGAGCATCCACTGGAGTGGTATCAATCAAGTCCTCCTCTGGCCGAAACGGTTTCTAGATGACTATTTTCTGAAATCGATCATCGTACGGCAACAGGTCATCATGCGGCTTGACGCACCTGATGAAGCAACGGTTCGTCAGGAGCTCGATTCGCTCGTCGAGGGTCAGCTCCGGACAGGCTTCCAGGACCTCCTTCAATTCAGATCCTTTCGCGTGCAGATCGTATTTGCCATCGACGTTGAAGTACTGCATGTTACCGATGGCATAGTCTCGCCGAAAAGCCGTTCTCCATTGCGAGTTGCTTCCCCAGCCGTGGGACAGATCACGGTGAGGCCTCGCTTTTCGGCGATAGGCCCAATACAGAGTCGTGCTGCGCGCCAGATCAGGATCAAGAACCTTGGCGTTTGCTTCCAATTCAATTCCGCCGCGCAGGACAAGCAGATTGCCGAGCATCACGCACGGCCATCGGCAGGAGATGATTTCAGGGACAGGAGAAGCCTTGTCCGATACACGTGCATCGACGATCTCATGATGGAACGGCGAAAAGGAAGCAGGCGTCAGCGATCTCAGGCCCAGAACCTTGATGAACTCCAGAAATTCATCCATGGAAATCTGCGGACCCTCCCAGCCCGCGTCTGGCCCCGGCTTCTGGAAACCCAGAATCAGAAGATCCAATACGCGGCTCAGCGCATAAAGCTCCCACGACTCCTCCAGGCTCACCAAAGGAACAGGCGCACCTTCTCGGTGACCCAGGGAGCGCAACCACGTTTGCTGGTCTCCACTTGTCCTGAGCCAAGGCAATAGAAGCTCGGCATAGACGCTTTCGCCATCATGCGCCAACAGCGCATCATGCAAATCGCGGAAGGAGATCTGGTTCAACATTCAATTTCCTGGACAAGAGATTGTCTTCTTCGCGCCCGCCAGCAAGAGGACTTCCATCATTCAAGGCCGATTGTCCGAGGCAGTGCCCGAACAAAATCCGAGCGCTCTCCATAATGCGGGGCCAGCTCCGTAATCATTTCGACCAAGTCCTTCCTGGTGGCTTCCGGCGCGCCATGAAGTTGAGCAGCAAGAGCTTCCATCTGAGAAACGGCAACATCTTCATCGATCTGCGAATCTTCAGAGAATTCCAGAAAGATGAACATATCGATGATGGAACGTACAATGGCTTTGTCGAGCATATTCAATAGTCGGGAAGATATGATAGTGGCCGATTGCGGACCGAGCTATTCGCTACTTTTGTGGATCATAGGCCAATGTCAGGCTGTCCCAGTGCAGATCATGATCTTCAACAGAGGCAGACCAGTCGCATGAATTTAACAGGCGACGCAGTTCGGAGAGACAGCCGCACCAGTGCTGCACACCTATCCATGTCGCTTCGCCTGAATTGTCCGGAAGCTTGGTGCTACCAGAAAAGACGATAGCGCTTTTGAACATGCCTGGTCGCTGACCGTTGAGTTCGAAATGAAAGGATTCCCAGTTAAGGCCAACACCTGTCGACAAGAATTTTTCTATTTGGGAATCAACTGAATATCTTGCACAGATCAATTCTATTTCCTTGATCTCCGAGGGACTTAATGGATTTTTTCTGCGGGCGGAGTAGTAGATGGAAACTGACACTTTCAGGAGTCCTATAAATTGATTTCGCTCATTATGTCCGTTATTGGCTGGAAGCAAACAACCATTCCAAGAGCTGTTTCTCTTCTGATAAAGATGGACGTTCCGCGACAGCCCCGTAGAGGAAAGGAATATTGATGCCTGTGTTTACCAAGAAGTTCCAACAGAGCCTTCGGCTCCAATTGTTGGATCAATCTCGAGAAATTATGGCAAACACTGACGTGGGCAGCCTGGGGGAGATTTTAAAGAAAAACTTTCCTTCTATTACTCGCCCTCTTCTCATCAATTGCGTGCCGGACCAAGGGGAAGACATTTATTGGATACTAGTCAGTTCAAAAGAGATTGCGGTTATTGAGATCCCGCGCAAGAAAACCGATACGGCTGGCAGCATCCTTGAAATTATCGAAGTCGATGCCTACCAATTTAAACGACTTTCACGGGGGCCAAGGCAGCGGCTCGCAATCGCACTTGAATTGATCAGCTAGAGACCTGTGTTTGCTCCATATCTCTCGACAACCCGCTCACTGCCTGACTGGCTACAAATCACCTACGCAGGTCCGATGCCCGGTTTGTAACGCGCAAAGCGAGAGCCGCCAGGCAAAACTCATTTTTGAAGTTCCATTCGCACTGAGTAGTCAGTCGTACCATGGTGAAACCAGTGCGCCAAAGAGAAACGCTGTCACCGAAACAACGGCCAGCAAAGCTGGAGATATCTTTTCCGATGAAACACGCAGTCTCGTCAGGAGAAAAGCCCTGACATTCAGAAGGAGAGCTCCCGGCAATATGGCAATGGCCGGATACAGAATCACGCCCCACCCAACTTGCGCAGCTTCATTCAAAAGCGCCAGCCCGAACAACACGGATAACGCCGGTGCAAAAGGCAATACGATGTCTGAAAGAAGCAAGGTCTCGTGTTTCCAGAGATATCGCCACGGAGCGATGAGTGCGGTCAGGATCGCCAGGAGTGTCACAGCGAGATGAATGTATATCAGCATCATTTATATATTTCTTCGAAATGGCTGTTTCTGCCCGGATGCAGCCCTAACGCTCCAATACCTGAACGTCGGCCTTCTCTCCCGTATCAAACAACTGTGCGAATTCGATCACCTCTGCAAGGGACTCATCGATATGAGAAGTAGTAGTAATGAAATGAGGCTCAGTTGCCCCTTGATCCAAGGCTAGCCAGTCCAACGCCTCCTCCCATTTGTCGGCATCAGCCCCCAAGACGCAAAAGAGCCTGACACCATCACGACAAAGCTGGCGAAGGAAATCCTCATCTCGCTCAGGAACATAGCCGGATCGGGATAGAAGAACAATTTTCTTGGAAAAGGTCATCCTGGATTACCTTTTCTACTCCTGGCAGATTGCTGACCTGGTACGCGGCACATCTGTATCTTCTAAGACTTGGCTACCGCGCATTGAGATTCAGCAAGGTGCGATTCAGTCTTTCAAAATCAATAGGTAGAGGCACATCGGTGATGCAGTTTGGATTGCATCTGAAGTCGCGGTCATTCATCTGGAGCCAAACGCTAAACATGGCTGAATCCCTTTCCAGAACCTTTTCAACCTTGACAGCAATATCCTGCCAAAGCCTGACATCGTGATTGTTAGAGCAAACGAATATCGAATAGTCCTCACCCTCTCGGTTAGCCGACACGCATGTTCAAACCACCACCCCAATCTCTTTGAATGCCACCCCGATTAAATGGCGCTCACATTGCCTCTTGAACTTCTCTGTAACAAAAACTTTTGCACGGTTGGAATCTCCCAAGGTGAAAATATCCGCAGAGAGATGTGCCCGCTCAATTACCAGGTGCTCTATCGCAAAAATCTCCCCAACACCGAAGCGATGTACCACTGAATCTGGCGAATACTTAGAAACGCTACCGAGGCAATTCATTAATTCCCATTGAACGCCATCAATTAGGACGGGTAAAAATTCTAGATCTGGCAGCAGCTCTGCAAGAATGGCCCGCTTCGCACCGCCGTCGACTGCGATGAAACCGTTACAGTAAACGCAAAGCGCCGTGAACGCCCGCACATCACTTGCCGGTTCCAGATATAGATTGAGTTCGCGCCAATGATCCTTTAGTACTGCTCTATTTAGCCCCTGAGTCGCCGAGTGCCATAGCTCGAAATGTGAGGCAATAACACCCGGGGCACTTTCGGCAGGCAACAACGTATAGAGTTTTTCGCTCAACATACCTCCTCGAAATGTCACCGTACAGATGTCGTATTTTGGAACGTAGCCTTGGTGCGTATCATCGAGAGTGAATCCTTCGAACAAACCATTTTCTTGAATATAGTCGCGCTAGCTGCTTGGTATCGATAGACGCATGATATCCAGCTTATCATTTTGAACTTCGGGTGGCACGCTTGGCGCTTGGGCATTGGTTATTGGCGAAAGTCAGCCACACTTGCCCAGCAGTTCCTCACTCAATACATCGTCAACCGACACGATCTTCAATTGACCCGTGAAAGCGCGCAGTCCACGGAAGAACTTTCCTATATCGCCTGTCGGCCTCTCGTACGCAGGTACGCGGACCGGTAGCGCGTAGCCCTTCTCAACAAATGGCCCGAACAGGTCCGCCAGTTTGTCCGGTGCCACAACGCAAGTGTCCTTTGTTCGCGGACGAAACAGGGGCTTGGGAGCCAGTTCGTCTCTCACCACAATCACTATGTCCGTCTGTGGCATGAGCGTTGGAATACCATCCCCCCACACTACTGCCGAGCGCAAGTGGCCATCAATGGTCGCAAACATGATTGTGGGCACGAACAGCACCTCGCCGAATTCCTCCTGCAATGCCGACTTCGTGCGATTCCATCGCCAGGCCGCCTCGATCTTCGCTTCAGGACAGGCCAGAAACGGGCCCTTGTGCTGTGATGTGATTGCCTTGTAGCCGAACTCATTGCCGGCATTCCACCCGGCGAGGAACCCTTCGCGGGTGTACGGCCCTCGGTCCATGCCGTGCGTTTGCGGGTCTTCCACGTCGGGCTGAAAGTGCTCCACGAACGCGCGGACCTCAGGCTCGGCCTCCAGGCCGAAGATGTGTGGGCGGAAGTAGTTGAGGTTCAGTGATGCACCCACCAGCTGATTCGGGTCGTCATCACTCTCCTGAAATTCGAACAGGAAGTACACCCCCGTGTCCTGGCTCTGGTAAACCGCTGACCCATTGAGCTGGTAGTGCGGACGGCGGCGGAAATATTCCTCCACGGCACTTCGCTGTGTGGGCTGCGGGAAAGTGAAAAAGAGATCGTAGCTCATGGTCTGTCCAGGTTTGTCATCGGGTTCTTTGCATCGGCCTGCACGCCAGCCAGCCGCTCAATGATCTGGCTGGCCACCGATTGCAGACTTTGCCGGCATTCTCGCCAGAAACGCGGCACTCCCGGCCGTCGATTATGGCAATCATTTCTGAACCGCCCTTCTGTAGAAGACACGGAAAATCAGATAGGCCAGGAAAATGACCACCATTAAAAACAGGCAGAACGGCCAGATGCTGAAGGTGCCAAGGACAAGCACACCAGGCTCTCCAACTATCCGGTAATGCTGTCCATCCCGCGGTTCAGGTATGGAGAAAATTCCAAGAGATGAGTCCAGGACGAAATAGCAAGCGTAACTTGCCACCACGGTAGAAACGAAATAGGTCCGAGGACGTGAAAGCCTGCGTCCAAAAAGAACTGCTGCTACTGCTGCACAGAACAAAGGAAGCACCAGTATCAACATGGTTTCCCATTCCAAGTGGTCCAGCAGCACCAATATCGCAAGGCCAATGGTCAATATCGCCAAAGCAGATCCGGATGCCAAGGATGGATTCTTCATGAAATCATTTGAATGAGGTACGGGTTGTCAATCCGCTGCGCTTCTGGCCGCTTGCGGACTTCGGCTATTTGATCCCGACGGTTCCCCAGCCATCGTAGTAACCATGATGGCTGGCGGCCAAGGCTGAAAGGTCGCGTGTTATCGCTTGCATTGCACCGATCTCCGGCGCCATTTTTCGCTTCGCATGCACCTCCCACAGCGTTCGCTTGGGGACCTTTCCGATACTGGCAATCTCGTAACCGTGAGCGCGAAGGTTGTCAGCTGCCGCCACTGCATCGCTCTCCTGGCCGAAGACAAGAAAGAAGTCGATGTCGTGCGTCTTGGTCAAATCTGCGCCATTACGCTGCAGGTTCTCGATCACCCGGGCATCCTGTTGTTCAGCAATTGAAGTCTGCGCTACCGCAGGAAAACCCGTAAGCGATGCGCCTGCCAATAGCGAGCATAGAAGCAAATGAAACGGTTTCATCATGATTTTCCAATAGAACAAGTCGACGGCATCAGTTGTATCTCGGCTACTTCCATCGAATTTTATTATCGATTGCAGCGATACCAGGAAATGACCATGCATACGTCATGGCAAATTTTTAAAAGTGACAAGCTGCTTCTTCCGGTGAAAACGATCACACTCCCTCAACTGCCCAACCGATCTCTGAACATTGCGGCTCTTCAGAACTGAAACAAAAATGCACGTGCCGTGAAGTGCCTGGGTTTCATTCGAGTCGATTCCAAGGTCAGCAGAAATTCCTGACAGGGTTGATGTTCGTTGACTGTTCCTGGCCAGATGCGGACAAGAGTTCACCGGGTATCAGGGACAGGCAGTTTCTCCAGCGATTCCACCTGAACCGATTTGCATCGGAATGTTCCTTTCAAGCCCCAGGAGGATTCGATGCTTACACTCGCTTCCAAGGTATCCGACATCGCGTCCACAGCGATATCCAGAGAATGAATGACATTCTGGCCGTTGAAGTCAGACATGACGAGATCCTGTAGCTCCTTGAAGACGAGATGAACAAGAAGGTTCTTGTGCAGCCTCAAGTGATACTGCGCAGTTCCCAGTCCAATCTGCTCATGTCGTCGGACATGAATGCTGAGGCGGAGTGATGAGCCCCCTTCTTTCCCGAAGTCTGCTTCTCGCTGAAGAAGAGCAGCAACGACTTCGTCATCGTGAAACGATGGCCATTCCCCTAGTTCAACAACTAGTTGCTCAGAACCATCGATGAAATCAAGAATGTCTGTGTTTGCGTTCATGGTTTGGATACATGGCAGGTCTGGTGCTAGCCGATTGCGGGTTGCTTGTAGCCATTCACTGCGGTAATCATCGTAAGGAAAGCGGATAGCGTTATCCCAATGCGCATCATCTGGCCTTCACGAACGTCATGGCGACACCAAGTCATGGGTGATAATTATTACATCTGCGTCCGCAGGGCATCTTCATGTTGAACCAAACACTTGCGAATGCCATGGGGCATTGGCATCAGCGAACCAGGAAGAATTCGATTGATTGGCGAACTGAGCAAGCTCACTCAGTTCGCCCTGATAACGCAGATAAAGAGCAAGCAGCTCCTGAAGACTTGAAGCGGAGATCCTTTTGGAACGCAGGCGGATGTGCAGTTCCCTACCATAACCTTTGACCGACACTACCCCGGGGATAGATTGAAGCCACGTGAAAAATGCTGCCTCGTCCCCAGGAGAGAAATAGCGCATAGGTGCCTGCCAGATAAGTGTGGCCATATCAAACTGATGGATAAAGGAACATGAACGGATAATACTGCCTGCTGAAACACATCCTGTTGAAGCAAATTCAAATCGACGGGAGATGAACGAAATGCCGAGTCTGCATCTAGCGGAAATCAGACCGGCTACTCCAATTGCCTGATCGTTTTACTGAAGGCTGGCAATCCCAGCAAACGGGCATGCTGATGGAAACTCTCCTCCGTCATGGGTCCTGTAACGCTGTCTTTTTCCATCTCCAGGAAAAAGTACTGCACGATTTTTCTATCGTTGTCTGGATGCCGCTTCGCGACGATATAGCGTTCATCCCAACCCACTGCGAATACCGTTTTCTGAATTCTCCCGACGCAGTTTCCTTCGGGCAGCTCGTAACACAGGTACATATCCTCCTGGCTGTCGATATGAGCCAAGAGGTAGGGGCCGACCAAGCGCTCATCTGACGGACCACATCCAGCCAGCAGCAACATGAGAGCCATTAAGACAAAGATTTTCAGTCCCTTGCGATTGATGAACATGGTTGATCTACCGTCTCTTTCATGCGGGTCCTGCCTGTTCGTGGACGCCCCGTTCAGGAAGCAGCATTCGCTCGTGTCGGCATCCACAGTTTCACAGGGCGCAATTCGCGCTTTGCCGCTGGCCAGATGTAGACCGAATACAAGTCGTCGGCGGGCTCCCATTCATTTTTAATCGTATGCACCCCGCTGATCAGGTACATGAAGCCATAAGACCCGGGCCCTATCTCCAGTCGAGAGGCATCCGGAAAGTACTCGGTGCAGCCGAGCACGACGAGTTTTCCTGTGGGAGAGGCGAATGCACCTTCTACCACGTGGTCGAATTGGTCCGACTGGATCTCGGGAGGCTCATCGACAACATGGAGCTCAACCTGCACATCAACATTTCTCAGGGTTCCGAAAGACAGTGCTGTTTCGCCCGCGGCGACCATCATGCCAACGGGTGCATCGCGCCAAAGCTCACCGAAATCATCATTCGATTCTTCATCCTGGACGATGAACTGAAAATAGTCCGCAAAAATGCGCAATTGATATTTCGCCACGCTTCCCTCTTGATGTCTCGCTAATTTCGAACTGACACTCCGCGCGAAAATTGGGGGGAGGACAGCCTCGATTGCGGTGCTCTGCAAATATCGAAGACGGCTACCAGCCAATAGCCAAGTTTCTCACCTGCAGATTTGCCCGAGAATTTCCTCGACTTCCGGAACAATCGCCTTCCGGGCTGCGTAGGCTCCCTTGTCCAAAGGGGGAAAAGTTACCCAGATTTTCAACATGCGACGGCCCATCGGAACACCCCAGATGGCCGTCACAAACTTCTCTCCCGTTTTCTCCTCTGTCCAGAAGAAGCCCAGATCCATGCTGGCCATACTCTGCCCGCCCACGTTCAGCGTCCCACGCTGGGAAAAAAACATCAACACCCCCTCGTGCAAGGATCTCACGCCAGAGACGGACTGCGCCATATCCTTGATGTCATCGTCCCTGCTGTCTCCTTCCCGGTCCATCAGGAAGATAGTGAAGTCAAGATAAGGATCTCGGCGAGTGTATCCGGACAGCATGGTATTTCTGGACGCCCTGGCTTGAGCCAGGAATTCCGGTGGATACTCCACTGCTGCAAAACCTGTGGTGGAAGCTGGCGGGCAGATTTCAGCCTCGCCGGTCGCACTCTTGCACGAATCACATTGCACTGCTGCCAGAGCCGGGTTCGAGTTCAACAGCATTTGCAAGAGAATGCCGACGGCTAAAGCTGGCTTGAATATTTTCTTCATGACGCGTGAATGGGCGGAGGAGTTATTCGACAACGCTTATTATCGCCATCAATTTGAATTCAGATGGGTGGTGCGAATACGCCAGGTTCAGCACTTGACGGCATACGCCGCTTAACTTTCTTACGCTGCAGCAGATCGAAACGGAAATATTTTTTAGAAGCAACAAAGTGCCTGCGTCAATTATGTCCGCAATTGACCGATTGCGGATATCAAGTCCTCAACCGCCCAACCGGTCTCTGAACATTGCGGCTCTTCAGAACTGAAAACACTCAGACAGCCGTTACCTGTTACCACCATCCATTCCCGACCATCAAGCTCCAAGCCTTGGAGCCTGCTTTCTTCCGATAGCCACCCACCATCAGTCACCTCGATGAGATGAGTACCGAAGGGAAATGCTTCGGAATGAACATAACGATACAAGTCCGTTCCATCCAGAAAGCGAAAACCTGCTACCGGCGGTGGAAAGACTATTTTGAGACCACGGACAATATTCCCATCCATTGAACAAGCGACAGTGACGACGAGCTCACCATGGGTGTCCAAGGCAAGTGATGAAATATCGGAATTTGATTGGACGCCGCTAGCCGGCAAAAATGCACGCGCCGTGAAGTGCCTGGGTTTCATTCGAGTCGATTCCAAGGTCAGCAGAAATTCCTGACAGGGTTGATGTTCGTTGACTGTTCCTTTTATCTATTCGACGCGAACCAAGCCATGAGTGATAGCAAAGTTTTCGATTCGCGTCGCCAGATTGTCAGCGTCTCGCCAGAACGCATTGTCGAGTTCGTCCAGACGCTGCTGCAGTTCGTCGTTGTCGGCCGCCATTTGCATTCTTCGCCTGGCAGCTGTTTCGACGGGGACGTCCGCAGGTCCGAAGATTATCTTCTTTGCTTCTTGAAGCAACAGCAGGCTGGACGTGGCACCTATCGCCATCAAGCCATCAACGGCGTCAGAATAAGTCGAGCCTGAACTGTTATGAAAATACTGATCGAAACCACCGTTGTAGACCTCGCCAGACAGGCAACTCACCGCCCAATATTGTCTTTCCATATCGGACAAGCCCGCCATCCCCGCATCAGACTTGTGTACCCTGTTCACCAGCTCCCGCCAATAAAGCCGAAATGGATCCGTGTTATCTAGCTCACGTTCTCTTCTCCTCGCGACTTTCGCTGCCTCAATTTCCGCGCGCTTTCCTGACTTGCAGGGCATGCAAAGTCCGCCCGTTTTTTTCGCAGTCTCGGGCAGGATCAAAGCCGAGCATGTAGAACATGGAATCTTCATTTTGAGGATGGAAGGTCAGTTTCTGACCGGAAGCGTACATTCATTTATCAAGGAGCGTGAATTATTCCAGCTCTTTCATCTTCTGGTGCAATACCTCGACCCGCTGCAGGTGTCCATTGCCCCGTTCGCGCAGCTTTTCCGCCGTCAGCGAGCAGATCAGATTGACTATCGCTGAAACCGCCACCACGCTGTCAAACAGCATCATGCCGTCGGTGTGGCAGCGGATCACCCAGTCGGCGCGTCTGGCCGGTTTTCCCGTAATCACGTCGGATAGGTACAAGGTCTTCACGCCGCTCTCGGAAAGCGCATCCATCGCCAGCGAGATGGCCGGCACCCGGCGGCGCAAGCCGATCACGATAGCCATGTCTCGCTCGCCCAGATCACTCAGGTATTCCGCCAGCGTGTCGCCGGGTGCCGGCAAGACCAGCACATTGCTGCGGACCTGCACCAGTTCGCGACGGATCATTTGGGCGATCGTATGGCTGTGGCGATAGCCGATGATCGCAACGCGCTGCGCATTGGCGATGCAGCTTACCGCCTCGGTCAGCGCCTGCTGATCCAGCGAACGGTAGGTATTGGCCAGATTCGAGACTTCATGGTTCAGGTGCGCTTCGATGGAGGCGTCGAGCCCGCTGCCCGCTTGCTTCTCCCCCCGTTTCAGCAGATACAGGGGTGATCCGCCCACCAGCGCCGCGCGCGCGCTTTCCCTTGCATCGTCATAAGACGCATAGCCCAGTTTCTGAAAGAAGCGAGTGGCCGTCGCCTTCGATACTTGCGCACTCTCGGCCAGCTCGGTGGCGGTTTGCATCGCAAGCTGACCGGGCGCGCTGAGAATGACGTCGGCCAACCGCAGGTCGATCTCCGACAGCTGGTCATACTGCTCGGCGATACGGCTCTCGATGGAGGCGGACGCCTTGCTTTTCTTGTGGGGGGAGATAGCCATGTCGATCTGGAAATACGTGAAAAAGAGGAAATGCCATGGTGCAAGAATCATTCCAATGCGGTGCGACGCACTTGTTTTGTGCGGCAGCGTTCTGGAATGGAACGTAGGCATTGTATGCCGCCCTTGCACCACTGAAACGAGCATTTCAAAAAAATGCCCCGTGAATCCATTGTTTCCTTGGCACCGCAATTAGAAACTTGTGTTTCTAAAACCATTGGCATGAAACATGCATTGCACTATTCGTCTTGCTCGTTCCTTCGTCAGCCACCTCAAGGAGTCCGCTCATGTCTGCACAACGTTTCTCCCGTTTCCTGATGTCCGCCTTGCTGTTCTGCAGCGCCGTCGCCCATGCTGACACGCTCGACGACATCAAGAGCCGCGGCAAGATGATCGTCGCCATCGATCCCACCTTTGCCCCTTACGAGTACACCGATGCGTCCAATGCCATCGTCGGCTACCACCCGGCGGTGCTGGCCGCCGTCGCCAAGAGCCTGGGCGTGAAGATCGAATACCAGCGCATGGCCTTCAGCGGCATCATTCCCGGACTGCTGTCGCGCTCCTTCGACATGGAAGGCTCGGCGCTGAACGTGACCGCCGAGCGCGCCAAGCGCATCGCCTATGTCGTGCCCACCGGCAAGACCGTCAACGGTGCTCTGGTGCGTGACGATTTCACCAGGATCCCGGCCAAACCGACGCCGGAATCGCTGGCCGGCCTGACCGGTGCGGTGAAGACCGGCAGCGCGCCGGAAGGCATCCTCAAGCAGTTCAACGAGACGCTCAAGTCCAAGGGTCTGGCACCGATCAGCCTGCTCAGCGTAGATAGCGTCGACCAGACGGTCGCGGCACTGATGACCCGCCGCGCCGACTTCGTCTTCGACGATGTGACGGTCCTGGCCGATGTCATCAAGCAGAATCCGGGCAAGATGAAGATCACCGGTGAACTGGGCCCCTCCCAATGGATCGCGCTGGCCACCCGTCCTGAAGACACGCGCCTGAACAAGGCCGTCAGCGAACAGATCATGGCGATGAAGAAAAGCGGCGAGCTGGCCAAGCTGCAGCAACAATACCTCGGCGTGACCTTCGCCACGCCGGACACCGATTTCATTCCCGCCAAGTAACTGCCCCATGTGCAACTCCACTCATTCCCTGACCGTGCAAGCCGGTCATGGCCGGACCTTCGAGGTGAAGGCCTGCCAGTTCCTCACCATCATCGATGTCGAAGGGCAGCAAGCGGCTGACTTCGTGGCCGTCGTGGCCCGCGACAAGCACGAGAAGCTGTCGCCCACGCATACACGCCGCAAGCTCAACTCGATCTTCTTCGACGTCGGCGATCATCTGTATTCCTCGCTGGACCGCCCGCTGCTGCGCGTGGTGGCGGACACCGTCGGCGTACACGACGCCAACGTGCCCGCCTGCGACGACACCCGCTTCACGGTCGATTTCAACGTGGCCGGCCATCGCAATTGCCTGGACAACATGCACGAAGGCCTGGCCTTGCACGGTCTGTCGAAGTTCGACGTGCCGGAACCGTTCAACCTGTTCCAGAACGGCCCGGTCACGGCTGACCGCCGCATGCAGGTCACTGATCCCACCAGCAAGCCGGGTGATCACATTACCTTCGAGGTGCTGGAGGACCTGCTGTGCGCCGTCTCGTCCTGCCCGCAGGACATCATTCCCGGCAACGGCCTGCGCGTGACCGACATCGCCATTTCCATCCACGACGCCGATCCGCACAGCAGTGCCGCCGCGTCCATCGACTGACCATCATGCTGCTGTTAAAAGAGACTCCCTCCCGTAGCCCCCTGCCGCCGAGCCGCCTTGCCGTGCCAGCCGGAGAAAGCCGCGCCGTCGAGGTCAGGGCCGGCCAGATCCTGCGCATTGAAGCGAAGGAGGCCGGCGCAACCGCCATGCTGTTCGCCTTCGATCGCGCCAGCCCGGACATCTTCATGTCGGTGCATCACACCCGCGTGTTCAGCAATTCCTATGTGCTGCAGGCCGGCATGCGCATCGTCAGCAACTACCGGCGCGCGCTGATGGTACTGGGCAAGGATAGCGTCGGTACGCACGATCTTCTGATGCCGGCATCGACTACTGCATGGCTGCAAGCCAACGGCTACACCGGCCAGACCGGCTGCGTCGAATCGGTCTCGGCCGTGATCCGGGAGCAGGGACTGAACCCGCCCAAGTTGCCGGATCCGATCAACCTGTTCATGCACGTTGACCTGGACCAGAACGGCCGTATCATTCCCTTGCCGAACCGCACGCGCGCGGGCGACTTCATCGCGTGCCGCGTCGTCGCCGACATGGTTTTCGTGGTCTCTGCCTGCTGCTCCGGCATACCCGGCAACGATCAGCCGGGTGCCCTGGAAGTGGCGCTGGCCGAAGAACCGAACGCGCTGTAAACGCAGGAGACCTCGCATGTGGCTGAGTCCCCAGGTGATCCAGAGCATTCCCTCGCTGATCGACGGCTGGATGATGACGGTCGCGCTCACCTTGCTCGGCGCGATCGGCAGCCTGATCTGGGGGCACATTGCGCTGGCCATGCAACTGGCACCACTGGCACCAGTGCGCTGGCTGGCACGGCTTTACATCAGCTTCATGCGCGGCACGCCGGCGCTGGTGCAACTGTTCCTGGTGTTCTTTTCTCTCCCTCTGGTGGGATTGGGAGGCCGCCCGCTGCTGGCGGCGGCGCTGACGCTGGGGCTCAACAGCGCTGCCTACACCGCCGAGATCCTGCGGGGCAACCTGCGCATCATCACGCGCGGGCAAATCGACGCAGCCACCGCACTGGGCATGGCGCCGTGGCGCATCGCCACGCGCATTGTCATGCCGCAGGTGATCAAGAGCAGCATCCCGGCGCTCATCAACGAATTCACCATCCTCCTGAAGACCACGCCGCTGGCTTCGGTAGTTGCCGTGACGGAGCTGACTTATGCAGGGCAGATGGTGATCGCGCGCACTTATACCTCCTCCCAGATCATGCTGATGGTGAGCATCGGCTATCTGGCCGTGGTGCTGCCGGTGCTGGCGCTGGGCAAGCACCTGGCCAGAGCACCGCTCGCCGCTACGGGAAGGAGCTGACATGGCCTTCGAGCCCGCCATCCTGCTTGAACACGCAGGGACCTTGCTCGGCGGCCTGGCCGACACGCTCTGGCTGAGCACGGTCAGCGCATTGCTCGCCGTGGTAGTTGGCGTCGCACTGGTGGCCTTGCGCCGCACCGGCCCGCGTCCGCTCGCCCTGCTGATCGACGCGTATATCGCGCTCACGCTGGCGCTGCCCTTGCTGGTGCTGCTTTATGTGACGTTCTACGTCCTGCCTGACTTCGGCCTGCTGCTGCCAGCTCCGGTGGTGGGCGTAGTGACGCTGGCGATCTATTACGCCCCTTACATCGCGCAGGTGATTCAAGCCGCCATCGACAGCCTGCCCAAGGGCACGGTGGAAGCGGCAATCGCCATCGGCATGTCGCCGCTCGCGATCGTGCGCAGGATAGTGGCACCGCAGGCATTGCCCCTGCTGCTGCCAACCATGACCGGATTGATGATCGGCCTGTTCAAGGATTCCGCATTACTCTCGGTGATCTCGGTACATGAGTTCATGTTCGCCGCCAAAGGCGTGGTGTCCGAGACTTACGCATCACTGGAAGTCTATTGCATGGTGGCGCTGGTTTACTGGGCCGCCACTGCGCTGCTGAATGCGCTGACACGCCGCTGGGAGCAGCGTATCGCCGTGGCCCACGGCATCCCCTTAACTCGCTAGCCTGCCATGAATCAGACTGAACCCCATTCGAATGTGAACGGCAACATCGCCCTGCGTGCGCGCGACATCGTCAAATCCTTCGGCTCCCAGCGCATCCTTGATGGCGTCGATCTCGATATCGAGCGCGGCAAGGTGGTGTGCATTCTGGGCGCTTCCGGCTCGGGCAAGTCGACGCTGCTGCGCTGCCTGAACTGGCTGGAACCGCCCGACGCCGGCGAAGTATGGATAGGCGGCGAGCGAGTCGGCGTGAAGGAAGGGCCCCAGGGCAAGCCGGTCGCCCGTCCCGGAAGAGAAATTCGCGCCCAGCGCAGCCGTATCGGCATGGTGTTCCAGAGCTTCAACCTGTGGCCGCACATGAACGTGATCGAGAACGTCATGGAAGGCCTGATCTCGGTCAAGGGCATGTCGCGTCTCGCCGCCAGCGACATTGCCGCCGAGGCCTTGCGCAAGGTGGGCCTGGCGGGCAAGCATATGGCGCTGCCCGCCTCACTGTCCGGCGGGCAGCAGCAGCGCGTCGGTATTGCGCGCATGCTGGCCATGGTGCCGGAAGTCATCCTGTTCGACGAACCGACCTCGGCGCTCGATCCCGAATTGGTTGGCGAGGTGCTGGCCGTGATGCGCGGCCTGGCGGCAGCGCAGACCACCATGATCGTCGTGACGCACGAAGTTGCCTTCGCCCGCGAAGTAGCCGACCTGGTGGTGTTCATGGACGGCGGCAAGATCGTCGAGATGGGCCCGCCGTCGCAAGTCATCGATCAGCCGTCGTCTGCGCGTTTGCGCCAATTTCTTCAACGCTTCAACCCAGGATCCTCCCCATCATGACTTCTTCGACATCTGCTTGCGCTTCCCTTACCATCCCCGCCGGCCACGGCAAGGCCGTTCGCCTCAAAGCCGGGCAAGCCGTGCGTGTCGTCAACACGCATGGCACCCAGGTGGTCGACTGCTGGGCATGGAACGCCTACGACCTGGCCGAATACATGTGCATGGAAACCACGCGCGTGTGGAACCAGCGCCTGAATCCCATCGTCGGTGACAGTTTCGTCACCAACCAGCGCCACCCCATCCTGACGGTAGTGGAAGACGCCACACCCGGCGTCCACGACACCTTCATGGCCGCTTGCGACCGCCGGCGCTATGAACTGCTCGGCGTGAAGCACTATCACCGCAATTGCTGCGACAACATGTTCGAGGGCATGTTCGAGCTGGGCGTGACGCCGCCGCGCCCCAACCTGGCGTCATTCAACATTTTCATGAACATCCGTGTCCAGCCCGACGGTATCACGCTGAAGACACTGCCGACGGTGACCAAACCCGGCGACTTCATCACAATGCGCGCAGAGATGGATTGCTTCGTCGCCTTCTCTGCCTGTCCACAGGACATCGTGAAGATCCAGGGCCAGGGCGACAACACCCCCAAGCCGGTCGAAATCATGGTGCTGGAGGACTTTCACTCCGATCTGCCGGGAACGCCTACCTGGGTACCGCAGAACTGAACCGCTTGCGAACCCGGCCGCGCACACCGCCCCGCGCTTCACCCCCGTATATACGCCCCCAATCCCGCCACCAACGCAGCAAAGGTCACTGCACAACGCGGGCTCGCCCGCAAGTCCTCATGCATGGCAATCCAGGTTTCCATCTTGAGCGAGAATTTCCTCGGCAGCAGATGCACCAGTGCGTCATCCCTGGCCGCCAGCCCCACCTGGCAAATCCCGATGCCGAAGCCCGCGCGAATCGCCGCCAGTTGCGCCAGATCACTGTCGGCCCGGAATGCCAGGCCGGCGCGCGCGAGCCAGGGGAATTGCTCCAGTACCTTGCGCACAAAGGCGCTCTCCTGATCGAAACCAATCAGCGCATGGCCCGCCAGGGCATCAATCGAGTGCGGTACCCCATGTGCCGCCAGGTAACGCTGGTGTGCATGCAGTCCCACTTCGATGCTGCCCAGCCGCTTGGCGATCAGCGCATCCTGGACCGGCTTGAACATGCGCACGGCAATGTCCGCCTCCCGCTGCAACAAGTCATCAGCCCTGTTGGACATGACCAGCTCGATGCACAGCCCCGGATGCCGATGCTTGAGTTCGGCAAGGATCGGGGGCAGCACTTCCACGCTGATGACTTCACTGGCGGTCAGCCTGACCGTGCCGCGCACTTCCCTGCCGTGGCTGCTGGCGACCCGGCGCAGTGCGGCGGAAGTCGCCGCGATACCGGCCGCATAAGGCCTCAGTTCCAGCGCCGCATCCGTAGGAGAAAAGCCATCAAAGGAGCGCACGAACAGTTTCAGCCCCAGCGCCGACTCCAGCTGTTCGATGTGGCGGCCCACCGTCGGTTGCGTGAGCCCCATCTCGCGCCCGGCCGCTGACAGCGATCCCTTCTCCAGCACCTTGAGAAAACTGCGGTACCACTCCCAGTTCGGTTCGATGTCGGCCAGGGTATTCATTTATGTATAGACGCTAGGCTAATTTATTCAATTTTCATTTATACCGCAATTTCGCATACTGAGCATGTTCGTACTCACAACATCTTTCGGGAGAACCCCATGTCCAGGATTGCCCTCTTCGGTGCCGCCGGTGCCATCGGTCAAAGCATCGCCTCTGCCATCAGCGCGCAAGGTCTGCCCTATCGCGTAGTCGGCCGCAATGAAGCCAGTTTGCGCAAGGCCTTCGGGGCCGACCCGCTGGCCGAGATCGTCAGCTGGAACCCCGACTCGCCGGCTTCCGTGGAAGCCGCTGCACAGGGGATCGACACGCTGATCTATCTGGTCGGCGTCAACTACACGCATTTCGAGCTGCATCCTGAACTGATGCGCAAGACGCTGGACGGCGCGATCAGCGCTGGCGTCAGGCAGGTTCTGCTGATCGGCACGGTGTATCCCTACGGTCTGCCGCAGACCTCACCGATACGGGAAGACCACCCGCGCAATCCGCACACCTTCAAGGGCCGCATGCGCAAGGCGCAGGAAGACCTGCTGATGCAGGCCGACAGCACAGGACGCATCCGTGCAGCGGTGCTGCGTCTGCCGGATTTCTACGGCCCCGGCGTCGAAGCCAGCTTCCTGCACGGTGCGATCAAGGCGGCGGCGCAGGGCGGTACGGCAGACATGATCGGGCCACTGGATCGTCCGCACGAGTTCGTCTTCGTGCCCGATGTCGGACCGGTCGTGGCCAGGCTGATCAACACGCCTGCGGCCTTCGGCAGGATCTGGCACCTGGCCGGTGCCGGGGTGACGTCGCAACAGGCACTGGTGGAAGAAATGGAAAGGCAGACCGGGCGCAAGCTGAAGAAGCGCGTGGCGGGAAAGACCATGCTGCGCATCATCGGATTGTTCCATCCGATGATGCGCGAACTGGTGGAGATGCACTATCTGCAGACGCAGCCAGTGATCATGGATGATTCGGCGCTTCAGCAATTGATCGGGCCGATCAGCAAGACTTCCTATGCGGACGGTATCCAGAGGGCACTGGCCAGCCAAGGCGGAACATCCGTTTGAGCAGGCGAGCTCACGGCGGCCCCGTGCGATCAATCGAGCAGTTGCAACTGCCGCAAAAATTGTTTCTGCACGGAGAATATGAGCGGGGGTATTTCATCAAAAGGAGCGGCCCCCAATTGCTGCCGATCAATGCCCTGCACCTCAAAACACTGCGCGATATCCAGCCGGTCATTTCTCCCGGCCTGCGCATTCATTGCCTGAATCAGAAATGCGCTTCTCGCTGGCACAGCATGATCAATCGCGAACCTGAAAGAACGGCGAGCGGGCAAGTATGGCGTTGACGTCAGTTACCAGACGCACCTGCTCTGGTGCAGGGCTCGCTCCTTCATCACCATTGATCAGCAGATCAAGTTCGATGAGCACTTTGCGGTATTCATCCTCGTCCCGGATCACGCCCTCATTCCGGATCTTATGCAGATAGGTTTCTCCAAACAGAGCATCACGAGCGAGGATGGCCTTGAATGATGCCCAGCTCTTCGCTCCCATGGTCTCGCGGGCGACCACGAGCAGCTCCTTTTTCATGCCGTTCAGATAGGTCTTGCGAGCAGGCCTGTCCTGTTGAAGTTCGAAGGAAAGCAGTTCGCGACAGTGGGCGGCGAGCACGGACGCATCAGGTACCTTTTCAAGAACGCCCATCATGAACGTCAGCTCTGCCACCAGCCTGGTGATTTCGTCGGAGACGGCTCTTTTTTCATCTTTGCTCATGGTCGAAAGCGGATTTCACCGCAGGGTCCTCCAGGCTGAATACCGAAACACATTCGTTGATACCAGTCACCAGATACTCTTTCACATCCGGGTGAAGACCATGCAGGCAGGTGCCAGACCGAGAACGTTCCTGATCCGCCCAACCACCTTGCTGGATAAGGAAGAGCCATCCATTTTTGGTTGAGCAACCGGGCCAGTATTCCATCAGGTAGAGTTCGTCCAGGACTCTGAAACCCAGGATGGCTTCGAAGGATACAGCACACGCTGATTGGCCATACACATCGCGCACAACAATGCTCAGCCCGCTATGCGGTTGAAATTCTATACGTCCGATTTCTGTTGCATGCGCAAAGTCGAATCCGGACGCCAAGGCAATGGCAGCCACTTTTTTCATGATGCAGCTGAATATCTTTCCGCCCATCCAGGCGACGAAGCATGACATCAATCATGCTGATTGCGAATCCACCACAACATCGTTTCCAGCTTCTGTCGCCGGACCTCATCGTGCTCTGCATCCAGCACGGCCGCGAGGCACTCCCTGCAACGATCTGCGCCGTGCAGGAAAGCAAGATAACAAGGAAGCTGCCCGACACTGCGGTCCCAATGATCCAGTACCGACAGAATGAGACCGCGCAGATCGGCGGCATACGCCGGCCGCAACGCCATCAACAACAGGCCGCCCAGCGCCTGGCGCTCAAAAGCATTTTCCTGCGCAAATAAATCAGTCAGTGCTTTGGCCAGTTGCTGCTGTTCGCACTTGCCGAGGACCGAGCGAAGAAACGCCAGTTGCTGCGGATTCCTGGCACCGAAGCGATCCGCCGATGTGGTGACTTTTTCGTAGATTTCGCTGGCGTTCATTTTCCTGCCGATGTGCGACGACTGCTGACGATCGATTTACTTCCGCTCAAAACTTGAGACAAATGGCAGTGCGATGCGATTCACTATCGACGCTCGTCCATCTTTCCGCAATGACCTGCTCTTCCACTCATGGCAAGACATACGGCTTGCCGATCAACTTGGTCTCAAAGAGACGGAACACGGCTTTGGACGTATCAAGATCAGGATATTGCTGTTTGACTTTGTCCAGATATTGCGTGAAGTCGGCCCGCGTCTCCGGATAGAAGCGCCAGGGCATGGGGGCCTGCACGCAGTCGAGCGCGAAGTGCCCCACGTAGACGATCTCTCCGGCACCGACCTTGAAACTGCCTACCTTGGAGCGCCCGTCCTGAAACAGGCTCTTGCGGTCACCACTGAAATGCGCTGTTTGCGTCATGGAACGCGCCACATGAATCAGATAGAGACTGAATTCATACTCACCGGGATCAACCAGGAAGGCGTAATTGGAAAAGGGAATCTGCTGTGCATTGCCTGATTCCGCGCCCTGAATGACCAGCTCGGGACGCTGGCTCAAGGGCCGGGTGCCAGGCTCGATCTTGTCAAATCCCAACAACTGCAACTGTGCATAGTCGTTGCGGCCGCAGCCCCAGCTGCGTCCCCAGTTGGCTGAAATCAGCACGACGCCCTTGGTACCTGCAGCCTGCTCCTGCGCCGCGCTGGTGAAGGGCTGCGCGGGCTCGGCCTGGGCCGGGTCACCCAGCAGCAGGCACGTTGACGCAGTAAGGGACAAGAGCCAGTTTCTGGCTGACATTCCGGATATCGTCTTCCGCAGCTTCATGAGTTCCCCTTTTTCTTTGTTTATTTCAAGTTCACTGTGCAGTTGATAACGGCGCATTCAGTCCGATTATTCTTTCTTCGCACAACGCGACGACAAAATCGATCGTTCCAGAACATCGCTGACTTTTCGAATCGCTTCCGGGGTACAGCTTTCGGCATTTGGCGTTGGCGATATTTTTGCCGGCTGACGGGTGAAGCTTCGGTAAGCGAAGACAACCATGATGGCCACGGCAATGACTGCGATGACCAGATTGGCGCGTGGTTTCAAATCACGACTCCTCGTTGATACTTGAAAAAGGAGAATGATACCGTGCGCAATTTGCTTGCGCTCCTTCATATCAATTCAAATCCGGTTCACCGATCCCGCCCTTGGGCAAGCGCGAGCATTTCCGCCAGCATGTTGCGCAATGCCTCGGCCTCCACCGCAACCAAGCCGGAAGCGGTCCGCCTCTCGCCTTGCCTGACATACCTGCCCACCATCTGATAACCCAGCGAATACCCCACCCATCGCGGCAACGCCTCCGTCCCGAAGAACCAGGCCCCGTGATCATGATCGTCGCGACTCCACATCTGCAGCGCCAGCGCGATGATCTCGCTCATGCTCAGGATATCCAGCGTTTCCCACGGTTCCGGATCCCCGCCCAGGAGCTCTTGCGCGAAGTGCCCCGCCAGCCCCTCCGACACCAGCGCCTCGCCCAGGGTCGCCCCGTACCCGGGACCATCCCAGCGCGCGGCATGATGCAATTCGTGGGCGAACATGCGTTCCAACGAAGACTGTGCATTGGCCAGCAGCGCGGGATGACCGGGATCGATGGTGAGGTGGATCAGCCCGGGGCGCGGTGCATATCCCAGCAGCCCCTTCTCCGGCACCACCTGCTGTCCGGCCTGTATGACCACATCCAGCGGCTGCAAGGGCAACAGCTGCGCAGCCTTGGCATGCGTCTGCAGCAGTGCATCGCTTATCCATGCGCGCAAGGGCGTCAGGCTTGCACGCGCATCGAGAAAATGCAGATGAATCGTCATGAACCCCTCATGAAAATCATGGCCGTTCCGAAAGCCTGTGGGACAACGCATTGCGAAGGCTCCCTCTCCCCCTGCAGAGGGAGCATTGAACCACGATTACGTATCGATCATCGCCCCAATCCCCAGCGTCCTCTCAAAATGCCCCACCACCGCCCGCACCTTGGCCGAATGCTCACGGCTGCGCTGCCAGACGATATGCAGAGGCAAACCCTGCGTCACATGCGCGGGCAGGATAGCCACCAGGCTGCCCTCGCGCAAGGCCTGCTCCACCACCCAGGTTGCCAGCTGCGCAATGCCCAATCCCGCCTGCACCGCCGCCACCTGCGCCTCGGCCTGTCCAAGAATGATGCGCCCTTCCGCATGCTGCCGTACCACCGGCTGATCGCCGTCCTTGATGAGCCACGGACTGCTGCTGCCATCCGCACGCGCATACAGCACCGCATCATGTGCCTGCAATTCCTGCAGGGTGCGCGGCTCGCCACGGCGGGCAAGATAGGACGGCGCAGCGCAGAACACCAGTTCTTCATGTCCGAGGCAGGTATAACCCAGCGTGGCCGGCCAGACGTCGCCGCCCCCGATGCGTACCACCACATCGAGCCCCTCTTCCACCAGATCAACGAAGCGATCCGTGAAGGACACCTGCGGCGTGACCTGCGGATGTTTCTCCGCAAAGGCCAGCAGCGACCCCATGCCGCGCAGGCGGCCAAAGGTGGCCGGCATGTCCACGCGCAGGCGTCCCGAAGGCGCCAACTCATCCGAGGCCAGCATGTCCTCGGCGCTCTTCAACTCATCCAGCACGCGCACGCAGACCTGATAAAACGCATCACCCGCATCGGTCAACTCAACGCGCCGCCGGCCCCGCTGCAACAGCGGGCGCTTCAACCGCTCCTCCAGCCGCGCCACGGCCTTGCCCACCGCTGAATTGGTGAGATGCAGACGCTCCGCCGCCGCCGTGAAACTCCCGGCTTCGACGACGGCAACAAAGGTCTCGAGACCTTTCAGCCTTTCCAGTGGCGACATCTTGCACTCCCGCAGATGGAATATTTTTCCAGATAAGTGACGATTTTATATCCAACAGTGGACATTTTTTCTCACCTACCATGGCGGGCCCAAATTCAAAACGGAGTTTTTCCCATGCCAGCTGCCCCCAGCGCCACCGCGCGCACCCGCACTCAGCCAGCGCAAGATACGCAGGGCGGCAGTGCCTCGATCGCCATTCTCGCGGTGGCCGCTTTCGTCATCGTGACCACTGAATTCCTGATCGTTGGCCTGCTGCCCGCACTGGCGCGCGATCTGCGCATCAGCGTGGCCAGTGCCGGCCAGCTGGTCACGCTCTTTGCCGTGGTGGTGATGCTGTGCGGTCCGCTGCTCACGGCCAGCCTGGCGCATCTGGAACGCAAGCGCCTGTTCATCGTCATCCTGGTGATCTTCGCGCTCTCGAATGCACTGGCCGCCCTGGCCTGGAACATCTGGATCCTGGCCGTCGCGCGCCTGGTGCCGGCGCTGGCACTGCCGGTGTTCTGGGGCACGGCCAGCGAGACGGCGGCACAGATCGCCGGACCGCAAAAAAGCGGACGTGCAGTGTCGACGGTCTATCTGGGCATCTCGGCGGCCATGCTGTTCGGTATTCCGCTGGGCACGCTGGTGTCGGAGGCCGTCGGCTGGCGTGCCGCCTTCGGCCTGCTGGCGCTGCTGTCGCTGCAGGTGGCAGTGCTGATCGCGGCTGTGGTGCCGCGCGTGCGCAGTGCCCCCAGCGGTGGCATGGCGGCGCAGGCACGCATCCTGAAGAGCCCCTTCTTTCTGGCCAACGTGGCACTGTCGGTGCTGGTCTTCACGGCCATGTTCACGGGTTATACCTATCTGGCCGAGATACTGGAAAAATCCGCCGGCATCGCCCCCGCGCATGTCGGTTGGTGGTTGATGGGCTTTGGCGCGGTCGGCCTGGTCGGCAACTGGCTGGGCGGGTTGTGGGTGGATCAGAAGCCGCTCGCCACCACCGCCCTCTTCTGCGCCATCCTCGCGCTGGGCATGGCGGGCAGCATGCTGTTGAGCCTGGCGGGCTGGGCCTTTGCGCTGGCACTGGCGGTATGGGGCATCGCCAATACGGCGCTCTATCCGATCTGCCAGATCCGCGTGATGAAGGCTGCTTCGGGCGCACAGGCGCTGGCCGGTACGCTCAATGTCTCGGCCGCCAATGGCGGGATCGCGCTCGGTGCCGCCGTGGGTGGCGCGGCGCTGTCTTCGTGGGGCGCCGGTCAGGTGGGCTATCTGGCGGCGGGGATTGCGATGCTGACGGTGGTGATGGCTACCATCGTGGCGAAACTCTCACCGCGCTGACAGCACGCCGCTGCGCTCAGCGCCTCAACCAAGAAGGCCGGCATCAAGCCGGCCTTCCTCATTCAAGACGCATCACTCAAGCCACTTGCTGCACCCGCGCCGCCTTGGCCACGAAACTGCAGACCGCTTCGGTCACCTGCACCGTGGTCGCCTTGCCGCCCAGGTCCCCCGTATGCAGCGTCGGATCGGCCGTCACGGCTTCGATGGCCTGCATCACCTGCGCCGCTGCATCGTGCTCGCCCAGGTGTTCCAGCAGCATCACCACCGACCAGAAGGTACCCACCGGATTGGCCAGGCCTTTGCCCATGATGTCGAAGGCCGACCCGTGGATGGGTTCGAACATGGACGGATAGCGGCGCTCCGGATCGATGTTGCCGGTGGGCGCAATGCCCAGGCTGCCCGCCAGCGCAGCGGCCAGGTCGGAGAGGATGTCGGCATGCAGATTGGTGGCCACGATGGTGTCCAGCGTGGCGGGACGGTTGACCATGCGCGCGGTGGCGGCGTCGACCAGTTCCTTGTCCCACTTCACGTCCGGGAATTCCTTGGCAATCTGCACCGCGATCTCGTCCCACATCACCATCGCATGGCGCTGCGCATTGCTCTTGGTGACGACCATGAGCAGCTTGCGCGGACGCGACTGCGCCAGCTTGAAAGCGAAACGCATGATGCGCTCGACGCCGGCGCGGGTCATCATCGAGACATCGGTGGCCGCTTCGATGGGATGCCCTTGGTGCACGCGGCCACCGACTCCGGCGTATTCGCCTTCGGAGTTCTCGCGCACGATGACCCAGTTCAGGTCTTCGGCACGACAGCGCTTGAGGGGCGCGTCGATGCCCGGCAGGATGCGCGTGGGGCGCACGTTGGCGTACTGGTCGAAGCCCTGGCAGATCTTCAGGCGCAGGCCCCACAGGGTCACGTGGTCCGGAATGTGCGGATCCCCGGCCGAGCCGAACAGGATGGCGTCCTTGTCGCGCAGGGCATCGAGGCCATCGGCGGGCATCATCACGCCGTGCTGGCGGTAGTAATCGCCACCCCAGCCGAAGTCCTCGAAGTCGAAAGCGAGGTCGGCACGGGCGGCGGCCAGGGCTTGCAGCAACTGGCGGCCCGCAGGAATGACTTCCTTGCCGATGCCGTCGCCGGGGATGGTTGCGATGCGATAGGTTTTCATGTCTCCAGCCTTTCTTGATGAGATGCAGTGTGGGGTCTCGCAAAATGACGGCATACGCCGCGTCTTTGCATGCAGGCTACTTTACCCATACTGAAAGGATAGGAACCGGTGCTAGACTTAAAGCATTCTTAACCTGGATTCAACAATCCGTTTCTTGTTTCCCTTGCGAGGTTTCATGCAGGACACCGTCCTCCCCGCCGACCTGCGTTTCTTTTCCGTGCTGGCCATGGCCGGCAGTCTCTCTGCGGCCGGGCGCGAGCTGGGGCTGACCACGGCGGCGGTCAGCAAGCACCTCACGCTGATGGAAGCGCGGGCCGGCGTGCCGCTGGTCAACCGCACCACGCGCCGCATGATGTTGACGCCCGAGGGCGAGCTCTATCTGGAACATGCGCGCCGCATCCTCGACCAGATCGATGAATTGTCCGAACTGCTGGGCAGCTCCAAGCGCCGCCCGGAAGGCCTGCTGCGGGTCAATGCCACACTGGGATTCGGGCGCAGCCATGTGGCGCCGGTGATTTCCAAATTCGTGACGCGCCATCCGCAGGTGTCGGTGCAGTTGCAGTTGTCGGTGATGCCGCCGCCGCTGACCGAGGACAGCTTCGATGTCTGCATCCGCTTCGGCGAACCGCCCGATACCCGGGTGGTAGCGCGGCGGCTGGCGTCCAATGCGCGCCTGCTGTGCGCTTCGCCGGACTATCTCAGGCGCAGGGGCATGCCGCAGACGCCGCATGACCTGGCCAAACACAATTGCGTGGGCATCCGCCAGGGTGACGAGGCTTATGGGGTGTGGAAGCTGTCTTCGGGCAGCGGTGCTTCGCGCAAAACGGAGACGGTCAAGATCCGCGGCAACCTCACCACCAATGACGGCGAGATCGCGGTGAAGTGGGCGCTGGATGGGCACGGCATCCTCATGCGTGCCGAGTGGGATATCCGCAGCTATCTGGAACAGGGGCGGCTGGTGCAGGTGCTGCCGGGCTGGCAGACGCCCAATGCGGATATCTTTGCGGTGTATTCACAGCGCCAGCAGCTGTCGACGCGGGTGCGCAGCTTTGTGGATTTCATTGCGCGTGAGTTGGCTGAAACTTCGCCCAAGCCGCGTATTACCGTGTTGGGCACACGCGGCACGAAGCATTCACAGAAAAAGTAAGGCAGGAACAGAGCGGGCAAGGCCCGCAATGCACTCGCGAAGTTTCGTAAGTCACTTCCGTTGGCGAAGACCGCCAGCCTCAGGCGTCTTGGCTGACGCGGTTTTACTGCTGGCCTTCTTGGACTTGCGCACTCTTGCGCGCCTCGGGCAGCAGCTTCAGCAGCTCCGGCAGAGCCGTCTGCACGGTATCCCATACCACGTCGAGATTGATGTCAAAGTAGCCGTGGGCAATGCGGTTGCGCATGCCGCGCATACTGCGCCACGGTACCTCAGTATGTGCCTCCGCGAACTCGGGATAGCGGTCCATCACCTTCGTGGAGGCCTCACCGATGATGATGAGGCTCATGATGACGGCCTGCTGGGTTCGTTTATCGTCAACGAATTCCGCTTTGGACGTGCCCTTCACGAAGCTGCAGGCATCGCTGGCAGCCTGCTGCATGTGGTCCAGGTAGTCAGTCAAGCGGTTCACGCTCATACCGGTCTGGCCTCCGCGAGCACCTGCGCCCGGAACTTCGGTGGCAGATCGCCAGGGGTCAACAGATCGACATGCAGGCCCAGCAAGGCTTCCAGCTCATCCTGCAGGCCGCCCAGATCGAACAGCGTGGCGCCCGGCAGCGCATCGACCAGCAGATCGATGTCGCTGCCCTCGCGGTCGGTGCCGTGCAGTACCGAACCGAAGACGCGTGGATTGGCCGTGCGGAAGCGGCTTACCGCTTCGCGCACCGCGCTTCGCTTCATGTCAAGCACAACAGACGGCCGCATGGGGGATCCTTTCTTTTCAGAACTCGTTGAGATGATATGCAAGGAAGAATAGTGCCTCAAGCACTATTTCTGCATGCTTCATGCCCTGCCCCGAAGGCCGCCGCTGTTGCGCGGGCAGGACCGTCCGTCTTCCATCCGCCCCCACCCCCGCGTTAAGATAGCCGCCAACCCCGTCCACCCGCCCAGCCACTTCCTTCATGACGTCCAGCCAAGCGCCCGCCGATCTCGCCACCCGCCGTGCCGGCAAGCTCACCGACACCGTCTATGCCAGCCTGCGCGATGACATCTACGCCTTCCGCCTGCTGCCCGGCGACCGCTTTGCCGAGAACGACGTGGCCGAACGGCTGCAGGTCTCGCGCACGCCCGTGCGTGAAGCGCTCATGCGCCTGCAGAGCGAAGGCCTGGTGCGCGGCCACTTCCGCAATGGCTGGGAAGTGGTGCCGATCGACCTGGCGCGCTTTGCCTCCCTCTACGAATTGCGCGAGATGCTGGAGCTGCACGCCGTGCGCAAGCTGTGCTCCCCGCGCATCGCCCCGGGCGTGCGCCAGCAGCTGGTGGCCGAACAAGGCGCGATCTGGCAGTGCGCCCCCAGCGACCGCCTGCCCGACGGGCTGGCCGTGGCGGCCCTGGACGAAGCTTTCCACTGCGCGCTGGTGCAGGCGGCCGGCAACCCCGAGGCCGATACCGTCTATCGCCAGCTGGCCAACCAGCTGCGCATCATGCGTCGCCTGGACTTCGCCTATGGCGACTGCATCGATGACACCTACGCCGAACACCGCGCCATCCTCGATGCCATCGCCCGCAGCGATGCCGCTCTGGCTGGCGAGCTGATCGCGCGTCACATCGAAGACAGCCACACCGTGGTCGAGCGCCTCACCATCGCCCGCCTTGAACAGGTGCGCGCCGAGTCGGTGCAGGCTGCACCGGTGCCGGGCAACGCACCGGCAACGACACCCACCCGCCGCAAGCGTTTTGGCTGAAAAAGTGAAGCTTTGCGCCTGAACTGCGGGTCGCAGGCGGGTTTTTACGCTCCCGAAGAAGAATTGCACCGATTTTCCTGTGCCGGATTTGCCCTGGAGCAAATGGCACGAAAGCTGCTTTTGTGGCTGGCAGGATTTATGCATACATAAATTCAGTCCAGCGGCATCCTGCCCGATCCGGCAAGGCTGACCGTCCCACTCTGGCTTTCTGTACAGGAGAAACGCATGACCACCCTCACCCAAACCGCCCCGGCGAGCGCGCAGGGCCTGCTGCGCAACCGCTGGTTCCAGCTGTTGATCGGCCTGATCTGCATGATGGCCATCTCCAGTCCGCAATACGTGTGGACCTTGTTCACCAAGCCGCTCACGGCCAAGCTGGGCGTGCCGCTGTCGGAACTGCAGATCACCTTCTCGATGCTGATCGTGCTGCAGACCTTCTTCTCGCCTTTCCAGGGCAGCCTCATCGAGCGCTTCGGCGCGCGCCGCCTGATCGCCATCGGCACCTTCATGTCCGGCCTGTCGTGGATCCTGGCGGCGCAAGCCTCCACCATTGGCATGTTCTATTTGGCCTATGGCCTGGTGGGCGGACTCGGCACCGGCATCGTCTATGTCGGCGTGGTCGGCCAGATGGTGCGCTGGTTCCCGGATCGCCGCGGCTTTGCGGTGGGCATGGTGGCGGCCGGTTACGGCATGGGCGCCATCCTGACCACCTTCCCGATCTCGGCCTCGCTGGCCAGCGCCGGGCTGGAAACCACGCTCTGGCAATTCGGCCTGGTGTTTGCGGTGATCGGCGTGCTGGCCGCACAGGCCCTGCGCTCGCCTGACGCCAGCCATGCAGCCGCCATGCCGGCCCCGGCCATTGCCGCCAGCAAGCTCGACCTGGCGCCGCGCCAGATGCTGCGTACGCCCCTGTTCTGGCTGATGTTCGTGATGATGACCATGATGTCGACCTCGGGCCTGATGGTGACCTCGCAGATGGCCACCTTCGCGCGTGACTTCGGCGTGGCCAACGTGATGGTGTTCGGACTGGCCGCGCTGCCGCTGGCACTGACCATCGACCGTCTCACCAATGGCCTGACGCGGCCCTTCTTCGGCTGGATCTCGGATCGCTATGGCCGCGAGAACACCATGTTCTTCGCCTTCGCGCTGGAAGGCGTGGCCATGGCGCTGTGGCTGGCCACGCGCGAGAATGCGGTGCTGTTCGTGCTGCTGTCGGGCATCGTCTTCTTCGGCTGGGGCGAGATCTTCTCGCTCTTCCCCTCGACTCTGACCGACACCTTCGGCACCCGCAACGCCACCGCCAACTATGGCTGGCTCTACATCTCGCAAGGTATCGGCTCGATCTTCGGCGGCCCGCTGGCGGCCATGATGCATGAGAAGACCGGCAGCTGGCATCCGGTCTTCGGGACCGCCATCACGCTGGACATCCTCACCGCCTGTCTGGCGCTGATGGTGCTCAAACCCTGGCGCGCACGCTATCTGGCCAAGGCCGGCAACTAAGCCCCCTGCTCTCCCCGCGTTCCCCGATGCCGGCCTTGTGCCGGCATCGTCGTTTTTGCCCGCGCCTTCTCCTGATGCAGTGGCACATGGCTGCCGAGCTTGTACCGCGCAGGTACCGTATACTTGCAAGCTTGTTGCAAGTCATTGCAACTCGCCTGCAACGCGTCTGCAACTCCTTGCAGCCCTGCCGGTCTGACCCACCCGCGCCTCATCACAAGAACATCACCTGCTGCCTCATGGAAATCGTCTTCACCGTCCTGATCCTGCTGCTGGCCGTCGCCGTCTCCGGCGTGGTCGCGCGGCTGGCTCCCTTCAAGCTGCCGCTGCCGCTGTTCCAGATCGCCTTGGGCGCGGTGCTGGCCATGCCCATGTTCGGCCTGCGCATCAGCTTCGATCCGGAACTGTTCCTGCTGCTGTTCATCCCGCCGCTGCTCTTCACCGATGGCTGGCGCATGCCCAAGCGCGAATTCTTCCGCCTGGCGCGCCCCATCCTGGCGCTGGCCCTGGGTCTGGTGATGTTCACGGTGGTGGGCGTGGGTTACTTCATCCACTGGATGATCCCGGTCATCTCGCTGCCCTCGGCCTTTGCGCTGGCGGCCGTGCTCTCGCCCACCGATGCGGTGGCGGTCTCGTCCATCGTCGGCAAGGGCCGCCTGCCGGCCTCGATGCAGCACGTGCTGGAGGGCGAGGCGCTGATGAACGATGCGTCCGGCCTGGTGGCCTTCAAGTTCGCGATTGCCGCCGTCATCACCGGCACCTTCTCGCTGCTGGACGCCAGCATTTCCTTCGTGCTGATCGCCGCCGGCGGCATTGCCGTGGGGCTGATCGTGGCCTGGGGCTTCGGACTGATCCGCCGCAAGATCATCGAATGGGCCGGTGACGAGCCGGGCATCCAGGTGGTGCTGCTGTTGCTGATCCCTTTCACGGCTTACATCTTTGCCGAACACTTTGGTTTGTCCGGCATTCTGGCGGCGGTGGCAGCCGGCATGCTGATGCCCTATCTGGAGACGGCCGGTGGCGAATCGGCGGCCACGCGCTTGCAGGGACGCAGCATCATGACCATGCTGGAATTCGTCTTCAACGGCATGTCCTTCCTGCTGCTGGGCCTGCAATTGCCGGGCATCGTCAGCCTGGCCCACGTGGATGCGCAGATGGCGGGCAATGTGCCGGTGTGGCATCTGTTCGTCTACATCCTGGCCATCACGGTGGCGCTGATCGTGCTGCGCTTCGTGTGGGTCTGGATCAACCTGCGCATGCGCCGCTTCGCCTCCGCCCTGCGCGGCCAGAGCGGGCGCAACCGCAAGTTCGATTTGCGGCTCATCAGCATCACGGCGCTTTCCGGCGTGCGCGGGGCCATTACGCTGGCCGGTGTGATGTCGATCCCGCTGCTGCTGAAGGAACATACGCCCTTCCCGGCGCGTGACCTGCTGATCTTTCTCGCCACCGGCGTGATCCTGTGCTCGCTGCTGTTCGGCAGCTTCCTGCTGCCGTGGATGCTCAAGGATCTGCAGCTCGATGCCGAGGTCAAGCGCCGCCGCGCCGAGGAAATGATGGCGCGCCTGCGCCTGTCGGAGGCAGCCGTGCGCACCATCGAGGAGGCGCAGGAACGCATCGGCGTCAATCTCGATGAATCCGATCTGGCGTTGTTGATGGAAGTCAGCGGCAGTCTGTTGGCGACCTATCGCATGCGCATGAATGCGGAGAGTGATTCGGAAGAAACCCAGCGCGCGGCCAACCGCTTCAAGCAGTTCGAACGTGAACTGCGACTGGAGGCAATCCGCGCCGAGCGGCTGGAAGTGCACTACCTGCGCGCTGAACAGCGCATCAATGACGAGACCTTCCTGATGCTCATCAACCAGATCGACATGGCCGAGACCTGGTTGCTGGGATCATTGAACGGGCCGGGGCACTGATCCGCCATAGGGTAGTAAGTGCCCAGTCCCATTAAAAGCGCGAAAATCATATGTATGATTCTGCTACTGCTAGAAGAAAGATCGTCAGGTTCACCACTATTTCATTACCGAGCATGCTTCAATTAGCCCCGGCATTTCTCCAGAGGGCTATCCTTGATTCATCCACTACCGATTATCAGAGACGACGCGAAATTTTGCGCCCGCAGCTTGCGCCAGCAGTTGCCCACCAAAGAGCAAACTGCGCAACTGCATAGAGGCAGTGTTGAGATTGGGAGTTCCCTCTACCAAATACTTGGATTGCAGAACGTGCGGTTGAACTACTATGACCTCATAATCGCAGTTAGCCGTAATCGTAGCCAATGCAGCCAACATGGCTACGCCAGTCGCCGCGGAAGACACAAGACCTACGCTCCAAGGTTGGTCCCAAACTCTACCAACGTGGTGCTTTACTATACTCACGGTGAGATCGGGGATCATGCTTTTCGAAATCATACGACGTAGATTCTTCATCGCCTGCGCAGTAACGATCTCGTAGGCGCCAGCAGAGATTCTACGAGAGGTTTTTTTGCTATTCGCGCCCTTCACGTGTATCAACGTGATTTTAGGTATGCCAGTCGTCGCATTAACTAATTCAATGTGTATGAAGTCAGCAATTTCGCCGGAACCATCATCGCAATAAAGCCAGCATGCTCCTGGAGCTGGCTGCGACAATCCCATCTGCCGCAAGCCATCCTTGAAAACCCATTTAAATAGGCTGACATCTGCGTCCGTAAAAATATCTGCAATCGGAACCGGCAGTCCAGGCGGCTTCTCCTTGTCCACGTCGTAGTTAGTTCCAGGCGCGAAATCCAGAAACTCCAAGTCGAACGGCCGGTCTTGCACAACAGCAAGGCTCAGACTCGCATTGGCAATAGTGTGCCAGCTATCGTAATAAACTCGGATAAATTCAGGATCAGCTTCAATTCGATTCACAAAGTCGCTGAATTGTGCGGGTACTGCGCCCGTGACAGCAAGAACAAGCCGGTCCGACGTGAAGGTCGGTTGCAAGACAAACGCACACGTTGTTCCGTCTAATTTGTCGGTAACATTAATCGAAACATCCTTATTTGCAACTGCTGCGCCACCAATTTCAATATCAAAGCGCGACTTCAGGTCCTCAAGTTTTCGGCGGCGCTGACTACCTTTTAACGTATCGGCTTCAGCCCATTCAACGTCATATGCTGGACCAACTCCTGATAAATCGAATACATTGGTGGCCAGTCCCCAGTGAACCTGATAACTGAGCGTAGCAATTCGTGCTTGGGTCTCGACAAGAACGTCAAGAACAGCTTTTGCAATGTCACCCAAGTCTACCCAAGACTTTGACGGTCGGAACCAAAGCCCGCTTCGTTTCAAACTTACCCCTGCTTTGTCAGAGCGAACCGCTCCAGCCACGAACGTGGAATCACCAAATGGGTCGATTGCATCGGCCAAGTCCAATCCGCTAATTACTTTGCTATTCGGACGTACAGAAACGTTGCGGTGTGTACTTCCCAACCATAAGGTCTTCAGGGTTTTATCGGTGATATAGGCATTCACCAGCACGCGCTCATCGGCCGGCCGCCAACCAGTAATCTCTCCGGTGTAAAGAGCGTCAACCACTTCGGCTTTAATTTCGCTGTCGCTCACATGGATCAACGCAAACGAATCTAAAGCAAAGTAAGCGACTAAGTGGTTCAGTTGATCCTTAATGTGTTGAATTGCATTTAAATCTGACCCACTTTCTCAGGAAATTTGCATCCTAAGTTGACCCATGTTTAGACCACAATCCTGCTCATGACAGCGAGCGGGAGAACGGAGTGATAAACGTGGCCCTACTTGGAATTATTCGACGCTGGTACATTAGAGACCATATCTCAATCCGGGAAATCGCCCGCCGCCTGGACATCTCCCGCAATACGGTTCGCCGTTATATCCGGTCGGACGCGATCGAACCAGCATACCCAGCAAGGCATTCACCGAGCTCTCTTGATGAGTTTGCTCCCAGGCTCTCCGCTTGGCTGAGCGCTGAGTCCGTTAAATCTCGAAAGCAACGAAGAACCCTGAAACAGATGTTCCTGGATCTAAAAGAACTGGGATATGAAGGGTCGTATGACCGTGTGGCCGCCTTTGGTAGGCGGTGGAAGGTGGGTCAAATGGAGAGGGTCAAATCTGCGAGCAAATCAACATATATTCCGCTTTCATTCGCTCCTGGAGAGGCATTTCAGTTCGATTGGAGCGAAGACTGGGCCGTAATTTCTGGCGAGCGGACAAAACTACAAATTGCCCATTTCAAGCTCAGCCATAGCCGAGCATTTTTCCTGAGAGCCTATTTGCTCCAGACCCATGAGATGCTTTTCGATGCACATGGCCACGCCTTCGAGGCCTTCGGTGGAATTCCCCGTCGTGGCATCTACGACAACATGAAAACGGCTGTTGACAAAGTTAAGTCAGGCAAACAACGGGACGTAAATGCACGCTTCATGGCTATGGCCAGCCACTATCTTTTTGACCTCGAATTCTGCAATCCGGCATCCGGCTGGGAAAAGGGGCAAGTTGAGAAAAATGTTCGAGATAGCCGAAATCGAATCTGGCAGAAGGCCCCGGCGTTTGCCACGCTTGATGCGTTGAATCAATGGCTGGCAGCGGAATGCCAAAGGCTATGGAAGCAGGCTAGGCATCCTGAGCTAGACACCGCCGTGTGGGATGTATTGCAAAACGAACGTTCACATCTCATGCCACTAGGAAAGATATTTGACGGTTTTGTTGAGCAATCCAAACGTGTATCACCGACATGCCTCGTAACGCTTGACCGCAATCGATATAGCGTTCCTTCGTCATTCGCCAATCGTCCTGTAAGCCTCCGGATCTACGCGGATCACCTAGTCTTCATTGCCGAGGGGCGTCCCATAGCTGAGCACATCCGAGTCATCAATCGAGATCACGGGCCCGGCCAAACAATCTACGACTGGCGTCACTATTTGGCGGTTCTACAACGCAAACCTGGGGCATTAAGAAATGGAGCGCCGTTTTCAGAGCTTCCAACTGCCTTCAAAGAGATGCAATCTATTTTGCTACGGCGCGCCGGCGGAGATCGCGAAATGGTTGAGATTCTTGCCCTGGTTATGTTCCATGACGAACAGACAGTTCTAGCTGCTGTGGAAGGAGCCCTCAAAAGCGGCGCGCCATCTAAGCAAGTGGTGCTCAATATACTCAGCCGGTTATTGGATAACGGCCCCGCACCCAAAATCACAGCACCACAGGCACTCCAGTTGACTAAAGAACCGACGGCCGACGTTGGACGGTATGACACTTTGAGAGGAAAGGACAACGACCATGTCGACGCAGCCTGAGTCTATGATACAGATGTTGCGCGTCCTCAAGTTACGGGGCATGGCGCAAGCCGTGGCAGACTTAGCTGAGCAAAATTCCCCTGCATTTCAAGCGGCGCTGCCTGTTCTTTCAGATCTCGTCAAAGCAGAGGTTGCGGAACGGGAGGTGCGTTCGCTCGCTTATCAAATGAAGGTCGCCAAATTCCCGGCTTATCGCGATCTCAACGGCTTTGACTTCCAGGCCAGCGAGGTTAATGAGCCGTTAATCCGAAAATTGCATTCTTGCAATTTCATGGAGAGCTGGCAAAACATCGTTTTTCTCGGCGGTCCTGGCACTGGAAAGACGCACTTGGCCAGTGCCATTGGTATTCAAGCTATAGAGCGCCACAACGCCCGTGTTCGCTTTTTCTCAACCATAGAACTAGTGAACTTGCTGGAGCAAGAGAAGCAACAGGGAAGGACTGGAAACCTGGCTACTCGGCTGAAGCACACAGACCTCGTAATACTTGATGAGCTTGGCTATCTCCCATTTAGTCAAACAGGTGGTGCTTTGCTTTTCCATCTCATCAGCAAGCTTTACGAACACACTAGCTTGATCATTACAACGAACCTTGGATTTGGAGAATGGGGCGCCGTCTTCGGTGATCCCAAAATGACCACGGCCCTTCTCGATCGCCTTACCCATCACTGCCACATCGTAGAAACAGGTAATGATAGCTATCGCTTCAAGACCAGCTCAACTCGCGACATAAAGAAAGAGAGGACAACAGACTAAGTAACTATACGAAGACGGAAATTTTTGCGGGTCACGATTCGATGCAAAGCCAGGGTCATTATTAAACGCAATATCACACGGCCATAGGCCCAGACGCGTCGAATTTGTTGTGCTTCGCCAATCACAGCCCCTTATTTTAATTCTTTGTGATCTCAACTAGCCTCTGTGTTACCCCAACACCTAAAGTGAAGCTAATTAGTCTAAGTCTTAACGTAGGTATATCCCGTTACGTCTCACGTTACTATTGCGAGGAGGAAAGTACGTGATTCTTATTGTGAGGTAATTCTATGGCAATCAGATTTTTCTGTCACTTTGTCAGAATTGGGATGATTGCGATCTGCTCCCCGAGATTAGTATGGGAATGATGTAGAGTCTGCCCCATAAATAGAAGGAGCACATTTCTGCCGCATGCCGCGCATCGCTTATCTTCGCAACAGATCAAGCTCACCGCTTTATCGTCTAGCAAGGCGTCGGACCAGTCGTACAAATTGGCAGAAAAATCGCCGATTTCCTCATCCATTTTTTTGATGTGGCGAGCCAAAATACTTTCAAAGTCTAAAAGGTCACCGTGCAGTCGCGCACTCATAGCGATTAGCCATAGCAAAGAAGAAGATGTTCGGATCGTAATGCCAAGAACATGGATTTTTCACGCCTATTCGGCGAGGGCATGTACTACCTCCTAGCCGCACCAACGACAAAGCCCGCAACGCCCTTGTACCGGGCGTTGCGGGCTTTGTTGAATCCAGGTTAAGAATCCGGAATTGGCCGCTCATTGGCCAATGCGCGGCCAATTCACGTCACCGGCAAGGCAGGAATCAGGCTACCGAATTGACGGTCGTGCCGATGATCTCGCCGGTCGCATTGCGCGAAGCCTGCTCGCGGCGATTGCGTTCCTGGCGGGCGTTTTCGGCGCGGGTTTCATCGGCCTGGATTTCTTCGAGGCGACGCTGCTCGGCCTTCAAGGCGGCTGCGGCTTCTTCGGCGCGGCGCACGGCCACCGGATCGTTGGCCTTGCCAGTGGTCGGTGCATTGCCATTGGGGTCGGAGACGACGCCGTTGACGGCAGAGGAAATGTCCATGGCCATGATGGGCTCCCTTTGAAACGAAGGCTGAGGAATGATGACTGGCGGCGACAGGATGTGCCTTCCAGTGGAACGAATGCCGACTATGTTACGCCCATTGCAGCGCTCTGCCACAGGGAAAATCCTGAAATGGGGTGATTTTTGTGCGGACGGTACGGAGCGGCTTGCGCGGTCGTCAACAAATCCGGCTTTCCCGATATCGGCGTGGCAACTTCTTGCCACGCCGGCAAGAGGCCTCAGTGGCAATCCGGTACGTTCTGGTCGAGGTAGACCTCGAAGGCCACATTGTTGACCCACTTCTTGATGGCTTTGTCCCAGAACGCATCGTTCCATCGCACGGCCAGTTGCCGTGCGGCGGCCAGGTCGGCCGGGTCATTGCCGCGGACCTGCAGCACCAGCGCCTGGCGCGTCACCGGCGGCAGTTGCGCGGAAAACTTTTTCCATTCGGGCAGCTTCAACAGCGCCTTCATGAGCGTGTCGTCATGCACGGCAGCATCGCACTGGCCAATGCGCACGGCCAGCAGCGAATCGGCCGGGGCCGGCATCACTTTCTCGATGGCGGCATAGCGTGCGCTGAGGGTGCCGACATAGGGCGATCCGGCGGAGACGCAGACGGTGCGGCCTTTCAGGTCTTCCCATTTGCGGATGGTGGTATCGGTGCGCATGATGGCCATGCCACCGGCGCTGTAGCCGGTCGGAACCATGATGACGTCGGCCGCGCCCGCCTGGGCGACATCGATGCGCGTGAGCACGACATCAGGACGCACGCCCTTCAATGCGGCGCGGTCCTGCGTAGTGGGCTGGAGGTCGGCCTTGAGCTTCCATTGCACGGCGAGATCCTCGGCCGGCACGATGGCGATGTTTTCCGGGGTACGGAATTTCATGCCGCCCTTGTAGACCGGCGGCACGTGGTCCAGCCCGATGCGCACGGTGTCGCTGCGGCGCGCATCATCAAGCACGCCGGCCTGGGCGGCCCCCAAGGACAGGCAGGCCGACGCCAACAAGGCGAGGCGAACGAGGGTATGCATGGCGGGCATAGCTTCAGACGTACTGGTACTTGAGCAGGCGATGCTTGAGATTTTCCAGGATCACCTGGTCGATCAGCGCGGCCAGGATGGCGATGGTGAGGATGTTGGCCATCACGCCGATCATGTCGGCCGTCTCGCCCGAGTAGGCCAGCGTGCGGCCCAGGCCCTTGCCGAAACCGACCAGCATTTCTGCGGAGATCAACGCGCGCCAGGCATTGCCGAAGGCCAGCTGGGCACCGGTGATGAGTTCGGGCATCACTGCCGGCAGGTACACCCGGCGCAGCATGGACAGGCGCGAGGCCCCCATCACGCGGGCCGCCGAGACATGCACCTGCTGCACGCTCTCGGTGGCATTCATGACCGAGAGTGCGGCCGGGAAGAACGCGGCGATGGCCACCACCACCACGATGGGCAGGTTGCCGAAGCCCATCAGGATCAGGAACAGCGGGACCCAGGCAATCGAGGGAATCGATTGCAGGATCACGATGGCCGACTTCAGCACTTCACGGAAGAAGAACAGCACCGCACCGATCAGGCCGAATCCGATCCCCAGCACCAGCGCCGAGCCATAGCCCAGGCCCAGGCGATAGAGACTGCCGAAGAGGGCCGTGCGGAAACTGCCGGACTGCACTTCCTCCACCAGCCGCGCGGCCACCTCGGGCACGCCCGGCATCAGGAAGGACGGCAGCGACCAGGCCGCGATCTGCCACATCAAAAGGATGAAGACGATGGCCAGCAGCATGGCCAGTTTCTTGCGGAGTCCGGTAACGCGACGCTGTGAGCTCATAAGGACAGGAAAGACAATGGCCGGACAGGGTCCGGCCAGGGTGAAGACAAAAGGAAATCGATCAGGCGCAGTGCCGCATCACAGCTTGCGCGCGTTCTGCCACGACAGGTCGGTGATGGAATTCACATCGAAGGGCTTGCCGTCGCGGGTCTTGAGCGAACCTTGCGATTGCAGGATATCGGCGATTTCCTGCATGCGGTCCTGATCCTTCTTGCTGATCTTCGGGGTGAAGGTCTGGCTCTTGATGGCGTCGCGGATCACGTCCTCGCGCAATACTTCGCCGTGCTTCAGGGTCTTCAACACCGGTTCTGCGATGAAGTAGCCGGCGATCAGCTTGGAGGCTTCGGCAGGCTTCTTCTGCAGCAGGGTGATGGCGTCGCGTTGCGCATCCAGCGACTTCCAGACGGCATCGCGTTTCTTCTTCAGGGTCTCGCCGGAAGTGATGACGACCATGCAGGGGAAGGGCCAGACTTCGCCGATTTCATAGACCTGCTTGACCGGTGCGATCAGTTGCGCAATGCGCGCCTGCGGCTCGAACAGGAAGGCCGCATCGACGCGCTTGCCCACCAGCGACTGCACCGCCACCTGGGGCGAGACGCCCATCACGTTGACGTCATCGGGTTTTATTCCCGCATCGCGCAGCACCACACCCTTGAGCACAGTGTCAGCGGTACTGCCTTCGGCTTGCGAAGCGAGTGTTTTGCCCTTGAGGTCCGCCACCTTGTTGATGCCGGAATCCTCGCGCGCCACCAGGGCGTGATAGCCCAGCTGCGCACCGCCGACCACCTTCAGGTCCGCGCCCTTGGAGGCCCAGGCCACGGCATTGGAGAAGCCGAACACGCCGCTGTCGAGCTGGCCGCCGACGATGGCCTTGACCAGGTCGGTGCCGGACTTGAATTCGATCAGTTCCACATCCAGGCCGTACTTCTTGTAGAGGCCGGCTTCATAGGCGGCCATGGCCTGGGCATCGTCCATGACGCGCAGGTAGCCGATCTTGAATTTTTCCAGGGCCAGGGCGTTGCCGGAGAAAACCAGGGCAGCGGCGGTGATGGCCGGTGCCAGAATGCGTGCGAGTGTCATACTCCTACCCCTTCTAAGTTTTTGGAAAATTCGTCCTGCTCGGCGTGGATGCCCAGCAGGCAAAGGATTTCGCGGCGGATGGCCGCGAATTCGGACAGGTCGTGCGTCTTTTCGTGATGCACGAGATTGAATTCCTTCAAGACCTTGGCCGGACGCGGGCTGAACACGAAGATGCGGTCAGCCAGGAACAGCGCCTCATCCACATCGTGCGTCACCAGCACCACGGTCGGGCCCTGCTGGCGGATCAGGTCGCGCAGGGCATCCTGCAGGGTCATGCGGGTGAGCGCATCGAGCGCACCGAAGGGTTCGTCCAGCAGCAGCGCCTTGGGCTGCGAGATGAAGGCGCGCGCCAGGGCCGCGCGCTGGCGCATGCCGCCCGAGACCTGGTGCGGATAATAATTTTCGAAACCCTTGAGCTTGACGTTCTCCAGCCAGACACGGGCCTGGTCGGCGGATTTCTTCTTGTCGACATTCTGGAATTCCAGTGCCAGCGCCACGTTCTGCTGCAGCGTCAGCCAGGGATAGAGCGCGTTTTCCTGGAACATCAGGGTGCGCTCGGGATGCGGTCCGCGAATGGCCTGGCCGTCGGCGGACACGGTGCCGCTGCTGGCTTTTTCCAGACCGGCGGCCATGTGCAGCAGGGTCGACTTGCCGCAGCCGGAGGGGCCGACCAGCGCGACCAGCTCACCCGAGGCGATCTCGCGGGTGAATTCCTCGATCACGTGCAGGTCGCCGAAACGCTTGGCGACGTTGTTGAAAGATAGCTTCATGTGGTCCGCGGACGGGCCGCGCGTGGAATGGATGGAACGGAAGAGGCGCGCCGGTGCTGGCGCACGCGCCGGTCAGAAACTTCACAGGCTGCTCCAGCCTCCCCCATTGAGTCAGGCATGCACTGTACTGAGGCCGGCTATGCAAAACAACTACTTAAAAATCGTATGCTTATTCGTATTTCGAATAAGAAAGGTGGGCAAAACGCATAAAGGCGTCAGCCCTTCGTCAGCCTTTGCGCCTTCCATTGGGCCAACAGGCTCTGCACATCGGGATAGCGCAGCCGCACGCCCAGCTCATTCTTGATGCGCGCATTGTGGAGGCGGCGTGATTCCGACATGAAGGACAGCATCATCGGCGAGACGCTGCGTTCCAGCTCGCTGCGCGGCAGGCGCGGCGGACGGGAAAGACCGGCGGCATCGGCCACGGCGTCGAAGTAGTCGCCCATCTTGAGGTCGGTATCGTCGACAGCGTGATAGACGCGATTGGGCGCGCCCAAGCGCATCGCCGCCAGGCAGATGCGGGCCAGGTCGTCAGCGTGGATGTGGTTGGTATGCACGTCCTCCTGCGCCACCAGCGCCGGCAGGCCCTTGTGCAGGCGCTCCAGCGGCAGGCGGTCGGCGGCGTAAATGCCCGGCACGCGCAGGATGGAGAGCTTGCCCTGGCGGCGCCGGGCCCAGGCGCGCAGCACGGTTTCGGCATCCACCCGGCGCACGGCGCGGGCGTTCTGCGGACGCACGCTGCGGGTCTCGTCGAAACTTGCGCCAGCGCAATCTCCGTAGACACCGGTCGTGCTGACATAAACCAGGCGCGCGCCCTCGGGTAAAATGGCGGCCAAATTGCGGGTACGGCGGTCGATGCGGCCCTCGGACTGCGGCGGCGCCAGATGCACGATGGTCGGTGCCAGGCGCGCCAGGCGGCCCAGCGTCAAGGGCGCATCCAGGTCGGCCACGACGGGAATGGCCCCGGCAGCGCGCAGTTCGGCGCGGCGGTCCGGGTTGCTGGTCACGGCCAGTACGCGGTAGCGCGGCAGCAGCAGCGGCACCAGCCGCAGGCCGACATCGCCGCAGCCCAGGATCAGTACGCGGGGCAGGCCCAGTTTTTTCACGGTGTTCAATCCAAATTTATTCAGAAGCAGAATTGTATGAGTTTCCAAGTCACAGTCCAGCCCAGCGGTCGCCAATTCTCCTGCGACGCCAGCGAATCCATCCTCACGGCCGCCATCCGCGCCGGTGTCGGCCTGCCCTACGGCTGCAAGAACGGCGCTTGCGGCTCCTGCAAGGGCAAGCTGGTCTCGGGTGAGGTCGAGCACGGTCCGCACCAGGTGCGCGCCCTCTCGGAGCACGAGCAGCAGCTGGGCCATGCCCTGTTCTGCGTGGCCAAGCCGCACAGCGACGTCACCATCGAGGCACGCGAAGTGGCCGGCGTGGGCGAGATCCCGGTGCGCAAGCTGCCGGTGCGCGTGGCCAAGCTGGACAAGGTGGCCGACGACGTCATCATCCTCTCGCTGCAGCTGCCGGCCAACGACCGCCTGCAGTACAAGGCCGGCCAGTACGTGGAATTCCTGCTGCGTGACGGCAAGCGCCGCAGCTACAGCATGGCCACCGCCCCGCACAAGGATGAGCACATGAGCCTGCACATCCGCCACCTGCCGGGCGGCCTGTTCACCGACCAGGTCTTCACCACCCTGAAGGAGCGCGACATCCTGCGCATCGAAGGCCCGCTGGGTACCTTCTTCCTGCGCGAGGATTCCGACAAGCCCATCATCCTGCTGGCCTCCGGCACCGGCTTTGCGCCCATCAAGGCCATCGTCGAGCAACTGGAACATGCCGGCTCGAAGCGCCCGGTGACCCTGTACTGGGGCGGCCGCCGCCCGCAGGACCTGTACATGAACGCCCTGTGCCAGCAGTGGGAACAGGACCTGCCCAACTTCAAGTACGTGCCGGTGGTCTCGAATGCCCAGGCCGAGGACAACTGGAGCGGCCGCACCGGCTTCGTCCACCGCGCCGTGATGGAAGACTTTCCCGACCTGTCGGGGCACCAGGTCTACGCCTGTGGCGCGCCGGTCGTGGTGGAATCGGCACAGCGCGATTTCAGCGCCGAATGCGGCCTGCCGGAAGACGAGTTCTATGCCGATTCCTTCACTTCCGAAGCCGACCTGGCCAAGGCCGTGTCGGACACGCCGGCCGCCTGACGGGCCGGGTGCGGGCGCCGGTGCTGTCATGCCGGCGTCACGCACATTTGCGAAGATGCCGCGCAAGCCTGATGCCGCGCGGCCCGGCGAGATGCGATGAAATTGCAACGGTGGCCCGCCCGATGCGCCTGCAAGCGGCTCCGGCGGGAAATTTCTTTTTGACGCTCTGCGCAAAACGTCCTAAACTTCACCGCATGATCGCCAACGCCACATTCTTACGACGCCGCAGCCAACCTGAGAAAGGTTTGCTGCTGCGCGCGTGAAGTGAAACGAATCGCGAAGCCACAGGCAAACCCTGTGGCTTTTTTTTATTCGCCATTTTGGGTCTGTCGTGCGCCTGCCGCCTAGCGCTTAGTGCTCATGTGTCAGCAACGGTCTGCACCACCCTCCCAACCACCCTATTCTTGCAGGAGCCTCTCGATGCAATTGAACCAGTCCGACACCAACAAGCTGATGTATGTCACCAACCGCCCCGAGCTGGTCTTCACCGAAGGCCATGGCATGTGGCTGACCGACCACAACGGCAAGCGCTATCTCGACTACCTGCAAGGCTGGGCGGTCAACACCCTGGGCCACTCGCCGCAATGTATCGCCGATGCCCTCAACGCGCAGAGCAAGAAGCTGATCAACCCGTCGCCGGCCTTCTACAACGCGCCCTCCATGGAACTGGCCGAGCTGCTGACGGCCAACTCGGTGTTCGACCGCGTGTTCTTCGCCAACAGCGGTGCCGAAGCCAACGAAGGTGCCATCAAGCTGGCCCGCAAGTGGGGCAAGAAGAATCCGGCCGCCGATGGCTCCTCGCGCTTCGAGATCATCACCTTCAAGCACAGCTTCCACGGCCGTACTCTGGCGACCATGTCGGCCAGCGGCAAGGATGGCTGGGACACCATGTTCGCACCGCAGGTGCCGGGCTTCCCCAAGGCCATCCTGAATGACCTGGCCAGCGTCGAAGCGCTGATCGGCAGCCACACCGTGGCCGTGATGCTGGAGCCGGTGCAGGGCGAAGGCGGCGTCATCCCGGCGACCAAGGAATTCATGCAAGGCCTGCGCCGCCTGACCAAGGAAAAGAACCTGCTGCTGATCGTCGACGAAGTGCAGGCCGGCATGGGCCGTACCGGCCAGCTGTTCGCCTACCAGCACTCCGGCATCGAACCGGACATCATGACCCTGGCCAAGGGCATTGGCGGCGGCGTGCCGCTGGCGGCCCTGCTGGCACGTGAAGAAATCGCCTGCTTCGAAGCCGGCGAACAAGGCGGCACCTACAACGGCAACCCGCTGATGACCGCCGTGGGCGTGGCCGTGATCAAGGAACTGCTCAAGCCCGGCTTCATGGAATCGGTGCGTGAGCGCGGCCAGTACCTGCGTCAGCGTTCGCTGGAAATCTCCGAGAAGTATGGTTTCGAAGGCGAGCGTGGCGAAGGCCTGCTGCGTGCCCTGCAACTGGGCCGCGACATCGGTCCGCAGATCGTCGAAGCCGCACGCAACCTGGAACCGGTGGGCCTGCTGCTGAACTCGCCGCGCCCGAACCTGCTGCGCTTCATGCCGGCCCTGAACGTGACCAAGGAAGAGATCGACCAGATGTTCTCCATGCTGGAAGACGTCCTGGCCAAGATCGGGAAGTAAGCGATGGCGGGGCGCGCAAGGATGGCATGGACGCACAGGGCCGCTGCGCCCTCTTCCCGGTCGGCACTGGCTGCAGTATGTGCGGCACTGGTGCTGGCCGCCTGCGGCACGGCACCGACCGCGCCCCCCATCGCCCGGCTGCCCGGTGCCCCGCAATCGCAGGTACCGGCGCTGCCGGCCACCGACAATGGCAATGAAGTGGCGCTCTATGCGCTCTCGCTGATCGATACCGGCTACCGCTTCGGTGGCAAGAATCCGTCGGCGGGTCTCGATTGCAGCGGCATGGTCAGCTACATCTTCGGCCAGGCCGCCAATTACCGCATCAGCGGCAGTGCCGCCGACATCGCCCGCAAGGGCCGCCAGATCGATCCTTCGCAATTGCGCGCGGGCGACCTGGTGTTCTTCAACACCCAGAACCGTCCCTTCTCGCACGTGGGCATCTATCTCGGCGATGGCCGCTTCGTGCATGCACCTTCCACCAATGGCAAGGTGCACATCACGCGCATGGACAATCCCTATTTCTCGCGCCGCTTCGAAATGGCGCGCACCTACTTCAACTGAAGCGAAGTCTTGCGGGCGGGCCGTTTGCGCGGCGCGCTCTCCTGCTGCTGGCGGTTGCCGTATTCCCGGATCAGATTGGCGCTGTAGCGCGTGAAGGCGATGTCCATGTGCCGCCGCATGGCCGCGCGCGCCTGCTCGGGATTGCGCTCGCGCAGGGCCTGCATGATGAGGCCGTGCTCCTCGATGGCTTCCTGCCAGACGCGGGTGCCGTCGAAGTGGCTGTGCAGGCGCTCGAACAGCGGACCCAGACGGGCATCGAAGAGCTGCGTCACCAGCCCGACCAGCACGCTGTTGCCGGTGGCCTCGGCCAGGCGGATGTGAAAGAGGCGATCGGCTTCCAGCGGATCGATGCCCGCTTCGGCATGCGCGATCATGAGCGCATAGGCTTCCTCGACGGCAGCGATCTGCTGCTTGCTGCCATGCTGGACGGCGGCATAGGCCACTTCGCCTTCGATCATCTCGCGCGCACGGATCAGTTCCAGCGGTCCTTCCTCGCCGGACAGATCATGCCGCAACTCGCGCTGCATGGGCGGTGCACAGACATAAATGCCCGAGCCCATGCGCACTTCGATGTAGCCCTCCACCTCCAGCGCAATGAGCGCTTCGCGCAACGATGGACGGCTCACGCCCAGCTGTACCGACAGTTCACGCTCGGACGGCAGGCGTGAACCGACGGCGAATTCTCCGTCCACGATCAGCTTGCGCAGCTGGTCGCTGATCTGCCGATACAAGCGCTGCGGTTCGATCGCTTCGATGGGCATGATGGTCCTCAGGCGAGGGTCGCGGGAAACTCCAGATCGTAGGCGGCACCGGCTTCACGCAGCATGGGCGCAATGGTCGGATGCAGGGTCACGCCTTGCGCCAGCTGCTCGGCGCGGCGCTGCATGCCACGGTCGCCGGGCATGCGCACCTGGCCCACGCCGGGGCGCGGCGGATTGCTGCGGCAGGCCTGCGCGATGTGATCCATCTGGCGCTTGAAGTCCTGCTCGCCGCCGAAGGCCGACGGATCATAGAGCGACATGAACACCGTCGCCCCCCAGCCCGCTGCCGGATCGGCACGCCCGAAACCGGACAGGCCGCCCGTCAACGCCTCGATCAGCACGGCCAGCCCGAAGCCCTTGTGCCCTGCCGAGAGCCCGCCCAATGGCAGGATGGTGCCCGGCGGCGTGGCCGAGAGCACGGCCGGATCGCGGCTGGGATGGCCGGCGCCATCAATGAGCCACTCTTCCTCGAACTGCTTGCCGGCCTTGTGCAGGCGATTGCTCATGCCGTTGGTGGTGATGGAGGCCGAGATGTCGACCAGGAAGGGCGTGCCGGAAGTGGGAATGCCGGCCGCAATCGGATTGGGCGTGAATACCGCCTGCGTACCGCCGAAGGGGGCCACGCTCTGCACCGCAGGGTCCGAGCTGGCCAGGATCATCATGAAGCCCTCTTGCGTGGCACGCAGCAGATAGGCGGCCAGGCAGGCGATGTGATGGCTGTGGTGAATGGTCAGCGAAGCGGTGCCATAGTCGCGCGCCTTGGGGATCAGTGCATCGATGCCCTGATGCACCAGCCACGGCCCGGGCAGGCGGCGGCCATCCCAGGCCAGCGCGGCGGCGCGCTCCGAGAGCACCTCGGGTTGGCCGGTTTTGGCCATGCTGCCCTTTTCCAGTTCCTTGACGTAGGGGGCCAGCAGCGCCAGCCCGTGCGTGTCGTGGCCCAGCAGGTCGCCATCGACCAACGTGGCGGCGACGCTGTCAGCCTTGTCGGCCTCCAGGCCTGCACGCTGCAACAGAGTGGATGCGAACTGACACAGGGCGTCAGCGGAGAAACGTTCGGGCATTGCCATGGAACCACCTTTCCTTGCTTGAATCATCGATTGAAATCTTTTCACCTCAGGCCAGGGCCAGCGGCTTCCTGCGCACCAGCTTGAGCACCAGCGGCAACAACCACAGCAGCAGCGTGATCACGCCCAGCGTGCCGGCAATGGGGCGCTCGAAGAAGGCCAGGAACTGGCCGTCGGACTTGATCATCGAGGTCACGAAATGTTCTTCCAGCATGCCGCCCAGCACCACGCCCAGCACCGCCGGCGCCACCGGGAAACCGTTCTCTTCCATCACGTAGGCCAGCAGACCGAACACCAGCATGATGCCCACGTCGGTGACACTGTTGTTGGTCGCATAGGAGCCGACGATACAGAACAGCAGGATCAGCGGCATCAGGATGCCGCGCGGGATGGAGAGGATGCGCTTGGCCATCTTGATGCACCAGAAGCCCAGCGGCAGCATCAGCAGGTTGGCCAGGATGAAGACCAGAAAGATCGCGTACATCGACACCGGGTTGTCGACGAAGATCATCGGTCCCGGATTGAGGTTCTTCATGTAGAGCACGCCGATGACGATGGCGGTGATCGAATCCCCCGGGATACCGAACACCAGCGCCGGAATCCAGGCCCCGGCCAGTGCCGAGTTATTGGCCGCGCCCGATTCGACGATGCCCTCCGGATGGCCGGTGCCGAATTTCTCCGGCTCCTTCGACATCTTCTTGCTCATCGCATACGACATCCAGGCCGCGATGTCAGCGCCCGCGCCGGGCAGTGCACCGACCAGGGTACCGAGGACGCTGCCGCGCAAGACCGACTTCGGATATTTGAGCATCAGCCCCCACATGCCTTTGAAGACGTTGCCCACGCGGCTTTCCGCAACCTTCATGGTGAAGTCGCGCGAGACCGCGAAGCGCAGCACCTCGGACATGGCGAACATCCCGACCATCAGCGGCACCAGCGATACCCCGCCCAGCAGGTCAGGCTGATCGAAGGTGAAGCGCGGTGCACCGGCCGGATTGCCCATGCCGACGGAGGCGATGAACATGCCCAGGAACAGCGAGACGAAGCCCTTCAAGGGATTGTCGGAGGCGATGAAGATGGCGCAGGTCAGGCCCAGCAGCACCAGCCAGAAATATTCGAAGGAGGAGAATTTCAGCGCCAGCTCGGCCAGTGCCGGTGCCGAGAAAATCAGTACGAAGGTACCGAACAATCCGCCGATGACCGAGAACACCAGGCTGGCGCCCAGCGCAATCTCGCCCTGCCCTTTCATGGTCATGGCATAGGCTTCATCGGTATAGGCGGCCGACGAAGGCGTGCCGGGAATGCGCAGCAGGCAGCCGGGAATGTCGCCCGAGAAGATCGCCATGGCCGTGGCCGAGACCATGGCTGCGATCGCAGGCACCGGCGGCATGAAGAAGGTCACCGGTACCAGCAACGCTACCGCCATGGTAGCGGACAGGCCGGGCACCGCCCCCATGAAGAGGCCGAAGATGGAAGACCCGAGGATCACCGCCAGCACGTAGGGATCAAACACCATCGCCAGTGCGGCGTAGAGGTTGGCAAGCATGTCGTCTCCTTACCAGGCCAGGGGCGTGAGGATGCCCCAGGGCAAAGGCACCTTGAGCAGTTTGTAAAAGATGGTGTGGATCAGCAGCGCACTGGCCATCGCCACCGGCAGGGCCACCATCACGCGGGTGCGGAATGTCAGGAACAGCGCCAGCAGCAGCACGAAGGCCGTCGGCAGGAATCCCAAGGGTTCCGAGACCCCGATGTAGAACACCAGCGACAGCGGAATCAGCAGGAAGGAAAACACCGCATGGCCGCTGCGGAACCAGTCAGGCAGCGTGACCCAGCGCAAGTCCTGCTCATCAGCCCCCACCGTGGCAATGCGCGAAGCAGGTCCACCGCGCACAGTGCGCGCCTGCCGCAAACCGCGCAGGCCACGCAGCACCAGCAGCACGGCGCAGATCATCAGCCCGCCGGCCAGCGCCTGCGGAAATACGTTGGGCCCGATATCCTGCCCCATCGCGGGCAGGCGGGAAGAAGCGATCCAGAGCACGACCGCAAGGACAGCGATCAGCAGCCCGGACAAGGCATCATTGATTTTCATGGGACAGTCCCGAAGCGATGAGCACGATGAGAAGAGCGAGGCAGGCGCATCGATTGCGGTCAATGCGCCTGCTCCATGCCTGTTACCTGGCCATACCCAGGGTCTTGAGGATGGCGCCCATGTCCTCGTCGCTCTTGTCCATGAACTTGCCGAACTCGGCGGCATCGGCATATTGCGTACCGAAGCCGCGTCCGCTCATGAAGTCCTTGTATTCCTTGCTGTCATAGATCTTCTTGAGGCTGGCCGAGAGCTTGCCCTGCACATCGGCCGGCAGGCCCTTGGGCCCGACGATGCCGCGCCAGGCACCGTTGGTCCAGGTGCTGCCGGTGAGGCTCTTGAGCGTGGGCACCTTGGGATAGAGCGCCGCCGGCTCATTGGCCATGATCACCAGTGGAATGGCCTTGCCTGCGTCGATCAACGAACGGGCTTCCGGCAGCGAGGCTGCGACGATGTCCACCCCGCCCGCGGCCAGGTCCACCATGGCCGGCGCAGCGCCGTTGGAGGGCACGAAGCGCACCGCATTGGGCGCGACCTTGAGGTCATTCAACATGCCGGCCAGGCCCAGGTGCCAGATGCCGCCCTGCCCGGTGCCGGACGCCTTGAGCTTGCCCGGATTGGCCTTGATGGCCTTCAACAGGTCGTCGAAGTTCTTGTAGGGCGAATCGTTGCTCACGGTCAGCGCGGCCGGGTCGAAGTTCATCAGCGCCAGCGGCGTGAGGTCGCGCGGGGTCAGCTTGGTCAGGCCCTGGTGATGCATCATCGAAATCTCCACCGTGGCGATGCCGATGGTGTAGCCATCCGGCGTGGCACTGGCGATGGCCTGGTGGCCCACCGCACCATTGCCGCCGGTGCGATTGACCACGTTGACCGGCTGGCCCAGGTCCTTCTCCAGCAAGGCGCCGATGATGCGGGCCGTGGCATCGGTACCGCCGCCGGCGCCCCAGGGCACGATCAGCGTGACCGGACGTTCGGGCCAGGCGGCAAAGGCCGCGGGGGCGGCCAGGACAGTGCAGGCCGCGCCTGCGGCCAGGATGGTCTTGAACAAGGTTCTGCGGGTCAACTGCATGGTCTCCTCCGTTGTCATCTGCGCTCATTGCGCGCAATGGGGTGCGGCTAACGCTTTGGCAAAGGACTTTCGTTACCGCTTCTCTGACCTGCGGGGAGCGCCGGAGTGATTGGCCATGCGGAAGAGATTTTCCCCCGCTGGTCTCCTGTGTTGTCTCTGTTGCGCAGGTCTCATGCCTTGCTGCTTGTTCTTGTAATCCGGACCGGGCCGGTGAGGCTGCATCATGCTGCTGGCCGCGCCCCCGCATTGGGATGAGTCGCGCAGAGGTCATGTGGTCTGACCAGCGGAGGCTAGAATTTCACATCACCCAGGCAGTGTCAAGGATGAATCGAATGGAACAAAAAAATTCATCCTTGGTGCCATGCAGCATTAATACCCCGTCGCAAAGCCTTGCCAGCTCTGGCTTTCAGGCGGGCTGTGTGTTTTACTGCATGTTGCAGCGGCGACGCAAAAAGCCAGCCTCACAATGCTGACAAAAAGCTTTCTCGCGATCTGGTATTACCACTTGACCAAACAAATCCGGCTGCAATAGACTCGCAGCCAATTACACAAGTCACGTCGCTTCAGCGTGCTTCGCCACCGTCGGGGACGGGGCAGGCCGCAGGGCAGAACGGACGGCACAGACCCAGCCGCCACGGCGGCTCCAGGCAACGGAGACATCCCATTGGCTTATCCAGGCACAGCATCGCATGTGAACCGCAGGACGCCGGTTGGCCGGGCGCAAACGCGCTGCGCCGCTACCGCTGCCAGCGTGCGTGCGCGCCGCGCCTTGCATCGCTGCTCCGCTTTCGGGTCCCTGCTGGCCTTCCTGCTGATTGATTTTTCCCGCTATTTCTTTGACCAGGGCGACAGTCATCCTGTCGCCGCGCGCGCTCTCGCCTGAGTTTGACAAAGACCAGGTTCGCGCAGGCAGCAAGCATTGAACGGCACTGCCGGCCTCATCCGGCTGGCAGCACATGGATCGCATGAAGCAGGGCAAGGGACGCAGTGCGCGCTTGCGCACGCACCTTGCCAGGGAAACGACAATGACTGACGACACCAAGAAAAAATCCACCCGCCGCAGCCAGGCCTGGTTTGGCCGCCAGGACCGCGATGGTTTCATCTACCGCTCCTGGGTGAAGAACCGCGGCATCCCGCACGACCAGTTCGATGGCCGTCCGGTGATCGGCATCTGCAATACCTATTCCGAACTGACCCCCTGCAATTCGCACTTCCGCGCCCTGGCCGAACAGGTCAAGATCGGCATCTGGGAAGCCGGCGGTTTCCCGCTGGAGTTCCCCGTGATGTCGCTGGGCGAGACGCTGCTGCGCCCCACCGCCATGCTCTACCGCAACCTGGCCAGCATGGATGTGGAAGAGTCGATCCGCGCCAATCCGCTCGATGGCGTAGTGCTGCTCATGGGCTGCGACAAGACCACGCCGGCGCTGCTGATGGGCGCGGCTTCAGTGGATGTGCCGACCATCGGCGTCTCCGGCGGCCCGATGCTCTCGGGCAAATACCGTGGCCGTGAACTGGGTTCCGGTACGGGCGTATGGCAGATGTCGGAAGACGTGCGCGCCGGCAAGATGACGCAGGAAGAATTCTTTGAAGCCGAGAGCTGCATGCATCGCTCGCACGGACATTGCATGACCATGGGCACGGCTTCCACCATGGCCAGCATGGTCGAGGCATTGGGCGTGGGCCTGCCGCACAATGCCGCCATTCCGGCCGTCGATGCGCGCCGCAACGTGCTGGCCCGCAACGCCGGCCGGCGCATCGTGCAGATGGTGGACGAAGACCTGGTGCTCTCCAAGATCCTCACCCGCCAGGCTTTTGAAAATGCCATTCGCGTCAACGCCGCCATCGGCGGTTCCACCAATGCGGTGATCCACCTGCTGGCCATTGCCGGCCGCATCGGCATCCAGCTCGACCTGAAGGATTGGGACGACATCGGCCAGCAACTGCCCTGCCTGCTGGACCTGCAGCCTTCGGGCAAATTCCTGATGGAAGATTTCTACTATGCGGGCGGCCTGCCGGCGGTGATCCGCCAACTGGAAAGCGTGATCGACAAGACCGCCCTGACCGCCAACGGCAAGACCCTGTGGGAGAACTGCCAGGATGCGCCGAACTGGAATCCGGAAGTCATCCGCAGCTTCGACCAGCCCTTCAAGGAAGCGGCCGGCATCGCCATCCTCAAGGGCAACCTGGCCCCGGACGGCGCCGTCATCAAGCCATCGGCCGCCACCCCTGCCCTGCTCAAGCATCGCGGCCGTGCCGTGGTGTTCGAGAACAGCGACGACCTGCACAAGCGCATCGATGACGAGAACCTGGATGTCGATGAAACCTGCGTGCTGGTGCTCAAGAATTGCGGTCCCAAGGGGTACCCCGGCATGGCCGAGGCGGGCAACATGCCGCTGCCGCCGAAGGTGCTGCGCAAAGGCATCACGGACATGGTGCGCGTCTCGGATGCGCGCATGAGCGGGACCGCCTACGGCACCGTGGTGCTGCATGTCTCGCCGGAAGCGGCCGCCGGTGGGCCGCTGGCGCTGGTGCAGAACGGCGACTTCATCGAACTCGATGTGGAGGCACGCAAGCTGCACCTGGATGTGTCAGATGAAGAACTGGCGCGCCGCCGTGCGCAATGGCAAAAGCCCGAGCTGCCGCCGCAGATGCAGCGCGGCTGGGTCAAGCTCTATGTGGACCACGTGCAGCAGGCCAACCAGGGTGCGGACCTTGATTTCCTGGTCGGCAAGAGCGGACCTTACGTGCCCAAGGACAATCACTGAACTGGCCTGCCCTTGCCTCCAGCAACGGCGGCAAGGGCAGGAGAAATTTTCAAAGCCAACTGGCTTGACCGAATTCCACCTGCAGCAACGCATCAGGCATCACAAGCTTCACAGGCTTCAACAAGCAGCATTAAGCAAAAGTTAAGGGTCATTCAAACAGCATTAAATTCAGCTTAATACCAGCATCCGTCGTACCCCCGGACCACGGTACAGCCACACAAGCGGCGGCCGTGTTCCAGGAAGTAGTTGCATCAGGTGGACCAAGACAACCATCACGGAGACGAGCAATGAAAGTACTGATTACGGACTACGATTTCCCCGACGTCGACCTGGAGCTTGCGCTCTACAAGGAAGCCGGTGTGGAAGTCGTGACCGCGCAATGCCGCACGGAAGAGGAGGTGATCGCCGCCTCCGCAGGATGCCAGGGCCTGCTGGTGCAATACGCACCGGTGAACGCCAAGGTCTTTGCGACCCGTCCTGAAATCCGCATCGCCAGCCGCTATGGCGCGGGCTTCGATACCATCAACACGGCCGATGCCGCAGCACACGGCGTGTGGGTCGCCAACTCGCCCGACTATGGCGTGGGCGAAGTGGCCACCCATGCACTGGCCATGGCACTGGACCTGATCCGCAATATCACCGTCTATGACCGTGCCGTGAAAGCCGGCGAATGGCACTACACCACGGCCGGCATCATTCCGCGCGCTTCCGATCTCACCATCGGCATCATCGGCCTGGGCCGCATCGGCAAGCGCATGGCACATATCTCGCGCAATCTCTTCAAGCGCGTCATTGCCTATGATCCCTACATCATTGATGGCGATTTCCCCGCCTACGTGGAACGCGTGAACCGCGAAGAACTGTTCGCCCAGGCGCATGTGGTGTCGCTGCATACGCCCTTGAACGACGAGACGCGCAACATGATCGACGCTTCGCTGCTCAATCTCCTGCAGCCGCAGAGCTATCTGGTGAACTCCGCACGCGGCGGCCTCATCAAGATCGACGACCTGCTGGCCGCGCTGGAAAACGGCCAGCTCAAGGGTGCCGCGCTGGACGTCCTGCCGGTGGAGCCGCCGCAGACAGCCTCGGCTATCGTGCAGCATCCACGTGTGCTATTGTCGCCGCACGCGGCTTTCTTCTCGGATGTCGCAGCGCGCGAACTGCGGCGCAAGGCGGCCCAGAACCTGATCGACTGGGACCGCAACGGACGGCCCTCCTACGTGGTCGTTCAGGGCAAGAACAAATAAGTCAAAACAATCACCCCGGCAACGGGGCGCCAACGCAGCACCGCGCCGGCCGCCAGCCGGCGCAGCATCAGTGTAGACAACGAAAAAAAGGAAGACCGGCAGGATCTTCCACGCGTCCCTCCACAGGACGTGCCTGAACAAAGTGCGTTGTGAACGGCTCCGCCTGGAACCGGTTCCGCAGCGTCGATACGAGGATAGACACGAGGAGCATTTGATGGCATCAGTACAGATCCGCGCAGTCAAGAAACAGTTCGGCAGCACCCAGATCATCCGGGGCGTCGACATCGATATCGCCGATGGCGAATTCACCGTCCTGGTCGGTCCGTCCGGCTGCGGCAAGTCGACGCTGCTGCGCATGCTGGCGGGACTGGAGGAAATCACCGGCGGCGAGATCCTCATCGGCGGCACCGTGGTCAACAACGTCCAGCCCAAGGACCGCGACATCGCCATGGTGTTCCAGAACTACGCGCTCTATCCGCACATGACGGTGCGCGACAACATGGCCTTCTCGCTGACCCTGGCCAAGAAGGACAAGTCCTTCGTGGAAGAACGCGTCAAGAAGGCCGCCGACATCCTCGGCCTGAACCAGCTGCTGGACCGCTATCCGCGCCAGCTCTCGGGCGGCCAGCGCCAGCGCGTGGCGATGGGCCGCGCCATCGTGCGCGATCCGCAGGTGTTCCTGTTCGACGAACCGCTCTCCAACCTCGATGCCAAGCTGCGCGTGCAGATGCGCACCGAGATCAAGGAACTGCACCAGCGCCTCAAGACCACTTCCATCTATGTCACCCACGACCAGATCGAAGCCATGACCATGGCCGACCAGATCGTGGTCATGCGCGATGGCCTGGTGGAACAGCGCGGCCGTCCGCTGGACTTGTACGACCATCCGGCCAACCTGTTCGTGGCCGGTTTCATCGGCTCTCCTGCAATGAATTTCATCCCTGCCACCCTGCGCCGCAACGGTGGCGGTGGCGCAGCAGAAGTCGAGTTCGCCGATGGCACCCGCGTGCCAGCGCCCTATGGCAGCGCCCTGCAGGGCAATGACGGGCAGAAGGTTACCTACGGCGTGCGTCCCGAGCACCTCGCCATCGGTGCGGCCGGGCAAGGCATTGCCACCAAGGTCATCGTGGTGGAACCGACCGGGGCCGATACCGAAGTGTTCTCGCGCTTCGGCGAGACCAGCCTCACCTCGATCTTCCGCGAGCGCCATGATTTCGGCGCGGGTGACGTGATCCATCTGGTCCCCGACCACAGCCGCACGCACCTGTTCGATGCCGAATCGGGCAAGTCGCTGGCGGCCCGCTGATCCACCGCACCATCCCTGCAGTCCCAAGCACCACCCGTAGCGCAGCATCACAAGAAAAAGAGTCCATCCGCAAGAACAGCCGTTCGAGAGCGGTCCAATTCGACTTTCAACCGAAGGAGTAGGAGACATGAGCAAGCTGACACGACGCGAATTCCTGGTCACCAGCGCTGCCGCCGCAGCCGCATCGAGCATGGGCGTGAACGCCTTTGCCGCAGGCCCCGGCGCGGCTGGCGCCGACAGCATCAAGTACCCCATCGAACAGGGCGCGACCCTGCGTATCCTGCGCTGGAAGCGTTTCGTCCAGGGCGATGAAGACCTGTGGAACGCCAACGTCAAGAAATTCACCGAACTGACCGGCGTGGCCGTGCGCACCGACAGCGAAGGCTGGGAAGACGTGCGTCCGAAATCGGCTGTGGCCGCCAACGTGGGCAGCGGTCCGGACATCGTGCTGGGCTGGTTCGACGACCCGCAGCAGTACCCGACCAAGCTGATCGACATGACCGACCTGGCCGACTCGCTGGGCAAGCGTTATGGCGGCTGGTACGACGTCTGCCGCAAGTACGGCACCAAGGACGGCAAGTGGATCGCCCTGCCGCTCGGCGTGATCGGCAATGCCCTGGTCTATCGCGAAAGCCAGATCAAGGCGGCCGGCTTCGATGCCATTCCCAAGGACACGGCCGGCTTCCTCAAGCTGTGCCAGGCCTTGAAGGCCAAGGACACTCCGGTCGGCTTCGCCCTGGGCAAGGCCGTCGGTGACGCCAACAACTGGGCGCACTGGCTGCTGTGGTCGCATGGCGGCAAGCTGGTGGACAAGAACGGCCAGGTCGCCATCAACTCGGCCGAGACCCGCGCCGCGCTGGAATACGCCAAGCAGCTCTATGCCACCTTCGTGCCCGGCACCCTGTCGTGGCAGGATCCGTCCAACAACAAGGCCTACCTGGATGGCCAGATCAGCCTCACGGCCAACGGCATCTCGGTGTATTACGCCGCCAAGAACTCGCAGGATCCCAAGCTGCAGGACATCGCCAAGGATACCCAGCACGCGCACTTCCCGGTCGGCCCGGCCGGCAAGCCCACCGAGCTGATGCAGATCACGCAGATGATGGTGTTCAAGCACACCAAGTTTCCCAATGCGGCCAAGGCCTTCGTGCAATTCATGTTCGAGCCGGACCAGTACAACCCGTGGATGAAGGCTTCCATCGGCTATGTCAGCCAGCCGCTGAAGGCCTACGAGAAGAACCCGGTCTGGACCGACGATCCGAAGGCCACGGTGTACCGCGACTCGGCCTCGCTGATGCTGGACCATGGCCACGAAGGCCCGCTGGGACAGGCCTCGGCGGCTTGCATGGCGGACTACGTGGTGGTGGACATGGTGGCCGAGGCCGCCTCGGGCGCCAAGACCGTGCAGCAGGCCATCGATCGTGCGGCCGAGCGCGCCAAGCGGTATTACAAGACCTGATGGCAGCAGCCTGAACGTCAGCAGGGCGGGTCCGGGTTCCCTCGGGACAGCGGGCAAAGGGGCAGGTTGTCAGGGCTTGCCGACCCGGTCCCGCCGCGCTGGCGCATCGCGACGCGTCACTACCGTATTGGCCGCAGGCCTGGCTTGCGGCCCTTTCATCGAGGCACATCATGCTATCCCGATTCCTGAACAACCGTAACGTACTGGGCATGCTGTTCATGGCCCCGGCCGTGCTCCTGCTGGTGGTGTTCCTGACCTACCCGCTGGGCCTGGGCATCTGGCTGGGCTTCACCGATACCAAGATCGGCGGCGAAGGCAGCTTCATCGGCCTGGACAACTACACTTACCTGGCCGGCGATTCGCTGGCGCAGCTGTCGCTGTTCAATACCGTGTTCTACACGGTCAGCGCCAGCATCCTGAAATTCGCACTGGGCCTGTGGCTGGCCATCCTGCTCAACAAGAACGTGCCGCTGAAGACCTTCTTCCGCGCCATCGTGCTGTTGCCCTGGATCGTGCCGACAGCACTGTCGGCCCTGGCCTTCTGGTGGCTGTATGACGCACAGTTCTCCGTCATCAGCTGGGCCCTGCACAAGATGGGCCTGATCGACCGCTACATCGACTTCCTGGGCGACCCGTGGAATGCGCGCTGGTCCACCGTCTTTGCCAACGTCTGGCGCGGCATTCCCTTCGTGGCGATCTCGCTGCTGGCGGGCCTGCAGACGATCTCGCCCTCGCTCTATGAGGCGGCCGCCATCGACGGTGCCACGCCCTGGCAGCAGTTCCGCCACGTGACGCTGCCCTTGCTCACGCCCATCATCGCGGTGGTGATGACCTTCTCGGTGCTGTTCACCTTCACCGACTTCCAGCTGATCTATGTGCTCACCCGCGGCGGTCCGCTCAATGCGACGCATCTGATGGCCACGCTCTCCTTCCAGCGCGCCATTCCGGGCGGTGCCCTGGGTGAAGGCGCGGCACTGGCAACCTACATGATTCCCTTCCTCCTGGCAGCGATCATGTTCTCGTATTTCGGCCTGCAACGTCGCGGCTGGCAACAAGGAGGTGACAAATAATGGCCAAGAAAAAAGACGACCAGCAGGAAACCCAAGGCATGGATTTCCTGCAATCGACACCGCGCCGCTGGGTGACGATCTACATTCCGCTGCTGATCTTCCTGTTCGTGCTGCTGTTCCCGTTCTACTGGATGGTGATCACGGCCTTCAAGCCGGACAATGAATTGCTCTCGCAGACCGGCAACCCCTTCTGGGTCGTTGCCCCGACGCTGGCGCACTTCAAGAAGCTGCTGTTCCAGACCCAGTATCCGGCCTGGCTGCTCAACACGGTGATCGTGTCGGTGGTATCGACCTTCGCCTCGCTGGCGGCCAGCGTCTTTGCCGCCTATGCGATCGAACGCCTGCGCTTCCAGGGCTCCAAGCAGGTCGGGCTGGGCATCTTCCTCGCCTACCTGATCCCGCCCTCGATCCTGTTCATTCCGCTGGCGGCGATCGTGTTCAAGCTGGGGCTGTTCGATACGCGCTGGGCGCTGATCCTGACCTATCCGACCTTCCTGATCCCGTTCTGCACCTGGTTGCTGATGGGCTACTTCCGCTCGATTCCTTATGAGCTGGAAGAGTGCGCGCTCATCGATGGTGCTACGCGCTGGGAGATCCTGGTCAAGATCATCCTGCCGCTGGCGGTGCCGGGCTTGATCTCGGCGGGCATCTTTGCCTTCACGCTGTCCTGGAACGAGTTCATCTATGCGCTGACCTTCATCTCCTCCTCCGAGGTGAAGACGGTGCCGGTGGGGATCGTCACCGAGCTGGTGGAAGGCGACGTCTATCACTGGGGCGCACTGATGGCCGGGGCGCTCCTGGGCTCGCTGCCGGTGGCGGTGGTGTATTCGTTCTTCGTGGAGTATTACGTATCGGGGATGACGGGGGCGGTGAAAGAGTAGCCTGCCTCCGCTTCCGCCTGCGATGAAACGGCACCCTCAGGGGTGCCGTCTTTTTGCCTGCCATCAACACCCGATGCAAAGGTCAGATGAAGTCAGGATTGCAAGGTGCGTGCTCGTTGCAAGCGCAACACGCATGGCTTTCAACCAAAGCTCATCAGCGGTTAAGATCGCGGTGACGCATCGCGTCAGCCATGAAGAAACGGCATCCTGCTCCGGATGCCAGTTCGTTCCAACAATAACGAAAAACGTAAAGGGAAGGGCAACATGGAATTCACTTATCACAATATCCTGCTGGACAACGGGACCTACACCAAGCCAGATACCATTCTTCTGCAGGATCACCCCCAGGCGATCTCGGCGAGGAAAGTTCTGAACCTGGCCTTTCCCGGCAACCGCCGCAATTACCGGATCATCGACCTGGGATGCCTGGAAGGTGGCTACACGGTGGAATTTGCCCGCATGGGATTTGAATCCATCGGGTTGGAGGTACGGGAGGAAAACTTTGCGTGCTGCAATTACGTGAAGCAGAACCTGAACCTGCAGAACCTGCATTTCGTCAAGGACACGGCCTGGAATCTGGATCGCTACGGTCCTTTCGATGCCTCGTTCTGCTGCGGTCTGCTGTATCACTTCGACAAACCCCGCGCCTTCCTGGAAAAGCTGGCGCGTCACACCAAGAAGGTGATGATCCTGCAGACGCACTTTTCCACATCACTGGAAGATGGCGTGAAGTATTACAGCCTCTCCCCCATGCAGGTCAATGAAGGCCTCAACGGTCGCTGGTACCACGAGTTCCATCCCAGCACGCCCTACGAGGAGCGCGAAAAACTGCGCTGGGCGTCCTATGAGAACGATCGTTCCTTCTGGATACAGAAGGAACATCTGCTCGGACTGATCCACGACCTGGGCTTCACCACGGTGTTTGAACAGTACGACAACTGGGCCCCCAACATGGGAGAAAACCTGGAGAAGAACTACGCCGGCACGCTGCGCAGTACCTTCGTGGGCATTCGCGATCTGTAAGCCGCAACCGTAAAAAAATCCCCGCGTTGTGCAGACGCGGGGATCGTTGATAGCCCGGCAGATGCCGGACCATCGCTCACTACTGCTGCTCACTACTGCTTGGCCAGTGGCGCACTCCCCGCCTCCACCGTTTTCTTCTCCGGCAGCTGCTTGCGCACCTTGGCCACGTCGGACGCGTTCACCGAAGACGCCTGGTTACCCCAGCTGCTACGGATGAAGGTGACCACATCGGCCACTTCCTGGTCCGACAGCCGGCTGGCAAAGCCCGGCATGGCGAACTGGGTCGGGGCCTTGTGCGTCCACGGCATTTCGGCCCCCTCCAGCACGATGCGGATCAGCGAAGCCGGGTTCTCGGCATTGACCGTCGGCGACAAGGCCAGGGTCGGGAAGGTCTCGTCATAGCCCTTGCCGCTGCTGCGATGGCAGGCCGCGCAATTGTTCAGGAAAGCCATCGCACCCGGACTCTGGTCGCTGCCTTTGCGCAAGGCCTGGTGGGTCTTGTCGTCATAGGCCAGCGCTGGCGTGCCCTCCTTCACCGCCTTCAAGGACTTCAGGTACTTGGCCATGGCCGAGAGATCTTCCTCGGTCATGTACTGGGTACTGTTGGCCACCACGTCGGCCATGCCGCCAAAGGCAGCGGAATGGCTGTTGCGGCCGGTCTTGAGGAAGGCCACGATGTCAGCCTCGCTCCAGTTGCCCAGACCATCGCGGGCATCACCGCGCAGGTTGTTGGCCAGGTAGCCGTCGATCACGCCACCGGAGAGGAACTGGCTGCTGTCATTGGACAGCGCCTTTTCCTGCATGCCCGCGCCGCGTGGCGTGTGGCAGGCACCACAGTGGCCCAGGCCTTCCACAAGGTATTGGCCGCGGACCAGCGGACTGTTGTCCTCAGGACCATCGGCCGCCACTGCCGGCGCGAACACCTTGCGCCAGACCGACAACGGCCAGCGCATCGACAGGGGCCAGGTGATGTCCACACCGCGATTGGGTGCGGGATCGGCCTGCACGCCCTGCATGAAGTAGGCATAGAGCGCCTTCACGTCTGCCGGCTTGACTTTGGCGTAGGAGGGATACGGCATGGCCGGATAGAGCGACGCGCCATCCTTGCGGATGCCGTGACGCAGCGCACGGTCGAAATCCTCTTCGCTGTAGTTGCCGATGCCGTGTTCCTTGTCCGGCGTGATGTTGGACGAATACACCGTGCCGATGGGCGTAGCAATGGGCAAGCCACCCGCAAAGGGCTTGCCGCCCTTGGCGGTGTGGCAGGCCACGCAGTCCCCGGCCTTGGCCAGGTACTCGCCACGCTGCACCAGCTGCTGGTCGGCCGAGGAAGCGGCGGCATTGCTCTGCGCTGCTGCGGTGAAGGCGGACAGCGACATGACGGCCGCACAGGCGGCGATGAAATAATGCTTGATCATGATGGTCGTCATCCTTATGCCTGCACCAGCGGGCCGGGGTTTTTCAGATACTGCTCACGGATGGCCTTGGCGGAGTGATACGCCAGCGCCGTGACCAGCCCGGTCGGGTTGTAGCCCATGTTCTGCGGGAAGGCGCAAGCGCCGTAGACGAACACGTTGGGCACATCCCAGCTTTGCAGGTATTTGTTGACCACGCTGTTCTTGGGTGTGGTCCCCATGATGGCGCCCCCGGTGAGGTGGGTCGATTGATAGACCCGCGTATCCCAGGACGACCCGGTCTTGCGTACCGCCTTGACGACCTTCTCCGGATTCATGGCCTGGCCGACCTTCTCCATCTCGCCGGCGATGTAGGTCAGCATCTTGCCTTCGTTCTCCTTCCAGTTCAGGGTCATGCGCAAGAGCGGCTGGCCATTGGCATCCTTGTAGGTCGGATCCAGCGACAGATAGCAATCGCGATACGCCATCACCGAACCGGACATGCCGATGGTGAGCGTGCGCTGGTAGGCATCCTGCACGCTGGCCTTCCATTCCGAACCCCAGTTGGGGACCTTCTCGCCCGGCATGGTGCCGGCCTGCTTGATGGGACGGCCGCCATAGCGCACGTGACGAATCGAGGCACCGCCGATGAAGCCCAGCGGGCCGTGATCGAACTGGTCGGCGTTGAGGTCGTCCATGCCCACGCCACCTGCACCGGTGCCGATGAACGGATTGAACTGCGTGCCCTTGGGCATGACCACGTTGATGCCGCCGTTGTACTGGTAGGCGAAATTCTTGCCGACCACGCCTTCGCCGGAGACCGGGTCATAGGGCTTGCCGATGCCCGAGAGCAGCAGCAGGCGGACGTTGTGGGTCTGGAAGGCGGTCAGCAGGACCAGGTCGGCGGGCTGCTCGACTTCGCGGCCCTGGGCATCGATGTAGGTGACGCCGGTGGCGCGCTTGCCGGAGGCATCCAGGTTGACCTTGATGACCTGGGCCTTGGTACGTACCTCGAAGTTCTTGCGCTTCAACAGTACCGGCAGGATGGTGGTCTGCGGCGATGCCTTGGAATACATGTAGCAGCCGTAGTTTTCGCAGAAGCCGCAGTAGTTGCAGGGGCCGATGCGCACGCCATACGGATTGGTGAAGGGCTGCGAGGCATTGGCCGCGGGGGCCGGATAAGGGTGGTAGCCGACGTCGCGCATGGCCTTCTCGACCAGCGAAGCGCTGTACTGGTACTGCAGCGGCGGGGTCGGAAATTCATCGCTGCGCTCGCCTTCCAGCGGATTGCCGCCGGCCACGATCTGGCCCTTGAGATTGCCGGCCTTGCCGGAAACCGCCATGACCTTTTCCGAGAAATCGTAAAACGGCTCCAGCTCCTTGTAGGTCACGCCATGGTCCTGGATGGTCATGTCCTCGGGGATGAATTTCTTGCCGTATTTCTGCTCGTGGTGCGTGCGCATTTCCAGCTCTTCGGGCAGGTTGCGGTACATCATGCCGTTCCAGTGGAAACCCGCACCGCCCACGCCATCGCCCAGCAGGAAGGAACCATGCTGGCGGTACGGCACGGCCACATCCGAGAGCGTATGACGAATCGTGACGGTCTCGCGCGAGAGATCCTGAAACAGCGCGCCGCGCACGGAGTATTTCAGTTCATCGACAGCCTTCGGATAAGGCGTGTCGGTGTTGGTGTCACGCATGTCGCCGCGTTCCAGCGCCAGCACGTTCAGGCCGGCTTCGGTGAGCTCCATGCCCATGATGGAGCCGGTCCAGCCCAGGCCCACCATCACTACATCCACTTTGTCTTTTTTGATAGCCATGATCAGCCCTTCTCTCCCAGAATCGACACGGGGCCGTATGGATATTTGACGTTGTATTGATCGACCCAGTCGGCGTAATCGGCGCGTGCACCGGGGAAGCCGACCATCTTCCAGCCGCCCATCTTCTGGTTGCCGCCGTACATCGGGTCGGCAAAATAACCTTCCTTGGTATTGCCCAGCATGAAGCTGAAGAAGGTCTTGGCGGGCACGGTATCGAAAGCGATCTTGCCGCCTTCCATCATCTTGAGCACCTCCAGCTGCTTGGCCTTGTCGAGTTCGGCGAAGACCTTGCCGTGGTTCTTGCTGCACCAGTCATTGCAGGCAGCGATGCCCTGGCGGTAGATGTCGCGCGGCACCAGCGAGAGCTGGTAGCCGAGTTCCGGCACGCTGTCCGGGTGGAAGGGACCTTGCATGTACCAGAGCTTGCCGGCGCCGTAGGGGGTTTCCATCTGGCGGTCGATGAACTCGGGCACGCCGGTTTCGAGCGCACCGGCACCGTACTGGTCGGAGGGGATGAGGTGATCGACGGCGGCGTTGAGGAAGGCCCATTCGGGCGCAGTGAAGTAGGTCGGCGTGTAGGCGCGGGGCTTGCCGGGTTCGCTGCTGTCGGCCATTGCCGGCTGGCTGACTGCAACGGTGGTGGCTCCGCCTAGCGTGGTCGCGGCTGGGACGATGGCCAACACCTGGCGCAGGAAGCGCCGCCTGGGCTCTTTATCTTGTGGCATGAGTATCCTTTGGACGTGGGATTTGACGAGGGCAATGCAGGATGCTGGCGCGAGCGGCGCGGCAAGGATGAACGCTCCCCTGCGTACCGGACGGACGCACTCTCTTCTTGTTATGGTGAGACTGCCTGTGCAGCGGCTCCGGGCACCGCTGCACAGGTGGATGAATCAGTTCGGCAGGGCATCGGCCCTGCCCTGCTTCAGGACTTCAGGCCAGCACTTCGCCGAAGAAGGCCTGCAATGCGACCGCGGCGCGTTCTGCCGTCTGGCGGTGGTAGAAGAAGCCGGGATGGTTGGCATCCGGATCGGTGAAGGAGTGGCCGGCCAAGCCATAGTTGACCAGTTGCCAGTCAACCTTGAGCGCGCTCATTTCGTCGATGAAGCCATTGACCTGATCGCGCGGCACCGACGGGTCCTGCACGCCGTGCAGCACCAGGACCGCTCCCTTGACCTTGCTCTCGCCCGGGGCCGGGGTATCGAGCGCACCGTGCAGCGACACCGTGCCGCGCACGTCCGCACCATCACGCGCCAGTTCCAGCGCAGCGGTGCCGCCGAAGCAGAAACCGCTGGCGCCCAGCTTGCCGGCATCGAGCTTGACGAAGGTCTGCTCGCGCAAGACCTTCAGCACGCCGTGCATGCGCTTGCGCAGTTCGGCGCGATCCTTCTTCAGCGGGAGGATGGCGGCCAGAGCTTCGTCCGGATTGGTCGGACGCAGGCTCTTGCCGAACACGTCGGCCACCAGGATGGCATGGCCGGCACCGATGGTGGTGGCTGCGATTTCCAGCGCCTGCTGGCGCAGGCCGAAATAGTTGGGGATGGTCAGCACGCCCGACACCGGCGGCTGTGCCTTGTTGTAGAGCAGGACGCTTTCGTAATCGATGCCATCGGCGCTATGGGCGATGGTCTCGATGCCGAGGTCGGTGACGGGGATGCCGAGCTTCTCGGCGATGGCGGCGGTGTTCCAGGAAGTGGACATGGATGGTGGCTCCTTTGGTTGGCAAACGCCGCCCGGCGTGGAGACCGGGCGGCGTTCAGGAAACTTTTGTTTGGCGCGAAGATGAACCACAGGGGCAATTGCTGCTGCATGGCCGTGCTGTTTCCAGCTCAGCCATGCCCTTGCCTTGACCGTGTTCGGGCAGCAATGTTCGCACAAACAATGCATTTCTGCAGAAGGTCAGACCAGTGAAGCACGAACAAATGCGAGGCCGGTCCCTACAACATCCATACAAGCAGCGTGGTGATCAGCGACAACTTGACTTTTACTTGCGAGCAATGGATTCTTGCCCGACCCCATCGGCAGACCTCTTCCATACAACGACCAATACAAGAGCTTCCATGAACGATCATCCTGACTTGCCTGAATCTCCCCTTCCCTCGCCTTCCGTTCCGGCGGCGCCCGGCAATTTCGCGACCGCCCTGCGTGACTCGGCCGACCACAGTGCACCGCAGGCCTTTACCTTCAGCGGACGCGGCTCCGAATATTTCCGCATCTGGATCGTCAACCTGCTGCTGTCGATCGTTACGCTGGGCATCTATTCGGCCTGGGCCAAAGTGCGTCGGCTGCGCTACTTCTACGACAACACCTCGGTGGCCGGGGCCAGCTTCGACTATCACGGCAACCCCGTCGCCATCCTCAAGGGACGCATCCTCGCCGTCGTGCTGATCGTCGCGTACCAGATCGCCGGCTACATCAACCTCCTGCTGGGCCTGATTGCCGCGCTGGCCTTGATGCTGGCCAGTCCCTGGCTGATCTGGCGCAGCCTGCAGTTCAAGCTCTACAACACCAGCTATCGCGGCATCCGCTTCGGTTTTCGCGGCAGCTTCGGCGGCGCATTCAAGAATTTCCTGCTGTGGCCCATGCTCTCGGGTATCAGCCTGGGCCTGTTGATGCCGATGGCGGCGCAGCGCTTCAAGCGCTTCCAGCACAATGAAGCGCGCTTCGGTGCCACCCACTTTTCCTTCCACGGTTCGGTCGGCGCCTTCTATCTGGCCTTCGCGGCCGGTATCGGCGGCTGGATCGCCGGCTCGGTGCTCATCGTGGTCGGCTTTGGCGGCGTGGCACTGTTCCAGTCGGTGCAGTCGGGTGCGGGCTCGATCGCCGCGTTCGGGCTGATGTTGTTCGCCCTGTATGCCTGGTCTTTCCTGATCATTCCGCTGTGGATCACGCTGCTGCAGAACCTGGTGTGGAACAATACGCGCCTGGGCGAGCATCGCTTCGAAAGCCGCATGCGCTGGGGCCGCACCGCCATCATCCTGCTCACCAACGTGCTCGGCATCGCCTTCACGCTGGGTCTGTTCACCCCCTTCGCGCAGATCCGCATGATGCGCTACCGCATCGAGTCGGTCACGCTGCTGCCGGCGGGCAGCCTGGATGACTTCATCGCTTCCAGCGAATCACCCGGCTCGGCCACCGGCGAAGGCCTGGGCGACCTGCTCGACTTCGACCTGTCGATGTAAGCCATGACCGTCTCCGCTTCCTACTACGACGGCAAGACGTCAAAGCGCCACCAGGTGACGCTGGCCGTCAGCGATGGCATGGCCCAGGTGCGCGGCGAGGTGGAGCGGGACTGTCCGATCACCCAATTGCGCGTCTCCGAGCGCCTGAACCGGGCAGCACGCAAGGTCAGCTTCCCCGATGGTGCCTATCTGGAGATCATCGACGGTGCTGCCTTCAGCGCCCTGCTGCACGACACCGGCCACCGCGATTCACTGGTGGTCCGGCTGCAGCAAAGCTGGCGGCATGCGCTGGCGGCCTGCGTGGCGCTGGTCGCGGTGGTGGTACTGAGCTACCTGTACCTGCTGCCGCTGGCCGCGCAGGGCATCACGGCCATCCTGCCGGTGGCGGTGGATCGCCAGGTCGGTCAAGGTACGCTGGACTTTCTCGACCAGCACGTGCTGGCACCCAGCCAGCTCGACGCCCAGCGGGCCAAGGGCATCACGTCGCGCTTTCGTGCCCTGACCGCGCCGATGGCGGATGCGCCCGACTACCAGATCGTGTTCCGCAAGAGCCGCATCGGTCCCAACGCCTTCGCCCTGCCCTCGGGCCAGATCGTGGTCACCGATGAGATCGTGCAGCTGCTTGATGATGATGACGCCCTCATGGGGGTGCTGGCCCATGAACTGGGCCATGTGCACCGGCGCCACCTGATGCGGCGGCTGATCCAGAGTTCGGCCATCGCGGCCACGGCCACCTTGCTGTTCGGCGATGTCTCGGCGGTCCTGGCCAACATCCCGACGGTCTTGCTGGATCTGAAGTATTCGCGCGATATCGAACGCGAGGCCGATGATTACGCCATCGCCATGTTCAAGGCCAATGGCCTGCCGCGCCAGAAACTGGCGCTGGTGTTCGAGAAACTGGAAGACATGGGCAAGAGCAAGGACAGTCCGGCAGCACGTTACCTGTCCAGCCATCCGGCCAATGAGGAACGCATCGCGCACATCCTCGGTGCCCGCTGAGCGCAAGTACTGCCTGCAATAAAAAACCCGGTGCGCAGGCGCGCACCGGGCTTCCGCCATCAAACTGTCGCACGTCTGATGTCCCGGCTAACCCGGGCTCTCGTTTCCTTCCACCAGTGCCTTGAGCGAATCCAGCACCAGTCCGTTGCTGCGGATCCAGTCCTGGCCACTGCGCTCGCTGATCACATCATCCTGGTCCGGCGAGGACAGATCGATGATCTCGCTCTCCAGCGATTCGATCGAGAGCGCCGTCGTAAACGCCTTGACGACCGGCTTGGTCAGGTCCTTGTGATTCTGGCGAATCACCAGCGCTGTGCGGCCTGAACGCAGCTTGACGATGGATCCGATGGGATAGATGCCCAGCGTCTTGACGAAGGTCAGGAAGATGGGGCGATCGAAGTGGCCGCTCCAGCTGGCCATGCGTGCCAGCGACTCAGCCGGGTCCCAGGCGGATTTGTAGGTGCGGTCGGAGGTGATGGCGTCATACACGTCACACACCGCCGCCATGCGCGAATACAGATCGATCTGGTTGCCCTGCTGACGCCCCGGATAGCCGGTGCCATCGATCTTTTCGTGATGATGCAGGCAGACGTCGAGCACATAATCCGGCACCCCCGCGAAGCCGCTCAGGTATTCATAGCCCAGCGTAGGATGGCGCTGGATGATGCGGAATTCCTGATCGGTCAGCTTGCCGGGCTTGTTGAGCACGTCGAGCGGAATGAAGGCCTTGCCCACATCGTGCAGGTAACCGGCCAGTCCGGCTTCCTTGCAGGCCGTATTGTCCATGCCCAGGGTGCGTGCCAGTGCCACCATCATGGTGCAGACGGCAATGGAATGCAGGTAGGTGTATTCGTCGGCGCGCTTCAAGCGGATGATGCTGAGCAGTGCATTCGAATTGCGCGTGACCGAGGCGGCGATTTCTTCCACCAGGTCCTGGCATTGCGCGACATCCAGGGTCTTGCCCAGGCGCGCCTGCCGGAACATCTGCTGCGTCGATACCTTGGCGCTCTCGTAGAGCCGCAGGGCTTCGCTGAGTTCGTTGCGATACTCGTCCTCTGGCGTGAGCGGCACCGGCTTCACACGCGGTTCTGCAGCCACGTCCATTGCTTCGACGGCGCTACCCGGAATGACATCCCGGCCCAGCGCGACGTCGATCCAGCAGAACTCAAAGCCGGCGCTGCGGGCGCGGCTGATGTCTGCGGCCTGCTCGATCAGGAACTTGCTGCGCCAGAACGGATTGTCGATCCAGGGGCCATCGAAACCGGAAAAATACATGCCCACGGCCAAGTCGTCGACGCTGATCTTTTTGAGTTGTGTCATCTGAGCCTGAGTGAAGTTGCTTCGCCGCGACATCGCCCCGGCTTGTGGCCCGACTGTATTACATCTTGAGCGGATTGATTAGCGGAAAATTCCTGATGACACTCGTTAGAGAAACGATGCAATCTCCAAAACGTACAGTGTTGTCCGTGCAGACAAAGAAAAACCCGGGGCGCTGGCGCGGCCCGGGGCGGCAGGTGAGGCAGGCGTGACGAGTCAATGACTCGCGATGTCAGTGACGCTGCTCTTCCTGCGACATGCTCGACAAGCCCGAATACAGGCTGCAGCAATGCGGCGCACCGCGGTGCGAACCGGTGTCGAGTTCACTGGAGTCATTGAGAAAATCAACCAGCTTGCGATAGAGTTGTGCGAAGTAGTGCATGACTTACCCCCTTTCACTATTGACTGATGGCAGGCTCCCGAAGGTTTTCTGCCAGTGCCGGTCTGTCCATGGTGTCGACTCATACGGCCGGCACGAACCGTATAAATTGTTTATATCATTTATTCTAGGTGCATGCAGGCCGCGCGTCTATCAGGATTTATCTGACATGGCTGTGGTTGTTGCGCGTAATCATCACTTCAGTCAACCCTACACGCAGCCTGCCTGCACCTTCAGCCATGTCCGGAAAGCCGCCATGGCGGCGGTTTGCGGGCGTGACTTCAAGCGCGTGAGCCAGTAGGCACCGAGCACGATGCGCTGTTCGAAGGGGCAGACCAGCCGCCCCTGTCGCAATTCGCGCTCGAACATCATCACCGGCAACAGCGCCACGCCGGCCTCTTGCGCAGCCGCTTCAGCCAGCGCCAGCGAGGAGTCGAATACGAAGCCGCGCAAGGGCGGGCAAGGCGCAGCGGCGGCCGCAAACCAGCGGCGCCACTCGTCACTGCGATAGGACCGCAGCAGCGTCTCGGCCGCCAGGTCGGAGGGCGTGCGCAAGCGCGCGGCAATCTCCGGTGCGCACATGGGTGCCAGTGGCGCTTCGAACAGACGTTCAGCCTCGGTGCCATGCCATGCGCCATCGCCAAAACGAATCGCATAATCGAGCCCCTCACCGGCCAGGTCGACACGGTTGTTGTTGGTGAGCAGGCGCAGGTCGACGAAGGGATGCTGCTGCTGGAATTCGCGCAGGCGCGGCATGAGCCAACCCACGGCGAACGTTCCGACCACCCCGACGGTGAGCACCTCGCGGCGCCGGCCATCTTCGAACTGGGCCAGCACATCGGCGATGCGCCCGAAGGATTGCGCCACCACCGGCAGCAGCGCCAGCCCTTCGTCGGTGAGGGCCAGGCCGCGTGGCAGGCGACGGAACAGGGTCACGCCCAGCCGCTGCTCCAGATTCTTGACCTGCATGCTGACGGCGGTCTGGGTCACGCTCAATTCCTCGGCGGCGCGCGTGAAGGAGAGATGGCGGGCCGAGACTTCGAAGGCGCGCAAGGCATTGAGGGGCAGGTACATGAACACTCCAGGCATCAGTTTTTCTTGGGCTTGCGTCCAATTATCGTGAATTGTGAGCACCGCGACTACTGCCTATGATGCAGCCCTGTTGCCATCATTCATCGAGGAGTATCCATGTCTGGACGACGTCATTTTCTGTCCGTCGCCGCGCTGGCCGGTGCCGGCCTGATCAGCCGCAGCTGGGCGGCCAGCCTGCAAGGCGCAAGTAAAACTGTGGACTCATCCGCACTGACCGCCACGCTGTCGCGGCTGGAAGCCGATATCGGCGGGCGTCTGGGCGTGTCGCTGGTCGATACCGCCGGCGGCCGCCACTGGGGCTATCGTGCCGATGAGCGCTTCCCCATGTGCAGTACCTTCAAGTTCCTCGCGGCGGCCGCCGTGCTGCGTCGCGTGGACGAGGGCAAGGAGCAGCTGGCGCGCCGTATCGTCTATCGCCAGCAGGACCTGGTGCCCTACTCGCCCACCACCGGCAAGCACACCGGCGGGGATGGCCTGTCGCTGGCACAGCTGTGCGAGGCCGCCATCACTCTTTCGGACAACACCGCCGCCAATCTCATGCTGGAGAGCATGGACGGTCCCGCCGGCATGACGCGCTTCGTGCGGTCGCTGGGCGATGACCTGACCCGGCTGGATCGCAATGAGCCCACGCTCAACGAAGCCGTTCCCGGCGACCCGCGCGACACCACCACTCCGGCCGCGATGACGGCCGACCTGCGCCAGCTGGTGCTGGGCAATGCGCTGACGCCGGCCTCGCGCCAGCAGCTTGCGCAATGGCTGGTGGCCAACCAGACTGGCGACAAGCGCGTGCGCGCCGGCCTGCCCAAGGGCTGGAAGGTCGGCGACAAGACCGGGACGGGACGGCTGGGCACGGCCAACGATGTGGGCGTGGTGTGGACAGAGAAAGGCGCAGCGCTGCTGTTTGCGGTCTATCTCACCGAAAATGCGGCCACCGATGCCCGGCGTGATGCGGTGCATGCAGAAGTGGGCCGCCTGATCGGTCAGCTCATGACGTAAAAAGTTGCTGCTGTTCAGCTGGCGAAACTGAACGAAACTGCACCGATCCCCTCCAGCGCACCCTCGATCTGCCGCCCTGCGCGTGCAAGCTGCAGCCCGGTGCAGGAGCCGGTCGTGATGACCTGGCCCTGGCGCCATGGCTGGCCACGGCGCGCGCAATGCAGCGCCAGCCAGCCCAGCATGGGCCACAGGTCAGCCGGGTTGCCGCCGGTGGTGCGGGTGATCTCCTGGCCATCGATGTGCAGACTGGCCGCGATCTGGCGCAACGAAAGCGTGGCCGGCAGCGGCTGGGCGGCACCGATGATCAGGGCACCGTGGCTTTGCAGGTCGGCCATGCCGGCCCAGGGGTTGGTACAGGGCGGATGTCCGAGGCGCGTCTCCACCACTTCGATGGCCGGCAGGATGGCGTCAAAGACCGTGCGCAACTCGGCCTCATCCGGCACCTGATCGCCGGGATGGTAATCACGCCCGACCCGCAAGGCCAACTCCACTTCCAGACCGCGCATGCGCCATTGCGGCCCGCGCAATGGCGCCCCCGAGGCCAGTACGCCGGAGGCCGGCAGCGGCGCACAAGCTGGCAGGCTGCCATCCCCCTTGCTCCCGACCTTCCAGCCCCCGATCGGCCCCAGGCGTTGCAGTTGAGCGTCCTGCACGGCGTAGGCGATATCGGCATCGCCGACGGCCAGGCGGCGCCAGTCCAGGGCCAGACCACTGTGGCGGGCGTCGAGCAGGAGTTGGGTGGCGGCGTCGATATGCATGCGGGAATTCTCCGAAACAGAAAAGAAGGCAGCGCGCATTGTACTGGCTGCCAAGGCGCTCGCCCACAGAAAGCGCGGCCGTGAACTAGCCGCCACCAGCGCACTCCGATCTGAATGCCGATAATGGCAGACAGCGCTTGACTTGGAGCGCACTCCGATCTGAATGCCGATAATGGCAGACAGCGCTTGACTTGGAGCGCACTCCAACTTCTAGACTGGCTGCCATGACGACTTCCCTGACCATTGCCCAAGCGGCCGACGCCACCGGCCTGTCGGTGCATACCCTGCGTTACTACGAACGCATCGGCCTGCTCGATCCGGTGGAACGGCGCGACAACCGCCATCGCCGCTACACCCAGGAAGACCTGAACTGGATCGATTTCCTGAAGAAGCTCAAGGCGACAGGTCTGCCGGTGCGCGCCATGCTGCGCTACGCCGAGCTGCGCCGCGAGGGCAATACCCTGGAAAGCGTCAGAGAACGCAAAGCCATGCTGCAGGCGCATACGCTTTGCGTCCAATACACCCTGGCCGAGCTGCAGGAGAACCTGGCCGTCCTGCAGCGCAAGCTGGTCCTGTACGACGAACTGGAGCAAAACGCCCGTGCTGAACCTGCCCGCGCACTCCCCAACAGCAAAGCCGACGCTCCTCCCCCCGAAAGGATGGCACCATGACCGAACCCCTCACCTCTCACCTGCAACCGGAATCCCACGTGGGTACCCGCCGCCTGGGCAGCAACGGCCCGCTGGTCTCGGCCATCGGCCTGGGCTGCATGGGCATGAGCGATTTTTATGCGCAGCGCGACGACGCCGAATCGCTGGCCACCATCGACCGCGCCCTGGAGCTGGGCATCAACCTGCTCGACACGGCCGACATGTACGGCCCCTACACCAATGAAGAACTGATCGGCCGCGCCCTCCAGGGCCGGCGCGACAAGTTCTTCATCGCCACCAAATTCGGCATCCGGCGCGATCCGGCCAATCCCTCCGCGCGCGGCGTCGACGGCAGCCCGGCCTATATCAGGCAGGCGGTGGAAGGCAGTCTCAAGCGCCTGGGCATCGAAACCATCGATCTCTACTACCAGCACCGCATGGATCCGAACACCCCCATCGAGGCCACCATGGGCGTGCTGGCCGACCTGGTGCAGGCCGGCAAGATCCGCTACATCGGCTTGTCCGAAGCTTCGTCGGCCACACTCGAGCGCGCGCACCGGGTGCATCCGGTGACGGCGCTGCAAAGCGAATATTCCTTGTGGACGCGCGATCCGGAAACCGAGGTGCTGGCCACCTGCCGCGCACTGGGCATCGGCTTCGTGGCCTACAGCCCGCTGGGACGGGGCTTCCTGACGGGCGCGCTGCAACGCTTCGAGGATCTGGCCGAGGATGATTTCCGCCGCACCAATCCGCGCTTCCAAGGCGAGAATTTCGCCCGCAACCTGCGGCTGGTGGAGCAAGTGAAGGAAATGGCAGCCCGGCATGGCTGCACGCCGAGCCAGCTGGCCCTGGCCTGGGTGATGGCCCAGGACCCGCACATCGTGCCGATCCCCGGCACCAAACGCCGACGCTATCTGGAAGAGAACGCGGGCGCGTTCTCGGTGAAGCTTTCTGCGCAGGACCTGATGGCGCTGGAGGCCGTCTTCCCGCGCGGGGCAGCCGCCGGGGAGCGCTATACCGAGGCCAGCATGAAGATGCTCAACCTCTGACCAGCGCCTTTCTCAAGGCAGGTCAGTCGTTGCTGCTGGCTGCCGGATGCTGGGCCAGCGGCACGAAGGTATTGGTCGCCGTATCGTGCGCCAGGATGGACCCGCTCTCGATGTCGTAGACCCAGCCATGCAGCCCCAGCCGGCCCTGTGCCAGCGCCACGGCCACCGAGGGATGGGTGCGGATGTTGTTCAGTTGCGCAATCACGTTCTCGCGCACCATGCCGTCGATGCGGTCCTTTTCGGTTTCGTGGTGGCGCGACTCGTTGATCATCCGGGCGGCATCGGTGTGATGCAGCCAGTTGCGCACGGCCGGCATGTGGTCCAGGCAGGCGCAGGTAGCCACGGCCGTCATGGCGCCGCAATCGGAGTGGCCGCAGATGACGATGTCCGACACCTTCAGCTGGGCCACCGCGTATTCCACCGTGGCGCTCACGCCGCCCGGCTCCGGACCGAAGGACGGCACGATGTTGCCGGCATTGCGGATGACGAACAGGTCGCCCGGTTCGCGCTGGGTCACCAGCTCGGGCACCATGCGACTGTCGGAACAGGAAATGAACAGGGTGGTGGGCGTCTGGCCGTTGGCCAGGCTCTTGAACAGTTCTTTGCGGGAAGGGAAGACATCCTGCTGGAAACGCAGGAAGCCATTGATGATGTCGCGCATGTGGGGAATAGCCTTGATTCTTGATGAAGATGGACGCCAAGCGTCCGCGTGAGGCGGATGATATCACCCGCCATCATGCGGGCCCGCACGGACCGTGATCAGCATGATCAGGGATCTGCTTTTCCATTAAATTTCATCAAGAAATAGCGATTTTTCTACATCTTTTCCTCTTGTCTGCTGATAAAATTGCCGCCTCGAAACTTGCCCACACGCAATGTGCGACACTTTCGAGCGCATCAACATGAATCGAAGGGCAGTCGGGCTGCCCTTGTCGACATCAACAATTCGGGGAAAAGACTATGTTTAGCAGGTATGTCACGACCGTGGCGGTAGTTGCCATGGTGACGGCGCTGGGGGGGTGCGCCACGGAGAATTCACGCAGTCTGCCGGTGGCCCAGGTGGCCAGCGCGCAACAGGCCTACCAGGGAGCGCGCAGCCCGATCGCCGTCGGCAAGTTCGACAACCGTTCCAGCTATCTGCGCGGCATCTTCTCGGATGGCGTGGACCGTCTGGGCGGCCAGGCCAAGACCATCCTGATCACCCATCTGCAGCAGAGCAACCGCTTCTCCGTGATGGACCGTGACAACATGGGCGAGCTGGCGCAGGAAGCCAAGCTGAACAAACAGACGCAAGCCCTCAAGGGGGCCAACTATGTGGTCACCGGTGACGTCACCGAGTTCGGCCGCAAGGAAACCGGCGACCGCCAGCTGTTCGGCATCCTTGGCCGAGGCAAGTCGCAGGTGGCCTATGCCAAGGTCGCGCTGAACATCGTGGACGTGAACACCTCGCAGGTGGTGTACTCGGCGCAAGGCGCAGGCGAATACAGCCTGGACAACCGCGAGATCGTCGGATTCGGCGGCACCGCCAGCTACGACTCCACGCTCAATGGCAAGGTGCTTGACCTGGCCATCCGCGAAGCGGTGCAGAACCTGGTGACCGGTATCGATTCCGGCGCATGGAAGCCCTGAGCCCCTCCCACGAACGCAAGAGACCGACCATGATGAACAAGAAACTCGCTGCCGGGTTCGCCCTCGGCCTGGCGCTGGCCCTCTCCGGCTGCGCCAATCACCAGCAGAAATCCCTCTATGGCTGGGGCAATTACCAGGACCAGCTGTACGAACACTTCAAGACCGAAGGCAACGGCAATGCCGCCGAAATCGCCGCGCTTGAAGAGAACCTGCAGAAGATGCGCGCCAACAACGACGCCGTGCCCCCCGGCTACCACGCCCACCTGGGCATGCTGTACGCCGCCATCGGCAAGGAAGACCAGCTGATCCAGGAGCTGCAGACCGAGAAGACGCTGTTCCCGGAATCGGCGCCTTACATGGACTTCCTGATGCGCAACTACAAGAAGGGATTGAGCAAATGATGCTGAACAAATTCAAGGCGCTTGGCGCCCTACTGCTGGCATTGCTGGCTTCGGGCTGCGCCACCAAGCAAAAGCCGTATGACTATGCCGAGTTCAAGGCGGCGCGTCCGGCCTCGATCCTGGTATTGCCGCCGATGAACAGTTCTTCCGAAGTCATCGCCCCCTACGGCATGCTGGCGCAGGCCACCCAGCCGCTGGCCGAATCGGGCTACTACGTGATCCCGGTCTCGCTGGCCAGCGAGACCTTCAAGCAGAACGGCCTGGCCAACGCGGCCGACATTCACGAGGTGCCGGTCAAGAAGCTGCGCGAGATCTTCGGTGCCGACGCCGGGCTCTACATCAACATCACCGACTATGGCACCTCCTACAAGGTGGTGCAGAGCGATACGGTGGTGTCGGCTGAGGCCAAACTGGTCGACCTGCGTTCCGGCAAGACCCTGTGGCAGGGTTCGGCCAGCGCTTCCAGTGCGGAAGGTCGTCAGAACCAGAACAATGGTCTGCTGGGTGTACTGCTCTCGGCCGTGGTCAACCAGATCATCAGCACCACCACCGACGCCAGCTACAAGATGGCCAGCGTGACCAGCAACCGCCTGCTGCGTGCCGGTGGCAACAACGGCCTGCTGTATGGCCCGCGTTCGCCGCAATACCAGAAGGACTGAGCAGGCCCCTGCTCGCAATGCTTGCGTCGCAAGCTCTGCTGAACAGCACAACGCCGCTGCGGATCCTCACCGCAGCGGCGTTTTTTCATCTGCACACAGGGCAGTCAAGACCCGGCCAACTGATATTTGCGGATCTTGTCGTAGAGCGTCTTCTTCGGAATGCCCAGCCGCTCGGCCGCCTGCGCCACGCTGCCCTCGCTGTCCTTGAGCGCGGCGGCGATCAGCCCGGCCTCGAACTGCTCCACCTGCTCCGGCAACGATAGCGCCGGCGATGGCAGTACACCAGCGGTAGCCATCTGCTCCACACCCAACACCCAGCGGTCGGCGAAATTGCGCAGCTCGCGCACATTGCCCGGCCAGTCGCGCTGCTGCCACTGCTGCATCTGCGCCGCCGTCCACGACGGCACCTCGCGCCGGTAGCGCACCGCTGCGGCCTGGCAGAAATGCGCCAGCAGGAGCGGGATGTCGCTGCTGCGCTGGTTCAGCGCCGGCAGGTCGATGGAAACCACACCGATACGGTAATACAGGTCTTCGCGGAACTGCCCCTCGGCCGACAGCTTGAGCAGATCGGCCTTGCTGGCCGCTACCACCCGGCAGTCGATGGCCACCGATTCATTGCCTCCCAGCCGCTCCAGACGGCGTTCCTGCAGCACGCGCAACAGCTTGACCTGCAGGGCCAGCGGCATGCTTTCGATTTCATCCAGGAACAGCGTGCCGCCGTTGGCATATTCCAGCTTGCCGATGCGGCGCTTCTGGGCACCGGTAAAGGCCCCCGCTTCATGGCCGAAGATCTCGCTCTCGAACACCGTCTCCGGCAAGGCCCCACAGTTCAGGGCCACGAACGGCCCCTTGCGGCCACTGGCAGCGTGCAGCTGGCGCGCCACCACTTCCTTGCCGCTGCCGGTCTGGCCATTGATGAGCACATCCACGTCGGCCGGCCCCAGGCTGCGGATCAGCGTGCGCACCCGCTCGATGGCCGGTGACTGGCCCACCAGCGGCGGCAGTTCGGGATCATGTGCCCAGGCTTCGCGCAGGCGACGGTTCTCCAGCACCAGGCTGCGCTTCTCCTGGGCGCGCAGGGCGATCTCCAGCAGGCTGTCCGAGCCGAACGGTTTTTCCACGAAGTCATAGGCCCCGGCGCGCATCGCCTCGACCGCCATGCTGACATCGCCATGGCCGGTGACCACGATCACCGGCAAATCCGGATCGATGTGCATGACATGGGCCAGCACCTGCAAACCCGACCAGCCCGGCAGGCGCACGTCGGTCACCAGCACGCCGGGGAAATCCCGGGTCAGCAGCGGCAGGGCCTCTTCGGCACTGGCGCAGGCGGTCACCGTAAAACCTTCCAGCTCCAGGGCCTGGGCCGTGGCGCGGCGCACCGCCTGTTCATCTTCGATCAGCAAGGCGCTGGGGGCAGCGGCGGGGTTATCCATCAGATTCATTCTCCGTCTTCAACAGCGGCAGGCGCACCACGAATTCAGCGCCGCCCTGTTCATGATTATGTGCGCTCAACTGGCCGTTCATGGCCTGGACGATGGACGAGGAAATCGCCAGCCCCAGTCCCAACCCCTTGCTCGACGACTTGGTCGTGAAGAAAGGCTCGAACAGGTGCGGCACTACCTCATCAGCGATGCCGGCACCGGAATCGCGGATCCGCAGCACGGCCTGCTGGCGCTCTGCGTCGACCTCCAGGATCACGCAGACGCACTTGCGGGGTGCTTCTTCCACCGCATCGAGCGCATTGCGCAAGAGATTGACGATGACCTGCTCGGTGCGCACGGCGTCGCCGGTCACATGCACAGCCAGCGGCATGGCGATGTGCGTCTCGACCTCTTGCTTCTCGAAGTCGCTGGACAGCAGCCGTAGCGATGCCTCCACCGCGTGGCGCAAGTCGACGGCCGCCACGGCTTGCCCGCTCTTGCGTGCAAACCCCTTCAGTTGGCCGATGATCTTGCCCATGCTGGCACTGGCGTGGCTGATGTGTTCCAGGTTCTCGGCCACCTGCGCGTTCTGGCCGCGTGCCAGAAACTTCACCGAGTTGTCGGCGAAGGCGCGGATGGCGGCCAGCGGCTGGTTCAGTTCATGCGTCATCCCGGCGGCCATCTGGCCCAGCATGGCCAGTTTGCCAGCCTGCACCAGTTCATCTTGGGTGGTGCGCAACAGGCTCTCGGTCTGCTGCAGCTTGGCGTACTTGGCGGCGATGGCCTGGTTGGCCGCAGTCAGTTCCTGGGTGCGCTGGGCGATCTTCTGGTCCAGTTCCTCGGCGGCGCGGCGCAGGGCGTTGCGCGAGGCCAGCCGCTCCTGCAGGCGGCGCCGGTGCTGGTACCAGGCCAGCAGCGAGATGGCCAGCGCCACCATGAAGAGCGCGGCCGCCATGGCCGAGAGCATGGCCGAACGCTGCATGCGCGCCTGCGAGGGAAACAGCATCAACTGCCATCCCAGCCGCCCCACCGGCCGCGATACATGCGTACCGAAGCCGCGCTGCAAGGTCGGCGGCAAGGTCGAGACCGGCGTGATGGGCAGGTCCGCATACTGATGGGTTCCCTCCAGCTCACGCTGCACCGGCGCGCTCAGGGCTTGCAGGCTGTGGTACTTCCATTCGGGCCGGTTGCTGAGGAACACCACGCCGCCGGCATCGGTGAGCGTGATCGGATCGCTGCTGCTGCGCCAGGTATGTTCGAACTCGGCCAGGTCCACCTTGACCACCATCACCCCGATGGGCAGGTCACCCTCGGCCTGGTCCTGTCGGCGATAGATGGGCTGGGCGATGAAATAGCCCGGCTCGCTGGAGATGTTGCCGATGCCGTAGAAGCGCCCCGCCCTGCCCTGGATGGCCTCGCGAAAGTAGGGACGAAAACCGAAGTCGCGGCCGACGTAACTGAATTCTTCATCCCAGTTGCTGGAAGCCAGCGTCACCCCATCGCGGTTAAGCATGAAGATATTGACCGCGCGCGACTGCTGCTGGATGGTCTTGAACGCGCGATTGAGCCGATCCACCGACAGCGCATCCTCGGGATGCTGCAAGACCTGCCGCACATCGGACTGGAAGCCCAGGGCAAAGGGCAAAGCTTCATATTTCTGCAGGATCGATTCCAGGTCCAGCGCGGCGATCTGCAATTGCGCGGCGGCCTGATTCTGCTGATCGCTCGCGGCGCGCCCCAGCGCGATGCGATAGGTCAGCCCGCAGACCAGCAAGGTGGCCGCCAGGAAGAGGGTCAGGATCAGCAGGTTTCGTCGCGCGCGCATGAAGGATAGGGTCAAAAGCAGCGCGGCGCCCCGCAGGGCGCCGCGTTGGAGGCGTCATGATAGCGCGCCGCGCGCCACCGCAGGCAGCCGCGCGCGGGCCAGCACCGATCAGGCTGGCTTGTGCAGCTTGCCGGAAGCGGCATCGGCCTCGCCGTGCTCATCGTCCGGGTTCATGGCGACATCACCCTTGAGGTGGCCGTCACGTTGCGGGTCCGGCATGCGCAGGCTGATGATCAGCGCCACCAGGCACAGTGCGCTCACGTACCAGTAGAAGGCCGATTCCACGCCCGCCGACTTCAGCGACAGCGCCACAAATTCAGCCGAACCACCGAAGATGGCGTTACCGACCGCATACGACAGGCCCACGCCCAGCGCACGCACTTCAGGCGGGAACATCTCGGCCTTGATCAGGCCGCTGATGGAGGTGTAGAAGCTGACGATGGTCAGGGCCAGGATGGCCAGGGCCATGGCCACGCCGGGGCTGGAAACGTCCTTGAGGAAGTGCAGGATCGGGAAGGTGCCGACCATGCCGAAGAAGGCGAAGCACAGCATGGAGTTGCGGCGGCCGATCTTGTCGGAGATGGCACCGAAGATCGGTTGCAGGATCATGTAGACGAACAGCGCGCCGGTCATGACGCCGTTGGCGACCTTGGGGTCCATGCCGGCGGTGTTGACCAGGTACTTCTGCATGTAGGTGGTGAAGGTGTAGAACATCAGCGAGCCGCCGGCGGTGAAGCCCACCACGTTCAGGAAGGCGCGCTTGTGCTGCAGCAAGCCCTTGAGGGTACCGGCTTCCTTCTTCTTGCGGGCACCGGCCGAGGAGGTCTCGGCCAGCGAGCTGCGCAGGTACATCGCCACCAGCGCACCGACCGCGCCCAGCACGAAGGGAATGCGCCAGCCCCAGGCCATCAGCTCGGCCTTGGTCAGCCACTGCTGCATGGCGAACAGCACCAGCACGGCCAGCAACTGGCCGCCGATCAGGGTCACGTACTGGAAGGAGGCGAAGAAGCCACGGCGGCCATTGGGCGCCACTTCACTCATGTAGGTGGCCGAGGTGCCATATTCACCGCCCACCGACAGGCCCTGGAACAGGCGCGCCAGCAACAGCAGCGCCGGAGCCCAGGCGCCGATGGTGGCGTAGGTCGGCAGCACGGCCACGGCCAGCGAGCCGCCGCACATCATCAGCACCGAGATCAGCATGGAGGTCTTGCGGCCGTGCTTGTCGGCAATGCGGCCAAACAGCCAGCCGCCGATGGGACGCATCAGGAAACCGGCAGCAAACACGCCCGCCGTGTTCAGCAACTGGCTGGTGGGGTCGCCCTTGGGGAAGAAGGCCGGCGCGAAGTAGATCGCACAGAAGGAATAAACGTAGAAGTCGAACCACTCCACCAGATTGCCGGAGGAGGCGCCAAGGATGGCGAAGATGCGCTTGCGGTATTCGGTGGCGCTCAAGGGCGTGCTGGTGGTGCTGGGCGCGCTGCTTTGCGGGGTGACACTCATGGAGATCTCCTGTTATGGCCACAGGCCCGTCCGATGGACGCGACGTGCGGCGGGTCATCTTGCTTTGATTGAACCGGAACAAGGCATAACGCAGAGGCCAGCGGGACCAGGCGCGTGAAGACGATGCAAGAGCGCATCAGGTGTCTGTCTCCGTGTTTGCTTTTTTGTTTTGATGTTCATATTGCAGGCTTCGTGCCAGCACGAAAAGCTGGGCAATCAGATCGCAAGCCATTGATTGCAAACGGTTTTATAAAGATCAGCCAAAAAGAACCCGCCAAGCCGGTGCGGATTCCCGGAATGCTGCTGCGCGGCATGTCCGGGAATCCAGCCAGGCGCGCAATGAAAAACGGCGCATGTCTTTCGACATGCGCCGTTTTCAAGGTCTTGCGGTCTTTACGGTCTTGCGATCCGACCGAGGCTGCGATCAGCGTTCGGACAAGGCATCCATGACGCACAGGGCCGTCATGTTGATGATGCGGCGCACGGTCGCCGACGGGGTCAGGATATGCACCGGCTTGGCGCAACCCAGCAGGATCGGGCCAATGGCCACACCGTTGCCCGATGCAGTCTTGAGCAGGTTGTAGGCGATGTTGGCGGCATCGATGTTGGGCATGACCAGCAGGTTGGCGTCACCCTTCAGCGGCGAATCCGGAATCACCGCATTCAAGAGCTTGGAATCGAGCGCGGTATCGCCGTGCATTTCGCCATCGACTTCCAGGTCCGGCGCGATTTCGCGCAGGATGGCCAAGGCTTCGCGCATCTTGCGGGCCGATTCGCTGTTGCTGGAACCGAAGTTCGAATGCGACAGCAGTGCAGCACGCGGATGCAGGCCGAAACGACGCATTTCTTCAGCGGCCAGCATGGTGATCTCGGCCAGCTCGCGGGCGTTGGGGTTTTCGTTGACGTGGGTGTCCACCATCACCAGCTGGCGATTGGGCAGGATCACCGCATTCATCGCGGCATAAACGTTCACGCCTTCACGCTTGCCCAGCACCTGGTCGATGTAGTGCAGGTGCAGCTGGGTGGTGCCGTAGGTGCCGCAGATCATGCCGTCGGCATCGCCCTTGTGGATGGCCATGGAGCCGATCAGGGTATGGCGGCGGCGCATTTCCAGCTTGGCGTACTGCTCGGTGACACCCTTGCGGCGCGACATCTCCAGGAAGCTCTGCCAGTAATCGCGGTAGCGGTTGTCGAAGTTGGGGTTGATGACCTCGAAGTCGGTGCCGGCACGCAGGCGCAGGCCGAACTTCTTGATGCGCTGTTCCAGCACTTCCGGACGGCCCACCAGGATGGGCTTGGCCAGGTTTTCATCGACGATCACCTGGACGGCACGCAGCACGCGCTCTTCTTCACCTTCGGCGTAGACGATGCGCTTCTTGGCCTCGGCAGCCTTCTTGGCGACCTGGAAGATCGGGCGCATGAAGGTACCGCTGTGGTAGACGAACTGTTCCAGCTTCTCGATGTAGGCATCCATGTCCTGGATCGGACGGGCGGCCACGCCGGAGCTTTCGGCAGCACGCGCCACGGCCGGCGCGATCTTGATCATCAGGCGCGGGTCGAAGGGCTTGGGAATGATGTATTCCGGGCCGAAGGACAGGTTGGCGATGCCATAGGTCGAGGCCACGATATCGGACTGCTCGGCCTGGGCCAGCTCGGCGATGGCGTGGACGGTTGCGATCTCCATCTCGCGGGTAATGGTGGTGGCACCCGAATCGAGCGCGCCGCGGAAGATGTAGGGGAAGCACAGCACGTTGTTGACCTGGTTCGGATAATCCGAACGGCCGGTGGCGATGATGGCGTCGTCACGCACGGCCATCACTTCTTCCGGCAGGATTTCCGGGGTCGGGTTGGCCAGGGCCAGCACCAGCGGACGGGCCGCCATCTGCTTGACCATCTCGGGCTTCAACACGCCGGCAGCGGACAGGCCCAGGAAGATGTCGGCATCCGGGATCACTTCGGCCAGGGTGCGGGCGTCGGTTTCGCGGGCGAAACGTTCCTTGTCCGGGTCCATCAGTTCCTTGCGGCCCTTGTAGACCACGCCGGCCAGGTCGGTGACGAAGATGTTTTCGATCGGGAAGCCCAAATCGACGATCAGGTCCAGGCAGGCCAGCGCCGCTGCGCCCGCGCCGGAGACCACCAGCTTGACGTTCTTGATGTCCTTGTTGACGACTTTCAGGCCGTTCAGGATGGCCGCGCCGACGATGATGGCGGTACCGTGCTGGTCATCGTGGAAGACCGGGATCTTCATCTTCTCGCGCAGCTTGCGCTCGATGTAGAAGCATTCCGGCGCCTTGATGTCTTCCAGGTTGATGCCGCCGAAGGTCGGCTCCAGGGCCGCGATGACGTCGATCAGCTTGTCCGGGTCGGTTTCATTGATTTCGATGTCGAAGACGTCGATGCCGGCGAACTTCTTGAACAGCACGCCCTTGCCTTCCATCACCGGCTTGGAAGCCAACGCACCGATGTTGCCCAGGCCCAGCACGGCGGTACCGTTGGTGATCACGGCCACCAGGTTGCCACGGGCGGTGTAGCGGAAGGCGTTGAGCGGGTCGGCGACGATTTCTTCGCAGGCCGCCGCCACGCCCGGAGAATACGCGAGGGAGAGATCACGCTGGTTGGTCAGCAGCTTGGTGGGCGTGACCGCGATCTTGCCCGGGGTCGGAAACTCATGGTAATCCAGCGCTGCCTGACGAAGTTGCTGACGCACTTCTTCTTTCTTACTGATCATCGAATCCATACTCTGTATTCTCTAGTTGACTTGCGAAGGGGGTCGATTCTAGCAGAGGTCGGCCTTCAATCATAGGCCGCCGGGCTCATGCTGCTCCGCGCAAAGCCTTTTCCGGACTGGCTTTGCGGCCTGTCACCCCAAACCCGTGATGACCGCGAACATGGCCTTTCCGGAGCCAGATGACGACCAGTTGTCGCCTGATGTGCGCAGTTGCGCGCAGCTTGATTTCCCGTACGAGAGGCTGACACCGCCCTTGACTATCCGGTATTGGGGAAAACCCCTATCCCTTCACTCGCCTCACTTGCGTCCTGCCGTAACGCCACATCAAGGCAATTTGCGCTGCATCGCAACATGCGTCGTCGCCGGGATATTGTGCGCCTGAAGCCGTGACGGATTGGTTACAATCGCGCCATGCTTTCCGAATTCGAACTCATCGCGCGCTATTTCAGCCGCCCGCCCGCTCCTGACAGCCGCACGGCCTTGGGTGTGGGTGACGACTGCGCGCTGATGACACCGGCCCCGGGGATGCAGCTGGCCATTTCCAGCGACATGCTGGTGGCAGGCCGCCACTTCTTCCCGGATGCCGATCCCCTGCTGCTGGGCCACAAGTGCCTGGCCGTCAATCTCTCCGACCTGGCCGCCATGGGCGCGCAGCCGATCGCCTTCACGCTGGCCCTGGCCTTGCCGGAAGCCCGCGCTGACTGGCTGGCACCGTTCTCGCAAGGCATGCTGGCGCTGGCCGATGCCCATGGCTGCGAGCTCATCGGCGGCGACACCACCAAGGGCCCGCTGACCATCAGCATCACGGTCTTCGGTGAAGTGCCACCGTTACAGGCGCTGCGCCGCGATGCTGCCCGTGCGGGCGATGACATCTGGGTCTCCGGCACGCTGGGCGATGCCCGTCTGGCACTGGCCGGCTACCGCCAGGAATTCGACATCAACAGCGAAGCGCTGCAGCTGGCTGCCCCGCGCATGCATGCGCCTACCCCGCGCGTGGCGCTGGGTCTGGCCCTGCGCGGCATAGCCCATGCCGCCATCGACATCTCCGATGGCCTGGCGGGCGACCTCGGCCACATCCTCGATCGTTCACATGTGGGGGCGACGCTGGACGTGGACGCCCTGCCGCCCGGCCCGGCCTTGCAGCAGCGCGACCTGCACCTGCGCCGCCGCTTTACCTTGTCCGGTGGCGACGATTACGAACTTTGCTTCACTGCCCCGGCGCGCCAGCGCGAGGCGGTCCTGAAGGCGGCCCAGTCCGCCGGCACCACCGTCACCCGCATCGGCCAGATCGATGCGCAGGCCGGTCTGCGGCTGCTGGATGCCGCTGGTGAACCGCTGCAGGACACACCGGATTCCTTCGATCATTTCCGTTCATGAACCCAGCTTCTTCGCCCTTCCCGCCGCCGCCTTCGGCCTCTCCCCGCAAACGCAAGCCGACCCCGCACTTCATGCTGGCGCATCCGGCCCACTGGATCGCCCAGGGCTTCGGCAGCGGCCTCTCGCCCATCATGCCGGGCACGGCCGGAACGCTCTTCGCATGGCTGTCCTACGTGGTGCTGTCGACACGCTGGCCGCACGTCTTCACGGCGGCCAACTGGCTGGCGATCATTGCGGCCGGGTTCATCATCGGCATCTGGGCCTGCCATCGTACCGGGCAGGCGCTCAATTCGCCCGATGACGGCAGCATGGTGTGGGATGAGATCATCGCCTTCTGGCTGGTGCTGGTGCTGGTGATGCCGGCCAGCCTGAAGACGCAGTTCGCGGCTTTTGTGGTGTTCCGCTTCTTCGACATGGTCAAGCCGCCCCCGATCGCCTGGTTCGACCGGCGCTTCAAGGGCGGTTTCGGCGTGATGTGGGATGACATCGTGGCGGCCTTCTACACCTTGCTGGTGTTCGCGTTTTGGCGCACTTATTGGTAACGGGAAGTGAACAATCGGAGCTTGTCCGATACAACATTTCCTGACATCGGAGTATGCTAGTTCACGCACGTCGTTGATCAACCGACCGCAGCGCGCCCGCCACCCTGGGCAGACTGCGGCACAGCCGAGGATGACACTCATGGACAGCACCCTGGACCTGGCCACCCGCGTCGGCCACACCCTCAAAGCCAAAGGCCTGCTCCTGGCCACTGCAGAATCCTGTACCGGTGGCGGCATCGCCCACGCCATCACTGAAATCGCCGGATCCTCGGAATGGTTCGATTGCGGTTTCGTGACCTATTCGAATGCTTCCAAGAACGAATTGCTGGATATTTCCGAAGCCCTGATCGCCCAGCATGGCGCAGTCAGCGAGGAAATCGCCGGTGCCATGGCCGAAGGGGCAGTGGCCAACAGCAGCTCGGACGTGGCCGTCTCCACCACCGGCATCGCCGGCCCCGGCGGTGCGGTACCGGGCAAGCCGGTTGGCACGGTCTGCTTCGGCTGGCGCGTGGGCGACAAGACCTATACCGAACGCCTGGTCTTCAAGGGCGACCGCCAGCAGGTACGGGCCCAGACCGTGGAACATTCGCTCAAGGGCTTGCTGAAGCTTCTGGCAGACTGAAGCGGCACGCATGAAGAAAAAGGCGGCGCTCCCATGGAGTCGCCGCCTTTTTCTTCATCTGTGCTTGCGCGGATCAGCGGAAGCGGTTGATCTCGTCACGCGTCTGGATGGCCACCCGGCGCGCCGCAGCGGCGAAATCTTCGCCGGCTTCCGGCTTGGCGTAGAGGATGGCACGTGAAGAATTGATCATCATGCCCGTGCCCGAGGCCGTCTTGCCGGAGGTGACCGTCGCTTGCACGTCGCCCCCCTGGGCACCCACGCCCGGCACCAGCAGCGGCATGTCGCCGATGATGGCGCGCACCTGCGCCAGTTCGTGCGGGAAAGTGGCACCGACCACCAGGCCGCACTGGCCATTGGTATTCCACTTCTCGGCCACCAGGCGCGCCACGTGCTGGTACAGCGGCTTGCCATCGACTTCCAGGAATTGCAGGTCGGAACCACCGGCGTTGGAGGTGCGGCACAGCACGATCACGCCGCGATCCTTCCATTCCAGATAGGGCGAGACCGAGTCCCAGCCCATGTAGGGGCTGACCGTGACGACGTCGGCGTCATAGCGCTCGAAAGCTTCGCGGGCATACTGCTCGGCAGTGGCGCCGATGTCGCCGCGCTTGGCATCGAGCACCAGCGGGATCTCGGGGTAGTTCGTGCGCAGGTAGGCGCAGATGCGCTCCAGCTGCTCTTCCGCGCCGAGGGCAGCGAAATAGGCGATCTGCGGCTTGAAGGCACAGGCGGCTTCGGCGGTGGCATCGATGATGGCGCGGCAGAATTCGAAGATCGCGTCCGGCTTGCCCTGCAGCTCGGCGGGGAATTTCTTGAGGTCGGGGTCCAGGCCGACGCACAGCAGGGAATTGCGCGAAGTCCACGCAGCGTTGAGTTTCTCGATGAATGTCACGGTGATGCCTTTAACTGAAAGATGCGCTATTGTAGCGCGCCGGCCTGTCCAGACCTCGATTTTTGACTGATGTTCAGGGTTTTTCACGGAACATCGGGCACTTCAGGAGGTTTGCATGGTCTCATGCGCTCCCTTTGCTTCACTTTTTGCTACGAGGAAAACAACATGAAAAAACTCTTCGCCTGGCTGGCCATTGCCATGACGGCCCTCACCCTCTCCGGCTGCGGCTACAACGAATTCCAGGCCAAGGATGAAGCCACCAAGGCGGCTTGGGGCGAAGTGGTCAACCAGTACCAGCGCCGCGCCGACCTGATCCCGAACCTGGTCAACACCGTAAAGGGCTATGCCTCGCACGAGAAGGACACCCTGGAAGCCGTCACCCGCGCCCGCGCTGCGGCCACCAGCTTCCAGATCACCCCGGAAGTGCTCAACGACCCCAAGGCCTTTGCCAAATTCCAGGAAGTACAGGGGCAATTGTCGTCGGCGCTGTCGCGCCTGATGGCGGTCTCCGAGAACTACCCGCAGTTGAAGGCCGACACCAGCTTCCGCGACCTGCAATCCCAGCTGGAAGGCACCGAAAACCGCATCACCGTAGCCCGCCAGCGCTATATTGCCGCTGTGAAGGATTACAACATCCTGGCGCGCAGCTTCCCCACCAACATCACGGCCAAGCTGTTCAGCTATGAAGTCAAACCCTCGTTCACGGTAGAAAACGAAAAAGCCATCTCGACCGCGCCCGCGGTCAACTTCGGCAAGTAAGCACAGGAGCCCAGATTGGCCATGCGCAAGCTGCTCCTGACCTGCTGGCTGCTGGCGTGGATCGCGCTGGCCGCCCCGGCCCGTGCCGATGACGGCCTGGTGCCGGTGCCGCCGCTATCGGCCCACGTGATCGACCAGGTCCACCTGCTGCAGCCGCAGCAGCGCCAGGCCCTCGAAGGCGTTCTGGCCGAGATCGAACAGCGCACCGGCAGCCAGATCGGCGTGTTGCTGATGTCCTCCACCGCGCCCGAAGCCATCGAGCAATACAGCATCCGCGTGGCCGAGGCCTGGAAGCTGGGCCGCAAGGGCGTCGATGACGGCGTGATCCTGATCGTCGCCAAGGACAATCCCAAATCCCTGCGCCGCCTGCGCATCGAAGCAGGGCGTGGGGTACAGGGCAGCCTCACGGATGCGCAATCCAAACGCATCCTGGAAGACGTGATCGCCCCGCATTTCCGCCAGAACGATTTCTATGGCGGGCTGGCGGCGGGAGTGACGGCCATCACCACCTTGCTGGAACAGGAAAAGCTGCCACCGGCCAAGCGCTCGTCCAGTGCGGTACAGACCGATGATGGCGGCGGATGGATCACGCTGATGGTGATCGGGCTGTTCCTGGTCGTGTTCTTCACGGTATTGCTCAAGTCGCGCCGCAGCAGCCGCAATGCCCTCAACAGCAATGACTGGGGCCGCGGCGGCAGCACGACCGCCGGCGTCATCATCGGCAGCCTGGTCGACGAGGCCTTGCGCCAGGCCAGTTCCGGACGGGGCGGTTCGCGTTCGGGTGGCGGCGGCTTCGGTGGTGGATTTGGCGGATCATCCGGCGGCGGCTTCTCCGGCGGTGGCGGCACATTCGATGGCGGCGGTGCCTCGGGAGACTGGTGACATGGCGCACAACAACGCATCCCCTTCCCTGTTTGCGCGCATGTTGCGCCACTTGCGCATGACGCGTGCGGCGGCACGGCGCATCTTTCCCTCTTCCACCCTCAAGGCGATCCAGGCCAGCATCGGCGAAGGTGAGCGGCAGCATCGCGCGCAAGTGCGCGTGATCGTCGAAGCCGCGCTCACGCTGGGCGCAGTGCGGCGCGGCGAGAGCGCGCGGCAGCGCGCGCATGAGCTGTTTTCGCATTACCGCATCTGGGATACCGAAGAAAACTGCGGCGTGCTGGTCTATCTCAACCTGGCCGACCGCAAGGTCGAGATCGTGGCTGATCGCGGCATCAACGCCCGCGTCACGCGGGAGCAATGGCAGCAGGTGTGCAAGCAGATGACTGCCGGATATGCCGCCGGCCAATACGAGGCCAGCACACTGCAGGCACTCGCCAGCCTGCACGCCATCCTGGCGAAGGTCTTGCCGCGCGACCCTGGGGGCCGCGACGAGCTGCACAACGAACTCTCGGACAAACCCTTGCTACTTTGATGCCATGAAAATACTGTTCTGGCTGGTGGCGCTTGCCGCACTGTTGCTGCTCCTGCGCATGATCATGCGCCGCGTGATGCCCCGGCCGCAGCCACCCGTGCATTATCGCGCTCCCTCCTATTACACCAAGGCACGCTATAGCTCACCGGGTGTTCCTGCAAGCAACGGCGCTGGCTGGGCCGGCGACGTCAGCAGCTCCGGCAGTGGCTCTGACGGAGGAAGCGGGGGCGACTGCGGCGGCGGGGATGGCGGCGGAGGGGGTGATGGCGGAGGCGGCGGCTGCGATTGAAGCCGCCCGTTCTTCATCTCAACCGTTTTCGTAGACCCACTGCAACAAGGCATCCTGCGCCTGCTGCCCATTCGGCGCAGCAGCGTGATTGATCAGGAACACCACCACATAAGTCTTGCCCGAGGCCGCCTGCACATAGCCCGCAATCGAACGCACGTCATTGAGCGTGCCCGTCTTGATGTGCGCCTGTCCGGCCACGCTTTGCGTCTTCAGGCGACGGCGCATGGTGCCGTCGTAACCGACCAGCGGCAGCGAGGAGACGAATTCCGGCATCAACGGCGAACGGTAGGCCTGTACCAGCACGCTGGCCAGCAGCGCCGGCGTGACGCGCTCCACGCGCGAAAGACCGGCGCCGTTCTCGATGGCCAGGCCATTGGTATCGATGCCCTTGTCATTGAGCCAGCCGCGCACCGCGCGCGCGGCATTGACGGTGTCACCGGGCTGGCCGGTCATCTCCGCCCCCAGCGTCAGCAGCACCTGGCGCGCCATCACGTTGTTGCTGTACTTGTTGATGTCGCGGATGACTTCCGGCAACGGCGGCGACTGCACTTCCACCATCAGCCGCGCCGAAGGCGTGACCTGCCCGTTGACCACACGCCCGGCAAAACTGCCGCCGAGGTCGGCCCACATTTGTACAAAACTCGCGCCTACATACTGCACATTGTTCATGCGATACGGATGGACATACCACACGCGCGGCCCGCAGTCGGCGCTGTAGCTGCCGGTGAAACTGACGGCGTTGGGGTCGTTGTTCATCTTCAGCTTGCCCTGCCAGTCGCCGCAGGGCTCCTGCGACAAGCGCGGCGGCGTGACGGTGATGCCGGCCATCGGTGGATCCATGCTCACGCTGACCACGCCACTGGCGGCATCCGGCTCAAAACGGAAAGCCTGGGTGCGGTAATTCATCAGCAGGGCATCGGGGCCGGCGTTGTATGGCTTTTGCGGATCGCCATCGAACTGCGAGGGGTCATAGCTGGACTCCGCAAAATACGTACGATCCAGCACCAGGTTGCCGCGAATGTCCTTGATGCCGCGTGCGCGCAGCTGGCGCAGGAACAGCCAGAAATTCTCCAGCACCAGCTTGGGATCGCCCCCGCCCTTGAGGATCAGGTCGCCATTGAGCACGCCCCCGGCAAGCGTGCCATCGATGTAGGCCTGGGTCTTCCAGGTATAGGTCGGCCCGAGGATTTCGAGCGCGGCATCCGTGGTCACCAGCTTCATCACGGAGGCCGGATTGAATGGCTGCCCGGTATTGTTGGCCGCCAGCATGCGCTTGCCGTTGTCGGCATCGACCACCACGACGCCGGTATTCTGCTGCGGAATATGGGCCACGCGCAGCGCCCCCACCACCGCAGGCGGCAAGCCCTGTGCATGGACGAGGGGGACGGCGCTGCTGGCCAGCAGCGCCAGCCACAACGAAGAAAGACCAAGCCGGGGAGACTTCACGAGACGGGGGAAGCGGAACATGATGGAGACGGAAATGAGGAGCAGGCATTATAAGGGGATGCATGACCGGCCGTCGGTGCAGCAGGCGGGGATGACGACATCGGCGCGTCACCTTGCCATGCGACACTAGAGTCTGTTCTCATCCTGCTTGAAAGACGCGATGTGAACGGCCCGGCCTGACACTGACCAATGCCCGGCGGAAACGGTTCCCCGTGTGCGCAAGATCCCGGTCAAGGCAAGCGCAGAGCGGGCTTGCGAACAGCCGCCAGATGGCGTTACGCTGCGTGACTGATAATCATCGCTTGCATGTAATCGTGCGTACCAGAAACTCCGGCGACCGCTGGCCCGGCTGACATCACCCGCGGACCAGACGAAAGAAAAACATGAACATGTCCTCCCCCTCCAATCCCGATTGCCCCACCCCGCGACCGCCCGCTGCACGCCTGCTGGCCTTGCTGCTGGACGTACTCAATCCGATCGCCCTGCTACGCCAGCGTCCCGCGCGTTCCGGCGAGGCGAGCCAGGCGGCGCTGGCCGGCAAGGGCGTGCGCTTCGTGCAGCGCATCTACCGTCTGCGGGTGATTGGCCTTGGCGTGGGATTTTTCTGCGTCGCCGCCGGCTTCCTGCAGCATCCCGTGCCATGGCCGCTGTGGCTGTTGCTGGGTGTGCATGGCTACCTGTGGCCGCATCTGGCGCGCCAGTGGGCCCTCAGGTCGGCGATCCCGTATCGTGCCGAACGACGCAACCTGGTGATCGACGCCGCCTTTGGCGGTTTCTGGATTGCAGCGCTGCAGGGCAACCTGGTGCCCAGTGCGGTCATCATCTCGATGCTGTCGATGGACAATATCGCCGCCGGCGGACTGCGCCTGTTCATGCGCGGCCTGTACGCAACCCTGGTGGCGGGCGTGCTGGGATGGTGGCTGCTGGGTGCGCATTTCCTGCCGCAGTCGGACCTGACCACCATCCTCGCCTGCCTGCCGATGATGATGCTCTATCCCCTGGCGCTGGGACAGTCGACCTACCTGATGTCGAAGAAGCTGGCCGATCGCTCACGCCAGTTCGAAATCGTCAGCCAGCTCGACGGGCTCACGCTGCTGTTCAATCGCCGCTACTGGGAGAGCCTGCTGCTGGGCGAATTCGAACGCCTGCACCGCCAGAGCTCCGCGCAGCACCAGACCTTCCTGCTGTTGCTGGACCTGGACCACTTCAAGAGCATCAACGACACCTGGGGCCACCTGATCGGCGACGAAGTGCTGCGCAACTTCGCGCGCCTGCTGCGGACCATGCTGCGCGAACAGGATGCGATCGGACGTTACGGCGGTGAGGAATTCGGCGTGATCCTGCGCGACGTGTCGCCAGCCGATGCGCTGGCGCTGTCACAGCGGGTGATCGAAGCGGCGCGCACCAGAAATGATGAAAACAATTTATATGGTTGTACGGTCAGTGCCGGACTGGTGCCCTTCTCTGCGGACATGGACGCTCATTTCGTCTGGCTGCAACGCGCCGACCACGCCATGTACTGCGCCAAGGAAACCGGGCGCGATCGCCTGGTGGTCTGGGATCCGGCGCTGGAGCGCGCGCCGCGCATGCCCAATCAGCCGCCGCCTCCCTGCTGCGTATAGGCGTGCAGCGAAGAAGCCACGAAAGCGATGGACGCAAAAAAGGCCGATGTTTTCGGGGCCGCCACGAGACCACTGTGAAAACATCGACCTAGGGAAATCAAGGCGGGGCGATCAGCATGACGGAATGATAGGCGTACTTCCCTAAAAAAATGCCTGCGCCGATGCCCCGGCCACTGCCGCAACGAGCGGCAAAGCGGGCCGCAGAAAGCCCGCTAAATTAGCACTGGCAGTGCTTCCAGTACTAAAAGCGCAAGCAGTGCGCCGAAGACCGCACCCACTGCTCTCAAACTGGTTCGGACCATCCGTGACGCCACCGGAACCTCGCCGCAGAGCAACAAACCCGCCAGCGCCATGGGAATGAAGAACATCAGATTGTTCATGATGAGGTTGGGCATGATGCGTCTCCTGGTCGAGTTTATTGGTTTTGCGCGGGGTTACTGCGCGTACTCTGTTCGGGCTTGCCTCGTTTCGAGTATAGGCCGTACACCATGGAAGACAAGGCTCACCCGGCGAGAATCGGTGCTGCACAGCAGCGTCCAGAGCAGCGAAATACCGCTTCACCATCCTCGCTGTGAAGCAGAAAGCTTCCGCTCCGTCTTGTTGCAGATGCACAAATTTTCGGCAACGCGGGCGAATTTGCCTTGACCCTGTTTTCCGCGCGGGCGTAGAATTCGCCCGTTCTCATTTTTTGGAGTCCCTCTCATGGGCACTTGTTCGGGTGACAGTTGTTGCCGGTTAATTCCGGGTTAAGCCTCAGCAAGGATTTCAGCAGGACTTCATCCTGTCGTCATCTTGCACCAGGCAGATGACGGCAATTCATGTCGGCAGCGCGCGGTCTTTCCAGGCCGGTTTTCAGCAGCGCCGCTGACAACGACATTCCCTCACAACGACAGATCGACGATCGACCGCCGCAGACACGGCGTCAGAACGCAGCTGCATCGCGACCGCATTGCCCGCTCCATCGAGCCGGCAGCCGGCTCGCCTGATGCCGCGCGCGTCATGACGCACCGCCTTCCGCATGGCCAGCCGCCATGCGGCTGCACGTCTGTTGCCGCCGTCAGGTGCCGATGACAGGGTCTCCGCTCAACCAGGCGGAGGCTGCAATGCGACAGACACATTCATCATGAACACGCGAAGACCCAGCGCGCCGCGTCCGGCCGCCCGTCTTGGCGGGGGCCGTCCACGGCGCTGACCCCGATGCCGGCCTGCCCTGCTGCAGGCCGACGCGATGCAAACCGCTTCGTCCACGGGACGAGGCCCAACAAGAAAAGAAGCACGCCATGAATCTGAACCTGCTGAAAGAAACCTTTGTCAGCTTCATCCGCGCACGCGGTATGGACCGTCACTTCCGCCGCCTGGGCATGGACATGTTCCGCAGCGCCCCGGTGACCAAGGAAGTCCCGCAAACCCTGGCCGAGCAATTGAGCGAAGCCTCCCGCAGCGAAGCCCAGGCCCTGCTGCAGCGCCTGCAGTCGCGCCCCGACGGCCTGACCGAAGCGGAAGCCGATGCCATCCGTGAACACAGCGGCCCCAATGAAGTCGAGCACGAAAAGCCGCTGACCTGGTACGTCCACCTCTGGCACTGCTACAAAAACCCCTTCAACCTGCTGCTGACCCTGCTGGCCGCGGTCTCCTTCTACACCGAGGACATGAAGGCCGCCATCGTCATCGGCACCATGGTGGTGGTCTCGACCTTGCTGCGCTTCGTGCAGGAAGCACGTTCCAACACCGCCGCCGACAAGCTCAAGGCCATGGTCAGCAACACCGCGACCGTGATGCGCCACGACCAGGTCGAAGAGATCGCCGCCGAAGCGCAGCGTTACTTCGACGTGTTGCTGCACCCCAAGGGCGCGCGCCGCGTCGAGGTACCGATCCACAAGCTGGTGCCGGGCGATATCGTGCTGCTCTCGGCGGGCGACATGATCCCCGCTGACCTGCGCCTCTTGGCCGCCAAGGACCTGTTCGTGAGCCAGGCCGCGATGACCGGCGAATCGCTGCCCGTAGAAAAATTCGTCACCCCCAGCAACCTCAACACCAGCAGCCCGCTGGAGCTGGACAACCTCTGCTTCATGGGCACCAACGTCGTCAGCGGCTCGGCTACGGGCGTGGTGCTGACCACCGGCAAGCGCACGTATTTTGGTGCGCTGGCTGAGCGCGTCACCGCCACTGACCGCACGCCGACTGCCTTCCAGGCGGGCGTCAACAAGGTCAGCTGGCTGTTGATCCGCTTCATGCTGGTGATGACGCCGGTGGTGTTCTTCATCAACGGTTTCACCAAGGGCGACTGGGTGGAAGCCTTCCTGTTCGGTCTCTCCGTGGCCGTAGGCCTGACGCCCGAGATGCTGCCCATGATCGTGACCTCGACCCTGGCCAAGGGCGCGGTGGCACTGTCGCGCAAGAAGGTGATCGTCAAGCGGCTCGATGCGATCCAGAACTTCGGTGCGATGGACGTGCTGTGTACCGACAAGACCGGCACGCTCACGCAGGACAAGATTTTCCTGGAACGTCATACCGACATTCATGGCGAACCCGACGACGAAGTGCTGCAATACGCCTACCTGAACAGTTATTACCAGACCGGCCTGAAGAACCTGCTGGACGTGGCCGTGCTGGAGCACGCCGAGCTGCAACGTGAAATGTCCATCGCCTCGGCCTATCGCAAGGTCGACGAAATTCCTTTCGACTTCCAGCGCCGCCGCATGTCGGTGGTGGTGTCCGAGCGCGAGGATCACCACGAGCTGATCTGCAAGGGTGCGGTCGAGGAAATCGTCTCGGTGTGCTCGCGCGCCCGCGTCAATGGCGAAGTGGTACCGCTGACCCCGGCCTTGCTGGAAGAGATCCGCGCCACCACCGGCAGCCTCAACGCCGAGGGCCTGCGCGTGGTCGGCGTGGCCGCCAAGGACTTGCCGCCGACCAAGGAGGTGTACAGCCTGGCTGACGAATCGGATCTGGTGCTGATCGGTTACATCGCCTTCCTCGATCCGCCCAAGGAATCGACCGCCCCTGCCCTGGCCGCATTGCGTGCGCATGGCGTGAAGGTCAAGATCCTGACCGGCGACAACGAACTGGTCACCGCCAAGATCTGCCGTGAGGTCGGGCTGGAGGTCAAGGGCATGCTGCTGGGTTCGTATGTCGAGAAGATGAGCGATGCGGAGCTGTCGCAGGCGGTGGAGACGGTGACGGTCTTCGCCAAGCTCTCGCCGGCGCACAAGGAACGCATCGTGCGCGTTCTGCATGATCGCGGACACGTGGTCGGCTTCATGGGTGATGGAATCAATGATGCGCCGGCCCTGCGTGCTGCCGACATCGGTATCTCGGTGGATACGGCGGTGGATATTGCCAAGGAAGCGGCGGATCTGATCCTGCTGGAGAAGAGCCTGATGGTGCTGGAAGAAGGCGTGCTGGAAGGCCGCAAGACCTTCGCCAACATGCTGAAATACATCAAGATGACGGCCAGCTCCAACTTCGGCAATGTCTTCTCGGTCCTGATTGCCAGTGCCTTCCTGCCTTTCCTGCCGATGCTGCCCTTGCATCTGCTGGTGCAGAACCTGCTGTATGACGTCTCGCAGATCTCGATTCCCTTCGACAACGTCGACAAGGAATTCCTGGAAAAGCCGCAGCGCTGGGATGCCGGCGACATCGGCCGCTTCATGGTCTTCTTCGGTCCGATCAGCTCGATCTTTGATATCACGACCTTTGCGCTGATGTGGTATATCTTCGGCGCCAGCACGCCGGAACATCAAACCCTGTTCCAGTCCGGCTGGTTCATTGAAGGGTTGCTGTCGCAGACGCTGATCGTGCACATGATCCGCACGCGCCGCATCCCCTTCTTCCAGAGCCGCGCCTCGTGGCCGCTGATGGGGATGACACTGGTCATCATGGCCATCGGCATTGCGATCCCGATGACGCCGCTGGCGCATTACTTCAAGCTGGAGGCGCTGCCGCTGTCGTACTTCCCGTGGCTGGTGGCGATCCTGGTCGCCTATGCGGTGCTGATCCAGGGGATGAAGGGGTGGTATGCCCGGCGGTATGGGTGGCAGTGAGCTGATGAATCAGTAACGATCGTTACTGATCAGAGTTGATCAGAGTTGAAATGAAAACGCCTGCTCGATGGAGCAGGCGTTTTTGCGTGAGCAGAGTTCTGCGCCTGTTGATCGCCGCTTGCCCGCTTCAATTGCTATCGGGCCACGATTGTCGAATCCAGCAATACAGGCCACCGAGCGATGTCACGCTCTTGCGCTCAATCCCATCGATGCCGGGAAGATCAACAGGCCGCTCCCGGAGCGGAAACCAACCGGCGTCTCGCGTATTACCTTCCATGAGCTTGCGTGCAGTTTTCACCATTGCTCGGTCGCAAGCACCAAACTGCACGAAATTGACTTGGGCCTCCATCAGGCTGCAGGAATTGGCACCGCTTGCATAAGGATAGTACAGCTGCAGTTCATCGTCCTCCCAGAAGCAGACGGAGCAAATTTCATGAGAACCTGGTGGTTCAGAAAACACCTCGTGGCCACAGCAGGGGCAGGTGAACATGATGTCTGGACTTTCATTTTGGCCAAAATCGTTCATCCGATTCTGCTACCGATAGTGCAGCAGTGCTACCCAAAGCATGGTCAGCATCACTCCTGAAAAACCCACACAGAGTGTGATCGAGAACATTCGGGCGGCAAGAATCAAGAAGCGTAGCTGTTTTTCCTTGAGCATGTCTTTTGATGCAGGCCCCCAAACAAGCTCACGCGAGAGAGACGTTCCAATCCCACCTTGCGTGATCGAATACCATCTCGCTCCGATGGGGAAATTTTTTGCTTTCAAGATCCGTGCGAAGAGCGACTCCCGGATAAGCTGACGCGCAATAATTGAAACCCCTGTTAATGGGGCGAAGACGATGAAGAGAAGCAAATCAGGTCGATCAATGATCATCAGCTCGAGAAATCAATGGGTGCTTTTTGGATTGAACATACTCGCTAAAGCGATACATCTTGGGGGAGCAAGGAATCATGATATTAGCGGCGGAAGCAGTCCTTCACTAATGAAATAACTGACGATACTCCCTACTGTGGATATCGATATCGGGACTTGGGCCCCATGCACGACCTGCGAAAAAAACCACCGCAACAGAAAGCAGTCCAGCTGGATTTTTCGTCTCCCCCTCTTCAGTTAGCCTGACGTTTCGGACGACGCTGATCACAACATCGCCTTTACAAGGGCAAGGTGTGACACGACCAGCAATGATGACACGTATTGACGCGTTCATTTGAGTGATGCAATAATCGCCTCGCTGCCTAGGAACGCCACCAGGCAGTACTCCCAGCAATATTGCTGACCATACATACCGGCTATGAAAGCCCCTGACATGCGCATCAAGCGCAGTCAGGGGCTTTTTGTTTTGGAGATTCGCATGTCGTCACAGGAAAACACCTCGCCGCCCTCGTTTCCATTGATCAAGGTGGCAAGCGTCCAGATGGAGCCCCACATTGGCCGCAAGGAAGAGAATGTTGCCCGTTCCATTGCCTTCATCGATCGCGCCGCCGCCGAGGGGGCCGAGCTGGTGGTCTTGCCCGAGCTGGTCAACAGCGGCTATGTCTTCGCCAGCCGCGCCGAAGCCTTCGCCTTGGCGGAAGTCCTGCCCGACGGCCCCACCACCCAGGCCTGGATGGCCGCCGCGCGGCGCAACGGTATCCATGTCGTGGCCGGCATCGCCGAACGCGAGGGCGACCGGCTCTACAATTCCGCTGTGGTGATTGGCCCGGACGGCTGGCTGGGCGTCTACCGCAAGCTGCATCTGTGGGGCGACGAACATCTGTTCTTTGAAGCTGGCGACAAGGGATTACCCCTGTTCCACACACGCTGGGGACGACTGGGCGTGGCGATCTGCTACGACGGCTGGTTCCCGGAAGTGTATCGGTTGCTTGCCATGCAGGGTGCTGACGTCGTGGCGATGCCAACCAACTGGGTACCGATGCCAGGGCAGCCAGACAACCGCCAAGCCATGGCAACTTCACTGGCGATGGCCAATGCCCATAGCAACGCGCTCACCATCGTGTGCGCCAACCGTACCGGCACCGAGCGCGGCCAGCCCTTCATCGGACAGAGCGTGATCATTGGCGCGCAAGGCTGGCCGCTGGCCGGGCCGGCACCGGAGGACGGCGAGCAAATACTGTATGCCAGCCTCAATCTCAAGGAGTCGCGCCAGGCACGCCACCTCACTCCCTTCAACCATGTGCTGCGCGACCGTCGCGACGACCTCTACGACCCGATGCTGGGCACGGGTTGGCCGCTGCCGCGGCACTGAACCGCTTGCCGTTTGCCGTACCGCTTTTCTTTCAGGATCCATTCCATCCATCCACTCACACCGACTGAGGAGTTCATGATGAACAGATTCACTTTCGCGCTGCCCCATGGCGTATTTGCTGTCGCATTTTCCCTGCTTGCCGCAGCTGCGCCGGCCCACGCCGCCGAGCCCATCCGCATCGGCGTGGCGGTCGGGCTATCGGGTGCCAACAGCGTGGTGGCACCGGCCGTAGTGCAGTCCTCGCAACTGGCGGTCGATGAAATCAACGCCGCGGGCGGCATCATGGGACGCAAGCTGGAGCTGGAAATCGTCGATGACGCCTCCGGCGCAGTGGGCGCGCAGAAAGCTTTCGATACGCTGGTGTTCCAAAAGAGGGTCAACGCCGTCATCGCCATGGAAACCAGCGCCGCACGCAATGCCGCGCTGCCGGTGATCAGCCGCGGCAAGGTACCTTACATCTACACGTCCTTCTACGAAGGTCGCTCGTGCAATAAATGGATGTACGCCAACGGCTGGGTGCCGGAGCAACAGGTGGCGCCGGTAGTGGATTACTTCAGCAAGTCCATGAATGCCAAGACCTTCTTCCTGGTCGGCAGCGACTACGCCTTTGGCCGAGGCATGCTGGAATTCACCAAGAAGTACATCGAGCAGAAAGGCGGCAAGGTCGTCGGCGAAGAATACCTGCCCATCGACGGCAGCGACTGGACCACGGTAGTTTCGAAGATCCGTGCCAGCAAGCCGGACGCCCTGATCAGCGCCACCGCCGGCGGCGCACCCAATGTGTCGCTGGCGAAGCAGCTCAAGGGAGCCGGTCTGACGCTACCCTACGGCAACCTCGCCATTGACGAGGGTACCGCCAGGACCATGGGCGATGCCGCCACCGGGCTCTACATGTCGGCTTCTTACCTGACCAGCATCGATACGGCGGAAAACAGGAAATTCATGGACGCGCTGAAGAAAAAATTCGGCGCCGACCTGAAGACCCCCAATGAATTGTCCGAGCCCCAGTACGAAGCCTTCTATCTGTACAAGGCCGCCGTCGAGAAAGCCGGATCGACTGACAGCGACAAGGTGAGCAAGGCGCTCGGCGAAGTGTCGTTCAACGGTCCGCGTGGCACGGTGGCGATGAACAAGAGCCATCATGCGCCGCTTTCCATGCGCCTGGGCCAGGTGCAGGCCGACGGATCGATCCGTATTCTGGAGACCTTCGCCAGCGTCGACCCCGGCAACCAGTGCCCGAGCATCAAGTGATGGCGGCAGGCAGGACCGCCTTGCGATAACAACGCCGCCGCGGCCATGACCGCGGCGGCCTGAGAAACGAGAGGAGAGCGCCATGGCGCTATTGCTGGATATGCTGACGACGGCCGCGATGCTGTTCGTCGTCACCGCCGGACTGATGATGATCTTCGGTGTCATGAAGATCGTCAATTTCGCCCACGGGGCCTTGCTGACCTTGGGCGGTTACGCCAGTTACGTAACCACGCGTCTGCAACTCGATCCCTGGCTGGGATGGCCGCTGGCGCTGGTAGCTGGTATCGCCGTGGGCATGCTGGTCGAAGGCGTGATCGTTCGCCGCCTTTACAAGCGGCCGCTGGACGCCATCCTGGCGACATGGGGACTGAGCATCGTGATTGGCCAGCTGATCGTGATGGCCTTCGGTCGAGAGGTGCAGTTCGTCAACGCACCGCTGACCGGGACCTGGAACATCCTCGGCGTCGACTACTCCGCCTACCGCCTGTTGCTGGTGCCGCTGGCGCTGGGCATCTGCCTGCTGCTCACGGCGCTGCTCAACGGTACGGATTTCGGCGTGCGTACCCGCGCAGTGATCATGAATGAGGAACTGGCCAGCAGCCTGGGCATCCATTCCGGCCGCGTACGCTTCGTCACCTTCAGCCTGGGTGCCGGACTGGGCACACTGGCCGGCGCGATGATCACGCCGCTCTCCAGCGTCGACCCCAATATGGGCCTGCCCTGGCTGATCAGTGCCTTCATGCTGGTGATGATCTCCGGCCACTCAATCCTGAGCCTGCTGCTGGCCTGCATGGTATTCGGTGCTGCGCAGGTGCTGGTCAGCACCTACGCCAATCCTGTGCTCGGCGGTCTCACCATCGCCGTCCTCGCTGCAGTGACCTTGCGTATCCGACCGAAGGGGCTGGCCCGTGCGTAACTCCTCTTATTCTTCCGCCGCACCTTCCTCACGGGCGGGTGCCGCACGCGTACGCCATTCTCTGCGCAGCGTCTTGCTGTTCGTCGGTGTGGGCCTGCTGTTGCTGGCTGCCGGGCCGTGGATCTTCGACACCTACCTGCAAAACATCCTCATCAAGGCCTATTTCATGGCCATCGTTGCGATGACCGTCGATATTCTGTGGGGCTATACCGGCTACCTCACGTTCGGCCAGTCGGCTTTCTTCGGAATCGGTGCCTATGCCGCCGGACTGGTGTTCACGCATGGCGGCTTCAGCCCTGTCACGGTCATGCTGGCAATCGGCACCACCATCGCCGCCGCAGCAGCGGTGGCGGCGCTGGCCGGATGGCTGTCGTTCTATCGCGGTGCGTCGCCGTTCTTCGCCACCGTGATTTCGCTGGTGCTGCCCATCGTGCTGACCCAGCTGCTGCTGTCGGGTGGCAGCTGGACCGGCTCCAGTTCCGGGCTGACCGGTTATGACAGCTTCGATTTTTCCCTCGACGCCTGGTATTGGATCTCGGGCGGCATGCTGGCAGTGGCTGCGCTGGCCGGCTGCTTGCTGGTGCGCTCCGATGCCGGCCGCCTGCTCGCCGCCATCCGCGACAATGAGCAGCGCTGCAGCTATCTGGGCATCAACACCTCGCTGGTGAAAATTACGCTGCTGGTGGCCATGGCAGTACTGGCCGGTCTGGCCGGATTCGGCTACGGCGCTTTCAGTGGCGTGGTCGCACCCGAGCTGGCCGGCTTCGCGCTGGGCACGGAATTCATCATCTGGGTCGCGCTGGGCGGGCGCGGCAGCCTGTGGGGACCACTGATCGGTGCCGTATTGATCAATGTTGCCACCGCCTATCTCAGCAGCAGCATGCCCTTTGCCTGGCAATTGATCCTGGGCGCAGCGTTCATCCTGGTGATCGTACTGCTGCCCCAGGGCCTGGTGCCGCTGCTGTTGCGACCCCTTGGCCTGGGCCGCGCAAGCGCGCATCAGCCGGGCCTGGAAGAATGTGCCGGCGTGACCGGCGGCGATGCGCAGGCGGAGGCGATCCGCATGCGGGGAGTGGCCCGCCACTTCGGCCCGCTGAAGGTGCTGCGCGGCATCGACTTCGCCGCCCGTGCCGGCGAGCTGGTCGGGCTGATCGGTCCCAATGGAGCCGGCAAGACTACACTGATGCGCTGCATGAGCGATGGTGCCGAGCGCAGCGCCGGCAGCATCGCGCTGTGCGGCAGCGACATCGGCCAATTGCCGCCGGAGGCCTGCGTCAGCCTCGGGCTGGGACGCAAGTTCCAGAACGCCAATATCTTCGACACACTGACCGTGGCGCAGTGCCTGCGCATCGCCCGTGCGCGGCTTGAACGGCCGGCCCTGTTCCGGCGTGCGGACGTGCTGCATCTCCCCCCTTATGCCTTGCACGTGATGCGCGCCACCGGTCTGGATGAGAAACTCGACAGCGTCGCCGGGGATCTCTCCCACGGCCAGCAGCAGGCGCTGGAACTGGCCATGGTGTTGGCGCTGGAGCCCCGTGTGGTGCTGCTGGATGAACCTACCGCCGGGCTCACCAAGGCCGAGCGTACGCAGATCGGCGGGGTACTGTCTTCGCTCGCGCTCAAGTACCGGCTGTGCTGCCTGCTGGTGGAGCATGATGTTGATTTCGTGCAGCAGATCGCCACCCGCATCGTGGTGCTGCATCAAGGTGCGATCGCCATGGAAGGCAGTTTCGATGAGGTGGTCAATTCGGAACTGGTCAACACCATTTATTCAGGCAGTATCCACGCAACGGAGGCGCAATGAGATCATCGGCACTGGTGTTGGACGGCATTACCAGCGGCTATCGTGCGTCGGTCGTGCTGCGCGGCGTGTCGCTGAACATCGCGCAAGGCGAGGCCGTAGCCCTGCTGGGCAAGAATGGCATGGGCAAGAGCACTCTGCTCAAGACCATCATGGGCTACCTCGGCAAGCAGGGCGGTGCGATCCACCTGCACGGGCGCAACATCACACACTTGGCACCGCACCGCATCGCGCGCCAGGGGGTGGCCTATGCGGCACAGGAGAACGCCCTCTTCGCCGAACTGAGCATCGGCGACAACCTGCGCCTGGGGCTGGCGCAGCCGGCGTTGTTCGAAGAGCGCTTCGCTGCCGTCGACCCCCTGTTCCCGGTGTTTCGCAGCCGGCTGCAGCAATACGCCGGCACCCTCTCCGGCGGTGAGCAGAAGATGCTGTTGCTGGCACGCGCCCTGATGATGCGGCCCTCGGTGATCCTGCTGGACGAGATCACCGAAGGCTTGCAGCCCTCGGTCATCGACCGCCTGGCCAACGCGCTGCAGGAGGAGCGCAGGCAGCACGGCACCACGCTGCTGCTGGTTGAACAGAACGTGCCCTTCGCGCTGCAAGTGGCGGACCGCTACCTCATCATCAAGCAGGGCGAGCTGGTCGAGGAGGGGCCCGCCAAGCGCGACGGCGCGGCAGAACTTGTCTTCGGGCACTTGCGCGTATGACGTGGGCATGGGTTGCGCCGCTTGTCCCGGCACCCGCTCTGTGACGATAATCGGTGCGATCCCCCATCCCGCGTGCCGGGCCGCTGCGGCCGCGGGCATATTTCTTGCCAACCATTCGATGCCATGATGAGTTCAGCCCAATCCAACCTGCCCCTCTGCGTTTACATCTCCACCGGTGGCACCATTGCCATGAAAATCGACCCGGTCCGAAAGGCGCCGGTGCCCGCCCTCTCGGGCGATGAGCTGCTGGCCACCGTGCCCGGCATCCGCGCCATCGCGCAGCTGGAGGTCGTCAATCTGTTCAACGTACCGTCCGGCTATATGGATCCGCCACGCTGGATCGCCCTGCAGCAGGCGGTCGCAGCCGCGCTGGAGCGCCCGGAAGTGGACGGCGTGATCGTCTCCCACGGCACGGATACGCTGGAAGAAACCGCGTGGTTCCTTGACCTGACCCTGGCCAGCGACAAGCCGGTAGTGCTGATCGGTGCGCAGCGCAATGCCTCCAGCCCGGATTTCGACGGACCGCGCAATCTGCTCAACGCAGCGCGTGTGTGCGCCAGCGCGCAAGCGCACGGCCTGGGCGCGATGATTGCGATGAACAACCAGATCAACGCCGCCCGCGATGTCAGCAAGACCCATACTGCCGACGTCGAGAGCTTCAAGTCCGGTGATTTCGGCGTGCTGGGGGTAGCCGATGAAGATCGCGTAGTTCTCGCGCGCCGGCCGATGCGCCGCCAGCATCTGCCCTTGCTCGGCGGTACTTTGCCACGGGTCGAGATCATCCCCATGTTCGGCGGAGCCAGCGGTGACTTGCTGCGCGCTGCGGTGACGCTGGGCGCAAGCGGGATCGTGATCCAGGCGCTCGGCTGCGGCAACGTGAATGCCGACATGTATGAGGCAATCCGGTACGCCACCGGACAGGGCATCCCGGTGGTGATCTCCACCCGTGTGCCCCATGGCCGCGTATCGCCGTCCTACGGTTTCGACGGCGGCGGTGCTACCCTCAAGGCTGTCGGCGCAGTCTTCGCCGATGACCTGAGTCCGCAGAAAGCCCGTATCCTGCTGATGCTGGCCCTGCAATCCACGCAAGACACGGACCGCTTGCAGGCGCTGTTCGACCGATAAGGACCGACCATGAATTCCACTTCATTCCAGGATACGCGCGTGCGACAGGAAGATGGCTGGCGCATTGGCGTGCTGTTTTCTCGGTCGGGCGCAACCGGGGTCACGGAATCTGAACACTTTTTCGGGACCGCGCTGGCGATCGAAGAGATCAACCAGCTCGGTGGTGTGCTCGGCCGGCCCTTGGTGCCGGTGGCCTACGACCCCAAGGGCGACATCGCGGAATATCGCAAGCTGGTCACGCGCCTGCTGCTGGAGGACGAGATCAACGTGGTATTCGGCTGCTCGCGCTCATCCAGCCGCAAGGCGGTGCTGCCGGTCATCGAACGCAACAACGCACTGCTGTGGTACTGCTCCTTCTATGAGGGTTTCGAGTATTCACCCAACGTGATCTATACCGGTGCCGTCCCGAACCAGAACAGCGTGCAGCTGGCCGCCTACCTCATGCAGAACAAGCGCACCCGCTTCTTCCTGGTAGGTACCGACTACATCTATCCGCGCGAATCCAATCGCGTCATGCGCGACATGGTGGAGCAGCATGGTGGCGAGATCCTCGATGAAATCTATCTGCCGCTGGAAGCCGGCCGGGGCGAACTGGAAGAGGTGCTGACCGACATCAAGGCGGCCCAGCCCGACGTGGTGTTTTCGACGCTGGTGGGACAATCGGCGCGGCTGTTTTACCAGCTTTATCCCGAGTTCGGATTCGATCCGACGACCACACCGATCGCCAGCCTCTCGATGGCGGAGGAAGAGATCCGCCTGATCGGTGCCCGGCACTGCGCGGGCCACATCACAGCCGCGACCTATTTCGGTTCGCTGGACAATGAGAGCAACCGGCATTTCCTCGCCCTCTGGCGCAAGCGTTTCGGCGACCGGCCCACCAGCACCTGGTCGGAGATGGCCTATGCCCAGGTCCACCTGTTTGCGCGCGCCCTGCAGCGCGCAGGCAGCCTGGACCGGCGCAAGCTGGTGGAGGCCACTCATACGGTGTCATTCGATTCGCCTGAAGGGCGCATCAGTGTCGACGCAGACAACAATCATTGCGCCCTTACCCCGCGCATTGGCATCTGCCGTAGCGACGGACAGTTCGACATCGCCTGGGAAGCGTCGGAGCCCGTCAAGCCGGACCCCTATCTTTCCACTTTCGGCTTTTCCGGTTTCTGGTTGAGGTAAGGTCATGGGACAAAGCCTTCGCCGACTTTACGAGGACCTGCGCAGTATCTGCGTAGCCGTCGTCTATCCGCCCGGAGAAGACCGGGACGTAGTGATCCAGCAGTTGCAGCGCATCGGTTGCCGGCTGCGCGTGATCTGGCCTAGTCCAACGGAGCCGCCGACCGGAGCCGACGTCATTTTCTTCCAGATATCGCAGGAGCTCGAAGGACGCAGCGGATGGAATGCCAGCGCCGTGGATGCGGCCCTGGTCGCCTTGTCCGACTATGAAAGCCCGACCACCTTGAAGCTGTTGCTGGACACCAAGGCGCACGGTGTGCTGACACGTCCGTTCCGCTCGCAAGGCATCCTGAGTACGCTGGTGCTGGCGCGCTCTTCACAGGGTTTTCAACAACGGCAGCAGGCCAAGATAGACAAGCTCGAATCGACCATCAAGTCACGCCGGCAGATCGAGAAGGCGATTCGTGTGCTGGTTGAATACCAGAAGCACAGCGAAGAAAGCGCTTACCAATTCATGAGGGAGCGTGCCACTGGCCTGCGAGTGACTGTCGCGGAAGTAGCAACGATGCTGTTGGAAACCCAGGATGCGATGGAGAAACTGGGTTTCCTCGCAGCGGGAAAGGGGAAGAACCCCGGTGACGGGGTATAACGATGACACTCCTGTAGTGCGATGAACAGACGGCGTTCAAGCAGGTGAAACGTTCGTCCGTTCTTCGCCGGAGGGAGAGTTTTTCTTGCTTGAGAATCTCAACCCACCCACTCCCTCCGCGCGTTGCCGAACGCCCCCATTTCAACTGAAACACGTCTCCGCTCCGCTGAAATCCGGTTGAAACCCCCGAGGATCAAGCTTCACCCATACCAGCCGCACCGATCCTCACCCAACCGGAGAACACCATGCGCATCCACGCTACCTGCCTCGTCGCTGCCCTCATGTCCCTGGCTGCTGCCGGCAACGCCGCTGCCACCACCATCTGCCGCTATCGTGCCGACGACGGCCACTGGTTCATGCACATGCTGGAAGCGCTGGCCAACATCACTTACTGCTGAGTCTCGCAGTCACCCTCACCGGAGCAATCACATGGACTACTTCATCCACTCTGCGTTCGACCTGATCTGCTCGGACGTGCCAACCATCGTCGCTGGCTTGTTCGTGAAAGTGATTTGACGTCCTGCGCTACTGAGCCATTCTGGCCGGATGCGGAAGCCGACGCGCTGGCAGCGCCCGACGCAATTTTCAATGCCGGACTTCCACATCCCGCACCAGCCTGATCCCCACCAGCGTATAGCGCGTGCTGACGGTATTCCAGTTCCGGAAGGCACACCGCGCATACAGTGACCAGGTATGCCACGAGCCGCCGCGCCGCACCTTGGTTTCCCCGTTGGACGGCCCACGCGGGTCGGCCAGCGGCGAACGCGCATAGGTCTCTTCGCCATACCAGTCGGCGGTCCATTCCCAGGCATTGCCTACCATGTCATACAGCCCGAAGGCATTCGCCGGGAAACTGCCCACCGGCGAGGTGAAGGCGAAGCCGTCGTGACTCTTCAGCGCGCGACCGGCCATGCGTGGCCAGTAGGGAGCAGCGTCGGCATCAAAGGTGTTGGAGATCTGACTCAGGCCCTCCGGATCATCGCCATTGGGATAGCGCGTCGTCGTCCCCGCGCGGCAAGCGTATTCCCATTCGGCTTCGGTCGGCAGACGATAGTGCGCGTGCTCTTTCTCACTGAGCCAGGCGGCAAGGGCTGATGCATCATTCCAGGTGACGTTGAGTACCGGATGATCATCGGTCTGGGGGAAGCCGGGGTTTTTCCAGCTGTATTGCGGGCTGCGGCCTTCGAATGCGTCTTTGCGTTCGGTCTTCTCAGGATCGTAGTGCGGGTTGTAGCCGTAACCGCCGGTCTGATCGCGAATGGATTCCGGGGTATAGCCCGACTCGGCCACGAATTTCGCGAACTGGGCCACGGTGACCAGATGCTTCCCGAGATAGAACGGATGGGTGATCAGCACCTTGTGCCGCGGCCGTTCATCGTCGAGATCGCGCAGCCGCCGCTCCTCATAATCCGGATAGGCCTGCTTCAGCGCGGCCAGCGACTCCTCGGTTCCCATCCAGAATTCGCCCGCCGGGATCAGCACCATCTGCATGCCAATGGAGTTTTCCATCGTCACAGGCGGTTGAGTTTTTTCCTCTGCAGAAGCGAACAGGCATGTCGACCAAAGCAACATCGCCGTCCATCTGATGAATCGGTGTTTCAAGGTACTCCCCCCTTGTATCCGCAGTTGTCGTCCTCGTTGAAACTCAAACATCAAGTACACGGCCTGTCCGATGACGGATCGCTCGCAGAACACGACGGCAACCCCATGCCGTTGCATTCACCTGCTGGACGGGAGATCAGCCCAACAGCCGCTTCTGGAAGCGCTTCAACGCATCGGCAAACACATCGGTACTGTCCAGGGCGCGCGCCAGCACCAGCGCCCCCTGTATTCCGCCCACGACTTCCTCGGCCCGCGTTCTGGCTTCCTTCGGCTTGCGCCCGGTCCGCACCAGGGCGGACGCGAGCGCATCGATCCAGGCGATGAAGTAATCACGCACCATCACGGCAAAGCGATCGCGCTCATTGCCCAGCGCAAAGACGCCGACCAGGCAGACACGCTGCCCCGAGAGGAAATAGCGGCTGACGTCGTCGAACATGGCCTTGATGCCTGCCACGGCATCGTCACGCTCGTTCAACGGCTCGAACACATGCTGCCGGAACCACGCATCCACGTGGCCCAGCACGGCTTGCGCCATCTCCTCCTTGCCGCCCGGGAAAAAGTGATAGATGCTCCCCTTGCCCAGCCTGGTCCCTTCGCTGATGCGCGCCAGGCTCGCCCCTTCGAAGCCATAGGTGCGGAAGACTTCCGCCAGCAGGGGGATCACATCGTCTTTTTCCGCAATGACTCTAGCCATTCATTTTCCTCAGATACCGAAATCGCTCAGCCCGGGATGATCCGCCGGGCGCGGGCCACTATTGTCCCACAGGAATTTGCGTTCTTCCGGCTTGATCGGATGCTCGTTGATGCAAGCGTGACGGTGATGCATCAGGCCCTGCGCATCGAATTCCCAGTTCTCGTTGCCGTAGGCGCGATACCACTGGCCGGAATCATCATGGTACTCGTAGGCAAAGCGCACGGCGATGCGCGCACCGTCGAAGGCCCACAGCTCCTTGACCAGGCGGTAATCCAGCTCACGCGTCCACTTGCGCTTGAGCAGTGCGGTGATGGCTTCACGGCCCTGTGCGAATTCGGCGCGATTGCGCCACCAGCTGTCTTCGGTATAGGCCAGTGCAACTTTTTCAGCGTCACGGGTATTCCAGCCGTTTTCGGCAAGACGGACTTTTTCGATGGCGGTTTCACGAGTGAAAGGGGGAAGCGGCGGGCGAATCGACATGATGTTTCTCCAATTAGTGTACCTTTCAGTACCGTATGTACTGTTCGGTACACACAATATAGACCGATCAACTTTGAATGACAAGCGATTTCTCGACGGATGTCGTCTTGCCGGCACAGCTTGAATCCAGCCTGTGCAAGACCAGGAGAATATTGCGAGGAGATTTCGCAGCGCCTAAAAAAAACCTGCTTCGAGGAGCAGGCGTTTCGGGTACAAGACAAGTATGACCAGGCCCTAATGCCTGGCCTTCAAGGACGCAAGATCGTTCTGTTGGAGCCGGGCCAGATTCATTCCCGATGCCACCAATATAACGGAAGCTGCCCAGCACCAGAATGCCGGGTACTGGGTGAACTCTTTCGCAAAGAGGGGAGCGAACAAGGTGTCCACGGCCGCCAGCGTAAAGAACAAAGAGCAGCGTGGATGGCTGATCAGTGGCCCCTTCCAGGCGATGAAAAGGGAAACGATCATGCCGGCGTTGACCAAGGCGTAACTGCCCATCCAGATCAGTTGCGGTTCCAGTCGATCAAAGATGGACATCAGGAAGACGAACGAATAGATCAGGGCCGCGTATCCCAGATCAGTGTTCTGCAAAGGAAGGAACAGCGAGATCATGAACAGCACCCATCCCGCCACCACCAGATAGCGCGCCTTGTTCAGATGTGGCGTGGTGGCAGAATTATCGGGATTGGCGTTGTGCATGGACGTCGATGGCTCCGGATCGAAAAGTTGAAATGCTTCCGTACTTTGTTGGCAGAAGACCGATGGAAAAGCGGAAGGTTCTTCACCTTCAGAAGTCTGGTTGACTCCGTAGTTCTGCTTGCCGCCGTGGCCATCGCCCAATTCATTCACTGCGGACTCAACGACGCTCAGCGCCTCGGCAACCTCACCGTCACCATGGTCTGCACCTGGTCATCCGAACTCATGGTGATGCTTCCACCATGCGACTTGACGATCTGCTGGGCAATGAACAGGCCCAGTCCGAGACCTTCCTTGCGGCCGACCTCACGCTCGCCACCGCGGAAGGGATCGAAGATCACCGGCAACAAGGCCGCCGGAATGACGCCGCGATTGGCGATGGTCATGACCACTTCCTGCTCGCTGCGGCCATCGATGCCGATGCAGATCGGACTGTCCGCCGCGCCGTGCTGCAAAGCGTTGCCCAGCAGATTGGCCACCACCTGGCCCAGGCGGTCGCCATCCCAATAGCCATTGTCATCGCCCTCGATGCGGCGCTCGACCACACTGCCCGGATACGTGGCCTGGTATTCCTGTACGACCCGTTCGGTGATCTCGCCCAGGCAGGCACTGGCACGCACCAGCGGGATGCCGCCGGCCAGGCGCGCGCGGGCCAGATCGAGCATGTTGTCGATCAGCTTGGCCATGCGCTTGCCGCCATTGAGAATCTGTTGCGAGGCCTTCTGTGCCACCTCTTCCTTGTACGTCCGCTGCAGCAGCGTGGCCGCCATCACCACCGCGCTCAGCGGATTGCGCAGGTCGTGGCCGAGGATGGCCACGAACATTTCGTTCATGCGCAGGGTCTCGGTGCGCTGCTTCAACTCCAGCGCCAGCAACTGCTTCTGGCGATACAGCTGGAAGAACACATCGGCCTTGTTGCGCAGGATATGCGGCTCGATGGGCTTGTAGAGGAAGTCCACTGCACCACTCTCATAGCCCTTGAACTGGCGGCGCTCATCACGTACACCCGCCGTGACGAAGATCAGCGGCACGTTGCGGGTACGCTCGCTGCCGCGGATCAGCTCGGCCAGCTCGAAGCCATCCATGTCCGGCATCTGCACGTCCAGGAAGGCCAGTGCCACGTCATGCTGCAGCAGCAGTTCGAGCGCCTCCAGGCCCGAGCGCGCCAGCAGCAGCTCGACATCGTCCCGCTGCAGCAGGGCCGAGAGGGCCAACAAGTTTTCGTCGAGATCATCGACCAGCAGGAATTTCACCCGCGGCAGGTCTCTGTCTTTGTATTTTTCTGTCACCTGCGTTCCTTTTCCTGGTCATTCCCCGATACGCCCAGGGTGCGCAGCAGATCGGCGATCTGCGGGAGCGTGAGCACATAATCAATCTGTCCCAGCGCCAATGCCTGCGCCGGCATGTAAGGTACCTGTGCCTGTTGCGGACTTTGTACCACGGTCACGCCACCGGCGCGCGCAATGGCCTGCAATCCGGCCGCACCGTCATGATTGCCGCCGGTCAGCACGATGCCCAGCAAACGCTCGCGGTAAACATCGGCCGCCGATTCGAACAGCACATCGATGGCCGGGCGCGAATAATTCACCAGTTCATCGTTGGACATGGCCAGCACCGGCCCCTGATCACTGCGATCCACCAGCAGATGATAATCCGGTGGCGCAAAGTAAATCACGCCCGGCTGCGCCGGCTCCTTGTCCTGGGCTTCCACTACCGGCTGGCCGCAGCGATCGGCGAAGATGGTGGCCAGCAGGCTGGGGCGTTCACGCGGAATGTGCAGTACCACCATGGTCGCCACCTGCGCACCACGCCGCAGCGCCGGCAGGATTTCCGACAAGGCTTCCACGCCACCGGCAGAGGCACCGATGACGATTGCATCAATCGCACGGCCACCCAGGGCCGGCAGCGGGACGAGGCTCATAGCTCCCCCTTCTTCTGAAAGATGCGATCTTCCCGCACCACTTCATCGAAGGCAGGACCGTGCGTCGAGAAACGCATCGATTCCTTCGAACCCAGTCCCAGGAAGCCCTTGCGCACCAGCGATTCGCGGAACAGGCCCAGCGCGCGCTCCTGCAAATGGCGATTGAAATAGATCAGCACGTTGCGGCAGGACACCAGGTGCATCTCGGCAAAGACACTGTCGGTGGCCAGGCTGTGATCGGAGAAGACCACGTTCTTGCGCAGCGACTTGTCGAAGACGACGGCACCATAAGCGGCCGTATAGTAATCCGAAAGCGAGGTCTTCGCCCCGGATTTCTGGTGGTTGCTGGTAAAACCGGGGATACGGTCGAGCTCGTAGACGCCGGCCTCGGCCTTCTTCAGCGCGGCCTGGTTGATGTCGGTGGCGTAGATGATGCTGCGGTCGAGCAAGCCTTCCTCGCGCAACAGGATCGCCAGCGAATAGACTTCCTCTCCGCTGCTGCAGCCGGCCACCCAGATCTTCAGGGAAGGATAGGTGCGCAAGAGCGGAATCACCTTTTCGCGCAGCGAGAGGAAATAGCTGGGATCCCGGAACATCTCGCTGACCTGCACCGTGAGGTAATCCATGAGCGCGGGGAATACCGTCGCATCATGCAGCACCTTGTCCTGCAATTGCGACAGCGTTTCGCAGCCGAACCGGATCATGGCGGTGGCAAGGCGGCGCTTGAGTGACGCACCGGCGTAGCCGCGAAAGTCGCAGTGATACTTGAGGTAGATGGCATCCAGCAACAACTGCATCTCGATATCGAAATGCTGGTTGGCCAGTGCCTGATTTATTTCGGCATCCATACGCGTACCAGGGACAGCAGTTTTTCCACATCCAAAGGCTTGGCGATGTAATCGTTGGCGCCGGCGGCCAGGCATTTCTCCTGGTCATCCTTCATGGCCTTGGCGGTCAGGGCGATGATGGGCAGGCGCTTCCAGACGGCTTGCTTGCGGATCTCGCGCATGGCGGTCAGGCCATCCATCTCCGGCATCATGATGTCCATCAGCACCAGGTCGATCGGCGCGCCCGGCTGTTCCTGGCTGCGCTGCAGGGCCTCCAGGGCTTCGCGGCCGTTGCGGGCGATGTCGACCTTCATGCCCTTGGGTTCCAGCACGGAGGATAGCGCAAAGATGTTGCGCACGTCGTCTTCCACCACCAGGATGCGTCGGCCTTCGAAGACCGTCTCGCGGTCGCGCGCCACCTTGAGCATGCGCTGGCTCTCCGGCGGCAGCGTGGTTTCCACCTGGTGCAGGAACAGCGTGACTTCATCGAGCAGGCGTTCCGGCGAGCGCGCATCCTTGATGATGATGGAGCGCGAGAAGCGGCGCAGGTGCTGCTCTTCCTCGGCCGACAGCGAACGGCCGGTATAGACGATCACCGGCGGGAAAGCCACGTGTTCCTGCTCGGCCATCTTTTCCAGCAACTGATAGCCGGACAGATCGGGCAGGTTCAGGTCCATCACCATGCAATCGAAGGTGGTCTCGCGCAGGCGGGCCAGTGCGTCGGCGGCCGTGCGCACGCCGACCAGGTTGATGTTCTCGCCGGCCAGCAACTGGCGGATGCTGTCGAGCTGGCGCGCATCGTCCTCGACCACCAGGACATGGCGCAGGCCCTGCAGGAACTTGGCTTCCAGCTTGCGGATCGCGCCTACCAGTTCTTCTCGCTGCACCGGCTTCAATGCGTAGCCGATGGCACCGCGCTCCAGTGCCTCGTGCGAATAATCGGCCACCGAGACCACGTGTACCGGGATGTGGCGGGTCTTGGGATTGCGCTTGATCTGATCCAGCACGCCCAGGCCGGAGAAGTCAGGCAGGTTCATGTCCATCAGGATGGCGCTGGGGCGATACATCTCCGCCGCCGACACGCCCTCATTGGCCGAATGCGTGACCACGCACTGGAAGCCCATCTCGTGCGCCAGGTCGCGCAGGATCATGGCGAAGGCGGTGTCATCCTCGATTACCAGGATCAGGCGCGAGGACGATTCAATGCGGTGACGGTCATCATCGATGGCGATGTCCTGCAGTTTCGCCGGCGTACCCGGCACCACCTGCGGGCTGGGGATACGGATATCAGGCGCGGTAGCGACTTGCGCCGCCTGCAAGGTCGCAGCCGCCGCCGACGGTGCGGCAACGGCCGCCGGCGTCCGCACTACGGCCTGCTCGCCGCTGTAAACCTGCGGCAGCGAGAGCGTGAAGATGCTGCCCTCGCCTACCCGGCTCTGCACCTGAATATCGCCCCCCAGCAGATGCGCCAGGTCGCGCGAGATCGACAGGCCCAGCCCGGTGCCACCGTACTTGCGATGGGTGCTGCCATCGGCCTGGCGGAAGGCTTCGAAGATGAACTGATGCTGGTCGGCCCCGATGCCGATGCCGGTATCGCGCACGGCGAAAGCGATGCGGCCGCCGGCATCCGCATAGATGCGCAGGCTGACCTCGCCCTTCTCGGTGAACTTGATGGCGTTGGAGAGCAGGTTCTTGAGGATCTGGCCCAGGCGCTGCATGTCCGTTTCCATACGCTGCGGCACGCCCGGATCGACCTCGACCTTGAAGCCCAGGCCCTTCTGCTGGGCCGTCATGGCGAAGCTGGCCTTGAGTTCCTCGGCCATCTTGCTGACCACGAAGGATTCGGAAACGATATCCAGCTTGCCCGCTTCCATCTTCGAGAGATCGAGGATGTCGTTGATCAGGGCCAGCAAATCATTTCCCGCCGAGGAAATGGTTTGCGCGAAACGCACCTGCTCGTCGGACAGGTTGCCCTGCTTGTTGTCGGCCAGCAGCTTGGCCAGGATCAGGGTGGAGTTCAGCGGCGTGCGCAGCTCGTGGCTCATGTTGGCCAGGAACTCGCTCTTGTACTGGTTGGCGCGCTCCAGCTCGGTGGCTTTTTCCACCAGCACCACCTGAGTCTTGGCCAGGTCGTCCTTCTGGATTTCCAGCAGTTGCGTCTGTTCTTCCAGCTGGGCATTGGTTTCTTCCAGCTCGGCCTGCTGCGTTTCCAGGCGCAGCTGCGAGGCCTTCAGGGCCTGGCCCTGCTCTTCCAGTTCTTCGTTGTTGACGCGCAGTTCTTCCTGCTGTGCCTGCAATTCCTCGGACTGGCGCTGGGTTTCTTCCAGCAGTTCTTCCAGACGGGTGCGGTCCTTGGAGGAACGCACGGCAATGGCGATCTGGTCCGACAGGCGCGCCAGCAGCTCTTCTTCCTCGGCCCGCACCTGGCGCAGGAAGCCAAGTTCAAACACGGCCTGCACCACACCATCGGCCGCTGCCGGCACGATCAGCAGCTCACGCGGTGCATGGCGTCCCACGGAAGAGGAAACGGTCAGGTATTGCGCCGGCACTTCCTTGACGTGCATGGCGCGATTGAGTTTGGCGGCCTGGCCCAGCAGGCCCTGGCCATCACGCAGGTGCGGCGGTTGTTCGCTCTCGTTTTCTTCCAGCGCATAGGCTGCGAAGCGCTGGAAGTCGCCGCTATCGGTGCGCAGATAGATCGCGCCGACCTGAGCATTGAGGTAGGCGGTCAGGAAGGCCAGCGTGTTTTCACCCAGCGCCCCCAGGCGTTGTTCGCCCTGCAGGCGTTCGGCCAGGCCCATCTGGCCGTTGCGGATCCAGGTCTGTTTTTCGCGGGCGCGATAATCGCGCGAAGTGGTCATGGCTGCGGCAATGATGAGTACCAGCAGCAAGCCCGAGCCGCCCCAGGCGACGGCGGTGGAAAACACCACGGCATCGCGCCAGTCGGATTGGCGGCTGGCCAGCAGGTCGCGTTCCTGTTCTTCCATGTCGCGCGACAGCACGCGCACGCGGTCCATGAACATTTTGCCGCGATCGGATTGCACCACGGCCAATGCGCCGGCCGCATCGCCATTGCGACGGCGGCTGACGGTCTCGGCCAGTTCTTCAAGTTTGTCGGCGACCACGCGCTCGATCTGCGACAGGCGCTGCAACTGATCCGGATTGTCGGAAAGCAGCTCGCGCAGCCTGGCGATCTCCCCGGGCAACGCGGCGCGTGCCTGGTTGTAAGGGCTCAGATAGGATTCGGTGCCAGTGAGCAGGAAACCGCGCTGGCTGGTCTCGGCATCCTTGAGCGTGGAGACCAGCACCTGCAACTGCTCGCGCACCTTCATGGTATGCGAGACGGCATTGGCGGCCAGGCCCCGGCTGACCGAGGCTTCCCAGGTAAACAGGGCAATCAGCACCACCGCCAGGATGGCGACGGAAAAACCGATCAGCGGCCCCAGCGGCAGCGGCGGTCCGGAAAATGCGCCCTTGCCCTGGCGCTTCAACATGGCAATACGTTCTTCAGCTTGGCTGGAATAAACCCGCACGGTGCGCTCCGTTGTTCGAATCGTTGGTCGAGCTGCGGGGGTTCTGTGTGTCGCTGTGTCCCCCTCCCCTTGGTCTTGCGTCCGGGAAAGCCGCCGATTATACGGGCGGCTTCCGGTTTGCGCAGAGCGCCGGCGCGGCGCTTGATCGCGCACTCACCCGCCTCTGAACCCGGCTAGGACAAAGCGCTGCCGGTTCGGTTCCGCAGCGCTGTCATCCTGGCACTGACACTCGCTTTCAGGTACCGGCCAGGCCGGCCGCGATATTGATGGACAAGCCGATGATGGCGGCATTGAACACGAAGCAGATCAGCGAATGCGCCAGCACCGACTTGCGTAACGCACGCGAGGCCACGGCCACATCCGATGTCTGCACTGCCACGCTGATGGTGAAGGCGAAATACAGGAAATCCCAGTAGCCGGGATTGCGTATGCCGTCCGGGAAGCGCAGCGGCAAGGCCTCCGGGTCATCGTCATCGGCGTAGAAGAGGCGCGCGTAATGCAGCGTGAAGATGGTCCCGATCAGGGCCCAGGAGCCGAACACGGTGGAGGCTGTAAAGGTATAGCGCAACAGCCTGCCGCGCTCGTCGTGATGGCTGCTGCCGCCCAGTTCCAGCAAGATGGCGAGCAAACTCGCAATGGCTGCCACGCAAACCATCACCAGTACCACGTGGGCGCTCTCGTCCTCGGTCTCGGCCAGGCGCTTGACGGCCTTGGCATCGGCCCGCAGCATCATCACCCACAGGCTCAGCAAATAGAACCAGACGCCGGCATTCCAGCCGATCAGGCTGCGGCCGATCCAGGTACTGGCGGGGAGAACGGTGGCGGCGGCGATCCCGATGGCAATGCCGATGAGCAAGCGCGGATGGACCTGGACGATGTGGCGGGCGACGGACATTGTTCTTGTTGATGTTGTGAGTCTTCTGTAAGGGCAGCGTCAATGCAGTGCCGCGAATGGGCAGGACATTAGCATGCCCTGCCCGCCCCTGCCAGCCATGCTTTCCCTCAGCATGCGCGGGCAGGCGGCCTAGTTACCCTTGGACAGCAGGTTGGCCAACCGCACTGCGTCCTCGAAACTGGACAATCCGGTCAGGGCCATGGTGTTGATGGTCATCGGGCCTTGCACGCTGGCCACATTGGTCACGCGACCTTCCAGCACGGCGGCGAGCTGGCGACCCATCAACTCGCGCGAGGCCGCCGCCAGCCTGGCGGTCCCGGTGGGCGAGAATTGCAGTACCAGCACTGCACGTCCGGCCGCATCCTTCTGCGCCGACGCGCGCTGCACGTCGCCGGCATCGAGTGCGGCGCGCGGGGCGAGATAGATGTCGCCACCCGGTGGTTCGCTCAGGCGCGCCTTGATCCAGCCCTGGGTCGGTACGGTAGTCGCACCGCGCAGTTCAAACAGGGTTGATGAGGAGAGGCCAGTGTCCGCGCTGCCCGAGGCACCGCCCGTGGCACAGCCCGCCAGCACCAGGACGGCACCCGCGGCGGCACCCAGCAACAGGGTGCGGCGACGCGCGGAAAAGCAAGGGGAAGCAGGCAGGCGGCTCAAAATTCGTGCTCCTTCAAGGCGCGCTGCGCGCGTTCGCGGGCGCTGGCCAGGGCTTCTTCCTCGGTCGGGAAGAGGCCTACCGGAATGTAGGTTTCAGCGATCTCGGGCTCGCGCGACAGGCGCACGAAGACTTGCGCCTCGAAGCCTTCATCCGGTTTTTCCACCGCATCGTAGCGGGCGATATGGGTGCCACTTTGCAAGACCTTGTCCGTCATGCTGCCTCCTGAGTCGTTCACGATGAAGCCCATTTGACACAGGGGCAGGCATGAGGTTCTGCATGAAAACGATGTCGTGCGGCAACTGCGGCCAGTGCGGCCATCGCCGCCGGGCTCAGCCCGCCAGCGGGAAGCGTACCGTGAAGATGGTGCCCTGCCCTTGCTCCTTGCAATCGACCGTGATGACGCCGCCATGGTCGTGCGCAATCTCGCGCACGATGGCCAGGCCCAGGCCGCTGCCGGCGATCTTGTCATTGGCACGATAGTAGCGGTCAAAGATGAGCTCGCGATGCTCGGGAGCAATGCCTGGGCCGGAATCTTCCACCGAAAGCACGGTGGCCCCCTCTTCTTCCAGGCAGCGCACCGTCACCGTTCCGTGCAAGGGGGAATAGCGCACGGCATTGTCGATGAGGTTGTCGATCAGGTCGGCGAGCAGGAAACGGTCGCCGCGCAGGCGTGCCGGCTGCAGGTCGAAGCCGAGGTCGATGTGTTTCTTGTCGGCCTCTTCGATGAAGTGCTGCACCGATTCTTCCACCAGCTTGTGCAGCGACAGCTCCTCCAGCTTGCGGCTTTCGAACAGGCCCGGCTCCGAGCGCGCCAGTGCCAGCAGCTGCCGGCTCTGGCGGATCATGCGTTCCACCGAAGAGTTCATCATCGCCAGCGAGCGGGCGGTGTCGGGCTGGTCCTGGTGCTTGTCATGCAGCAGTTCCAGTTGCAGCTTCAGGCCCGTGAGAGGCGTGCGCAATTGATGGGCAACGTCGGCCATGAAATTCTGCTGCGCCTGTTCACCCTTGCTGATGCGGGCCATCAGTTCGTTCATGGCCACGATCAGCGGCTGCAATTCCACCGGCGCACCAATGCCATCGATGGCCCCCAGCTTGCCGTGGCCGCGTTGCTCGAGATTGCGCTGCAGGCTCTTCAAGGGACGCAGCCCGCGCCGCACGGCGATCAGCACCACCGACAGCGACCCGAAGGTCAGCCCGCCATCCAGCAGCAGGAAGGACAGCAGGATGGTGTAGTGCGCACGATCGCGCTTGCGGATGGTCTCGGCCACCGCCACCGAGATCACGCCATTCTTGACCCGTACCTGCATGGCGGAAATACGCACCGGTTCACCGCGCATTTCGCCGTCATAGTTGAAGGGCCGGTCGAACGTCTCGCTCTCCGGCAGTTGCGGGAAGCCCTTGTCGCCCACCAGGATCTCGCCCTGCGAATTGCGCACGGCAAAGAAGGTGGTGTCGGAGTGATTGCTGCGCAGGATCTGCTCGGCCTGCTGGGTCAGCTCGGCAGTGGTGCGTTCCTGGCGATGGCGCACCTGGGCATACAGGCCCCAGGTGGAATCCATCAGGTTCTGGTCGAAGGCGTGCTGGGCCGGCAGCCAGGCCAGCCAGTAGGTCAGGCCGGCACCGACCAGATTGAGCAGCAGCAAGGGCGCGATCAGCCACTTGAGCAGATCGCGCCGGATGCTGGCGTGGGTGACAGGTGCTGCGGGCGGCGTGGCAGGGGAGGCACTGGTCGAGTTATCCGCGCTGCTCGCATTGGCCGCACTGGCGGGCGGCTGCTGGTCGATGACCGTCATGACGCGGCCTGCCGGCTCAGTTCTCGCTCTTTTCGAGCATGTAGCCGAAGCCGCGGATGGTACGGATGACCACGCCCGAATCCGCAATCTTCAGACGGATGCGCGAGACATACACCTCCACCGCATTGATCGTGAAATCCTCGCCCCAGGGCAGGACGGCATCGATGATCTGCTGCTTGGAGACCACGCGCGAAGCGTGTTGCATCAGGTATTCCAGCACCGTCCATTCGCGCAGGGACAGTTCGATCTTGCGGCCGTCGATGTCGGCGCGCTTGGTGGCGTTGTCCAGCGACAGCCCGCCCACGGTCAGCTGCGCCGGCTGCGGCGCACTGCGGCGGATCAGCGCCTTGATGCGCGCCACCAGTTCGGGGGTGGCGAAGGGCTTGACCAGGTAGTCATCGGCACCCAGCTCAAGGCCATGCACGCGGTCGGGGATGGTGTCGCGTGCGGTCAGCAGCAGCACCGGCGTGTTGTTGCCATTGGCGCGCATGCGGCGCAGGACTTCGAAACCGTCGATGCCGGGCAGGCCGATGTCGAGCACCAGCACGGCCGCGTTGAAACGCTGCGACAGCGCATCGTTGCCGTTGTTGACGGTATGCACGGTAAAACCGTGCGAGTTGAGTACCCGCGACAGACCGTCGGTGAGTACCGGGTCATCTTCGACCAGCAGAACATTCATAGGGGGACTTCGGTAGAGAAAAACGGCGCAAAACATCTGCGTAACCGCTGCATCGTATTGCAGCCCAGGCAATGCTGCAAATCAGGCGATCCCCCAGGCGGGCAGCGGCATGTAAAGAGTGTTTCTTTTTCGTCACACTCAGTTCACCGTCAGCTTCATGACAGCGATTTGTCAGCCTTCCGCCTTAATCTTGCCAGCCATGCGAATGAGAATCCAACTCATTAGCATGCAAAAAAAAAGAACACTGGTCATCAGCCAGCCAAACGGACTTCCTTGTTGCCATTGAAGGACGGAGTAGCCAGCCATTCGAGCCGATCCTGCGCAAGCGGGATCGGCTCATCGTTTCCTACTCCACTTCACCGACAAGAAGAACATGAACCGTCTCACACCGATCGCCGCCGCATTGGTGGCCACGTTTGCCGCTCCCCTCTCCGCCCACGCGCAGCAGGCCGCTCCCGCTACCAGCGCGACCGCCACCACAACCACTGGCAGCCAGCTGGCCCCGGTGACGGTGGAAGGCCGCCGCGATGATTTCGCCAGCACCGGCACGGCCATCACCAAGCTGCCGGCCGACCTGCACGACGTGCCGCAATCGGTGACGGTGGTCAACAAGGCGCAGATGCAGTCGCAGGGCGTCAGTTCGCTGGCCGATGCGCTGCGCAATGTCTCCGGCATCACGCTGGGCGGTGCCGAAGGCGGGCAGATCGGCAACAACATCAACCTCAACGGTTTCTCGGCGCGCACCGACATCTATCTGGACGGCTTCCGCGACCGTGGCCAGTACTACCGTGACACCTTCGCCATCGAAGAAGTGGAAGTCCTGATGGGGCCCTCCTCGATGCTCTTCGGCCGCGGCTCGACCGGCGGCATCATCAATCAGGTCAGCAAGAAAGCCAACCTCAAGGCGGCTACCGAGATCACCGGTTCGGTGACCACCAATGGCCTGGTGCGCAGCACGGTCGACGTCAACCGTCCGCTGTCGGACACCTCGGCCCTGCGCATCGAAGCCATGGCCCAGAACGGCGCGGCCAGCACGCGCAACCAGACCGATGTCCAGGACTTCGGCCTGGCCGGTTCCTATGTCTGGGGTATTGGCACCTCCACCGAAATCACGCTCTCGGCCCTGCTGCAGCACAACCAGGACCAGCCCGATTACGGCCTGCCGCCGCTCAACGGCCACCCCGTCAACGTCGACCGCAACACCGCCTATGGCTTGAACAGCGACCGCACCATCCAGGACGTGGCGGCGTTCAATGCCGGCATCAAGCACAAGATCGCGCCCGACGTCACCCTGCGCAACCAGACCCAGTTCAACTACGTGCACACCAATGCGGTGGAAACCGCGCCCAATACCATCGGCACGGTTTCCTCCAGCGGCTTCACGGCGCTCACCAATGCGGCCAGCAGCCTGCCCCTGTCGAGCCTGTTCGTGCGCGGCCAGAGCCACGACCGCAACATCAACGACTACTCCATCTTCAACCAGACCGAACTGGCCGCCAAGTTCAGCACCGGCAGCGTCAAGCACGATGCGCTGGTGGGCGTGGAAGTTGGTCACGACGGTTACGACAACCAGAATTACTACCGCAACGGCAGCTGCAATGGCCGTTCGCTCAATGCAAGCGGAGCCACCACCGGCTACATGGATTGCGTGAGCCTGGTCAATCCTTCCTACAGCGCCGCCGGCAGCAGCGTGGCCGATACCGCAGGCAACCGTGCCGGCGGCAGTGCCAACACCATCGCCGCCTATGTCGGCGACACCATCGAGCTGGTGCCGCACTTCAAGCTGGTCGGCGGGCTGCGCTATGACCGCTACGTGGCCAGCATCAGCAACTCGATCAACTCGGGCAATACCGCCGGCTCCACCGCACTGGGCTATGCGCAGCAGAGCGTGAACTTCGTGAGCGTGCGTTCGGGGGCGATCTGGCAGCCCAGCGCGGCGCAGTCGTATTACGTTTCCTACGGCACTTCCTTCAATCCCTCGCTGGAGCAGCTGACCGGCACCACCGGCCAGCAGAACCTCGACCCGGAAAAGAACCGCTCCTATGAACTGGGCGGCAAGTGGGACGTGGCCGAAGGCCTGGCGCTGACCGCCGCCGGCTTCCAGATCACCAAGGAAAACGCCCGCAGCCAGGTGGCCACCGGCGTCTATGAGCTGGCCGGCACTGTGCGCGTGAACGGCGCGCGTGCGGGCGCCACCGGCCGCATCACACGCGACTGGCAGATCGCCGCCAACTACACCTACCTGGATGCCAAGTTGGTCGGCGGTGCGGTGGCCGATACCTCGGTCGGCAAGATCCCGGTCAACACGCCCAAGCACACCTTCACCACCTGGACCACGTATGACGTCGCGCCGCACTGGCAGGTTGGCGGCGGCGCGACCTACATGTCGCAGCGCTATGCCAATGCCACCAACACGGTGCAGGTCGGCGGCTACACACGTTACGACGCGATGCTGGCCTACACCACCAAGGCCTACGACATCCGCCTGAACCTCTACAACCTGACCGACAAGATGTATTACGATGCGCTGATCCAATCCGACGGCGGCCGTTCGGTCCCGGGTTCGGGCCGCACCGCGCTGCTGTCGCTGACCTATCGCATGTAAGGAAAGAGGACGCGCCCATGCTCATCACCATCCCCCAGCTGCTGGACCCGCAAGCCCTGCAGACCGTGCGCAGCCTGCTGGACAACGCAGGACCGGCCTGGGTGGATGGGCGCGTCACGGCGGGCTACCAGGGCGCGCCGGTGAAATACAACCAGCAGATCGACGAGCAGTCCGACGTCGCCCTGCAATGCCAGCGCATCATCGTCTCCGCGCTGGAGCGGCACCCGCGCTTCATCAGCGCGGCGCTGCCCAACCTGATCTACCCGCCCATGTTCAATCGTTATGGCGAGGGCATGACCTTCGGTGCCCACGTCGATGGCAGCGTGCGCATCCATCCGCACAGCGGACGCAAGCTGCGTACCGATGTCTCGGCCACGCTGTTCCTGGCCGATCCGGAAGACTACGATGGCGGCGAACTGCAGATCGATGACAGTTACGGCATGCACAGCGTCAAGCTGGCGGCGGGCGACATGGTGCTCTATCCGGCCACCAGCCTGCACACCGTCACCCCGGTCACGCGCGGCGTGCGCGTGGGCTGCTTCTTCTGGGTGCAGAGCCTGGTGCGCGACGATGGCCAGCGCCAGATGCTGTTCGACATGGACAATGCCATCCAGCGCCTGAACCAGACCGACGCCGATGCGCTCGCACGGCGCACGCTGGTAGGCTGCTATCACAACCTCCTGCGCCAGTGGAGCGAGACCTGACCCGCGCTCAGCTGAAGTAACGCGGATCCATCTTGCGGAACACCCAGGCCGAGACCAGGGTGATGAGCCCGACGATCACGAAGGTGATCTGGAAGCTGGCATTGGTGGCGATGCCCGCCTCGCTCTTGAAGAGATTGACCATGGTCCCGCCGATGGTCACGCCCAGGCCGATGGCCAGCATCTGCACCATCGAAAAAAGACTGTTGCCGCTGCCCGCATCTTCCTTGCGCAAGCCCTTCAGGGTCACGCTGTTCATGGCCGCGAACTGCATGGAATTGGACGCCCCGAACACCGCCAGCTGCACGATGGACGCCGCCAGCGGCCAGCCCGGCGTGATCAGCGCGAACGATACGATGGAGATCCCGACGATGGCGGTATTGATCAACAGGAAGCGGTCATAGCCAAAGCGCTTGACCAGCGGCGCGATCCACGGCTTGGCAATGGTGCCCGCAATGGCAGCCGGCAGCAGCAGCATGCCCGCGTGCAGCGGTGAATAGCCCAGCCGCACCTGCAACAGCAGCGGCAACAGGAACGGCACTGCAGACGAACCGATACGGCAGACCAGGTTACCTGCCAGTCCGATGCTGAAGTTGGGTTCCCCGAACAAACCGAGCCGGAACAGTGGACGCGGATGAACGGACGCATGACGCCAGTAGACCAGTACAGTCAGTGCTGCCAGAGCGAACAGTCCCAAACTCCAGCCAGTACGGTGGGTATCGAAAGGCACGTCCAGCGCCAGCGAGAAGGCCACCATGCAGGCGGACAGCAAGGCACAGCCGTATAAATCAAAGCGAGGTGTACCGGTAAGGCTGTCATCGGGGAGGAAGTACAGTACGGCCCCCATCCCCAGTACACCTACCGGAAGGTTGATCAGAAAGATCCAGTGCCAGGACAGGCTTTCTACCAGCCACCCGCCCAGTACAGGACCGACCACCGGACCGAGCTGCCCGGCAATCGAGATCGAGGCCAGTGCAGCGATGTATTGCGCGCCCGGCACTGCCCGCAGCACGGCCAGGCGCCCGACCGGCAGCAGCATGGAGCCGCCCAGCCCCTGGATCACGCGCGCGGCCAGCAACAGCGGCAGGGTCGGCGCCATGGCGCACAGCACCGAACCCAGCGCGAACAGCAGGATCGCCGCGAAATACACGCGGCGCGTGCCGAAGCGGTCGGCCAGCCAGCCCGAGGCAGGCGTGAGCGAAGCCATCGTCAAGGTGTAGGCCACCACCACCGGGTGCATGTTCAGCACCGGCTCGCCCAGGCTGCGCGCCATGGCAGGCAAGGCGGTGTTGACGATGGTGGTGTCCAGCGTCTGCATGAAAAAGCCGGACGCCACGATCCACAGCAGCGCGCGCTGGGTCACGGGATCGTTGAGGGAGGGTGAGGCGGACGGAGTTGCAGCAGTGTCACTCGGGCGAGGCGGCTGGTTGGCTGACATGACGGAAAGGAAGTGGAAACGCGCGGATCAAAACACGGCGGGGACACGTTGGCGTGTCCCCGACCAGTACCGCGTCATTTTACGCCCTCAGGCATTTCTCATCAGAAGGCCTGCGGGCGCCACTTCAGCAAGCGCCGTTCCAGCGCATGCAAGAGCCAGTCCGCCGCCAGTGCCACCACGGCCAGCACGATCATGGCCGCGAACACACCGCTGGCATTGAAGGCCCCTTGGGCGGTGGAGATCAGCAGGCCGATGCCCTGCTTGGAACCGAGGAACTCCCCGACCACCGCACCGACCAGTGCAAACCCGAAGCTCACGTGCAGGCTGGCCAGGATCCACGACAGTGCCGACGGGATCACCACCGCCATGGTCACCTGGCGCGGCGAGGCGCCGAGGATCTGGGCGTTGGCGATCATGTAGCGGTCGGCTTCCCGCACGCCCTGGAAGGCATTGGCGAAGACCACGAAGAACACCATCACCACCGCCAGCGCCACCTTGGAAGCCATGCCCAGCCCGAAGGCGATGACGAAGATGGAGCCCAGCACCACGCGCGGAATCGAATTGGCGATCTGGATGTAGAGGCTGAAGACGTCCGAGAGCAGCTTGTTGCGCCCGAGGATGATGCCGGCGATGACCCCGGCCACCGAACCGATCAGAAATCCCAGCACGGTTTCTTCCAGTGTCACCAGAACCTGCGTCCAGAGCGGGCCTTGCGAGGTGCCCTCGACCATCCACTCGACGATCTGCGCCACGATGGCCGACGGCTGCGAGAAGAAGAAGGGATCGATCCAGCCGAGGCGCGCACCGCCTTCCCAGCCGCCCAGCACGATCACCAGGATGGCGATGCGCAGGCCGATGACCAGTTGTTTTCGCGCGCGGATCTTGCGCCGGGCCTCGGCTTCGACGCCGGCGATGTCCATCGTCGCGGCGCTGTGGCTGGCTTGTGCTTGTGTCATGGGAGTCCCCTGTGGTTCTGAATTGAATAGGCGATGTGGCTGCGTGGCATGGCGCCTCAGGCGATATGCACTTCCTCGCGCAGATCGGCCCAGATGCGCCGCGAGATATCGATGAAGCGCTGCTCGTAGCGCACTTCCTCCATCACGCGCGGACGCGGCAGGTCGATCGGATAGACGCTCTTCAAGGTAGCCGGGCGGGCGGTGAGCACGTAGACCTTGTCGGCCAGCGCAATGGCTTCCTCCAGGTCATGGGTGACGAATACCACCGAACCCGAATGGGCCGACCACAGGCGCAGCAGTTCGTCCTGCATCAGGGTGCGGGTCTGCATGTCCAGTGCCGAGAAGGGTTCGTCCATCAGCAGGATCTCGGGACTGTTGATGAAGGTCTGGGCCAGCGCCACGCGCTTGCGCATGCCGCCGGAAAGCTGGTGCGGATAGTGGTCGCCGAACTTGTCCAGGCCCACGCGGCGAATCCATTCGTCGGCCAGCGCATGAGCCTGCTCCTTGGACTGGCCACGGAACATGGGACCAGCGGCGACGTTGTCGCGCACGCTGCGCCAGGGAAAGACCGCATCGTTCTGGAACACGAAACCGATGCGCGGGTCGATGCCATTGACCGGCTGCCCCATCACCCGCACCTCGCCCAGGGTCGGCTTGAGCAGGCCGGTGATGAGCGAAAGCGTGGTCGACTTGCCGCAGCCGGTCGGGCCGACCACGGCCACGAATTCGCCGCGCGCCACGCTCATGGAAAAATCGCGCAGGGCCACTGTCGCCCGGCCGTCGGCCGTGATGAAGCGGCAGCTCACGTTGCGCAATTCAATGGCAGGCGTGGCCTGGGCGGCCTGGCCGGCGGGGGTGAAGGCCTGCTGGTGGATGGCGTTCATCGTGGGGCTCTTTCGTGGCTTGGGGTTGAATTCGGGTTGAGCGCGCCCCTGACGCGCTGTCGCGCATCATGGCGTATATCGTTTATATAATTTTCAGGAAGACTGGCCCGCAGCCAGTCCCAGCCTATTTCACGGCGTTGACGAACTCATCGGTGTAGGTCTTGGACAAGTCCACATGCTTGCCCTTGACGTTGGGATTGAACCCGGACAGCACGGCCAGCACGGTCTCCGGCCCGCCCTTGGGCATCTTGCCGTCCGGGGAATACATGGGCAGCGAATTGTTCAGGGCCTGTATATACAGCGCCTTGTTGCTGCCGTAGTAGTCCTTGGGCATCTTCTCGGCGATCTGCTCGGCGGTGTGCGTGTTGATGAACTTGAGCGTTTTCACGAAGGCACGTGCCAGCTTCTGCGCTTCCTCCTTGTGGCTGTTGAGCCAGCTGCGCTGTACATACACGCTGGAGGCCGGGTACAGCCCGCCGAGCGCCTTGACCGTTCCCTCCACGGTACGCATGTCGACCAGCACCTGGGCATCGCCATTCTTGAGCAGCAGCGAGGCGGTCGGTTCGGTGGTCATGCCGGCATCGATGCGGCCCTGCTTCATGGCGGCGATGAAGGTATTGTCCGCGCCCACCGGCAGCACCGAGAACTGCTTGGAGGTGATGCCGTGGCGCGAGGCCAGGTATTGGGTCAGGAAGTTGGTGGACGAGCCCAGCCCGGTCACCCCCAGGGTCTTGCCCTTGGCATCGGCCATGCTCTGGAAGTGCGGCGCGGCCTTGGTGGAGACCAGTTCCACTTCGCCCGGCACCTGGCCCAGGATGGTGATGGCCGTGATTTCCTTGCCCTTGGTCTGCAGGTCGATGGCGTGGTCATAGAAACCGACCACCGCCTGCACGGCCCCGGCCAGCAGTTCGTTCTCGGCATCGACCCCGGCCGGCTGCGACTGCAGTTCCACGTCCAGGCCCTCTTCCTTGAAGTAGCCCAGTTGTTCGGCCAGCTTGGCGGGCAGATAGACCATCTTGTTGATGCCACCCACCATGATGGTGACCTTGGCGGCAGCCATGGCGTGGATCGGCAATGCGGCCAGCATGGTGCCGGCAACGGCCAGCGACAGCAGGCCACGGCGGAGATTTTTGTTCACGTCAGCTCCAGGAAATCAGTGCGAAAGCCCGTGGATTCTACGGTGCCTTCATATAACCGGCAAAATTCACTTTACCGCGTCGACAAACTCGTTGGTATAGGTCTTGGAGAGGTCGATGTTCTTGCCCTTGATGTTGGGATTGAACCCGGCCATCACCTTCAACACCTGTTCCGGCCCGCCGGCAGGCATCTTGCCATCGGGCGAATACATGGGCAGCGAAGCCTTGAGCGCCTGCACGTAGATGGCCTTGTTGCCGCCGTAATAGTCCTTGGGCATCTTGTCGGCCACTTCTTCGGCCGAATGGGTCTGGATGTATTTCAGCGTCTTGACGAAGGCGCGCGCCAGCTTCTGTGCGTCGGCCTTGTGGCTCATCATCCAGGAGCGATGCACGTAGAGGCTGGAGGCCGGATACAGTCCGCCCAGCGCGGCCTTGGTGCCTTCCACGCTGCTCATGTCGACCAGCACCTTGGCCGCACCGGAGGCCAGCAGGATGGAGGTGGTCGGCTCGGTGGTCCAGGCCACGTCCACGCGCTTCTGCTTCATGGCGGCGATCAGGGTATTGCCGGCACCGACCGGCAGGATCGAGTAGTCGCCCGCCTTGAGACCGGCGCGGCTGGCCAGGTATTGCGCCAGGAAGCTGGAGGACGAGCCCAGCCCGGTCACGCCCAGGGTCTTGCCCTTGAGATCGGCCATGCTGCGCACGCTGTCGGCGAGGTCGGCGCGCACCATCTCCATGCCGCCCGGCACCAGCAGCAGCTGGGTGATGGAAGTGACTTCCTTGCCCTTGCTCTGCAGGTCGATGGAATGATCGTAGTAGCCGACCACGGCCTGCACGGCCCCGGCCAGCAGTTCATTCTCGGCATCGACCCCGGCCGGCTGCGATTGCAGCTCCACGTCCAGGCCTTCTTCCTTGAAGTAGCCCAGGCTTTCGGCCAGCTTGGGCGGCAGATAGATGAGCTTGTTGATGCCGCCGACCATGATGATGATCTTGTCGGCTGCATGGGCTTGCGGGGCCGCCAGGCCCAGGGCGCAGGCAGCGATGGCGGTGGCGCCCAGGGTCCGCAGGCGGCGGCGCAGTGCAGGCGTTCCGAGGGGCGGGAACACGCGAAGGTCGTGACGCATTATGATTGTCTCCACATTTTGGTTGGATGGTCTGTCGCCATCTCTTGTAGACTGCGGGCCTATTCTAAGAAGCCGAAACCTTCATCCAGCTTTCCAAATTCCGGCTTTCTGCTTTGCAGCGCAACAAAAAAGAACCTCCAGAAACACGAGACCATCGCATGAAATTGCTCCTGATCGAAGACAATCCCCAGCTCGCCCACTGGCTGGAGCAGATCCTCAAGGAACACAAGTTCAAGGTCGATATCGCCGCCGATGGCGAGATCGCCGACCAGGTCCTGCGCGACGAGAACTACGACGTCGTCCTGCTGGACCTGATGCTGCCCAAGCTGCACGGCAAGAACGTGCTGCGCCGCCTGCGCGAGCGCCACAACGGCGTGCCGGTGATGATCCTCACCGCCAGCGGCTCCATCGATGAAAAGGTCGAATGCCTCGGTGCCGGGGCCGATGACTACCTGGTCAAGCCCTTCGAGATCCGCGAACTGGTGGCCCGCATCAAGGTGCTGGTGCGCCGCCAGACACCCGACAAGGCCGCCGAGATCCACTGCGGCGACCTGGTGTATGACAGCAATACGCGCCAGTTCGCGGTGGCCGGCGTGACGCTGGCGCTCCCGGCGCGCGAACATGACGTGCTCGAAGTGCTGATGTTGAAGCAAGGCAAGACGGTTTCCAAGACCGCGTTGATGAAGGGGGTCTTCAGCCTGTCCGAAGAGCCTAGCGCGGACGCCATCGAAATCTACATCTCGCGCCTGCGCAAGAAACTGGAGCACTCCAGCGCGGCCATCATGACCCTGCGCGGCCTGGGCTATCTTCTCAAACAAAAAGATGATTGACAGCCTGCGCCTGCGGCTGCTGTGGTGGCTGCTGATTCCGATGGCGGTCTACGTGGGCCTGTCTACGGGCGACGCGTATGACAATGCCGTCTCCAGCGCCACCCTCGTGCAGGACCGGGCACTGCTGGCCTCGGCCCGCATGATGGCCGGCCAGGTCGGCTGGAACGATGGTGCACCGGTGGTCTCGATCCCTCCTGCAGCGCTGGAACTGTTCGCCTCGCCGGCGCAGGATGCGGTGTATTACCAGGTGCGCATGGATGACGAGACGCTGCTGGCCGGACGCCCCGACTTCCCCGCCGAGCCTGACTTTGCGGCGCTCTATCCGGTCTATACCACGACCACCTTCGAGGGCAAGCCGCTGCGCGTGGTCAGCTACATCCGCGCGCTGTTCGATGAAGGTACGCTGCGCATGGTGGCGGTCTCGGTGGGCCAGACCATGCAGGGACGGCAGGAAATGATCGACGACCAGTGGCATGCCTCGCTGCGGCGTCAGATCGTGCTGCTACTGCTGGCCATCAGCCTGGTGGTGCTGGGCCTGACGATGGAATTGCGGCCGCTGCTGGCGCTCAAGGATGAGCTGGCCACGCGCGAACCGGATTCGCTCACGCCGCTGCGTGCCGGTGGCCTGCAGCAGGAATTGCGGCCCATCGTGGAGGCCATCAACCAGTACATCTTCCGCCTCAATGCCCAGGTGACGGTGCAGAAGCGCTTTGTGGCCGATGCCGCGCACCAGTTGCGCACGCCCCTGGCGGTGATCGATTCGCAGATCCAGTTCGCGCGCCAGCTGGACGATCCGGCGCGGGTGAAACAGGTGCTGGCCTCCTTGCAGGAAGGCAGCCGCAGCATGACCGACCTGACCAACAAGCTGCTGCTGCTCTCGCAGGCTGAAGCTTCCAACAGCAGTGCCTTCCCGCGTGCGCCGGTGGACCTGCTGGCGGTGGCCGCCATGGTGCTGGAGGAACTGGCCGGACTGGCGCTCAAGAAGGGCATCGACCTGGGGCTGGAGACCACGCTGGAGAGCGCCATGGTCAACGGCAATGAGGCGCAGCTGATGGGCTTGCTGATGAACCTGATCGACAATGCCCTGCGTTATACGCCGGAGGGCGGCAAGGTCACGGTGGGACTGGAGCAGAAGCGCAGCCAGATCATCATCACCGTGACCGACAACGGGCCCGGCATCCCGGCCGAGGTCCGCGAGCGCGTCTTCGAGCGCTTCTATCGCAATGCCGCGCCGGACCAGCCGGGCTCGGGCCTGGGCCTGGCCATCGTGCGCGAGATCGTGCAGGCTTCGCAGGGCGCGATCCGGCTCGATGCACCGGCGCAAGGTAGCGGGCTGGTGGCTACCGTGAGCCTGCCGGCGCTGGCGGGCTGAGGCCTTTCTTTCCCATGCAGCGGTAATACAAAAACGCGCAGCCCCCACAACAAACGATCAAAAAGTATCAGCCCGCCGCACGCTTTTGGCGTGGAGCGGCGCGCCCTGCCCTCGTACTCTTGCTCCTGCCTGTGAAGGCAAAGGGTGCTTGCGAATCCCCCCGCCTCTGCGCCCGACCTGAACGATAAAAAATACCAGGAGACAACCCGTGAACAAGATCTGCTTGGGCGCCGCGTGCGCCGTCCTTGGCGCTGCCCTGCCCTTGGTGGCATCGGCGCAGTCCTGCAATGTCCCCGTGCTGAAGGTGCTGGCGCAGAAGAGCCTGGGCCTGACGGTGATGGAGAAATCGCTGGCCGATTACCAGAAGCGCACCGGCACCCGTGTGGAGATCAGCTACTTCGGCGAGAACGACCGGCGCGCCAAGTCGCGGCTGGATGCTTCCACCAAGGCCGGTTCCTACCAGGTGTATTACGTCGATGAAGCCAACGTGGCCGAGTTCGCCTCGGCTGGCTGGATCGTGCCGCTGCTGAAATATTTCCCCAAGGAGGCCGACTATGACGACTTCCTGCCCGGCCGCCGGGCGGTGGCCAGCTACAAGGACGTGGCGTATTTCGCGCCGCTGATCGGCGGTTCCGATTTCCTCTTCTATCGCCGCGACCTGCTGGAGAAGGCCGGCCTGCCGGTACCGCGCACGCTGGACGAACTGGTGGCCGACATCAAGAAACTGCATTCGCCGCCCGGCGTCTATGGCTGGGTGGCGCGCGGCCAGCGCGGCTCGGGCATGAACGTGTGGCGCTGGGCGCCCTTCATGCTGGCCCAGGGCGGCCAGTGGACCGACAAGAACAACCAGCCGGCCTTCAATTCACCGGCGGCTGTCAAGGCTACGCAGCTCTATGCGGAACTGTTCAAGTACGGCCCACCCGGTGCGGCCACCTATGACTGGAGCAATGCACTGGAAGCCTTCCGCTCGGGCAAGGTGGCCTTCATGATCGAGTCCACGCCCTTCGCCGACTGGATGGAAGACAGCAGCAAGTCCAGCGTGGCCGACAAGGTCGGCTATGCCCGTCCGCCGGCACCGCTGCCCTCGGCCGCTTACGGCCACGGGCTGGCCATCTCCGCCATCGGTGCCAAGGACGAATGCACGCGCCAGGCGGCCGGCAAGTTCATCGCCTTTGCCACCGGCAAGGAACAGGAACAGGCGCGCCTGCGCGACAAGGTCTTCAGCGACTACAACCGCACCAGCACCATCCAGAGCGACTACTTCCAGAAGAACGTCAAGCCGCAGATCCTCGCCGGCCTGAAGGACACCACCCCGGTCTCCAAGCTGACCATCTGGCCCAGCCCGCAGTGGCCGGACATCGGCGACAACCTGGGCGTGGCGCTGGAAGAAGTCTTCACCGGTACCCAGAAGGACATCCCCCGTGCCCTGAACGAAGCCGCCCAGTATGCGCAGGATGCGATGGAACACGCGCGTAAATAATTTACTTCATTCAACCGCGTCAAACGATGTAGCCGCCCTGTTCCCTTGCCGGAACGGGGCGGACTCCGGAGTCCTGCATGTTCAATCGTGGAAAGACCTCGCTGCCCTACCTGTTCCTCGGCCCATCGCTGCTGGTGATGCTGGTACTGGGGCTGGTACCGACGGTGGCGGCGATCAACCTGGCACTGAAGAACCGTGTGCTGCGCTATCCCGACAGCGACTACGTCTGGCTGCGCAATGTCGAGCGGCTGATGTCGGACCGTCGCTTCCTCAATGCCATTGAAGTCTCGGCGATCTGGGAAGTGGTCACCGTGCTGGGTGCGGTGGTGGCCGGCATCCTCATCGCCATCTACCTGTTTGAAAACGTCCATGGCAAATGGCGGCAAGCCATGTGCGTCTTGCTGATCACGCCGGTGCTGCTGCCGCGCGTGTCGGCCGCCTTCATCTGGAAATTCATGTATTCGCCGCTGACCGGCATCCTGGGCTGGCTGCTGGGGCTGGCGGGCATCCATGACACGGCCTTCCTCTCGGACCCGCTGCTGGCGCTCTATGCAGTCGCTGCTGTCGATATCTGGCAGTGGGGATTGTTCTTCGCCGTGATCGTCCTGAAGCTGCTGGAAACCCTGCCGCCCGAGCCGCTGGAGGCGGCACGGCTGGACCACGCCCGCACCTGGCAGGTGTATGCCTACATCGCCCTGCCGATGTTGAAGGCCCCGCTCATCAGCCTGGTCTTCATCAAGATGGTGGAGTCGCTGCGTTCCTTCGACCTGATCTACGTGATGACCAAGGGTGGGCCGGGCGTGGCCACCGAAACGTTGGACATGTATGCCTATGCGCAAGGCATCGGACTGTCCGGCAAGGTCTCGTATGCGTCCACCATGGCGGTGCTGATGATGGTGGCCACCACGCTGATCTTTACCCTGATCTGGAAACGGGTGAGCAAATGGGAAGACTGATCGCACGCTGCGCCGTCTGGGGCGTGGGCATCCTGCTGGTGCTGGTGGCAGTGTTTCCGCTGCTGTGGGCGCTGCTCAATTCGCTGAAGACCTTGCTGGATATCGTCACGCCGACACCGCGCTTTCTCTTCACGCCGACGCTGGAGAACTATCGCCAGGTCATCGGCAGTCCGGAAGTGCTGGTGGGCCTGACCAACAGTGCCGTCATCGTCGGCAGCGCCGTGCTGCTGGGTACGCTCATGGGTGTGCCGGCGGCCTACGTGATTGCGCGCTATCACGTGCCGGGCAAGCGCGACATCCAGTTCTTCCTGCTCTCGCTGCGCTTCCTGCCGCCGGTGGCGGTGGCCATTCCGCTCATTGCGATCTGGGTCGACCTGGGGCTGTATGACACGCGCTTCTCGATGATCGTGACTTACCTGCTGACCACGCTCTCCACCATCACCTGGCTGTCGATCCCCGTGTTCCAGCGCATGCCGCGCGAGATCGAGGAAGCCGCCACCCTCGACGGCTATGGCCCCTATGCGGTGTTCTGGAAGATCGCCCTGCCCAACTGCGCCGGCACCTTGCTGGGCGGGATCATCTTCAGCTTCGTGCTGGTGTGGAACGAACTGATGATCGCCCTGGCGCTGACCTCCTCCAACAGCGCCACGCTGCCGGTGGTGGCCTCGGCCTTTACTTCCATGGGGCAGGAAGTGCCGTGGGGCGTGATCAACGCTTCCACCGTGTTGCTGGCGCTGCCGCCCCTGATCTTTGTCGGCGTGTTGAGCCGGCTGTTGAATTCCATCCTCACCGGAAAATAAGGAGACCCCATGCAAGCCCTCGTACTCGAAGCTACGCGTGAACTGGCCCTGCGCGACATCGACCTGCCGCAGGATCTCGGTGCCCAGGATGTGCGCATCCGCATCCACACCGTGGGCATCTGCGGCAGCGACCTGCACTACTACACCCACGGCCGCATCGGGCCCTTCAAGGTGGAAGCGCCCATGGTGCTGGGGCACGAGGCCTCGGGCACCATCATCGAAGTCGGCAGCGACGTTACGCAACTGAAGGTCGGCGACCGCGTCTGCATGGAGCCGGGCATCCCGCGCCTGGATTCGCCGGCCACGCTGCGCGGCCTGTACAACCTCGACCCCTCGGTGCGCTTCTGGGCCACGCCGCCCATCCACGGCTGCCTCACCGGCAGCGTGGTGCATCCGGCGGCCTTCACCTATCGGCTGCCGGACAATGTCAGCTTTGCCGAAGGGGCCATCGTCGAACCCTTGTCCATCGGCCTGCAGGCCGCCACCAAGGCGCGCATGAAGCCGGGCGATACGGCCGTGGTGATCGGTGCCGGCACCATCGGCGCCATGAATGCACTGGCAGCCCTGGCCGGGGGTGCGGCGCGCGTGATCCTGGCCGATGTGGTGGCCGAGAAGCTGGCCCACTTCGCCAACAATCCCGCCGTCATCACGGTGGATGTGACGCAGCAGGCCTTGCCCGACGTGGTGCAGCAAGTCACCGAGGGCTGGGGTGCCGATGTGGTGTTTGAGGCGTCGGGCCATGCCGGCGTCTACCAGACCTTGCTGGATCTGGTGTGCCCCGGTGGCTGCGCGGTGCTGGTGGGCATGCCGTCGGAGCCGGTGGCGCTGGACGTGGTGACCATGCAGACCAAGGAAGTGCGGCTGGAATCAGTCTTCCGCTATGCCAACATTTTCCCGCGCGCACTGGCGCTGCTGAGCTCGGGAATGATCGATGTGAAGCCTTTCATTTCACGCAGCTTCCCCTTCTCCCGGGGGATCGAGGCCTTCGAGGAAGCCGCGCGCGGCCGTCCGCAGGATGTGAAGATCCAGATCGAAATGGAAGGCTGACCATGGCCGACATCCGCTGCCAGGGCTTGTCCAAGCATTACGCCGGTGGCCCGCCGGTATTGCATCCGCTGGACCTCACCATCGGTGATGGCGAATTCGTGGTCCTGCTCGGCCCCTCGGGCTGCGGCAAATCGACCATGCTGCGCATGATCGCGGGCCTTGAAGAGATCAGCGGCGGCACCCTCTCCATCGGCGGCAAGGTGGTCAACGCGCTGCCTGCGCGGGATCGCAACGTGGCCATGGTGTTCCAGAACTACGCGCTCTATCCGCACATGAACGTGTATGACAATATCGCCTTCGGCCTGCGCCGCCTGAAACGCCCGGCCGACGAGATCGACCGCCGCGTGCGGGAAGTGGCGGCCATGTTGAATCTGGATGCCCTGCTCGAGCGCAAGCCGCGCGCCATGTCCGGTGGCCAGCAGCAGCGCGCGGCGATTGCCCGCGCCATCATCAAGACGCCGTCGGTGTTCCTGTTCGATGAGCCGCTCTCCAACCTCGATGCCAAGCTGCGCGCGCAATTGCGCGGCGACATCAAGCGCCTGCACCAGCGCCTGCGCACCACCACTGTCTACGTCACCCACGACCAGCTGGAAGCCATGACCCTGGCTGACCGCGTCATCCTCATGCAGGGCGGACAGATCGTGCAGGCGGGTTCGCCGGCCGAGCTCTATCGTTATCCGCGCACGCTCTTTGCGGCCGGATTCATCGGCACGCCTGCCATGAACTTCCTCGATGGCGTGGTCGAACGCGACGGCGCGACGCTCTCCGTGCGCTGCGAAGACCAGCGCTGGATCCTGCAAGATGAAAGGTTTTCACGCCTGATGCCGGGAATGTCGGTAAAGTTGGCGGTGCGTCCTGACTATGTCCGCATGGCCGGCGAGCAGGACGCCGCCCACAGCCTGACCTGCGCGGTCGATGTGGAACTGGTGGAGATCCTGGGGGCCGATGCGCTCCTGACCACCCGCTGGGGCGCACAGACGCTGACCGCCCTGGTGAGCGCGCAGCACCTGCCGCAGGCGGGACAGCGCCTGCACCTGGCCTTCGATCAGCACGCGTTGCACGTGTTCGATGTACAAAGCGGAGAGAACCTGTCGCTGCCGCCCGCCGCCTTCGCGGCCGGCGGACAAGACGACGGCCCGCATGGCAAGGAGACAAAGCATGAGTCCGGATCTGGAGCTGGTCCATACCCGCCAGGACGAATCGTTCAGGGCGTGGGTGCATGACTACCCGCATACGGTGGCCAAATGGCATTTTCATCCTGAATACGAAGTCCACGTCATCACCGCATCCAGCGGCAAGTTTTTCGTGGGCGACTTCATCGGTGACTTCGCTCCCGGCAACCTGGTGCTGACCGGACCCAACCTGCCGCACAACTGGGTCAGCAACCTGGGCGCGGATGAGCACGTGGGCGCGCGCGACCTGGTGCTGCAATTCTCGCGGCCCTTCGCCGACCGCATGCTGGGGGCCATCCCGGAGCTCTCGCCCTTGCAGGATCTGCTGGAGGGCGCGGCGCGCGGATTGCAGTTTCCTGATGCGCTGGGCAGGTCGATCATTCCGCTGATGCAGGACCTGGCGCAGGCCGGCGGTGCGCGCCGTGTGGTGCTGATGATGAGCGTGCTGGAACAGCTGGCCTCCTGCCGCGAACGCAGGCCGCTGGCCGGCCCGGGATACGACCTGGATGCCCAGCGCCACATGTCGTCCACCATCAACCAGGTGCTTTCCTGCATCCGCCAGAACCTGGGCGGCAACCTGCGCGAGAGCGATGTGGCCGAACTGGCGGGGATGAGCGTAAGCAGCTTTACGCGCTTCTTCAAGCGGCATACGGGCTGCACCTTCATCCAGTACCAGAACGGATTGCGCCTGAACGAAGCCTGTGAATTGCTGATGTGTACCGAACTGAGCGTGACCGAGGTGTGCTACCGGGTCGGGTTCAACAATCTTTCCAATTTCAATCGCCAGTTCCTGGCTCACAAGGGCATGCCGCCCTCGCGCTTCCGTGCGCTGCACCGGCTCAACGATGAAGTCCGGGCGGTCGCGTAGCGCCTCTCCACTTGCACGCAAAGGAAAATGATTTGAGCTATCTCGGCATCGACCTCGGCACTTCCGAAGTCAAGCTTGTCCTCACCGACGACGACTCCCACGTCATCGCCACCAGCAGCGCCCGCCTGCGGGTGGACAACCCGCATCCGCTGTGGTCCGAGCAGGCGCCGCAGGCCTGGTGGAACGCCACGCTCGACGCCATCGCCGCGCTGCGCGCCGAGGCCCCGCAAGCCTTCCAGGCCCTGCGCGGCATCGGCATCTCCGGCCAGATGCATGGCGCCACCCTGCTGGATCGCAACGGCAATGTATTGCGCCCGGCCATCCTGTGGAACGACATGCGCGCCCATGCGGAATGCGTCGAGCTGGAAGCGCTGGTACCGGATGCGCCTGCCATCACCGGCAATCGGGCCATGCCGGGTTTCACGGCACCCAAGCTGCTGTGGCTGTCGAAATACGAACCGGCGGTGTACCGCGCCATCGACAAGGTCTTGCTGCCCAAAGACTACCTGGGCTGGAAACTGACGGGAGAATTCGTCTCCGAGATGTCGGACGCGGCCGGTACGCTCTGGCTGGACGTGGCGCAGCGCGACTGGTCCGACCGCATGCTGGCGGCCACCGGGCTGGATCGCAGCCACATGCCGCGCCTGGTCGAAGGCAGTGACGTGGCCGGCCAGTTGCGCGAGGAGTTGCGACGCGAATGGGGCATCAGCGGCCCGGTGGTGGTGGCCGGTGGTGCCGGGGACAATGCGGCCAGCGCCGTGGGCATCGGCGTGATCCAGGCGGGGGATGCCTTCCTGTCGCTGGGCAGCTCGGGCGTCTTGTTCGCAGCGACTGCACGGCATGCCCCGAATCCACAACAGGGCGTGCATGCGTTCTGCCACTGCCTGCCGGGGCAATGGCATCAGATGAGCGTGATCCTGTCGGCCGCGGCCAGCCTGCATTGGCTCTCGGGCGTGACGGCGCGGCCGGTGGCGGAGCTGGTGGCAGGGGCGGAGCGATTGACGGCGACGCAGCAGGCACAGGCACCGCTGTTCCTGCCGTATCTGAATGGCGAGCGCACGCCGCACAATGATGCGACGGCCAAGGGCGTGCTGTTTGGCATGACGCCCGCGCATGAGACTGCGGATCTGGCCTATGCGGTGATGGAGGGCGTGGCCTTTGCGATGGCCGATGGCTATGCGGCCCTGCAGGCTGCGGGCACTACGCTGGAGAGTGCGGCTTTTGTGGGCGGCGGGTCGCGCAGTGCGTTCTGGGGAGAGCTGTGTGCTACCGCCCTGGGGATTCCTCTGCGACGGCATGCAGGGGCGGAAGTGGGTGCGGCGCTGGGGGCGGCGAGGCTGGGGAGGTTGGCGCGGACGGGGGAGGATGCGGCCAGCGTGTGTACCGCTCCCCAAATTGAACAGACCTATCAACCAGTCACTGCGCATCAGGACCAGAGCGCCCGCAGACTGGAGCGTTACCGCAGCCTCTACCGCGCATTACGCGGCGAGTTTGCGGCCTTCGCCGGGGCGTAAGCCCGGGCTGGCTTACTGTTCCTCCTCGCCCTGCTCCTTCTTGACCTCCGCAAACTTCGCCGCCATGGTCGGATTGCCGCGCGTCAGGCGCTTGATGGTCACATCCTGCGCCTTGTCATTGGCCAGCCGCAGGTTGCGGTCGGTGCCGAGCAGGGCTTCCTTGGTCTTCTGCAGGTGGTCGATGGACTTGTCGATCTCGTCGATGGCGGTCTGGAAGCGGCGCGAGGCCAGGTCGTAGTTCTTGGCAAACGCCGCCTTGAAGGTATCCAGCTCGGATTCGAAATTGGTGATGTCGATGTTCTGCGCCTTCACCACCGCCAGCTCATTCTTGTATTTCAGCGAATTGAGCGCGGCGTTCCTCAACAGCGTGATGATGGGAATGAAGAACTGCGGACGCACCACGTACATCTTCGGATAGCGGTGAAATACATCCACAATCCCGGTGTTGTACAGCTCGCTCTCCGGCTCCAGCAGCGAGACCAGCACGGCGTATTCGCAGCCCTTCTCCTGGCGGTCCTTGTCCAGTTCCTTGAGGAAATCTTCATTGCGATTCTTGGTCGCGGTGCGATCGCTCTCGTTCTTCATCTCGAACATGATGGAGACGATCTCGGTGCCACCTTCATCCGTATCGCGGAAGATGTAGTCGCCCTTGCTGCCGCTGCGCGCATCGTTGTCCTTCTCGAAATACGCACGCGGGAAGGCGGTGGCGCGGATGCGGTTGAACTCCGTCTCGCAGTGCTGCTCCAGGGTCTCGCCGACCATCTTGGTGGAGAGCCGCGCCTTCATGTCCCGCAGGCGCTCGATCATGTCTTCGCGGTCCTTCAGCTGGGTCTCGTATTTGTCCTTCAGTGATTTCTCGGCCAGCTGCTTTTCCAGCTCGGCGTGCATCAGCTTGCTCTTGAGTTCGTCGCGCTGTTTCTCCACCGCGCCGACGGCTTCGTTGACGGCCAGCTTCTGGGTCAGGGCGATGGAATCCATCTTCGCTTTCAAGGCCTGGATCTCGGCATCCTTCTCGCTGGCGGTCTGCTGCAGCTGCTGGGCCAGGCGCGCCTGGGCCAGTTGCTGCTCGGCGAGCTTTTCCCTGCGGGCCTGCTCCAGGTCGTGGGCCAGCTTGTCACGCTCGCGCTCCACGTTGGCCATGGCTTCGGCCACGGCCATCTTCTGCGCCATCTCGCCGGCTTCCAGACGCGCTTTCAATTCCTGGATCTCGGCATCGCGGGCCGCGGCCGCCTTCTGCAACTCGGCTTCGGACTTGGCGCGTGCCAGTTCGATGGCGTTGCGCTTGTCCTGCTCAGCCAGTTCCAGACGCTCATGCAATTGCTGCTCGAAGGCGCTGTCGCGCACTTGCGAGAGGATGTCGGCGTAACCGGCTTCATCGATCTTGAAGGCTTTGCCGCAGTGGGGGCAGATGATGTCGTGCATGGCTGTTCGGATCCTGTTCTTGACGAATGGCCGCTAGCTTAACGGATCACGCCCGTCATGCAGAGAGAGAAAACGAGGAAAGAAAACGGAAGAAAAGGCAGAAATGCGAAAAGCCCGCACAAGGCGGGCTTTTCTGAATTTGGTGGAAAGTGCAAGGTTTGAACTTGCGACCCCTGCAGTGTGAATGCAGTGCTCTACCACTGAGCTAACCTTCCGTACCTGACTGGCTTTTTGCTGCAGCACCAATCGAGAAGCGAGATTATGCCAACGTTTTTCGACCTGCGCAAGTGCTTCGTAAATAATTCTTCATTTTTTATCGACAACGCTGCCGGGCAACGACAACGGCCTCACCACTACGCCGCTTCACGCCGCCTCTGCAGCCGCTTCCGGCGGCGGCGGTTCAAAGCGCCACACGCAGCTGCCGCGCGCTTCCTTGTCGAGCTGGTTGAGCACGTCTTCATGCAAACCCAGTTCTTCCTCGCTGGCGGCCACCACGATCACTTCGGCCAGCGGGGCCAGTTCCAGCTTGCCCTCGCCTTCGCTGACTTCTTCCTCCGCCCCCAGGTCCATGGTCAGCGAATTCTGGCCGCGCGTCATCGACAGATAGACCTCGGCCAGCAGCTCCGCATCCAGCAGCGCGCCGTGCAGCACGCGATGGGCGTTGGAGATGCCGTAACGGTCACACAAGGCATCGAGCGAATTGCGGCGGCCCGGGTGCAGTTCCTTGGCCATCTGCAGCGAGTCCACCACGTCGGAGACGTGCTCCTTGAACGGCGGCAGACCCAGCAAGGCCAGTTCCGCATCCAGGAAGCCGACGTCGAAAGGCGCGTTGTGGATGATGATCTGGGCACCGCGTACATAGTCGAGGAACTCGGCGGCAATCTGCTTGAAGGTCGGCTTGTCGGCCAGGAATTCGGTGGTCAGGCCGTGCACGGCCAGCGCGCCTTCTTCGGAGTCACGCTCGGGATTGATGTAGAAGTGAAGGTTCTTGCCCGAAAGCTGGCGGTTGAGCACCTCCACACAGCCGATTTCCAGGATGCGGTTGCCGTTGCGCGGCGAAAGGCCCGTGGTTTCGGTATCGAGGATGATCTGACGCATGCTTGCTCCTGCTGATGTTGTTTGCTGCTAAAACGCTGATATGAAAGAAAATGCCGGGCCGGTCAGCCTATGCTGTCCACGCCCCGGTTGGCCAGCTGGTCGGCGCGCTCATTGCCGGCGTGGCCGTTGTGGCCGCGCACCCAGCGCCACTCCACCTGGTGCTGCTGCTGGGCAGCATCCAGCGCCTGCCACAGGTCGGCGTTCTTGACCGGCTCCTTGCTGGAGGTCTTCCAGCCGCGTGCCTTCCAGCCGTGGATCCACTCGCTGATGCCCTTCTGCACGTACTGGCTGTCGGTGTGCACCACCACTTCGCAGGGACGCTTGAGGGCATTGAGGGCCTGGATCACCGCCATCAGTTCCATGCGGTTGTTGGTGGTGTTGGGCTCGCCACCGAAGATTTCCTTCTCCTTGCCCCCGGCCACCAGCAACGCTCCCCAGCCGCCACGGCCGGGATTGCCCTTGCAGGCGCCATCGGAATAAATCTCTACTTTGTCCATGCTCTTCACTTCAATCTGGTTGCGTATGCGCATTTGCGCATGACAGGCGGGCCGCGATGATACCTGATCGCGCCGACACGCCCTGGTTTCAATCGGTTTTGTGGATGCGGTTGGTCACCGGCACGCCGCGCGGCGCCTTCAGCTTCTGGCGCTGCAGGGCCGGGCCGATCAGGCGCATGCCGGGCACCCGCTTGATGGCCTGGACGATGTAAACCGCACCGAAATACGGCCACCAGCGGTCGCCCGCCTTCTCCATGAAACCGAAGCGGTCCAGCCATTGCGCCGTCTCGCAGGGCGGCGCGTAGCAGCCGAAGTGGCCGCGGTTGACTTCCATGTTCAGCAGCTTCAGCCAATCTTTCAGGCGCGGCAGGCGGATGAACTCGCCATCCTGCGGCAGGAAGTGGGCACCGGTCAGGCGTCCGGCCACCTGGCGCATGCCCCACAGGCTGCTGGGATTGAAGCCGCAGATGATGACCTGCCCTTCCGGAATCAGCACCCGCTCCACCTCGCGCAGGACCTGGTGCGGCTCGGCTGCGAATTCCAATACGTGGGGCAGCACCACCAGGTCCAGGCTCTGGGTGGCAAAGGGCAGTTCGCCGAAATTCTGCGTCACCACCTGGGGAATTTCCAGCTCGGATTGCCCTTCCACCGGCATGCGGTTGTCAGCCAGCCAGCGATAGGGCATGCGGTTGGCCTGCAGGGCGTGGATCTGGGGCGAACCGATCTGCACCGCGTTGAAGCCGAAGATGTCGGCCGTCAGCGCATTGAGGTGATGCTGCTCCCACTGGCGCAGGTAATCGCCGATGGGCGTCTGCAACCAGGCGGCCAGGTCTATAATTTCCGCGTTGTTCGCAGTCACAGCAGTTTCAGCCTTGTCAGCCATCTCTTCTTTCGCGCCTCATGACCCAGCCAGCCAAGCCAGCTCAAGCAGATCAGAAAACTTCATTGGACGTCCTGGCCGTACCGGCGTTCGACGACAACTACCTGTGGATCATCCATGACGGGCGCCATGCCGCCGTGGTCGACCCCGGCGACGCGGTCCCCGTCCTGGCCGCATTGCAGGCCGAGGGCCTGACGTTGGCCGCTATTCTACTGACTCATCACCACGCTGACCATGTCGGCGGTGTGGTCGAGCTGGCGCGCAGCGCCGTGAGCGACGAGTTCCCGGCCATCCCGGTCTACGGGCCGGCGCGCGAGCAATCCCGCATCAAGGGGATGACGGTCCCGCTGCACGGGAATGACGAAGTGACGATCCCTACGCTGGGCCTTTCATTGCAGGTCATCGACGTGCCCGGCCACACCTTGGGCCACATAGCGTATTACTCGGCAGAACAGGGTTTTGTCTTCTGCGGCGATACCCTCTTCGCCGGTGGCTGCGGCCGCCTTTTCGAAGGCACCCCGGCACAGATGGTGGAGTCACTGGCCAAGCTCAGCAGCCTGCCGGGCGATACCCGAGTGTATTGCGCCCACGAATACACCCTCTCCAACCTCAAGTTCGCGGCCGAGGTCGAGCCCGGCAATGCCGAGCTCAGCGACCGCATCCAGCACGAGCGCGCCAAGCGGGACCAAGGGGAAGCCACCGTCCCGACCAACATTGCCCTGGAGCGCGCGACCAATCCCTTCCTGCGGGCCCATCAAAAAGAAATCCAGGAATCACTGCAAAAGGCAGGCCGATTGACGGAGTTGAATGAAGTTAGCAGCTTTGCAGCGCTGCGCGAATGGAAGAATACCTACAGATAGCGCCAAATTGAGGGCCAGTTAGACGCAAAAACCAGCGAAATCAAGGACTTGGCTTTGTAACAGAGGCCAATTTTTGCTTGACTGGCGAAAAGGGTCTTCCGTACACTCCTCCAATTCCCCAAATTGGGCACCAGTGTTTTTACGAACTTTTACGAAACGCTGTCCTCTCTGCACCACGCCGGGGAAATTCGCAGCTTCCGACCTTGCATTACCGTCAACCTGCACGCGCCCGTGATCGGACTGATCCGGATTCCGCCGGCAGGAGGTGTCGAGCTTCATTACAGCTCTGCAACGGAAGCGCCGCACCCAACTTTTGCCTCTGGCACAGGATATCGCCCACATGCAGCGTACTTTGAAACAACTCGCCATTGCCGCCCTGTTCTGCGCTGGTACCCCGCTGCTCTCCCACGCCAACGATATCTCGATCTACCCCGCCCCCTTCAATGCGATCAATCCCGAACTGGCCGGCAATGCCCTGCCGGGGATGAATGACATCGACATCTGGACGCGCATTCGCAAGGGCTTCGGGATTCCTGATCTGGACAATTCGCTGGTGGAGAGCCAGACCCAGTGGTACAGCTCCCGCCCCGACTACATCCAGCGCACCACGGTGCGCGCCTCGCGTTATCTGTTCCACGTGGTCCAGGAACTGGAAAAGCGCGGCATGCCCACCGAGCTGGCGCTGCTGCCCTTCATCGAATCGGCCTTCAATCCGGAGGCCCTTTCCACCGCCAAGGCAGCCGGCATGTGGCAGTTCATCCCCTCCACCGGGCGTGACTACAACCTCAAGCAGAACATGTTCACCGACGAGCGCCGCGACGTGCTGGCCTCGACCGATGCTGCCCTGACCTATCTGCAGAAGCTCTACGGCATGTTCGGCGACTGGCAGCTGGCGCTGGCGGCCTACAACTGGGGCGAAGGTTCGGTGCAGCGCGCCGTGAACCGCAACCTGGCGGCCGGCCTGCCGATCGACTTCAATACGCTGTCGGCGCAGATGCCCAACGAGACCCGCAACTACGTGCCCAAGCTGCAGGCGGTCAAGAACATCATCGCCACCCCGGCTGCCTTCGACATCGCCCTGCCCAAGGTGGACAACCAGCCCTACTTCGTCACCATCGGCAAGACCCGCAATATCGACGTGAAGGTCGCCGCGCAACTGGCCGAGCTGTCGCTGGACGAGTTCAAGGCGCTGAACCCGCAATTCAACCGCCCCGTCATCATCGGCGGCGAAGATACCAAGATCCTGCTGCCGGAAAGCAATGCCGAGAAGTTCAAGTCCAACATGTCCAAGTGGACCCAGGCTTTCTCGACCTGGACTGCCCACACCGTCTCCAGCGCCCGTGAGCGCATCGAGACCATCGCCAGCAAGTTCGGCACCACGCCTGAAGTGATCCGCAGCGTCAACCAGATCCCGCCGCGCATGGTCCTGAAGGCCGGCTCAACCATTCTGGTCCCGAAGAATGAAGAGACCGCCGCGCTCGATACCGACCTGACCCCGGAAATCGCCGACAACGCCCGTCTGGCCATCGCCCCGGATGTGCCGGAAACCCGCCGCATCTATGTCAAGGCCGGCAAGCGCGACACCCTGGCCGGCATCGCCAGCCGCTACCGCGTGAGCGTGGCGCAGATCAAGGAATGGAATGGCCTGAAGCGTGACACCTTGGCCGCCGGCCAGAGCCTGCAGCTGCAAGTGCCCAATGCCGCCGCCCACGCCGCACCGACGCGCGTAGCGGCCACGCACCACGCTGCCCCGGCACGCCGCCAGGTGGCATCGGCCAAGGCCCCGGTGCGCAAGGCTGCACCGGCACCGGCGCGCAAGGTCGCCGGCAAGCCGCTGACACTGGCCTCGGGCAACGGCGCCCGCAAGCAATAATCCGGAGGAAACCGGAGGAGACCCGGGCGGCTTGACCGCCTACAACAAGAAGACGCGCTCCAAAGCACGGAAGAAGAACAACGATTGCAGTCTGCATGGACCCGAAGCCCCGGAGCTGATCCGGACTTCGGGTTTTCTTTTTGCCGGGCCGCTCAGTGTGCGGCTTCAGCGTAGGTGGCAGCGGCCACCAGGCGGCGTGTGTATTCCTGCTGCGGCTGTTTGAGGACCTGTTCGGCCGGACCGCTCTCGACCACCTTGCCATCCTTCATCACGATCACCTGGTGCGCCATGGCCTGCACCACGGCCAGGTCGTGGGTGATGAACAGATAGGCCAGTCCATGCCGGCGCTGCAGGTCGGCCAGCAGTTGCAGCACCTGCTGCTGCACGGTCACGTCCAGGGCGGAAGTGGGCTCGTCCAGCAACAGCAGTTCCGGCTGCAGCACCAACGCACGGGCGATGGCGATGCGCTGGCGCTGGCCGCCGGAGAATTCATGCGGATAGCGTTCCAGCACCGCTGCCGTGAGGCCGACTTCTTCAAGGGCGGAGACGATGGCCTCGCGTTGCTGCTCCGGCGTCTTCCCGGGATGATGCAGGGCCAGCCCTTCGCCCACGATCTGCTCCACCGTACGGCGCGGCGAGAGCGAGGCGAAAGGATCCTGGAACACCACCTGCATGCGCGCGCGCAAGGGCCGCAGTTCACGGCTGCTGCGCTCGGAAATCGGCGTCCCCTCAAAACGGATGCTGCCCGCTACGCTGGCCGCCGACAGCCGCAGCAAGGCCATGCCCAGCGTGGACTTGCCGGAGCCGGATTCACCAACAATGCCAATGGTCTCGCCGCGCCGCAATTGCAGGTCGATGCCATCGACCGCATGGAAGGCGCGCTTGGCGAACCAGCCCTGCTTGATGTGATAGGTGCAGCGCACTTTTTCCGCCTGCAGGACCACGGGCGCTTGTGCCGGCACGTCGGCCGCATTGCGCTGCGGACGGCTCTGCAGCAGCTTGCGGGTGTACGGCTGCTGCGGATTGGCGAAGAGCTCGGCAACGCTCGCGCTTTCGACCAGTTTGCCCTTTTCCATCACGCCGACGCGATCAGCGAAGTGGCGCACCAGGTTCAGGTCGTGCGAGATGATGAGCACGGCCATGTTCTCTTCGCGCTGCAACTGGTTCAGCAGCGCCAGGATCTGCACCTGGATGGTCACATCCAGGGCCGTGGTCGGTTCATCGGCGATGAGCAGCTTGGGCTTGCAGGCCAGGGCCATGGCGATCATGGCGCGCTGGCGCTGGCCACCCGAGAGTTCATGCGGATACGACAGCGCCCGGCGCGCGGGTTCCGGAATGCCGGTCTTTTCCAGCAGCGCGACGGCCCGCGTAGCGGCATCGCGCGCATTGAGGCCCTCATGCAGCATCAACACCTCGGCGATCTGGTTACCGATGGTGAAGAGCGGGTTCAGGGCCGTCATCGGTTCCTGGAAGATCATCGCCACGTCATTGCCGCGCACCTGCTGCATCTGGCGTTCGCTCTTCTTGAGCACGTCCTGACCGTCGAGCAGGATGCTGCCTTCGTAGCGGGCATCCTGATTGAGCTGCATCACCGCCAGCGAGGACACCGTCTTGCCCGAACCGGATTCCCCCACCAGGGAAAATTTTTCACCGGGTGCAATCGTGAAGCTCACGCGATCCACCACCACGGTGTCGCCGAAGCGCACCGTCAAGTCCTTCACTTCCAGCAGCGGGGCGCTCATGCCTTCCTCCGTACGTCCAGGGCGTTGCGCAGGCCGTTGCCGATATTGGTCAGCAGCAGCAGGGTCACGGTCAGCACCACGAAGGTGGCCACCGCGATCCACCAGGCATCCAGATTGTTCTTGCCCTGGGCCAGCAGCTCGCCCAGGCTCGGGGTCGAGGGCGGCACGCCCAGGCCCAGGAAGTCCAGGCTGGTCAGCGCCAGGATGGCCGCACTCATGCGGAACGGCAGGAAGGTCACCACCGTGGTCATGCTGTTGGGCAGCACGTGACGCCAGATGATGAGGCGATCGGGCAAGCCCATGGCGCGCGCAGCCTGCACGTACTCGAGATTGCGGTTGCGCAGGAAATCCGCGCGCACGTAGTCCGACAGGCTCATCCAGCCGAACAGGGACAGCAGCACCAGCAGCAGCCCCAGGCTGGGCTGGAAGATGGAGGAGAAGATGATGAGCAGGTACAGCTCCGGCATCGAGCCCCAGATTTCGAGCAGACGCTGGGTAATGAGGTCGGTACGACCAGCAAAGTAACCCTGCACCGCACCGGCAGCCACGCCCAGGATCACACCGATGAAGGTCAGCGCCATCCCGAACAGCACCGACACGCGGAAGCCGTAGAGCAGGCGCGCGAAGACGTCACGGCCACGGTCATCGGTGCCCAGCCAGTTTTCGGCGGAAGGCGCCGCCGGATTGGGTTCCTTGGCGAAGTAGTTCAGGGTGTTGTAGCCGTAGCGGTTGAGCGGATAGATGACCCAGTTGCCGTCCTTGCGGAATTGCTGCTCGATGAAGGGATCGAGATAGTCGGCGGGCGAGTCGAAGTCGCCGCCAAAATGCTTGTCTGAATAATCCTTCAGCATCGGAAACATCAGCTTGCCCTGATAGCTGGCCACAAGCGGCTTGTCGTTGGAGACCAGTTCAGCGCCCAGGCTCACGATGAAGAGAATGGAAAAAATCACCAGGCTCCAGTAGCCGGCGCGGTCCGCACGGAACCGCAGCCAGATGCGGCGGCTGGGCGAAATGGAACGGGTGGAGGGAGTGGCGGGGGTCGTCATGCTCATTTCGCCAGGCTTTCGAATTGGACGCGCGGGTCTGCCCACACGTAGCAAAGATCACCGACCAGCTTGACCACCAGGCCGATGAGGGTAAAGAGATACAGCGTGCCCATCACCACCGGATAGTCGCGCCAGATCGCCGATTCATAGGCCAGCAGGCCCATGCCATCGAGCGAAAACAGCGTCTCGATGAGCAGGCTGCCGGCGAAGAAGGAAGCGATGAAAGCCGAGGGAAAACCGGTCACCAGCGGAATCAGGGCATTGCGGAAGACATGCTTGTACAGCACCTTGCGCTCGGAGAGTCCCTTGGCGCGCGCAGTCAGCACGTATTGCTTGCGGATCTCTTCAAGGAAGGTATTGCGGGTGAGCATGGTGATGACGGCAAAGGCACCGATCACCGAGGCGAAGACCGGCAAGGTGATGTGCCACAGGTAATCGGTGATCTTGCCCGTGAAGGAGAGGCTGGCCCAGTTGTCCGAGGTGAGGCCGCGCAGCGGGAACCACTGTACGAAGCTGCCGCCGGCAAACAGCACCAGCAGGAACACGCCCAGCACGAACCCGGGAATGGAATAGCCGACCAGCACCAGGCCGGTAGTGGCGGTATCGAAGCGGCTGCCTTCGCGCACCGCCTTGGCAATGCCCAGCGGCACCGAGATCAGGTAGCTCAGCAGGAAGGTCCACAACCCGATGCTGATGGAGACCGGGAACTTGGATTTGACCAGGGTCCAGACATCACCGTGGTGATAGAAGCTCTTGCCGAGGTCGAAGGTGAGGAAGCCCTTGAGCATGGTCCAGAAACGTTCCACCGGTGGCTTGTCGAAACCGTAGAGCTGCTTGATCTCGGCGATGCGCTGCTCGTCGATGCCCTGCCGTCCGCGATAGGCGGACGCACCACTGGCCGCCCCGCCACCGGAGGCTTCACCACCACCGCCGCGCCCTTTCATCTCCAGCATCGCTTGTTCCACCGGGCCTCCCGGCACGAACTGGATGACCGCAAAGGTGATGGCCACCACGCCGAAGAGCGTGGGGATCATCAACAGCACCCGCTTCAAAATGTAGGACCAGATATTCATGCCTGCCACCATCCTCGTTCTTGTCCGGCGCGCGCGGCGCGGGTCTTGGTCTTTTCATTCATCTGTTGCCTCATCGCGCCTTCTCCTCCCACCAGGTGCCGATCACGTAGGGATCGGCCTGGTAATACAGCGGAGCCACCGCCGGAATCCCGAAGCGGTTCTGGTAGGCGATGCGGTGCGTGGAGGAATACCAGTGCGGCACCACGATGTACTTGTGCAGCAGCACGCGGTCCAGGGCGCGGGCCGCAGCGGTGAGCTTGACCCGCGTATCGGCGGCCACCACCGTCTGCACCAGCTGGTCCACCACCGGGTCCTTCAGGCCCCAGGCATTGTTGGAGCCCTTTTCGTCCGCCGCGCGCGAACCAAACATGTCGAACAGTTCGTTGCCGGGGCTGCTGGTATCGGGGAAGCGCACGCTGGTCATGTCGAAATCGAAGTCTTCCATGCGCTTGGCCACCAGCGCGTAGTCGGCACTGCGCTGGACCACGTCGATGCCCAACGTACGCAGGTTGCGCGCAAAGACGCTGATGACGCGCGACATCGAACTCTGGTCATCGAGGATCTCGAAGGACAGCGGCACGCCCTGGGCATTGCGCACAGCCCCGTCGCGATACACCCAACCGGCCTGGGCCAGCAGTTCGCGCGCCTGGCGCAGGTTGGCGCGCAAGGAAGATGGCGGATTGGTCGAGGGCGGAACCGGTGCCGGTCCGAAGACGGCCGGATCGACCTTCAGGCCCTTGGCCTGCAGCGACTTCAGCAAGGCCAGCTCATCGCCCTGCGGTTCACCGGTAGCCGCCAGCTGGCTGTTGTTGAAGAAGGAGTAGATGCGCGTGTACTGGCCGTAGAACAGCTGGCGGTTCATCCATTCATAATCCAGCGCCAGCCCGATGGCCTGGCGCACCCGCACGTCCTTGAACTGGTCGCGGCGCAGGTTCATCACGAAGCCCTGCATGCCGGCACCGTTGGAATGCTTGAATTCCTTCTTGACGATGCGGCCGTCGCGGAACTGCGGGCCGGTGTAGCTGCGTGCCCAGTTCTTGGCGCTGTATTCCACCACCACGTCGAACTCGCCAGCCTTGAAGGCTTCCAGCCGTGCCAGGTCATCCTTGTAGAAGCGGTAGACGATACGCTCGAAGTTGAACATGCCGCGCCGGGCCGGGACATCCTTGCCCCAGTAGTCCGGATTGCGCTTGTAGATGATGCTGCGGCCGGTGTCATAGCTTTCGATCAGGTAGGGACCGGTGCTGATGGGCGGCGTCAGCTGGATCTGGTCGAAGGGTGTGCCCTGGGCCCACTTCTTTGAGAAGACCGGCACGCTGGAGACGATCAGCGGCAACTCATGGTTGTTGCTGGCGAAATCGAAGCGCACCGTCGCGGCATCGACCACCACGCAGCCCTTCACATCGGCAAAGACCGATTTGTATTGCGGCGCGCCCTTGGCGATCAGGGTATCGAAGGAATACTTCACATCCTCGGCGGTGACCTTGTCGCCGTTGTTGAAGCGCGCCTTGGGATTGAGGTGGAAGGTCATCGACATGCGATCTGCAGCCAGCTTCATATCGTCGGCCAGGAGGCCATAGACGGTGGCGACCTCATCGCCCGAGGAAACGGCCAGGGTCTCGAACATCAGCTGGTCGACGTTGGCGGCGGCCACGCCCTTCATCGACATCGGATTGAACTTGTCGAAACTGGTGCGGCGGTCCGGATTGGCCAGGTACAGCGTGCCGCGCCGGGGCGCATCCGGATTGACGTAGTCGAAATGGGTGAAGCCGGGCCCGTACTTGGGGGTGTCATACAGGGAAAAGGCGGGCTCGGCGGCGGCCGGGGTGCCCTGGGCCAGGGCGGCGGCCAGCAGGCAGGAGAGGAAAATCTGGGCTGTCTTCAGGGGCGGGACCATGCGGTTGTCTGTCTGCACTCTCGTGGGCGGTGATGTCTCGGGGGCAAGCAAGTCCCGCGCCTGTGGGCTCTGGCCGACTGCCTGCAGCCTGCAGGACGGGATCGGGAAACGATTTCCGTGTCGGGGCATTGTAAAGAGAGCAGCGATTACAGGGAAGCAATTAAAGCAACTTAACAAATGCAGCCCGGCCCGCTACACCCTGCCCTGCCAGCGCTGCAAAGGTTGCCCCGCCTGCCGCTAGCCCCTACAATCCGGGTCTGTCCCATCCCGGCTGCCGCCCCGCGCGCTGCCGCTATTACTTACCGGCCGCGCCGCGCCTGCTTCTGCCAGCCAGAGGCGCACCGCACGCGGCGGACCCTACGGAGTCAACATGGCATTTCTGCAAGGCAAAAAAATCCTGATCACCGGCTTGCTGTCCAACCGTTCCATCGCCTACGGCATCGCCCAGGCGTGCAAGCGCGAAGGCGCTGAACTGGCCTTCACCTATGTCGGTGAACGCTTCAAGGACCGCATCACCAAGTTCGCCGAAGAATTCGACAGCAAGCTGGTCTTCGACTGCGACGTTGGCAGCGATGAGCAGATCAATGCCCTGTTCGCCGATCTCGGCAAGTCCTGGACCCAGCTCGACGGCCTGGTGCACGCCATCGGCTTTGCCCCCTCTGAAGCCATTGCCGGCGACTTCCTGGAAGGTTTCTCGCGCGAAGGGTTCAAGATCGCCCACGATATCTCCGCCTACAGCTTCCCGGCCATGGCCAAGGCGGCCATGCCGCTGCTGTCGTCCAACGCCGCCCTGCTGACCCTGACCTACCTGGGTTCGGAGCGCGTGGTACCCAACTACAACACCATGGGCCTGGCCAAGGCCTCGCTGGAAGCCTCGGTGCGCTACCTGGCTGAATCGCTGGGTCCCAAGGGCGTGCGCGTCAATGGCGTCTCCGCCGGCCCCATCAAGACCCTGGCCGCCAGCGGTATCAAGGGCTTCGGCAAGATCCTGGGCGCAGTGGCCGCCACTGCCCCGCTGCGCCGCAACGTCACCATCGAAGACGTGGGCAATGCCTCGGCCTTCCTGCTCTCCGACCTGGCCTCCGGCATCACCGGCGAAATCACTTACGTGGACGGTGGCTTCTCCCGCGTCGTGGGCGGAATGGCAGAGTAATTGCCGGATTAAGCAAGCGTTCCCCACAATAAAGAGACAGTTTCTCGAAATAGCCTCGTGCTAATTTCGATGTTTTAGGGTATGATTCGCCTTGTGCATTGCAATAACCAATGCACAGGCGAATCGGACGTGAAATCTGTCCTGCAGCGTTTCCAGCCGTATTTGCCCAAGCAGCTTCGCAAGCCTTACCTGTCATTACGACAAGTTCCCAGTAAAAGCCCCCCGCCCTTGGCATCCCTTGATGATGCCGTCCCGGCGCAAAGCTTTTGTGCCGAAATTTCTTTGTATTTTTCATAGTCATTTCGTCGGTTGGCGTTGCTTTTTTTCGTTCAGGCACTCGATGTCCGGCGCGCTTTCGTGCGCCCGTCTCGTGCCTGGCGTTCACTTTCACGAAAGAGATTATGACTTTTGAAGCACTCGGCCTGAACCCTTCGATCATCAAAGCCCTGACCGAAGCAGGCTATACCTCCCCGACCCCGGTCCAGGAAAAGGCCATCCCCGCCGCCATCAGCGGCCAGGATCTGCTGGTGTCCTCGCAGACCGGCTCGGGCAAGACCGCCGCTTTCATGCTGCCTTCGCTGCACCAGCTGGCAGACCTGCCGCAGGCACCGCAAGCAGCCCGTACCCCCAACCAGGAACGCCAGGCTACCCGTGCCCGTGGCGAGCGTCCGCGTTACCAGCCGGCCCAGCCGAAGATGCTGGTGCTGACCCCGACCCGCGAACTGGCCCTGCAAGTGACCACCGCCACTGACAAGTACGGTGCCTACATGCGCCGTGTGCGCGTGGTGTCCATCCTGGGCGGCATGCCTTATCCGAAGCAGATGCAACTGCTGTCGCGCAATCCGGAAATCCTGGTGGCGACCCCGGGCCGTCTGATCGACCACATGGAGTCGGGCAAGATCGACTTCTCGCAGCTGCAGATCCTGGTGCTGGACGAAGCCGACCGCATGCTGGACATGGGCTTCATCGACGACATCGAAAAGATCGTCGCCGCGACCCCGGCCACCCGCCAGACCATGCTGTTCTCGGCCACGCTGGACGGCGTCGTCGGCAACATGGCCAAGCGCATCACCAACAACCCGCTGACCATCCAGATCGCCAGCTCGTCGACCCGTCATGAAAACATCATGCAGCGCGTGCACTTCGTGGATGACCTGTCGCACAAGAACCGCCTGCTGGACCACCTGCTGCGCGACACCAGCATCGACCAGGCCGTGATCTTCACCGCCACCAAGCGTGACGCCGACACCATCGCCGATCGCCTGAACATCGCCGGTTTCGCGGCCGCCGCCCTGCATGGCGACATGCACCAGGGTGCCCGCAACCGTACCCTGAACAGCCTGCGCCGCGGCCAGGTGCGCATGCTGGTGGCTACCGACGTGGCAGCGCGCGGCATCGACGTGCCGGGCATCACCCACGTGTTCAACTACGACCTGCCCAAGTTCGCTGAAGACTACGTGCACCGTATCGGCCGTACCGGCCGTGCCGGCCGCAATGGCGTGGCGATCTCGCTGGTCAATCACGCCGAAGGCATGCAGGTCAAGCGTATCGAGCGCTTCACCAAGCAGACCATTCCGGTGGATGTGGTCGAAGGTTTCGAGCCGAAGAAGTCGGCTGCACCGCGCAGCCCGCGCAAGCCGGGCGGCTGGCGTCCGGGTGATGGCCGCAGCAACAGCGGCCCGCGCTTCGGCGCTGGCAACCGCGAAGGCGGCGGTCATCGCGAAGGCGGTTTCGGTGGCAACCGTGAAGGCGGCCATCGCGAAGGCGGCTTCGGCGGCAATCGTGAAGGTGGCTTCGGTGGCAACCGCGAAGGCCGCAGCTTCGGCGGCGCCAAGCCGGCCGGCAACGGCCCGCGTCGCGAAGGCGGCGGCGGCGGTGGCTACAAGGGCAATGGCGGCGGCTTCCGCGCCGACGGCCCGCGTCGCTCCTACGGCGATCGCTGATCGCTGCAAGCTGTCCTGATGTTGAAAAGCCGCTTCCAAGGAAGCGGCTTTTTCTTTGGTGCTACAGAATGCGCTCGTTCAACTTGCGCACTGCCCACCCTGCCCCGTCTGCAGAGCTCGAACATTATCGGCAATCGCCTGCACCGCCTGCCCCACCGCCTTCTGCGTGGCGGCGACAACGTCGGCATTGGCACCGCCGCCGACACGTTCCACCACGGTCAGGCGGCAGGCTGCGCCGCGGCGGTCATCCGAGCGCGTGATGGTCCATCCGAAACTGGCCTGGACCTGGCCGTTGCGGGCTGCGTCGAAATCACGCAGTTCCACGTTGATGCGATAGCTGGCCTGGTCCGCCGGTCGCCCCCCACGCGAGACGTCAATGGCCCCCAGCTTTGCCGCCACGCCCGCAGACAGCGCATCGCGTAATTCATTGTTGAAGGGCGAAGACCAGCGGTCCTGCTCCAGCACCTCCACCCGCGTGGCATCGCTGCGCACCACCAGTTGCGGCCGCGCCAGGCGCTCCGGCACCGACACCGGCATCACTTCGATGAAGGTCTGCGGTCCCTGGCTGGCCGTGCGCGCGACGGCACCGTCGGCCGGTACAGCCAGCGTGTAGAACTGCGTCGGCGGCGAGCTGCCGCAGGCAGCCAGCAGTGCTGCGGCCAGGGCGGCGGCCGTCAGGGTCTTGAGGGAGAACGAAGTCTTGTCTTGCATCATGGCTCCTGTTTGCCCCGGATCAGCGATTCCGGATGCTGTTGCAGGTAATCGGTGAGGATACGGATCGAGGCCGCAGCCTTGCTCAGTTCCTGCATGGTCTGGCGAATATCCGACTGCAGCGGTGCGTCATCCGACAGCGTACGCTCGGCCGCATTCAAGGTCTTGCGCGCATCCTTCATCGCCGCCTGCATCTCCGGTGCGATGTCGTTGTTGATGCGGGCCGCCGTCTGCTCGGCCGTGGTCAAGGTCTTGTTCAAGGTCTTGAGGGTGGTCTGCAGATCGCGGCCGATCTCGTCGAACGGGACCTTGGAGAGCTTGCCGGCAATGTCGGAGAGCTGCTGCTGCAATTCATCCAGGCTGCCCGGGATGGTCGGCAGTTCCAGCGGGACCCTGTCCGGATCGATCTGCGCCGGCTTGGCCTTGGGGAAGAAATCGATCGCCACGTACAGCTGGCCCGTGAGCAGGTTGCCGTTGCGCAGCTGGGCACGCATGCCGCGCTTGACCAGCATGCGCAACAACTGCGCGTTGGAACGGCGCTGCTCGCCGGTCTCTTCGTGGAAGCGACGGCCCAAACGATCCGGATAGATCTGCACCAGCACCGGCATGCGGAATTCACCACGCGTCTTGTCGTACTCCACCCCGATGCTCTTGACCTCACCCAGTACCACGCCGCGGAAGTCCACGGTAGCACCCGGTTGCAGGCCGCGCAGCGACTGGTCGAAATACAGCAGCGCGGTCTGTGGTACGCCGTCCGGTTCCTTCATGGCGGTGCTTTCGTCTTCTACCAACGGATACTCGCTGCCCTCCTTCGCCGGGGGGCTCACGCGCTCTTCATCGCGGTCGCGGAAGGCAATGCCGCCCAGCACCACCGTCGACAGCGCCTGCGTATGCAGCTTGAAGCCGCTGGCATTGAGCTCCATGTCGAAGCCGCTGGCATGCCAGAAGCGCGAAGCCTGGGTGACGAACTTGTCGTACGGCGCGTTGACGAAGATGCGCAGCGTCACGCCACGGCCATCACTGTCGAGGTCATACGCCACCACCTGCCCGACCTTGATGCGGCGATAGAAGATGGGAGAACCGATATCGAGCGAACCGAGGTCATCGGTATGCAGCACGAACTGGCGGCCCGAGGCATCGCGCGTGACGATGGGGGGCTGTTCCAGGCCCACGAAGTTCTTCTTGGTTTCTTCGGAAGCACCGGCATCCGCGCCGATGTAGGCCCCGGAAAGCAAGGTGCCCAACCCCGAAATACCGGAGGCGGCGATGCGCGGACGGACCACCCAGAAACGCGTGTCCTCGGCATTGAAACCGGAAGCATCCTGATTCAGCTGGATACCGACCAGCACGTGCGAACGGTCGGCGGCCAGCTTCAGGCTCTGCACCTGGCCAATTTCGACATCCTTGTATTTCACCTTGGTCTTGCCGGCTTCCAGTCCTTCTGCAGAACGGAAACTGACGGTCACCATCGGGCCGCGTTCGACCAGGATCTTGGCGACCAGGGTCAGCCCGACGATGGCGGCGACGATGGGAATGAGCCACACCAGCGAGGGCAACCAGTTGCGCTGGCGTGCGCGGCGCGGTTGCAGCAGCGCCGGTTTGTCATCGGAATGGTCGGGTGGAGTCATGCGGTTTCCTGTGGCTTGTTGGCGTTGTCATGGGGAGAAGCAGGTTCGGGGAGAGGCTCACTTGAGACGTCCGCAGCCGGATCGGTCGGGCGTTCATCCCAGATCAGGCGCGGATCGAAGGCCAGCGAGGCCAGCATGGTCAGCACCACCACCGCACCGAAGGCGGCGATGCCAATGCCGGCGTGAATGTTGGCGAAGCCGTGGATCTTGACCAGTCCGGTCAGCACCGAGACGACGAAGACGTCCAGCATGGACCAGCGTCCGATGGCCTCGACCACCCGATACAGTTTGGCGCGCTGGAGACGGCGCCAGCGGCTGCGGCGGCGCGCCGAGAAGACCAGGATGCCCAGCGCCACCAGCTTGAACAGCGGTACCAGGAAGCTGGCCACGAACACCACCAGTGCCAGGCCCCATTCGCCGGAAGTCCAGAAATAGATGACGCCGGAAAGGATGGTGTCGCGCTGCTCATCGAAGAGGGTACTGGTGACCATCACCGGCATCATGTTGGCCGGGATGTACATGATGCAGGCGGCAATCAGGAGCGCCCAGGTGCGGGTGAGGCTGTCGATCTTGCGCACGTGCAGCGGTGCATGGCACACGCCGCAGGCTTGATGGGGCTGCGCGCCTTCCCATACGGTGCCGCAGTGATGGCAGCCGATCACGCCGAGGGACGCGGCATCCTGCACGGGCAGGTCTTCGTCCGGCTCCTGGGTGAGGTCGGGCACGTGCGGTGCAGCCTGGCGGGTGAAGACACTCATGCGCCAGCCTCCTTGTCGCCATATTGCTCGACTTGCTGCTGTTCCCATACGTGCCACAGATAGCGTGGATTGAAGGACACCACCACTGTCAGCAGCACCGTCAATCCACCGAAGGACCACAGCGCCGGACCGGGAATCACCTCGGCCATGTTGGAGAGTTTGATCAGCGCCACCAGCACGCCCAGCATGAAGACTTCAATCATGCCCCAGGGCCGGGCTGCCTGCATCAGGCGCAGCAGCAGCACGAAGCCCGGCGGACGCGTATCACGCGCTCCCGGCAGCAACAGGTAGAGCAGCACACCGAGCTGGATCAGCGGGAACAGCAAGGTCGTCGCCAGCACCAGCAGCGCCACTTCCGACATGCCATCGCGGGTCAGTGCCACTACCGCACCGATCAGCGTCGTCTGGCTGGACAAGCCCTGCAGTTCGATGGTGACGATGGGAAAGGTATTGGCGATCACGAACAGGATCAGCGCACCGATGGTCAGCGGCAGCAGATGCTGCAGGCGGCGGCCGGTATCGCGCTCCAGCTCAGCACCGCAGCGCAGGCAGCGGGCGATTTCGCGCTCACCCAGCGCCATGCGCTGGTAGACGGCGTCGCATTCTTCGCAAACGATGAGGTCGGTGCGTTTTTGCATGGATGATGACGGTTCCTGGCGATGCGCTCCCGGGTGGCGGAGGCCTCGCCCTACTGTTGTTCGTTGTTCGTGGCAGACACGGGCGCCGGTACCAGCGCGACATGCGTCGTGCCTTATATGGAAAAAGGACTACTGCAGTGCTTGTTTTTGAGCATTTTCACCCGGCGGCGTTCCATCCTCACAAGGAATTGATGCAGCAGCAATAAAAATAACTGACCCGTTGGTTATTAACAAGACGATTCTAGCAACGAAATTATTGGAGCGCGCTCTTCTTTTACGCTTGTAAAAAAAGATTGCCCTTGACAGACGCGGGGCCAATCTTCTACATTGCACGGATGACTTCCGCAGCAATCACCTCCATCCGCCACAACAGCGCCAGCGCCCTGCTAGCGTTGCTATCGGTGTCGCTACTACTAGCCTCGCGCTAAAATTCGTAGTTCCTGCCGTTTCCGCTGACTCCACGCGATCTGGCAACCTCAAAAAATCCAGCAGTACTCGCAGTACAACCAGGCAGTGACGCGCCATCCGTGATGAAGCCGACGTCGCTGCCCACCAGGCGAAGCATATGCATTCGATGATCCGCACAATCCGCAACCAGCGCACGCAGCCCTTGCAGGCCGGCCGTGCGCTGCGGGAGATGCCGCCTCTGGCTCTATGAAGGGTTGCCTGGCCACGCGCTCGTGGCAGCCAGGCAACCCGATCCGCCACATCTGACGCACTGAAGCATTCCAGTACTTGAACTGAAGCATTCCACGCCATCCGGAAACCAAGAGGTCCATCATGATGTTAAGCAACCCCGCCGCCAAATACCGTCCCTTCCCTGCCATCGACCTGCCTGATCGCACCTGGCCCAGCAAGGTCATCGACACGCCGCCGATCTGGATGAGCACCGACCTGCGCGATGGCAACCAGGCCCTGATCGAACCGATGAACGCCGAGCGCAAGCTGCGCTTCTTCGAACTGCTGTTGAAGACCGGCCTGAAGGAAATCGAAGTCGGCTTCCCCTCTGCCTCGCAAACCGATTTCGACTTCGTGCGCAAGCTCATCGTCGAGAACCGCATTCCCGATGACGTCACCATCATCGTGCTGACCCAATCGCGCGAAGAACTGATCCGCCGCACCGTCGAATCGCTGGAAGGTGCCAAGAAGGCCATCGTCCACCTGTACAACTCGGTGGCCCCGGCCTTCCGCAAGATCGTCTTCAACATGTCGCGCGAGGAGATCAAGAACATCGCCGTCACCGGCACCCGCCTGGTCAAGGAACTGACCGATGCGCGTCCGGGTACCGAATGGCGTTTCGAATACTCGCCGGAATCCTTCAGCACCACCGAACTGGATTTCTCCAAGGACATCTGCGATGCCGTCTGCGAAACCTGGGGTGCCACTCCAGAGCGCAAGGTCATCCTGAACCTGCCCTCCACCGTCGAGTGCGCCACCCCCAACGTCTACGCCGACCAGATCGAATGGATGTGCCGCAACCTGAAGCATCGCGCCAGCGCCATCATCTCGGTGCACCCGCACAATGACCGCGGCACCGCCGTCGCCTCGGCCGAGCTGGCCGTGATGGCCGGCGCTGATCGCGTCGAAGGCTGCCTGTTCGGCAACGGCGAGCGCACCGGCAACGTCGACCTGGTTACGCTGGCACTGAACCTGTACACCCAGGGCGTGAACCCGGGCCTGGACTTCTCCGACATCGACGTGGTGCGCCAGGTGGTGGAAGAGTGCAACCAGATCCCGGTGCACCCGCGCCATCCGTATGTCGGCGACCTGGTCTTCACGGCCTTCTCCGGCTCGCACCAGGATGCGATCAAGAAGGGCTTCGCCAAGCAGCAGCCGGACGCCATCTGGGAAGTGCCCTACCTGCCGATCGATCCGGCCGACCTGGGCCGCAGCTACGATGCCGTCATCCGCGTCAACAGCCAGTCCGGCAAGGGCGGCATGGCCTACCTGCTGGAACAGGAATATGGCCTGGCCCTGCCGCGCCGCCTGCAGATCGAATTCTCGCGCGCCATCCAGCGCGAGGCCGATGCCACCGGCAAGGAAATCGCCGCCTCCGACATCCACGCCATCTTCCAGCGCGAATACCTGGAGCGCGTCGAACCCTACGTCTATCGCGCGCACCGCATGTCGGAAGACACCGCCAAGGCCGAGTCCATCAACATCGAAGTCGACATCGTGCGCAATGGCCAGCCGGTCACCGTGCGCGGTAGCGGCAACGGTCCTATTGACGCCTTCGTGCATGCGCTGGGCCTGGACATCAAGCTGATGGACTTCCATGAACACGCCATCGGTGCCGGTGCCGACGCCAAGGCCGCCAGCTACATCGAGCTGCGCCTGAACGAAGCGCCAACCGGTTTTGGTGTCGGCATCGATGCCAACATCGTGACCGCCTCCTTCAAGGCCGTGCTGTCTGCCGTGAACCGTCAGATCGCCATCAGCGAGAGCGCCAACCAAGCTGGCTCCGCACAGGCCAAGGCTGCCTGAAACGGAATCCGGCCGGCGATCCCGGCCATTTCCTGAACGCAACGCCGCCCTACCGGGCGGCGTTGTTGCGTTAACGGCGTGTCACTTTGCATCAAGCTCTGCCGTTGATCTTGTCCATCTGCCACTGTGGTCCGGCTGCCACGTTGACGCCCGGAAACCCGCGCCAGCCGCGGCTTTCCTTGATTCCAGACAACTCTGCAGAAATTACTTGAGTCAAACGTTCTGATTGCGCGTAACTGGCTTAATATAGGTTTCTGGTTGTCACACCAGTCAAAGACACACGCCACGGTGACATCTCTACCATGCAAGTCGCATCCACATTTTTCGGGGGGAAAATCATGCGCTTCAACAATCTCAACATTTCCACGCGTCTGACCATCGGCTTTTCGGCCCTGATCCTCGTGATCGCTGCCATCGTCACGCTGAGCATGGCCCGGCTGGGCGACATCAACGAGTCGCTGGAACTGGTAGTCAATGACCGCTACAAGAAGATCAACATCGTCAATGCCATATCCGGCAAGGTGGACGATGTCGCCATCTCGCTGCGCAACCAGTTGTTCATGACCGATCCGGCCCAGATTGAGAATGAGCGGAAGACCATCGAAACGCTCTCTGCAGAGAACACCAGGCTCTACGATGAACTGGGCCGCCTGATCATCAATCCCGAAGCCCGCGCCAAGTTCGACAAGGTGACCGAAACCCGCAAGAGCTACTCGGCCCTGCGCAAAGAGATCGACCGGCTCGCCACCACTGGTGAGAAGGATGCCGCCATCAAGCTGATGCTGGAAAAGATGGTGCCGCTGCAAAAGACCTATTTCGCCCAGCTCGATGACCTCTCCGACATGCAGCAGAAGCTGATGGACAAGTCCGTCGCCGATGCCGAGGCCACCTACATCACCACGCGCAACATCATGGTGGTGTCCGGTGTGCTCGCGGCGATGTTCGCCGCTTTCATCGCCTGGACCATCTCGCGCAGCATCACCCGTCCGCTGAGCCGCGCGGTGGAAGTAGCCGAGACCGTGGCAGCAGGCGATCTCACTGCGGTCATCGATGCACATTCGACCGATGAAACCGGACGCCTGCTGCAGGCGCTGGCCGCCATGAACCAGAAGCTCAAGGCCATCGTGCTGGAGGTGCGGCGCGGTACCGACTCCATGGTGACCGCATCGACCCAGATCGCCACCGGCAACCTGGACCTCTCTTCGCGCACCGAGGAGCAGGCCAGCGCGCTGGAAGAAACCGCCTCCTCGCTGGAACAGCTGACTTCCAGCGTCAAGCAGAATGCCGACCACACCCGCAAGTCCAGCGAGCTGGCCGGCAATGCCACGCAAGTGGCCAATCAGGGCGGCCAGGCCGTCAAGCAGGTGGTGCAGACCATGGGGGCCATCAATGACTCCTCGCGCAAGATCGTGGACATCATCTCGGTGATCGACGGCATCGCCTTCCAGACCAACATCCTGGCCCTGAATGCCGCGGTGGAAGCGGCGCGCGCCGGTGAGCAGGGCCGCGGCTTCGCCGTGGTGGCCTCGGAAGTGCGCGGACTGGCGCAACGCTCGGCCACTGCCGCGAAGGAGATCAAGGAACTCATCAATGATTCCGTCGGACAAGTGACGGCCGGTACCGAACTGGTGGCGCAGGCGGGCAGCACCATGGATGAGGTGGTGCAGAGCATTGAGCAGGTCAGCCACATCGTCGGCGAGATTTCCGCTGCCACGCGTGAGCAGAGCGATGGCATCGAGCAGGTCAACCAGGCCATCATGCAGATGGACAACACCACCCAGCAGAACGCCGCGCTGGTGGAAGAAGCCGCCGCTGCGGCCCAGGCCTTGCAGGATCAGGCGCAGCGGCTGCTGGAACTGGTGAGCGTATTCCGTCTGGATGAGCGGGGCGCTGCGCCCGCACCGGTCATGCAAGCCGCACCGCTGCGCAGCGCGGCACCTGCACCGGCCACGGCCCTGCCAGGCAAGCCCGCCCCCGTCAAACCGCAGGCGGTGCGCGCCCCTGCCGCTGCGCCAGCACCACGTGCACTACCCGCCAGCAGCAAGGAAGAGAAATCGGAAGAGTGGGAAACCTTCTGAGACTTCAAGCGTATTTCAGCAATATTGCGCGTAGCACGGACCTGGGCCGCACGGCCCTGAAACATATTGAGGCGAAAAAAACCGATCAGCCTTGGCGGGCCAGCCGTATGCCGCTGACCTGCCAGCGTGCGGTCGCCGGGAAAAAGTTGCGATAGGTCAGCCGCGCATGGTTCAGTGGTGTGGCCGAGGATGAGCCACGCAGCACGTACTGGTTGACCATGAATTTGCCATTGTATTCACCCACCGCACCCGGTGCAGCGCTGAAGCCGGGGTAAGGCGCATAGCTGCTGCTGGTCCACTGCCAGGCCACGCCAAAAAATTCACGTCCGCTTCCTTGCAGGCGTGCGGCGGCATGTTCCCATTCGGCTTCGGTCAGCAAGCGCGCACCAGCCCAGCGGGCATAGGCATCGGCCTCGTAATACGAGAGATGCACGGCAGCCGCATGCGGCTGCAGAGGCTGCGCGCCATACTCGGTGAACTCGCGCCACTGCCCATCAGCGCCACGGCGCCAATACAGGGGATGCGACAGCCCCTCCTGCCTCTTCCATTCCCAGCCTTCAGACAGCCACAGCCCCGCGTCCTCGTAGCCACCGGCCTCGACGAAGGCCAGGTATTCGGCGTTGTTCACCAGCCGCGACGCACACTGGTAAGCCTCGACGAACTGGCGATGGCGCGGGGTCTCGTTGTCGAAGCAAAAGCCGCTGCCGGCATGGCCGATCTCCACCACACCGGCTTCGATGCGATGCCACTGCAGCTCCAGCGCGGCCGGATCATCCAGTTGCAGGTTCATCGGCAGCGGCTGGTACGCAGGCTGCAGCGGGTTCATCGACAGCAGGATCTTGATGTCGGTGAGCATCAGCTCCTGGTGCTGCTGCTCATGCTGCATGCCCAGTTCCAGCAAGGAGAGGAAACCCGCCAGTTGCGGATGGGCCTCCCCCGCTTCGGCCGGGTCGGCCTCCAGCGCATCGATCAGCAGCAGCATGCGTGCGTCCACCTGCTCGCGGTAGGCCAGTATGTCGTCCAGTGAGGGCCGCGTGAGCAGGCCGCGCTGCGGCCGCGGGAATTTCTCGCCGACGCCTTCGTAATACGAATTGAAGAGCACGCGGAACTGCGGATGGAAAGGCGTGAAGCCTCTCTGGAAACGCTCCAGCAGGAAGGTCTCGAAGAACCAGGTGGTATGCGCCAGATGCCACTTGATGGGGCTGGCATCGGGCATGGCCTGCACGCAGCAATCCTCGGCCGAGAGCGGCTCGGCGATCAGCAGCGACTGCCGGCGCAGACGCCGGTAGCGATCGCCCAGCCGTTCGCGCGGGCGATGGTTGACCTGCTGGACGGCGGCGTCGATGACCGCATCGATGGTGGCGGCAGTGGCCGCTGCGACCACCGCCATGGGTTGCTCGGCCAGCTCGTCGTCGTGCGTGGTGGCGCGATCATGGGTAATGACGGAAGGCATCCGGTCTCCTGCAAGAATCATTGAATCAACATCGGCAAGCGTCCCAAACCTTCCTCAACGCGCCTGCGCATGGCACACCGCGAACCAGCGCCGCTCATCGAACCACATACGGCAATTGCCGAATCCGGCCTCTTCCAGCAGGCCGAGGATGTCCTGCTCGGTGAACTTGTGGCTGTATTCGGTATGGATGCGCTCGCCCTGGTGGAAGGTGCGACGCCCGCCCGGCCAGCGCACGATGAGGTCGCGCCGTGCTTCCAGATGCATTTCGATGCGCTGCTGGCGCGCGTTGTAGAAGGCCACGTGGCGCCAGTCGCGCGGGGCGAAGTCGGTCCCGGCCAGGGCGTTGACGTGGTTGAGCACGTTGAGGTTGAACGCTGCCGTCACGCCGATGGCATCGTCGTAGGCCGCTTCCAGGACACGCGCATCCTTCACCAGATCCAGTCCGATCAGGATGCCGCCCTCACCCGGTCCAACCGGCAGGGCTGCACGCACGCGACGCAGGAAATCCAGCGCCTGGGCCGGATCGAAATTGCCCAGCGAGGAGCCGGGATAGAAGAACAGCCGGCGCTGCGCATCCACCGTCTCCGGCAGCGCCAGCGTGGCCGAGAAATCCATCGCCAGCGGCAGCATGGGCAGCTGCGGGAAGCGCTTCTGCAAACCCGCCACCGACTGATGCAGGAAATCGGTAGAAATATCCACGGGCACATACTGGCGCGGCCGCAACGCGTCGAACAGCGAAGCGGCCTTGACGCAGTTGCCTGCGCCCAGGTCGATCAGCGTACAGGACTGGCCGACGGCGGCAGCGATGGCTTCCTGATGCGCGGCGAAAATGGCCGCCTCGGTACGGGTAGGGTAATACTCGGGCAAGGCGCAGATGGCCTCGAAGAGCTTGCTGCCCAGCGGATCGTAGAAATACTTGGGCGAGATGACCGCTTCGCGGGCGGTGAGCCCGGCCAGCAGTTCGGCGTGCGGTGCGCGTACTTTCGGCGCGGCCTCCCATGGGGAGGGGATCAGTGCGGGTTGGGCCAAGCGACTCTCCTTGCCGGTGTGGGGTTGGGATGATGCTGATGCCTGCTGCTGCGCTGCTCCGGTCGGGCCGACCACGCCCGAATCCGGATACTCTAGCAGGGTGATGCAGGCAAGCAATGGCTGACGAACAACATTGCGATACGCTTGCGGTCGCGCGATCCATGCGCGGACTGTCTATACTTATGCCTCTTCCGAGTAAGCCAGCCTCCGTTGGTTCAACGCGGCAACAAGATTTTTCCGGCGGTGGCCAGTGTCTCTGACCGTGCGGCAACATGCACGGACCGGTTGGCCTGGCGGCCTCAACAGCTCATCCATTTCCATGGCCTCCACGACTCCTCTCCGCACCGACTCACCTGCCCCTGACGTGCCGCCCGGCCCCGACTCCCCCACTGCCCGCAAATCCGCCCTGGCAGCCTTGCGCGGACTGGCTCCCTTCCTCGCCCCCTACAAGAAGCAATTCCTGCTGGCCGGCCTGGCGCTGCTGGTGGCGGCCGGTGCCACGCTGGCCGTGCCGTATGCCTTCAAGCAGATGATCGACCTCGGCTTCGGGGCCGCCGGCAGCAAGAGTGCCACGCACATCAACCTGTATTTCGTGGCCCTGTTCGGCGTGGCCTGCGTGCTGGGGGTGGCGACTGCAGCACGCTTCTACATGGTGTCCTGGCTGGGTGAACGGGTGACGGCCGACCTGCGCAGCGCGGTCTATGCCCACGTGGTGACGCAGAGTCCCGAATTCTTCGAAACCACCAAGACCGGCGAAGTGCTCTCGCGCCTGACCACCGACACCACCCTCATCCAGACTCTGGTGGGCACCAGCATTTCGATGGCCCTGCGCAATGCCCTGCTGTTCCTGGGCGGCATGAGCATGCTCTTCATCACCAGTGCCAAGCTGACCTCCATCATCATCGTCATGCTGGCCGCCGTGGTGCTGCCCATCGTGTTCTATGGCCGCCGCGTACGCAAGCTCTCGCGCGCCTCGCAGGACCGCGTGGCCGACGCCGCCGCCATGGCCGGCGAAATCCTCAACGCCATGCCGACCGTGCAGGCCTTCACCCATGAAGAAATCGAAGCGCGCCGCTTCGGCGACTCGGTCGAGCGCGCCTTCCAGACCGCGATGGACCGTATCCGCGCCCGTTCGCTGCTGACCGTGGTGGCGATCCTGCTGGTGTTCGGTGCCATCGTCTTCGTGCTGTGGCTGGGCGCGCATGCGGTCATGCAAGGCAACATGAGCGGCGGCGAGCTGGGCCAGTTCATCCTTTACGCATCCCTCGTGGCGGGTTCGCTGGGGGCGCTGTCGGAAGTGATGGGCGATACCCAGCGCGCTGCAGGTGCCACCGAACGCCTGCTCGACCTGCTGGCGGCGCAGTCGCCGGTGCAGTCCGTGCTGCTGCCGGAGAAATTGCCGCCGCGCACCGCCAATGGCGCCGCGCTGCAGATCGAGGCCGTGGACTTCCACTATCCCTCGCGCCCCGGCAGCGCATCGCTGTCGGGCTTCTCGCTGGACGTGCGTGCAGGAGAAACGGTCGCCGTGGTCGGCCCTTCGGGGGCCGGCAAGACCACGCTGTTCCAGCTGCTGCTGCGCTTCTACGATCCACAGCAGGGCAGCATCCGGCTCGATGGCGTGGACATCCGCTACCTGACCCTGCAGGACCTGCGCAATGCGATCGGCATCGTGCCACAGGACACCGTGATCTTCTCGGCCAATGCGATGGAAAACATCCGCTTCGGCCGCCCCGGTGCCAGCGATGCGGAAGTGATTGCCGCCGCCCAGATGGCGGCAGCCCATGAGTTCATCGAACGCCTGCCGGACGGCTACCAGTGCTTCCTCGGTGAACGCGGCGTGCGTCTGTCCGGCGGCCAGCGCCAGCGCATCGCAATTGCCCGCGCCCTGCTGAAGAACCCGCCGCTGCTGTTGCTGGATGAGGCCACCAGCGCGCTGGATGCCGAATCCGAACGCCTAGTGCAAAGCGCCCTGGAAGCCGCCATGGTCGGTCGTACCACCCTGGTCATCGCGCACCGCCTGGCCACCGTGCAGCGGGCCGACCGCATCATCGTGCTGGAACACGGGCGCGTCGTCGAGACCGGCACTCATGCCGAACTGGTGGCCCGCGATGGGCTTTACGCCAGCCTGGCGGCATTGCAGTTCGAGACGCAATAAGACAATACGCGGGGGGGCGCCGACGCACTTTTTGGAAATCCCCTAGACTGCGCATCTCGGCATCGTCCCGATGCCACGACATGACAGGAGTTCTTGCATGAGCAGTCAATTGTTTTCGCCGCTGACCCTGCGCGGCGTCACCTTGCCCAACCGCATCGCGGTTTCGCCGATGTGCCAGTACTCGGCCGAGGATGGCTTCGCCAACGACTGGCACCTGGTGCATCTGGGCAGCCGCGCCGTGGGCGGGGCCGGCCTGGTCATCATGGAGGCCACCGCGGTCGTGCCGGAAGGCCGCATCACCAGCGCCGACCTCGGCATCTGGAAGGATGAGCACATCGCGCCCCTGCGCCGTATTACCCGTTTCATCGAACAGCAGGGTGCCGTCCCCGGCATCCAGCTGGCTCATGCGGGGCGCAAAGCCAGCGCCCTGCGCCCCTGGGATGGCCCGGCCGGCAGCGTGCCGGTGGCCGAGGGTGGCTGGCTGCCACAGGCACCCTCAGCCCTGCCCTTCGACACGACCTATACCGAGCCGCACGCCTTGACGGTGGCCGAGATCGCCTCGCTGGTGCAGGCCTTTGCCGACGCCGCCCGTCGCGCGCTGGCTGCCGGTTTCAAGGTGATCGAACTGCACGGTGCGCACGGCTACCTGGGTCACCAGTTCCTCTCGCCGTTGAGCAACAAGCGGACCGACCAATATGGCGGCAGCTTCGAGAACCGTATCCGCTTCCTGCTGGAAACGGTGCAAGCCACCCGCGCCGTCTGGCCGGCCGAGCTGCCACTGCTGGTGCGCCTGTCGGCCACCGACTGGACCGAAGGCGGCTGGAATGCCGATGACACGGTCGCGCTCTCGACCCGCCTGCGTGACATGGGTGTCGATCTGGTCGATGTTTCCACGGGCGGCAACCTGCCCTCGGCGGCCATTCCCGTCGGGCCCGGCTACCAGACCGGCTTTGCCGCGCGTGTGAAAAACGAAACGGGGATCGCCACCGGCACGGTCGGCATGATTACCGAAGCGATCCAGGCCGAGCACGTGCTGCGCACCGGCCAGGCCGACCTGGTGCTGCTGGCGCGCGAACTGCTGCGTGATCCCTACTGGCCGCTGCATGCCGCGCAGCAATTGCGCGAAGACGTGGCGTGGCCGCCGCAATACGTGCGGGCCGCGTCCAGCAAGACGCCGTTGCGGCCGGATGTGCAATATGGCGGCAAGCAGGACTGAGCCGCTCCAGCCCGCATCCAAAAAAAATGCCGGTCAGCTCTGCGCTGACCGGCATTTTTCATTGCCTTGACGTCGGTGGAGCAATCAGCCCGGACGGCGTTTGTGGCGGAAGTACTCGATGATGCCCGGCAGGATCGACAAGATCACGATGGCCACGATCAACAGGCTCAGGTTCTTCTTCACGATGGGCAGGTTGCCGAAGAAGTAGCCGGCATAGCCGAAGCTGGCCACCCAGGCGATGCCGCCGATGACGTTGTAGAGGAAGAAGCGCGAATAGGTCATCGCGCCCACACCCGCCACGAAGGGCGCGAAGGTACGCACGATGGGTGCGAAGCGGGCAATGATGATGGCCTTGCCGCCGTGCTTCTCGAAGAAGGCATGGGTCTTCTCCAGGTATTCCTTCTTGAAGATGCGCGAGTTCGGCTTGTCGAACACCTTGATCCCCAGCATCTTGCCGATCTGGTAGTTGGTGCTGTCGCCCAGGATGGCGGCCACGATCAGGGTCAGCAGCATCAGGTGGATGTCATAAGCCCCGGTAGCAGCCAGTGCACCGGTGACGAACAGCAGTGAATCACCCGGCAGGATGGGCGTGACCACCAGGCCGGTTTCGCAGAAGATGATCAGGAACAGGATCAGGAACAGCCAGGGTCCATAGGAAACGGCCAGTTCGGCCAGGTGACGGTCGATGTGGACGATGAAATCGACCAGGAACAGAAGGATATCCATAAGCCTGTGTGAAAGAGGGGAAGTGGCGAAAAGTGGGCATTGTACCAACAGCCTGCCACGCTCCCGTGAATTTTGATGCAGCGCGGCAGCGACGCCCTGCCCGCCTGCCTTCCACGGCGATTGATGAAAGTTTTTCTCCGCCCGCGCAATCTGTTCATCCTGCCCGCGCCCCACCCTCCTCGCCGCTGCGCCCCAGCCCGCTTCCCATGCGCTCCGGCGGCGAAATCGGCCGATTTGATCGGCAGCCGCTGGTCAGGATGCTGTCGTTGACGCTCCGGTCCGGCTCTACTACAGTCGTCCGCACCCGACCGCCCCCCACGACAAGATCAGCCAGCGCTGGCATCCGGGCCGGATGAACCCCTCAGGAGACAAACCCATGGAACTGAATCTGCAGGACCAGAAAGTCATCGTCACCGCCGGTGCCCAGGGCATCGGCCTCGCAATTACAGAAACGTTCATCAAAGCAGGCGCTCAAGTGCATGTCTGCGATATCAATGAGGCTTTCCTGGCCGATGCCCGTGCCCGCCTGGCAGGCGCGGCGGTGAGTTTCAGCCGCACTGACGTGGCCAGGCCCGAGGAAGTCGATGCCATGTTCGCCGACCTGGCCTCGCGCTGGGATGGACGGCTGGACGTGCTGGTCAACAATGCCGGCATCGCCGGACCCACCCTGCCGGTGGAAGACATCGCTCCGGCCGACTGGGACCAGACCATCGCCATCAACCTGACCGGCCCCTTCCTCTGCACCCGGCGTGCGGTGCCGATGCTCAAGCAGAACGGCGGCGGTGCCATCATCAACATCTCTTCAGTCGCCGGCCGGCTGGGCTTTGCACTGCGCACGCCCTATTCGGCCTCCAAGTATGGCGTCATCGGGCTGACCGAGACCTGGGCCATCGAACTGGGGCCGTCCAACATCCGCGTCAACGCCGTCTTGCCCGGCATCGTCGAAGGGCCGCGCCAGGAGCGCATCGTGGCGGCCAAGGCAGCGGCCTACGGCATCGAACATGAAGAAATGCGCGCTCGGCTGCTTTCCAAGGTCTCGCTGCGGCGCATGGTCAGCGCCCAGGATATTGCCAACCAGATCCTCTTCCTCTGCTCGCCCGCCGGCGCGGCCATCAGTGGCCAGAGCCTGTCGGTGTGCGGCAATGTGGAAACGCTGGCCTGAGCTGGCGCAACGGCCTTCTTTCCTTTTCCTTCATCTTTTCAGGAGCTAGCCCCATGGCCCAGCCTCGCAAAGTCATCATCACCTGCGCCATTACCGGTGCCATTCATACGCCCTCCATGTCGCCCTATCTGCCGGTCACGCCCGAGCAGATCCGCGACGAAGCCCTGGCCGCGGCCGACGCCGGCGCGGCCATCGTGCACCTGCATGCGCGCGATCCGCAGAATGGCAAACCGACGCAGGATCCGGACGCCTTCCGCAAATTCCTGCCGCAGATCAAGACCGCCTCCAACGTGGTCATCAACCTCACCACGGGCGGCGCGCCGACCATGGGGGTGGAAGAGCGGCTGCAACCGGCCTTGCAGTTGAAGCCGGAAGTGGCGTCGCTGAACATGGGCTCGATGAACTTCGGCCTGTATGAAATGCTGAACCGCTTCAAGGATTTCAACTACGACTGGGAACAGCCCTACCTGGCCGGCTCCGATGACCGCATCTTCCGCAATACCTTCAAGGACATCGCCTACATCCTCGAATCCTGCAGCGCCAACCAGACCCGCTTCGAGATCGAGTGCTATGACATCGGCCATCTCTACACGGCCGCGCACTTCATCGACCGTGGATTGATCAAGCCGCCCTTCCTGATCCAGTCGGTCTTCGGCCTGCGCGGCGGCATCGGCAACGATGTCGAAGACGTGATGCACATGAAGCGCACCGCCGACCGCCTCTTCGGCGACGCCTACTTCTGGTCGGTGCTGGGTGCCGGGCGCGGCCAGATCCCGATTGCCACCATGGCCGCCGCCATGGGCGGGCATACCCGCGTGGGGCTGGAAGATTCACTCTGGGATGGCCCCGGCCAGCTGGCCAAAAGCAATGCCGACCAGGTGCGCCGCATCCGCACCGTGATCGAGGCGCTTTCCTTGCAGGTGGCGACGCCCGACGAGGCGCGCGCGATGCTGCAGCTCAAGGGCGGGCAGAACGTCGGTTTCTGAGGCAGGCGCGGCCCCATCGATGACACCGGAGCGGGCGACCGCCTCCGGTGTTTTTCTTCATATTGCTGCGATGACAAGCTGTTCCGGTATCCGATGTTCAGGCCGTCGATAGGCTACAATCCCCCATCCTTCGGCCTCCCGGCCAGCCTCCCGAACATTGCAATGAAACAATACCAAGACCTCATCCAGGACGTGCTGACCAACGGCTCCTGGCAAGACAACCGCACCGGCATCCGTACCCTGAGCATTCCCGGCGCCATGATGCGCTTCGACCTGCAGAAGGGTTTTCCGGCAGTGACCACCAAGCGCCTGGCCTTCAAGTCGGTGGTGGGCGAACTGTGCGGCTTCCTGCGCGCCACGCGCAGCGCGGCCGATTTCCGCGCGCTGGGCTGCAAGGTCTGGGACCAGAACGCCAACGAAAACGCCGACTGGCTGGCCAATCCGTTCCGCACCGGCACCGATGACCTGGGCCCGGTGTATGGCGTGCAGTGGCGCGAATGGCCGGCCTACAAGCTGATCGACGCCGCGCACACCGCACAGATCGACGCGGCCCGTGCCAAGGGCTTTGCCATCGTCTCCTCGCTGCAGGACAACGGTGTGGAAAAAGTCCTGCTCTACAAGGCCGTGGACCAGCTGCGCGAGTGCCTGGACACCATCGTCAAGAATCCCGGCAGCCGCCGCATCCTGTTCCACGGCTGGAACTGCGCGGTGCTGGATGAAATCGCCCTGCCCGCCTGCCACCTGCTGTACCAGTTCCTGCCCAACCAGAGCACGGGAGAGATCTCGCTCTGCCTGTACGTGCGCAGCAACGACATCGGCCTGGGCACGCCCTTCAACCTGGCCGAGGGTGCGGCGCTGCTGCACCTGGTGGCACGCCTGACCGGCTACAAGCCGCGCTGGTTCAGCTACTTCGTGGGCGATGCGCACATCTACGAAAACCATATCGACATGGTCAAGGAACAGTTGACGCGCGAGCCCTATCCGCTGCCGCAACTGGCCATCGCCGAGCGCGTGCCGGAATTCGCCAGGACCCGCGAGTACGCCCCGCAATGGCTGGAACTGGTCGAGCCGACCGACTTCTCGCTGGTCAACTACCAGCACCACGCCCCGCTGACCGCGCCCATGGCGGTCTGATCCACCTCGGCAAGCCGGCTCCGTTGAGGGCCGGCCTGCGCTTAGGGAGTTCGCATGTCCAACGCGCTGCTGCAACGACTGGGCCTGGCCCATCCCATCATCCAGGCCCCGATGGCGGGCAGTTCCACCGTGACCATGGCAGCGGCTGCCTCCAATGCCGGTGCGCTGGGCTCGCTGGCGCTGGGGGCCTCTTCGGTGGCGCAGGCGCGCGAGGCGCTGGCGCAATTGCATGCCCTCACCGACAAACCCTTCAACGTCAATTTCTTCTGCCACCAGCCGGCCGTCCTGGATCCCGCCCGCGATGCCGCGTGGGTCAGGCACCTGCAGGGCCATCTGGACGAATTCGGCGGCAGCATCAGCCTGCCCCTGAAAGAGATCTACCAGAGCTTCATCGTCGATACCGGGATGCAGCAACTGGTGCTGGAATTGCCCCCGGCCGTGGTCAGTTTCCACTTCGGATTACCGGACGCTGGCGTCATCCAGTCACTGAAAAACGCCGGTGTCTTCCTGATGGCCACCGCCACCAATCTGGACGAAGCACGCCAGATCGAGGCAGCCGGACTGGATGCCATCGTCGCGCAGGGTATTGAAGCCGGCGGCCATCGCGGCATCTTTGATGAACACAAGGATGAGGAAATCGGCACCTTCGCCCTGGTACGCCTGCTGGCCACGCAGTGCCGGCTGCCGGTGATCGCCGCCGGCGGCATCATGGATGGTGCCGGCATTGCGGCAGCCCTGCGGCTGGGCGCGCAGGCGGTGCAACTGGGCACGGCGTTCCTGCTCACGCGTGAATCGGGTGCCAACGCCGCCTACAGAAATCTGCTCAAGAGTTCACGTGCCCGGCACACGCGCGTGACCGCCGCCATCTCCGGCCGCCGCGCACGGGGCATCGTCAACCGCTTCATGGAAGAAATCGACATATCGCCTGCAACCCCCATCCCTGCGTACCCCGCCGCCTACGACGCCGGCAAGCAGTTGCACGCCATGGCCACCGCCAGGGAGGTGCACGAGTTCGGCGCCCACTGGGCTGGCCAGGGCGCGGCGCTGATCCGGGATGGCTATACGGTCGGGGAACTGGTGCACCTGCTGGTGCAGGAGTGGCAGGCGCAGGGCTGACCCGCGCCTGGATTCAGGAGACGGTGTCGGTGCTGGCAGCGCCGGGCTCCGCCGGCACCTGCTTGTCCTGCCAGCCGCCACCCAGGGCCTTGTAGAGCGAGACAGTCGCCTGCAGGCGCTGCAGCTTGATCTGGCCCAGCTGGTTCTGGGCTTCCGACAAGGTGCGCTGGGTATCGAGCACCACCAGCAGATCCTCGGCCCCGGCGCGATAGCGGATCTCCGCCAGCTCGAAGGCGAAGCGCGCCTGGTCTACCTCATTGACCTTCAGGCGATAGCGCTCTTCCAGACTGCGAATGGCCCCCAGGGCCTTTTCCACTTCCGACAGCGAGGTAATCACGCGCTGGCGATACACCTGCACCAGTTCTTCCTTCTGCGCCTCGGCCAGCGCCTGCTGGTTGCGCAGGTTGCCGCCGTCGAAGATCGGCGCGATCAGGCTGGTACCGAGATTGGCGAACAGATTCGGACCATTGAAGAGCGACAGCAAGGCATTGCTCTGCGCCCCGGTGGAACCGGTCAGCGAGATGCTGGGGAAGAGCGAAGCCCGCGCCACGGCCACATTGGCATTGGCCGCCGCCAGATTGGCTTCGGCACGGCGAATGTCGGGGCGACGCGTCAGCAGTTCCGACGGCAGGCCCGCCGAAATACGCGGCATCTGGATCTTCGCCAGGCCCTTTTCCTCGACCTTGAAATTCTGCGGCGGACGGCCCAGCAGGATGGCCAGCGCGGTCTGCGCGTCCTGCTCCTGCTGCTGCAGGTCGGGGATCAGCTGGCGCTGATTGGCCAGCGCCGAACGCTGGCGCGCCAGGTCCAGCGGCGAGGCCGAACCGGCGCGGCTTTGCGCCTCCACCAGACGCAACACGCGCTCGGCATTGTTGACGTTCTGGCGTGCGATCTCCAGCCGGTCACGCAGCGACAGCACCTGCAGATAGGTGGAAACGATGCCGCTGGTGACCGTCAGCGCCACCGTCTCGCGGTCGTAGCGATTGGCGCGCAAGGTCGCTTCGGCGGCTTCGACACCCGCGCGGTTCTTGCCCCAGAAATCGATTTCGTAGCTGACCTGCAGGCTGGCATTGGCGCTGTTGGTGGGCGTGCCGCCGGAGATGGGCATTTCGCGGTTGGCACCGGCATTCAGGCTCACATTGGGCAGCAGCGGTGCACCGGCGATGCGGGCTTGCGCCTCGGCCTGCTTGATGCGCGAGAAGGCGGCAGCGATTTCGTAATTGTTGCGCTGGCCTTCCTGCACCAGGGAAGACAATTCACCACTGCCAAACTGTTTCCACCAGTCGGTATCGGGCCACAACTGCTCGGCGTGCGCCACGTCCGCAGAAGCACCGCCGCCCCATTTGTCGGGCACCTGCATTTCGAGGATGGGATCGGGCTGCACCTCACGCGTGACGCAGCCGCCGATGGCCAGCACCAGCGCGGCCGCCATCGCCACCCGCGTCATGCGGGGCCATGGAGAAGACGTCAGCAGCGGTGTATTACGCAGTGTCATGGGCTTGAACATCGACAGATGAAAACAGAGAGGACCGGGTCACCCCGCGAAGCCGTTACTTTACAGCAAGCCTCGCGCCCGTCCCGCGATTACTTGGCGGCGGCGTTGCCATCGCCCGCCGGTGCCGGCGGATTGGCCGGCAGCAGTACCTGCTCGCCCTCCTTCAGACCGGACAGCACCTGAGCACGTTCGCCATCGCGAATGCCGATCTTGATCTTGCGCGTTTCCAGCGTGCCATCGGCCAGCACCACCTTGACGGTCTGGGTGCCATCCATGCCGGGCTTGGTCACCAGCGAGCGCGGAATGGCCGGCACGTGTTCCGCCCGCGCCAGCACGAAATACACGTCGGCACTCATGCCGCTCATCAGTTCGCGGCTGGGATTGGCCACATCGAAGAGCACGGTGTAATACGCCTTCTTGCCTTGGCGGCCGGAGTCATCGGTGGGCAGCAGCATGATCTGGCGCAGCTTGCCGCTCCAGCGCTTGCCGGGGTAGCCGGGGGTGGTGAAATACGCGGTCATGCCCTTTTGCAGGCGTGTCACGTCCTCTTCCGATACCGGCACCTGCACCGTCATGCGAGAGAGATCGGCGATACGCATCAGCACTTCCTGGTTGGCGCTGACCATCTGGCCGGGGCGCGCGTTGAGGGTGACGATGGTACCGCTGACCGGGGCCTCGATGCGGGTCTGCTTCTGCACGGCCTCATCTTCACGAATGGCCGCTTCGGTCTGCTGGATCTGGGCGTTGGTGGCGTCCACGCGGGAAGCCGCCGCATACATGTTCATGCGGCTGGATTCGTAGGACTCTTCGCGGGTGGCGTTCTCGGCCTTCAACTGGGTCTGGCGCTGGAACTGCAGTTGCGCAAAGTCCAGCTGCGCATTCTGCCCGGCCAGCTCGGCCTTCAGGCGCGCCAGCGTGGCGCGGTTGCTTTCGATGCGGCTGTTCTGCACGGCCGGCGCGACGGTGGCCAGCAGGCGTCCGGCCTTGACTGCCTCGCCGATCACCACTTCCACGTCCGAGATCTGGCCGGCCACCTTGGAGCCGACGTCCACATAATCCTGGGCCACCACATTGCCGGTGGCGTTGACGACCTGCTCCAGGTCGGCACGTTCGACGGCCACCGTTTCCAGCTTCACCGGAATCGGCTTGGGCGGAGCAGGCGGCGGCGACTGCCGCGCATAGAGCGCATAGCCGCCGCCCAGCACCAGCACCAACGCGACGACACTCCACCAGGCTTTCTGCCGGGCAGGCGCATGGGTGGTCGGGACTACGTGCGGAAGTTGGTCGTGCGGCTCGGTCATGTCACAGGCGGCAAACGTTCAATCAAGTCAGGGTCAACAAAGCGTGATGATCCCTGCAAAAGATGACGGCCGAATGTCTTCGGCCGTCCCCTGTTCCGGTCGTGGTCCGCCCCCTCAGGCGGCCAGTGCCGGTGATGCGATGGCGGCGGCAGGTGCCGCTTGCTGGCGCGCGGCATGCCAGTCCGGATGGACCTCGGCAGCACCGCTCCAGACCGCCTGGTGCAGTTGCGACAGCAGGCCCGGTTCTTCCAGGATGCTGTTTTTCTGCTTGTCGTTCAGCGCGTCCGGCCCGTCCTTGAGCGCGGTGCGCACCAGCTTCTCGCGCAGATGCTGCGTCAGTTGCGGTACGTGCGGATGCGCATGCGCGGTGGCACACATCAGCGCATTGAAGGACGGATCGACCACGGCCTCGACGAAGCCCGGCAGCGGCGGGGTCTCTTCATGATGGCGCACGGTTTCGCGCAGCTCGAACGGTGGCGTGGTCTCTTCAGGGATCTTGAACAGACCCGCACGACGGAAGCCACGGCCATACGTCACGCGTGACGACAGCACCGACACCGGCACCGACACCGCCAGCGAACCGGCAATCGGAATCAGCCAATAGATGAAGGACGGATTGAGCCAGTACACCAGCGCGCCCCAGGCCACGCCCAGCACCGAATGCCAACCGTGGCGGCGCACCGCCTCACCCCAGCCGGTTTCATTGTCGGCACGCGGCGGCGACTTCCAGCCGGCGTTCCAGCCGAGGAAGGCCCCCAGCACGAAGCGCGTATGGAACAGCATGCGCACCGGGGCCAGCGCCATCGAGAACAGCAGCTCAATCACCATGCTCACGAACAGCGCCAGCGCACCGCCGAAGCCGCGCGCGCCCTTCACCGCAAACAGCAGCACGGCCAGGATCTTGGGCAGGAACAGGATGGTGGCGGTGGCCGAGACCAGCGCCAGTGCCTTCTCCGGATGCCATTCCGGCCAGATCGGGAAGAGCTGGCGCGGTGCCGTGAAATACTGCGGATCGATCAGCGTATGCGCTGCCAGCAGCACCGTGGAGAGGATCAGGAACAGCCCCCACAGCGGTGCCGACACGTAAGCCATCACACCGGTGACGAACACCGCGCGATGCACCGCGTGCATGCCACGCGCCAGGAACAGGCGGAAGTTCATCAGGTTGCCCTGGCACCAGCGGCGGTCCCGACTGAGTTCATCGAGCAGGTTGGGCGGCATTTCTTCGTAGCTGCCGTCCAGGTCATAGGCGATCCACACCGACCAGCCTGCACGACGCATCAGCGACGCCTCCACGAAGTCGTGCGACATGATCGGACCGGACAGGTTGCCCTTGCCCGGCAGCGGCGCCAGCGCGCAGTACTTCATGAAGGGCTGCAGGCGGATGATGGCGTTGTGGCCCCAGAAGTGCGACTCGCCCAATTGCCAGTAATGCAGGCCGGCCGTAAACAGCGGGCCATACACGCGGGTCGAGAATTGCTGGATGCGCGCATACAAGGTATCGCGCCCGGCTGCGCGCGGTGCGGTCTGGATGATGCCCGCGCCCGGATGGGCTTCCATCAGGCGGGTCAGCTTGGTGAGGCATTCGCCGGTCATGACGCTGTCGGCGTCGAGCACCACCATGTAGCGATAATCGGCCCCCCAGCGGCGGCAGAAGTCGTCCAGGTTGCCGCTCTTGCGTTTGACGCGACGACGGCGGTGGCGATAGAAGATGCGTCCGAAGCCACCGGTCTCGCGGCACAGGCGGTCCCATGCGGCGGTTTCGGCGGCGCAGATGTCGGCTTCGCCGCTGTCGCTCAGGATGAAGAAATCGAAGTGCTGAATCTGCCCGGTGCGTTCCAGCGACTCGTAGGTCGCGCGCAAGCCGGCGAAAACGCGTGCCACATCTTCGTTGCAGATGGGCATGACGATGGCCGTGCGGGCCTCCGGCGCGATCTCGGTATGGCCGGCCTTCTCGTGCGAGATGAGGTACTTGTCATCACCGCGCATGAGGAGCAGGAATCCGGTCATGGCCGTCCAGAACCCGGCCGAGACCCACAGGAACAGCAGTCCGAACAGGAACAGCACCACCATCTCCAGCGGCTTGGTGCCGTGATACGGCAACACGTCGCTCATGAAATAGGTGGCCATGGAGGTCTGCAGCGCCATCAGCACCAGCAGCGTAATACGGCGGATGTTGCCCGTATGCTGCCAGTGCCCCTTGGGATCGGGGGCCTCGGACTGGTCCAGGTGATCCTCGATGTAGCGCGGTTCGTCATCCACCGGCGGCGCGGCTTCAGCCACCTTGGCGCGGCCCTTGCGGGCGCGGCGCCAGCGGCTGGGACGGCGTTCCAGGCGGCGGTTTTCCTCTTCCACCCAGCGCGAGAAAGGATTGAGTTCGCCCCACGGGCGCGGCACCATCGATTTGCGATGCATCGGCGGGCCGACCGGAATGCGCGGCTGGCCGCGCTCTTCACCAATGGGAGGAACGGGCGCACCCTGCACAGCCTGTGCCGCTTGCGCAGCAGGGACGGCCGCCGGTTGCGCGGCGGGATACATGAGGCGCAGGCGCGCATCGACCGAAGCTTGCGCCGCGGCCGGTACCAGGCTGGCATCGCGCCCGGAGGCCTCGGCCAGCACGCGGTGCAGGTCGGCCACCGGATCGCCGGAGCCGATTGCACCCGCGCGCGCAGCCAGGTCCTGGCGTTGCTCAGGCGACAGCGGCAGACGCGCGAGGTAATCCTCCAGCGTCTGCGAGGCTGCCGAAGTCTGCCTTAGTTGGGGGGTAATATGTAGCTCCACGTTTCAGACAAGGTTGTGCCGCCGTTGGCATTGCGCAGGAAACCGCGCAGCTCGACGGGCTTGTTTTCTTCCAGGCGGCGCAGCTTGACTTCCACGCGCCAGCCGCCGGTCATTTCATTCTTGCGGGTGGTGACGCTGGCCAGCTTGCCATTGGCATCGGCCTCGACCACGCCTTCCACGCGCGCATTGGCGGGCAGCTTCTTGAGGTTGCCGCCGTCGAAGTCGATGGCCAGCTGCTGCACTTCATCCTGCTTGCCTTCCTGCTTGGGACGGTAGCCGTGGCCGAACAGGGTCTGCGTGACGAAGGCCAGCGGCGGACGCTTCTCGTTGTCCTTCTGCCAGGACAGGCGGTATTCCACGTTCAGCGGCTGGCCAGGCTTGGGCAGCGTGTTGGGAATCCAGTAGGCCACGATGTTGTCGTTGGTCTCGTCGGGCGTGGGAATCTGCACCAGCTCCACGCGGCCCGAACCCCACTTGCCCTTGGGCTCGACCCAGGCGCTGGGGCGCGACTGGTAGTTGTAGTCCAGGTCTTCGTAGTGCGAGAAATTGCGGTCGCGCTGCATCAGGCCAAAGCCCTGCGGATTGTCGAAGGAGAACGAAGTCACCAGCAGGCGCTTGGGGTTCACCAGCGGACGCCACAGCCATTCGCCGGTACCCGACTGCATCGACAGGCCGTCCGAGTCATGCACTTCCGGACGGAAGTCATCAGCCGGACCCGGCTGGTTCTCGCCGAAGAGGAACATGCTGGTCAGCGGGGCGATGCCCAGCTTGGTGACATTGCTGCGCAGGTAGAGCTGGGCCTTGACGTCCATGGCGGTATCCACGCCGGGCTTGAGGACGAAGCGATAGGCACCGGTGGCGCGCGGCGAATCCAGCAGCGCATAGATCACCAGTTCCTTGGCCTCGCCCGAGGGACGCTCCAGCCAGAATTCGGTGAAGCGCGGGAATTCCTCGCCCGAATAGAGTGCGGTATCGATGGCCAGCCCGCGCGCGGAGAGGCCATAGCTCTGCCCCTTGCCCATGGCGCGGAAGTAGCTGGCTCCGTGGAAGGTCAGCACGTCATCCTTGACCTTGGCCGAGTTGAGCGGGAAGCGGATGCGGAACCCGGCAAAGCCGATGTTGCGCAGGGTGCGCGGATCGACGCTGCGGTTGGCGCTGTAATCGAAGAGCGCCGGATTGAAATGAATCTCGCGCACGGCGTCGCCGACCACTTCATTGATCTTGACCGGCTCGGTATAGCTCGCGCCCAGATGGATGAAGGACAGTTCGAAAGGCAGCTTCTGGGCGCGCCAGTACGACTTGTCATCGCGGAAGTAGATCTGGCTGGCCTGCTCGTAGCTCAGGTCCTTGAGCGACTTGGGCAGATCATCGGCGGGCTTCTTGTACGACTTGCCGGCCAGCGCCTTGGCGCGGGCGGCCACCGTATTGAAATCAAAGGCCAGGGCAGCTTGCGGCAAGGCCAACGCCAGCAGACCCGCCAGGGTCGCCGGAGCGGCAAGGCGACGCCACCAGGTCGATCGTGCGGCACTGCGCCGGGAAACGAGTCCCTCGTGCGGCCAGGAGGTGGTGTGAAGCAGCATTATTGTTTTGTCTGACATGCAATTTTCTGGTTGATTGCCCCGGCAGACACTGGAAGCAGCGCCGCACCGGAAAGCAGGCGCTAGTTTACCCAAATGTGGCGGGGATTGTTCGCTAGTTCATATGAAGATGGCATGCTTGCAGAGGGAATCGCCCTGAGGGACAGTATTTCCTGAATGAAACTTCATTCGCCTGCAAACCCGGCCCCGGCGCGCGCAAGCGGCCAGCCGGTTCAGGTATAAGGGCAGGTGGCGGCGCATAAAGTTCCGTGCCGCAGCATGGCTGCTGTAACATTATGCTTCTGTCGCCCTTGCATCCGGCCGTGCGCCGGGCTGCAGGCCTTCCGTCCGAACCCAGATTCCCGCATGACCACAGCTTCCGGCTCCCTCACCATCGTCGTCGCCACCGACCTCAACAACGGCATCGGCATTCGCAACACCCTGCCCTGGCATCTGCCGGAAGACCTGGCCCATTTCAAGCGCACCACCTCGGGGCATGCCATCCTGATGGGCCGCAAGACCTTTGAATCGATCGGCCGGCCGCTGCCCAACCGGCGCAACATCGTCATCACCCGCAATGCCGAATGGCAACACGCGGGGGTGGAGACGGCGGCTTCGCTGCAGGAGGCCGCCGCGCTGGCGCAAGGTGCACCGGCCTTCATCATCGGCGGTGCGCAGATCTACGCGGAAGCCCTGCCGCTGGTGGACCGGCTCATCATCACCCGCATCAACCAGGCTTTTGATTGCGACGCCTTCTTCCCGGCCCTGGACCCGCTGCTGTGGCAGGAGACGGCACGTGAGGACCACCGGTCCGAAACTTCCGGATTGGACTACGCTTTTGTGACATACGAAAGACGTTGAACCACGTCGGCGCGAGGCTGTTGTTTTTTCCCTTTTTTGCTTAAACTGCGCACCTCTTTAGCGCAGTTGGCGCGCACGTTGCGCGCATATCTGCGACAATCCCGCTTTCATTTTTCCGGCGCGCAAGCACTGCCAGCCCAGGCGCTTTTCTTTTCACCCCCTGCGCGCGCCCGCCTACCCGGTCCCACGCGCGCAAAGCCTGGAGAAATCCATGAAATTCCGATTCCCCATCGTCATCATCGACGAAGACTTCCGCTCCGAAAACACCTCGGGCCTGGGCATCCGCGCCCTGGCCGACGCCATCGAAGCCGAAGGCATGGAAGTGCTGGGCGTGACCAGCTACGGCGACCTGGCCCAGTTCGCCCAGCAGCAGTCGCGCGCCTCGGCCTTCATCCTGTCCATCGACGATGAAGAAATGGGTGCCGGCTCTGACGAAGAAACCGACCACGCCCTCAAGGCCCTGCGTGCCTTCGTGAGCGAAATTCGTCACAAGAACGCCGACATCCCCATCTACCTCTACGGTGAAACCCGCACCTCGCGCCACATTCCCAACGATGTGCTGCGCGAACTGCACGGTTTCATTCACATGTTCGAAGATACGCCGGAGTTCGTGGCGCGCCACATCATCCGCGAAGCCAAGTCCTACCTGGACGGCCTGGCCCCGCCGTTCTTCCGCGCCCTGGTCGATTACGCCCAGGATGGCTCCTACTCCTGGCACTGCCCCGGCCACTCCGGCGGCGTGGCGTTCCTGAAGTCGCCCGTGGGTCAGATGTTCCACCAGTTCTTCGGCGAACGCATGCTGCGCGCCGACGTCTGCAATGCCGTGGAAGAACTGGGCCAGCTGCTGGACCACACCGGCCCGGTGGCCAACTCGGAACGCAATGCGGCGCGCATCTTCAATGCCGACCACTGCTACTTCGTCACGAACGGTACCTCGACCTCCAACAAGATGGTCTGGCACTCGACCGTGGCACCGGGCGACATCGTCGTCGTGGACCGCAACTGCCACAAGTCCATCCTGCACTCCATCATCATGACCGGCGCGATTCCCGTGTTCCTGATGCCGACCCGCAACCACCTGGGCATCATCGGACCGATCCCGCTGGAAGAGTTCACCCTGGAAAGCATCCAGCGCAAGATCGAAGCCAACCCCTTCGCCCGCGAAGCCAAGAACAAGAAGCCGCGCATCCTGACCATCACCCAGTCGACCTACGACGGCGTGGTCTACAACGTCGAGACCTTGAAGGACATGCTCGACGGCGAGATCGAAACCCTGCACTTCGACGAAGCCTGGCTGCCGCACGCGACCTTCCACGACTTCTACAAGGACATGCACGCCATCGGCAAGGACCGTCCGCGCGCCAAGAAGTCGCTGATCTTCTCGACCCAGTCGACCCACAAGCTGCTGGCCGGCCTGTCGCAGGCCTCGCAGATCCTGGTGCGCGAGTCGGAAACCGTGAAGCTCGATGAAGACGCCTTCAACGAAGCCTTCCTGATGCACACCTCGACCTCGCCGCAATACTCCATCATCGCCTCCTGTGACGTCGCAGCGGCCATGATGGAAGCGCCGGGCGGCACGGCGCTGGTGGAAGAAAGCATCCTGGAAGCGTTGGACTTCCGCCGCGCCATGAAGAAGATCGACCAGGAATTCGGAGATGAATGGTGGTTCCAGGTCTGGGGCCCCAACAGCTTCGCCGCCGACGGCATCGGCGAGCGCGAGGACTGGGTCATCAAGGCCGAGGACGACTGGCACGGTTTCGGCAACCTGGCACCGGGCTTCAACATGCTGGACCCGATCAAGGCCACCATCGTCACCCCGGGCCTGGCCCTGAACGGCCAGTTCGGCGAGAACGGCATCCCGGCCTCCATCGTGACCAAGTACCTGGCCGAGCACGGCGTGATCGTGGAGAAGTGCGGCCTGTATTCCTTCTTCATCATGTTCACCATCGGCATCACCAAGGGCCGCTGGAACACCCTGGTGACGGCGCTGCAGCAGTTCAAGGACGACTACGACAAGAACCAGCCGATCTGGCGCATCCTGCCCGAGTTCGCGCAGCGCAACCCGCGCTACGAGCGCCTGGGCCTGCGCGACCTGTGCCAGCAGATCCACGAGACCTACCGCGCCTACGATGTGGCCCGCCTGACTACCGAGATGTATCTGTCGGACATGCAGCCGGCCATGAAGCCTTCGGACGCCTTCTCCAAGATGGCGCACCGCGAGATCGAGCGCGTCCCCCTGGACGAACTCGAAGGCCGCGTCACCTCGATCCTGCTGACTCCGTATCCGCCGGGCATTCCCCTGCTGATCCCGGGCGAGATCTTCAACAAGACCATCGTCGATTACCTGAAGTTTGCGCGTGATTTCAACGAGAAATTCCCGGGCTTCGAAACCGACGTGCATGGCCTGGTCAAGCGTGAAGTCAACGGCCGCCGCGATTACTTCGTGGATTGCGTCAAGCAGTAAACCTCTGCGCTGCACGTAAAAAAACAGCCGATGCCTGCGAGGGCATCGGCTGTTTTGTTTTCACGCCGGCAGACGCGCCGTCAGAACGTGCCGAGATAAAAGAAGCCCGCCAAGGCCCCGCCAAACAACAACCACAGCGGATGGATCTTGGTCTTGAGCGCGATGATGGCCGTGGCCGCCGTGATCGCCGCCAGGAAGCCGTGGGTGATCGACGCCTGCGTGATCAACAGTGCCGAAGCCGCGACCAGCCCGCCCGTGACGGGCAGCAGGCCGGCCTGCACGTGACGCCGCCAGGGCTTGTCCTTGAACCTCTCCCAGACGTGCAACATGATGACGGTGATGATGGAGGACGGCCCGAACTTGGCCAGGCTGGTCACCAGCATCCCCCAGAAGCCGGCCACATGCCAGCCCACCAGCGTGACCACCATCAGGTTGGGACCGGGTGCCGCCTGCCCCAGGGCGAACAGCGCACTGAAATCTTCGGCGCTCATCCAGTGATGCACTTCCACTACCTGGCGCTGCATCTCCGGCAGGATGGTGTTGCCGCCACCGAAGGCCAGCACCGACAACTGCGTGAAGATGATGGCCAATGCGATCAGGGTCTGGCTCATTGCGCGCCCTCCTGCTTGCCCTCACGCTGTGCCGGCACAGCCTGCGGCTTGGCGGCAAAGCGATCACCGTAACGTGCGGTGAGGACCACGCTGATGGGTGTCATCACCAGCATCACCCACAGCAAGGGAATGCGCAGGAAGGCGATGGCGATGAAGCAGATCACCGCCACGGCCGCCAGCACCAGGTTCTTGCGCAGCGGCAGCGCGATCTTCACGGCCATTTGAATCAGCAGGCCCGCCGCCGCCGCTGCCAGCCCGGCGAACAGATGCTTGACGTTGGGATCATGCTGGAAATGCTGGTAGATCATCCCCAGCAGGATCACCACCATGGAGGGCACGGCGATCAAACCGGTGATGCCCGCCACGGCCCCCTTCCAGCCCCGGAACTTCATGCCCAGCGCCACCGACAGGTTGATGATGTTGCCCCCGGGCAGGAACTGGCACAGCCCCAGCAGCTCGACGAATTCAGGATCGGTCAGCCATTTTCGGCGTTCGACGATCATGCGGTGTGCCAGCGGCAGCGCGCCGCCGAAGGCAGTCATGCCCAGGCCGAGAAAGCCCAGGAACAATTCCCTGGTAGTGGGGATAGGCCGTTGCTCGGCCAGGAGGTCAGGAGTGCTCATCATCATCTCATGCAAGCGCGGCGTGATTGCCGCATGCATGAAAGGCTACGCTTGAGGAGGTTTTTTGTCTAATATATGTCAGAAACCCTATCCATATTTTACCGATATGTCACCATCCATCGACCTGCGCCTGTTGCGCTACTTCATTGCCGTGGCTGAAGAGGGCCACCTGACCAAGGCGGCCGAGCGCATCGGCATCCAGCAGCCGCCGCTGTCGCAGCAGATCCGCCTGCTGGAGCGCGAACTGGGCGTGACGCTGTTCAACCGCCTGCCGCGCGGCATGGAACTCACCGACAGCGGCACCGCCCTGTTCAACGATGCCCGCGCCCTGCTGGCGCAACTCGATACGACGGTGGCCAGCGTGCGCCGCATCGCCCAGGGCAAGATGGGACGCATCGCCGTGGGCTTCACCGAATCGGCCTCGCTGCATCCCTTCGTGCATTCGGTCATTCGCGCCTTCCGTGCCGATGCGCCGGACGTGGCGATGACGGTGGAAGAAAGCAATACGAATGAGCTGATCGAAGCGCTGCGCGCCAAGCGCCTGGACCTGGCCTTCGTGCGTTCTCCCGTGGGGGATTCCGGCGGCCTGACCATCGAGACCATGCTGGTGGAAGACATGGTGGCCGCGTTGCCGATCGACCATCCGCTGGCCGAGCAAGGCAAGCGCAAGAGCATCGCCCTGCACGCGCTGGCCGAGGAATCCTTCATCATGACGCGCCGGCCCAATGGCCCCGGCCTGTACGACACCATCATCGCGGCCTGCCATGCGGCGGGCTTCTCGCCACAGGTGATACAGGAGGCGCGCAAGAATCTCTCCACGCTCTCGCTGGTGGCGGCGGGCGTAGGGGTGGCCGTCATCCCGGCGTCGATGACGCGGGTCAATGCGGAGGGGGTGGTGTACCTCAAACTGACCGGCGCAGCCGAGCTGAAAGCGCCGCTGCACCTGGCTTACCGCACCGGCAGCATCAGCAGCGCGGCACGGCTGATGCGTGAAGAGGCGCTGAAACTGAGTGCGGGGCGCAAGCGGCGCTGATGTCGGCAGACATATTGCCGAGATATGGCAATCCGTTGATCGATACAAAAATGGCTTCCCGCAGGAAGCCATTTTTTTGTACTGCCGATATGGTTTATATCGTTTTCAGGTTTTGGGCAAGGTCACGCCATGCTGTCCCTGGTACTTGCCGCCGCGATCCTTGTAGGAGGTCTCGCAGACTTCATCGCTTTCGAAGAAGAGCACCTGGGCGCAGCCTTCACCGGCATAGATCTTGGCCGGCAGCGGCGTGGTGTTGGAGAACTCCAGGGTCACGTAGCCTTCCCATTCCGGTTCGAAGGGGGTGACGTTGACGATGATGCCGCAGCGCGCGTAGGTGGACTTGCCCAGGCAGATGGTCAGCACGCTGCGCGGGATGCGGAAGTATTCGACGGTACGCGCCAGGGCGAAGGAATTGGGGGGGATGATGCAGACATCGCCCTTGAAATCCACGAAGGATTTTTCGTCGAAGTTCTTGGGATCGACGATGGTGGAATTGATGTTGGTGAAGATCTTGAATTCGTTGGCGCAGCGGATATCGTAGCCATAGGACGAGGTGCCGTAGGAAACGATCTTGCTCCCGTCGGCCGCCAGACGTACCTGCCCGGGCTCGTAGGGTTCGATCATTCCTTCCTGCTCCGCCATGCGGCGGATCCACTTGTCTGACTTGATGGCCATGGTATTCAACGTATTCAAAGAATCCGGCATTTTACGCGAAAACCGGCCCAAGTTGGGCCATCGCGGGCCATCCTGGCACGCCCGGGCCTGCCGCTCTTGCCCGGCAGGCCGGTTGCCCGGACTAGCGTCCTCCGCCGAACAGGGACTTGAAGAAGCCCACGCGTTCGGGTTGGCGGCGTTCATAGAAGGGCTTGGTCTCGGTCAGCATGAAGTCGGCGATGCTGTTGCCGGCCTCCACGCGCAGCATGTCCACCGGTGCATTGGCCGGTCCGTGATCGGCGATCACGGGCGTGATCTCGCGCATCAGGCGTTCCATGTGGCTCGCGGGAAGATCGACGCCTATCACCAAGGTGGGCTGTGGATCGTGACCAAGATTGTGCATGAGGGCCAGGTAGGCGGCCTTGACCTTGTCGTGGCGGGTAAAGAACGCCGACAGCGCGTCCAGCATCGCCTGCGGCGGCTGGTCCGGCACACCCAGCTGCACATTGGCACCGCCCATGTCGCGCGAGGGCGGCACGCCGCCGTTGTCTTGCTGCAGCACATGGGCCACTTCGCCGGGGACGAAGTACTTGGGGAGGGGGCTGTCAGGATAGAGGATGAAAATCGTCCGGCCATCGCCACACATGCGGAAGAGCTCGCGCACCGTCATGCCCAGACAGGAAGCGCCTTCCTCGAAGGCTTGCCCGATTTCCTCCATGGAACTGAACATGGGCAGCATCATCTCGCCGTCTTCGCCGGGCCAGCGCATGATCTGGACCTGCTCGCGGTTGCCGTCGGGCGGCAGGTTGCCGCGCACGAACACGGTGGAGTCCAGCAGCATGCGATAGAAGGCGGGACGCGCTTCCGGGTCTTCGTGGGCCCGGCGCAGGGCTTCTTCGAGGGGGGTGACGGCAGGGGAGGATTCGGCTTGCATGGCGCTCTCTTTCTGGTTGTTGGGGTCCATGCCGTACCGTTCCGGCGAACGGCACAAGGCGCACTTTTGAGCAGGCTGCAAATCGAAGGTTCCCATCTTGTGGGATATCGGCGACAATGAACCGATATTTCCAAAAGGAAACAATATGTTCTTCCTGATTGCGCGTTTGCTCAAGGCCTGGACCCGCCCCATTCCCGGCCCGACCGGCGAAGGCAGCCGGGACCACCTGCCGCACGCCGACGGTGGCGAGCCTGCCGACTGGGGGCCGCGTGTTTACCTGCCGGGCCACGGAGACATTTCATTGCGCCGCGCCTTGCCCAGGGTCGCCGCCATGGAGAAGCCGGAACTGGTCTGCGAGTGCATCACGCAGCATTCGGGCTATCTGCGCCAGGCCGGCATCGAACGCGCGATGGTGTTGAATGACACGCGCTACCTGCCGCTGCTGGCGGCTCGCCTCAACGATTGGAGCGCTCCGGTACGGCAGGCAGCGCAGCAGGCACTGGCGCATTACCGCAGCACGCATCCTGCGGCCGATTTCGTCCCCGCCCTGGCCGCGTTGCATGGCGCGGCACGCGGGCAGCGCTCGGACCGCGCGTGGATCGCCGCATTCGTGCAAGGGCTTGATGCGGATGACACTGCGGATTGGCTGAAGCCCGCGCTTGCGTCACGCGATGCGCCCCTGCGGCGCGCAGCGTATGCGCTGGCAATGGATTACCTGCCGCAGCGACTGGACGAACTGGTGGCCTTCGGCCTGGGCTCGCGCGATCTGATGCAGGCGCACCGGGCGCTGCTCGCCCTGCCCCGGCTTGATGACGAGAGGCGTCGCGCGCATACATCGTTGGGCCTGCGCTCGCCGTTCGGACAGGTGCGCCAGTTCGCGGTCGACCATGCGCCTGCGCCGTTGCCCCGGGAAGCGCTGCTGACGCTGCTGTTCGATCCGATGCCGCGCATCCGGCAGACGGCGGCAGCGCAACTGGCAGCGTTGGGAGAGGATGTGAAGGGCCACGTGCATCAGGCCATCCAGGATGGACAACTGGCCGCGCGTCCGCTGTGCGCCGCACTGGCGCTGCTGGTGCAGTGGCGGCAGCCGGATGTGGAGAATTTGTTGCGCCACCATGCGGACGATGCGCGCGAACGGGTGCGGAGACAGGCCTTGTTCCTGTGGGCCAGGGTGTTGCCGCAGGAACGCGATGCCGTGGCCTCGCGGGCTCTGCTGGACGCGGCGGGCTCGGTGCGCAAGCTGGCGGTGCAGCTGTGCCGGGATGGCGCTTACGTCCGCTTTGAGGATATCGCCACCATGCTGCGTGAGCATGGACATCAGACGGCGGCGCTATCGCTCTGTGCGCGCCATCCTTGGGATATGGTGGCTTGTGTCGTTTTCATTGACAGCCTCGGGGAGCGTCAGCCCTGTCAGGATGAACGCCTGCGCGCCGCGCTGGTACCGTGGCTGGGCAATGCGGAGGCTGGATGGACCAGTCCGCAGCCTTGGCATATCGCGCTGATGCAGGAGCGGGATGGGGTGCGGAGGCTGCCGCGGATCATGTCGCCGGGTTGGGATGCGGAGTTGGATGCGTTGCTGAGCGGGTTGATGGAGCGGTGATGGACTGAAGGGCCGATGCAAGTTTCTGGTGTGACGCTGTGTTGACACTGCTTCGCCAGCGAGAGTGTTGCGGGTACCAGCGGCTTTTTGGCTCACATCACTTCTGCACTTTCTTCTTTCGCACAACATCCGCCAGGACGAAGAGCAAGCCTCCGTCTGGCTCTTCCTCACCGCTGCATGCTCTCCCACACCTTCTGCAAGCGCTTCACCGACACCGGCATCGGCGTCTTCAGTTCCTGCGCATAAAGCGACACGCGCAGTTCCTCCAGCATCCAGCGGAACTCGGTCATCTTGGGATCAACCCGGCCGGCGCGGTCCTTCAGGGCGCGCTGGTAGGGCAAGGCCACCGAATTCCACTCCGCCAGCAGGCGCGTATCGCGGGCGGGATCGGCGCGCAGCTTGTCCAGCCGCACGTTGATGGCCTTGAGGTAACGCGGATAGTGGCTGAGATTTCCGTAATCCGTTTCCGCCACGAAACGCTTGCCCACCAGTTGCGCCAACTGCGCCTGCATGTCAGCCGCCGCAGCCGCATGGGCCTTGATGCCCTGCAGCTTCTTGGGCAGGGCGTGATACTCGGCCAGCACCTGGCCGCACAGGCGCGCGATCTCGTTGACCAGCAAACCCAGCCGCGCCTTGCCTTCATCACGGCGGCGGTTGAATTCATCCGCGTTGCGCGGCAGCGGGTCCTGCAGGAAAGCCCGTTCCAGACCGGCGTTGAGGATCTGTTCACGCAACTCTTCCTGCGAACCCAGCGCCATGAATTGCATGCCCATCTGCTGCAGGCCCGGAATGTTCTTCTCCAGATACTTCAGCTGCTCCTTCATCTGCAAGGCAAACAGCCGACGCAGGCCGGCGTAATGGAAACGCGCCGCCTCGGCCGGATCATCGAAAACTTCCAGATCGCAATGCGTCTTGCGATCCACCAGCGCCGGGAATCCGATCAGCGTCTGCGCCTGCTTGCCGCTGCCACGCGTGATCTCCAGCAGCTCCGGCAATTCACCGAAACTCCAGCTGGTGAGATTGCTGTACTCGCCCACTGAGGCGGGGGCCGCCGGGGCTGCGCTCGGACCGGGCTTGCCGGGTGCGGCAGCGGGCGCGGGTGCGGAGCTGTCCTCATCCTCGCGCGGGGCAATGGCCACCTGCTCGGCCAGCTTCTGGAACTGCTGGCGCGCCTGCCCGCCGAATTCGGCCTGCAAGGCAGCGAGATTGCGGCCCATCTCCAGCTGTCGTCCATGCTCGTCGACGATCTTGAAGTTCATCGCATGGTGCGCCGACAGCGTCTCCTGCTTGAAGTCGCTGGGCTTGACCAGAATCGTGATCTGCTCGCGGATGTCGGCAATGATGGCGTCGATCAGGTTGCCTCGGCCGAAGATCTTGCGCTCTTCCATGCGCTCGCAGAAACGCGCGGCGTAATCGGGCAGCGGCACGCAATGGCGGCGCAGCTTCTGCGGCAGGGATTTGAGCAGCAGGTGCACCTTCTCCTTCAACATACCCGGCACCAGCCAGTCACAGCGGTCCGACGAGACCTGGTTGAGCGCATACAGCGGCACGGTGAGGGTCACGCCATCGCGCGCCGCACCGGGTTCGAAGTGATAGCTCAAGGCCATGGCGATACCCGCCACGTTCATGGTCTTGGGGAAGAGCTCGGTGGTCACGCCCGCGGCTTCGTGACGCATCAGGTCGTCACGGTTCAGGTACAGCAGCTTGGGATCGGCGGCAGTCGCCTCCTTGTGCCACTTCTCGAAATCGACCCCATTGCAGATGTCGTGCGGGATCAGCTTGTCGTAGAAACCGATGATCAGTTCATCGTCCACCAGCACATCGAGGCGGCGCGATTTGTGTTCCAGGTTCTCGATCTCGCGTACCAGCTTCTGGTTGTGCGCAAAGAACGGCGCGCGCGTCTCGAAGTCGCCACCGACCAGCGCGTCGCGGATGAAGATCTCACGCGCTTCAGTCGGGTTGATCTTGCCGTAGTTGATGCGGCGCTGGCTGTACACCACCAGCCCATAGAGCGTGGCGCGCTCGGAGGCGGTGACCTGGGCGGCGCGCTTCTCCCAGCGCGGCTCGCCCCAGGATTTCTTGAGCAGATGGCCGCCGAGTTTTTCCAGCCACTCGGGCTGGATGTTGGCCACGCAGCGCGCGTACAGGCGCGCAGTGTCGACCAGCTCGGCCGCCATCACCCAGCGGCCGGGCTTCTTGGTCAGGTGCGCACCGGGCCAGATGTTGAACTTGATACCACGCGCGCCCAGGTATTGCGCATCGTCCTCGCTCTTGAAACCGACGTTGCCCAGCAAGCCGGTCAGCAAGGCCAGGTGCAGTTGATCGTAGGTGGCCGGGGCCTCGTTCAGACGCCAGCCCTGTTCCTTGACGATGGTCAGCAGCTGCGAATGGACATCGCGCCATTCACGCAGGCGCAGTTGCGAGAGGAAATTCTCGCGGCAATGTTCCTGCAACTGGCGATTCGATTTCTTGTGCGCGATGGCCTCTTCGAACCACTTCCAGATCTTGAGATAGCTGGCAAATTCCGACTTCTCGTCGGCGAATTTCCTGTGGGCGTTGTCGGCGGCATTCTGCGCATCCATGGGCCGGTCGCGCGGGTCCTGTACGGAGACCGCTGCGGCGATGATGAGCAATTCGGTCAGGCAGGCGTTGTCGCGGCCGGCCAGGATCATGCGGCCCACGCGCGGATCCAGCGGCAGGCGGGCCAACTGCTTGCCCAGCGCCGTCAGGCGATTGACGCCGCCCTGCTCTTCCACCGCGCCCAGTTCCTGCAGCAGCTGGTAGCCGTCGGCAATGGCGCGGCCCAGCGGCGGTTCGATGAAGGGGAAGCTCTCCACATCCGTCAGATGCAGCGACTTCATGCGCAGGATGACCGAGGCCAGCGAAGAGCGCAGGATCTCGGGGTCGGTGAACTTGGGGCGCTGCAGGAAATCCTGCTCGTCATACAGGCGGATGCACACGCCCGCCGCCACACGGCCGCAACGGCCGGCGCGCTGGTTCGCCGCCGATTGTGCCACCGGTTCGATCTGCAACTGCTCGACCTTGTTGCGATAGCTGTAACGCTTCACACGGGCCAGACCGGCATCGACCACATAGCGGATGCCCGGCACGGTCAGTGAAGTTTCGGCCACATTGGTCGCCAGCACGATGCGACGGGCATTGCTGGTCTTGAAGACGCGCTCCTGCTCCTGGGCGGAGAGGCGCGCAAACAGCGGCAGGATCTCCACATGCGGCGGATGATGCTTGCGCAGCGCTTCGGCGGCGTCGCGAATCTCGCGCTCACCCGGCAGAAACACAAGCACATCACCGGAACCGATACGCGCCAGTTCGTCCACGGCATCGACCACGGCATCCATCAGGTCACGCTGTTCGCGGTCCTTCTGGGCCTGGCTGGCGCGGCCTTCGGCACGCGCACGGGCCTGCGCCACTTCGGTGGAGACGCCGCTGCGGTCAGCATTGTCGATGGGACGATAGCGGATCTCCACCGGGTACAGGCGGCCCGAGACCTCGATCACCGGGGCCGGCACGAGCTCGCCCTTGAGCTCGCGGCCAAAATGGCGGGCAAAGCGGTCGGCATCGATGGTGGCCGAGGTGATGATGATCTTCAGGTCGGGGCGCTTGGGCAGCAACTGCTTCAGGTAGCCCAGCAGGAAATCGATGTTGAGGCTGCGTTCATGCGCCTCGTCGATGATGATGGTGTCGTACTGGCGCAGCAGCGGATCGGTCTGCGTCTCGGCCAGCAGGATGCCGTCGGTCATCAGCTTGATCCACGCGCCCTTGGACAGCGTGTCGTTGAAGCGGACCTTGTAGCCGACCAACTCGCCTGGCGGGGAATTGAGTTCCTGGGCGATGCGCTTGGCGGTGGAAGAGGCGGCGATACGGCGCGGCTGGGTGTGACCGATCAGGCCCTTCTCGCCACGACCCAGCTCCAGGCAGATCTTGGGCAGCTGGGTGGTCTTGCCGGAACCGGTCTCGCCGCTGACGATGATGACCTGATGGGCCCGCAAGGCCTCGGCGATCTCGTGGCGGCGGCCGGAGACCGGCAGCTCTTCGGGGAAAGTGACCGGCGGCAGCGGATTGCGCACGGGCGGCGCGGCATGGACGGCTGGCTCGGCGGCGGCGCGACGCGGACCGCGCTGCTCGCGCGGGCCGCGCGGACGATCTTGTTGCGGGTTCTGCTGCGCCTGGCCGCCGGGGGGAGTGTTGGATGCTTTGGTAACGGACATGAGGCCGACATTATACCTGCCACCGCCCGCCCGGTCAGGCTGCGTGCGGCTGGACGGCCGATGGTGCAGGTTTGGGGGCGGCTTGCGGGCCGGTTGGCCCCGCTTTGCAACATCCGCACAAGAAATCTGCCCCGAAGCGGCCCGCAAGCCTACGGCCCGCCGCGACGCTGGTTATAATGCGCGTCATGGAAAAACAGACCGAATTCGTCAACTGGCTGCGCTCCGTCGCGCCCTATGTCCACGCCTTCCGCGGCAAGACCTTCGTGGTCGCCTTCCCGGGTGAGCTGGTCACGGCCGGCGGCTTGCAGGTGCTGGCCCAGGATCTCTCGCTGCTGCACGCGCTGGGCATCCGCGTGGTGGTGGTGCATGGCTCGCGCCCGCAGGTGGCCGAACAGCTGGCCCTGCGCAATGTCGAGGCGCGCTTCCAGAACGGCTTGCGCGTGACCGACAGCGCCGCCCTCGAGTGCGCCAAGGAAGCCGCAGGCGAACTACGCCTGGACATCGAGGCTGCCTTCAGCCAGGGCTTGCCGAATACACCCATGGCGCATTCGGCCATCCGTGTGATCTCCGGCAACTTCGTCACCGCCCGCCCGATGGGCGTGATTGATGGCGTGGACCTGCAACTGACCGGCGTGGTGCGCAAAATCGCCGCCGACGTCATCCAGCCCATCATGAACGCAGGCGGCATCGTGCTGCTCTCGCCGCTGGGTTTCTCGCCCACCGGCGAAGCCTTCAACCTGACCATGGAAGACGTGGCCGTGTCCGCCGCCATCGCGCTGCGCGCCGAAAAACTGATCTTCCTCTCGGAAACCCCGCTGATGAAGGATGCCGGCGGCGCTGAAATCCGCGAGCTGTCTTCTCACCAGGCTGAGGCCGTGCTATCGGCCGGCTTCCTGCCTTCGGATGCGGCCTTCTATCTGGCCAGCGTGGTCAAGGCCTGCAACGCCGGCGTCTCGCGCGCCCACATCGTGCCCTTCTCCACCGATGGCTCGGCCTTGCTGGAACTGTTCACCCACGATGGCGTGGGCACCATGGTCACCTACGAGAACCTGGAAAGCCTGCGCCAGGCCACCATCGAGGACGTCGGCGGCATCCTGAAGCTGATCGAACCGCTGGAAGCCGATGGCACCCTGGTCAAGCGCGGCCGCGAACTGATCGAACGGGAAATCCATTACTTCTCCGTGATCGAGCACGACAATGTCATCTTCGGCTGTGCTGCGCTGTATCCCTTCCCCAAGGAACGCATGGGCGAGATGGCCTGCCTCACCGTCAACCCGGAAGTGCAAGGCCAGGGCGACGGCGACCGTATCCTGAAGCACATCGAAACCCGTGCCCGCGAAGCCGGGCTGACCAAGCTCTTCGTGCTCACCACCCGTACCTCGCACTGGTTCCTGAAGCGCGGCTTCGTGCTGGCCGGTGTCAACGACCTGCCGCAAGATCGCCAGCAGATCTACAACTGGCAGCGCAAGTCGCAGGTATTGATCAAGAATTTGTATTAATCATTTTTCCGTCAGGACGTGAGCAGGCTCAACCGCTGACCCCCATCGCTGGCCCGCCCGTCCCAGGCATTTCAATTTAACGAACCAAGGAATCGACATGGCACGCATGGTCCATTGCATCAAACTGAACAAGGAAGCCGAAGGCCTGGACTTCCCGCCCTATCCGGGCGAGCTGGGCAAGCGCATTTATGAAAGTGTCTCCAAGGAAGCCTGGGCCGCCTGGCTCAAGCACCAGACCATGCTGGTCAACGAAAACCGCCTGATGCTGGCCGACGCCCGCGCCCGCAAGTATCTGGCCGCGCAGATGGAGAAGCACTTCTTCGGCGAAGGCGCCGATGCCGCCGCCGGTTACGTGCCGCCGAGCGAATAAGCTGCCCTGGTCGCTTGAGCAAGGCCGCAACGCCGCCCTGGTTCGCCACGGCGGCGTTTGTTTTGGCTGACGCATCGCGCCGGCCGGCTCGTCTACAATGCCGACTCCGAACCCTGATTCCCTACCGACTTCCCGCTGGAGCTCATCTTGTCCCTGCGTCATCTGCGCCTTGCCGTGCTTGCCGTCAGTCTCGGCTTTACCTTTGTTTCCCCCTGGGCCCACGCGGCCACGGCCAGCGCTGCGCCGACGCTGCCAGCCGGCGTCACGCAAGGCCCCAGCGCCGAGGGCATCAGCGAATACCGCTTTGCCAATGGCTTCAAGCTGCTCCTGCTGCCGGACGATTCCAAGCCCACGGTCACCGTCAACATCACCTACCTGGTCGGCTCGCGCCACGAGAACTATGGCGAGACCGGCATGGCGCACCTGCTGGAACACCTGATGTTCAAGGGCTCGCCGCACAACCCGGCGATCCCGCAAGAATTCAGCAAGCGCGGCATGAACTTCAACGGCACCACCTGGCTGGACCGCACCAACTACTACGAGACCTTCGAGGCGGGCAAGGACAACCTGCAATGGGCGATTGCCATGGAAGCCGACCGCATGGTCAATTCCCGTATCGCGCGCAAGGATCTCGACAGCGAGATGACGGTGGTGCGCAACGAGTTTGAATCCGGCGAGACATCGCCCTCGCGCGTGATGTTGAAGCGCATGCAGAGCGTGGCCTACGACTGGCACAGCTATGGCCGCAACACCATCGGCGCGCGCAGCGACATCGAGAACGTGCGCATCGAGAACCTGCAAGCCTTCTACCGCACCTACTACCAGCCCGACAATGCGGTGCTGCTCATTGCCGGCAAGTTCGATCCGGCACAGGTACTGCAATGGGTCAACCAGAGCTTCGGCCGCCTGCCCAAGCCCAAGCGCAAGCTGCCTGAATTCTGGACCGTGGAGCCGACTCAGGACGGCGAACGCCAGTTCGCCATTCGCCGCCGTGGCGACCTGCAACTGGTGGCGCTGGGCTACAAGATGCCCTCCGCGCTGCATCCGGATGCCACCGCCCTCTCGTTTGCCAGCGACATCCTGACCGACACGCCCAATGGCCGCCTGCACAAGCTGCTGGTGGAAAAGGGACTGGCCACGCAGGTCTATGCGATGCCGCTGAGCGGCTACGCGCCGGGGCTGCAGATGATCGTGGCGCAGGTCAAGGCAGGCGCTGACATCGAACCGGTCAAGCAGGCCATGATCAGCGCCGTCGAATCCTTCAGCACCGCACCGCCGACCGCCGAGGAACTGGCACGCCTGCGCCGCGAGAGTGCCAACAACTTCGAGACGCTGCAGAACAATCCACAGCAGATGGCAGTGGCGATGTCCAATGCGATTGCACGTGGTGACTGGCGTCTGGTCTTCATCGAACGCGATCTGGAGCAGCGGCTGACCAGCGCTGACATCGCTGCGGCGGCTGGCCGCTACTTCCGCCGCGATAACCGTACGGTCGGTCTCTACCTGCCGGAAGATCATCCACAGCGTGCCGAGGTCCCGCCCGCACCGAGCGTGGAATCCCTGTTGGCGCAATACCAGCCGCGCCCGGCCATCGCCTCGGGCGAAGCCTTCGACCCGGCCCCGGGCAACATCGAACAGCGCACCACACGCGTAGCGCCAGGCCAGCCGCCCCACACCGCACTGAAGCTGGCCCTGCTGCCCAAGCAGTCGCGTGGACAGACGGTGTCGGTGAGCATGAACCTGGAGTTTGGCGATGCCGATAGCCTGTTCGGCCAGCGTGCGGTCGCCTCGCTGACGGCGGCCATGCTCATGCGCGGCACGCGCGATCTGGATCGCCGCCAGCTGGCCGATGAATTCACGCGCCTGAAGATCAACGGCAACGTCTATCGCTTCCAGACCACGCGCGAGAATCTGGTCCCGGCGTTTGCGCTGGTAGGCGAAGTACTGCGCCATCCGCGCATGGATCCGGCTGAATTCGCGCAGTTGAAGAATGAGACCGTGGCGGCGCTGGAAGCCACGCGCAAGGAGCCGGACGCGCGTGCCGGCGAAACGCTGCAACTGCACTTCAACCATTACCCGGACGGCGACTGGCGCGCTGCGCAGACGCTGGAACAACGCATCGCTGCCGTGCAGGCGGTGACGCTGGAACAGGTGCAGGCCTTCCATCGCCGCTTCTACGGGGCCTCGCATGGTGAAGTCGCGGTAGTCGGAGACTTCGATGCGGAGGCTGCACGCAAGGCCATCGATGCAGCCTTCGGCGGCTGGACCAGTGCCGCCCCCTATGCGCGCGTGCTGCAGACCTGGGCCGACATCCCGCCCAAGCGCATCCTCATCGATACGCCGGACAAGGAAAACGGTGTCTACCTGGCCCGCCAGAACATCCGCCTGCGCGATGATGATCCCGACTATCCGGCCCTGGCCGTGGCCAATTACCTGCTCGGCGGCTCCAGCCTGAAGTCGCGCCTGGCGGATCGCATCCGCCAGAAGGATGGTTTGTCCTATGGCATCAACAGCGGCTTGCAGGTCGGTGCCATCAGCGATGCAGGCTACTTCAGCGTGCGCGCAATCGCTGCCCCGCAGAACCTGGACAAGGTCGATGCCGCCGTGCGCGAAGAAATCGCCCTTCTCATCAAAGATGGCTTCACCGAGGAGGAACTGCTGCGCGCCAAGTCCGGCATCCTGCAGCAACGCAACCAGCAGCGCGCCAGTGATGGCGGCATCGCCACCAGCTGGAGCGCGCTGATGAACCTGAACCGCAGCTTCCTGTGGCAGCAGCAGCTGGACCTGAAGCTGGCCGACCTGACGCTGGCGCAATTGAATGCGGCCATGCGCAAGTACATCGATCCGGCGCGCATGACCGTGGTGATTGCTCGGGATGAGGCCAAGGCCAGCCAGCCGTGAGGCATCCGCCTGAAATCATCGAGATGAAAAAAATGCCCGTGTCCTGCGACACGGGCATTTTTGTTTGCGACTAAGAAAACGGAGGTTCTCAGAACTCCAGTTTCTTGACGCCTTCGGCCGTCCCCAGCAGGCAGACATTGGCCCCTTGGCGCGCGAAGAGGCCATTGGTGACCACGCCGACGATGTTGTTGATCTTGTCTTCGATGTCGGCCGGATCGGTGATGGCCAGGCCCAGCACGTCGATGATGTAGCAGCCGTTGTCGGTAACCAGCGGCTTGCCGTCGCCATTCTTGTTCAGGCGCAGGCGCGGCTCACCGCCCAGTGCGGCCAGCTTGCGGGCCACCACGGCGTGCGACATCGGGATCACTTCCACCGGCAGCGGGAAAGTACCGAGCACATCAACCAGCTTGGAACCATCTGCGATGCAGACGAACTTCTGCGCCACGGATGCCACGATTTTTTCGCGCGTGAGTGCAGCGCCGCCGCCCTTGATCATGGCGCCGCTGCCATTGATTTCATCGGCACCGTCGATATAGACCGGCATGGTCTCGACCTCGTTGAGATCGAACACGGTGATGCCGTGCGAACGCAGGCGCTCGGCAGTCGCTTCGGAGGACGCCACGGCGCCCTTGATGCGGTGCTTGATCTTGCCCAGTTCGTCGATGAAGAAATTGGCCGTGGAGCCGGTGCCCACGCCGATGATTTCGCCGTCGACCACGTAGTCGATGGCGGCCTTGGCCACGGCTTGCTTGAGTTCGTCTTGAGTCATGATGGTTCAGTTCAACGTAAATAAAACCGGGAGCGTCCCCTTTTTGGCAACGCAAAAAATTCTCACCTTGCAGGATCGGCAATGCTCAATGCACGTCATCCGGCTGTTCATCCAGGGTCTCGAAGAGCGCGATCTGCAGGCGCGAATGCAGCTTGACCAGCTTGCTCCACAGCAACCACAGCAGCCCGGCAGCGGCGGCCAGCACGAAGGCCAGCAGGTTCAACGGGGGCAGGATGCTGGCGCTGAGCACGAAGATGAGCAGCATGATGCCCACGATGGACATGATGGGCAAGACCTCCGAGACCACCTTGCGCACTCCGGAAGTATACGCTCCCGCGAACTCCGGCTTGACACTGACCTCCGCCAGCAGCATCGACAGCGCCTGCAGCTTGCGGTAAGTGGCGATCAGGAAGGGCAAGGAAATGACCAACGCGCAGCCCCAGATGATGGCCTTCTGCACCTCCGGATCGGGCGTCCACGCCGAGAGCTGACGCGAGAGGCCATCGACGAAGAAGGCCCCCGCCAGGAACACCGCAATCACCAGCGCCAGGTTCACCATCACCTGCATGAGGATACGGCGGATGATGCGCGTGAGTTCGGCGCGGTCGCCCGTTGGCTGCAGGCTTTCCAGCCAGCGCGAATACATGCCCAGCAGGCCCGAGACGCGCGCCGGCACCAGCGTGACCGCCTTGGCCGAGAGCGGGTCGGCGGCCTTGATGAGGTAAGGGGTGAGCAGCGCCGTCACCGCCGAGACCGCCACCACGATGGGATAGAGGAAATCGCTGGTGACCTTCAGACTCTGGCCAAGTGCGGCGATGATGAAGGAGAACTCGCCGATCTGCGCCAGGCCCATGCCCACGCGCATCGGCGTGCGGCCGCCCTGCCCGGCCACGAAGGTCCCCAGGCCGCAGCTGATGAGTTTGCCGAAGACCACGGCCAGCGTGATGATGGTGATCGGCATCCAGTACTTGACCAGCACGTTGGGATCAAACAGCAGGCCGATGGCCACGAAGAAGATGGCCGAGAACATGTCGCGGATCGGTTCCACCAAGCGTTCGATGCGGTGCAGCTGGCGCGATTCGGCCATGACCGCGCCGACCAGGAAGGCGCCCAGGGCCACGCTGTATTGCAGCTTCATCACCAGCAGGCAGAAGCCGAACAGCACGCCCAGCACGGCCACCAGCAGCATTTCATTGCTCTTGAAGCGGGCGATGAAACTGAGCAGGCGCGGCACCGCGAGAATACCGACCACCAGCGAGACCGTCATGAACAGCACCAGCTTGCCCACCGTCGTAAAGACTTCTGTGGAATCCACCGAGCCGCTGGTGGCCACACCGGAAAGCAGCGCGATCATGCCGATGGCGAGGATGTCCTCGACGATCAGGATACCGAAGATGATCTGCGCGAACTTCTCGTTCTTCATCCCGAGTTCATTCAAGGCCTTGACGATGATGGTCGTGGAGGACACGGCCAGCATCGCGCCCAGGAAGATGGCGTCCATGCGCTTCCAGCCGAAGTAAAGGCCGATTTCGTAGCCGATCCAGATCATCAGCAGGATCTCGGCCGCTGCCGCGATGAAGGCGGTGGCACCGACCTTGGCCAGTTTCTTCAGACTGAATTCCAGCCCCAGCGAGAACAACAGGAAGATCACCCCGAGCTCCGACAGAATGTGCACGGTCTTCTCATCCTGGATCAGGTCATAGGGCGGCGTGTGCGGACCGATGATCACGCCGGCCACGATGTAGCCCAGCACCACCGGCTGCTTCAGCTTGTTGAAGACGACGGTGACAATGCCGGCAATGAGCATGATGATGGCCATGTCCTGGATGAATAACTCGACTTCGTGCATCGTGCGGGATTTCCTTTCTGTGTTCTGCAGCGTGCTGCAGGAGTGGCTGGATGGCTTCGCAGAACCTGCGGCACCGGGCAAGGCTGCGCCCTGCGGCATGGGCCGCGGACGGTGGATGATAGGGATTGCGGGTACTGCTGGCGGGCCGGCCACACGGGCCCGGCGCTGGGTGCTGATCTGTGTCCGCTCTTGTTGCTGATGACCACGGTACTGCTTCAGCGAAGACGCAGCGGCGGGAGACCTCTTCATCGCACACTGCGGGATGCCCCCGAAAATAACACAACTGACAACCGCACTGCAATGCAAAGTACGTGCCTGCCTTGCGGAGCGAACACTCCTGCACAACGGGATCGCCATCCAGCAAAATGAAAAAGTTAGTAAATCCGGGTGCATCCCGAGGAATGGACGCACCGAAATCTAACAAAACGCAATGGATGAGCTTGGCCGCCAACCCCGCGCGGGCAGGCGGCAAGCGTTCAGCCGGGCACGCGCACCTGTACTTCGACCGCCTTTTCATCGAAGGCGATGCGGGTGGTGAACTTGGCCCGCTTCATGGGGAAGCGCGACTGGAAGTGGCGCACATTGCCTGATCCTGAGATCACACGTCTGACGAACTGATAGTAGGCATCCATGTCGATGACATGGACCGCCAGGAAGTAATCGTATTCGCCGGAGACGAAGTAGCACTGCATCACCTCGGCCTCCTTGGCCATGCGCTGCTCGAAGTCCTGCATGTGCTGGTCGGACTGGTTGTTCAGCGAGATCTCCAGGAAGGCCAGCATGCCGTAGCCGAGTGCGAAGGGATCGACCATGGCCACCTCGGCGCTGATGATGCCGGCCTCGCGCAGTTCGCGGATGCGGCGCAGGCAGGTCGGTTGCGAGATGTGCAGTTTTTCAGCCAGAACGCGCGTGGAGATCTGGTTGTCCTTCTGCAGCATGTTGAGCAGTTTGCGATCCACCTTGTCGAGGGTGTGAAGTTTGGCAGCCATGGGACAGAGTCGAGGATGATGGTTCAGGCCGGCCATTCAAAAATTGCTTGGCTTGGCCGATTCTTATGTTGTACCGTCGCATTATTCAGAAAGTCGGGGACGAAAGCAAAGCAGCACGCCTGGTCACCGCAACAAGGATCTGAATAACTGTGTTGTGAGACAAAACATTAAAAGTGGTCAATCCAATCTACAGAGGAGTGTTATGAAATTCAAGAGCGCCATTATTCCATTAACTGCCGCCATCGGTCTGGCATTCGCAGGCGCCGCGCATGCCCAGGAAGTCGTCAAGATCGCCCACGTGGGCCCGCTCTCCGGCCCCAACGCCCACATGGGCAAGGACAACGAGAACGGCGCGCGCATGGCCGTCGAAGAACTGAACGCCAAGGGTTTCACCATTGGCGGCAAGAAGGTCAAGTTCGAACTGCTGGGTGAAGACGATGCTTCCGATCCCAAGCAAGCCACTGCGGTCGCCACCAAGCTGGTCGACCAGAAGGTCGCCGCCGTGATCGGCCACCTGAACTCCGGCACCACCATTCCGGCCTCCAAGATCTACAGCGATGCCGGCATCCCGCAAGTGTCCCCCTCGGCCACCAATCCTAAGTATACCCAGCAAGGTTTCAAGACCACCTTCCGCGTGGTTGCCAACGATGCGCAGCTGGGCGCCGCACTGGGCAAGTATGCCGTGCAGAAGCTGGGCACCAAGCAGATCGCCGTGATCGATGACCGTACCGCCTATGGTCAGGGCGTGGCAGAAGAATTCGCCAAAGGCGCCAAGGCCGCCGGTGGCACCATCGTCGGCACCCAGTTCACCAATGACAAGGCCACCGACTTCAACGCCATCCTGACCTCGCTCAAGGGCAAGAAGCCGGACGTGATCTTCTTCGGCGGCATGGACGCCGTGGGCGGCCCGATGCTGCGCCAGATGAAGCAGCTGGGCATCGGCGCCAAGTTCATGGGCGGCGACGGCATCTGTACCGGCTCCCTGCCGGGCCTGGCCGGTGATGGCCTGGGCGAAGACCAGGTGATCTGTGCCGAAGCCGGTGGCGTGGACGCTTCCGGCAAGAAGGGCATGGATGACTTCCGCGCAGCCTACAAGAAGAAGTTCGGCATCGATGTGGTCTACAACGCGGCCTATGCCTACGATGCCACCATGACCGTGGCGGACGCCATGGCCAAGGCCGGCTCGGCCGATCCCAAGAAGTACCTGCCCGAACTGGCCAAGATCAGCCACAAGGGCGTGACCGGCGTGATCGCCTTCGATGCAAAGGGCGATGTCAAGGATGGTTCGCTGACCCTGTACACCTACAAGGGTGGCCAGCGTACCGTGCTGGCCGTGACCAAGTAAATTTCGGTCGCCCTGCCCTGCTGGCTGGCTTGCGGGCTGGTTTTCAGGGTCGGTTAAAAAATGCAGCGCCCCCGATGGTTGTCGGGGGCGTTGTCGTTTGAAGGGGCTTGTATGCCATGCGTATTGTCCAAGGTCGGCCGCAGCGATATCGCAAATTGTTTTAATTATTTAAGGATAAAGACGCCAGCTGAGGCGTTTGCGTTGGCTTCTTGAGTTGAGCAGGTTTCACTGGGTCATTACAATGGCGGACTCTTGCTGATGCAGCTCAGTTGGTAGAGCAACTGATTCGTAATCACGGAATAGGCTTCAGAACAGTCCGACATCGCATGAAGCAACTACGACGTCAAAGCTTCAATGATTGAAGAGCCCGCTCAAGCGGGCTTTTTTGTTGTCGATATAGATTAAAATTAATCCTCGCCGAGAAAAATCCTGGGCACCTGTGGTGCTCCACACCACTCCGCTACGGCGTTGTAATGCTTAGCGAGCTTCTGAACAACCTCCAGCCCATCACCCACTTTTTGAAGAAAACTGTTCGTAGACGAGCCTACGGCCGCCGCGTCATCGAGCCAAGCTTTCAATTTTTTCATTGCGCTGGACGCCTTCGCATCATCCGGGGTGCTCTTTTCGCCGAGAGCAGCGAAGGCATCCTGCATATCGAGAAGCCGAAGTTGCATCTGCGAATTATCAGTAGTCAACTCTGAAAGGCGTTGCAATTGAAGTAGGATCTCCGGAACATCGTTTCGAATCTGCACAGCATTAGAGACGCAAATAACTGGACTTACATTCACAGCTATTGGGTGACTCTGCGATAACGAATGTCCGATCAGCTGCCTTAAGCTTTTAATTTCCTCCCCCTGCAGCGAAATTATGTCGCGTTGGTTTTCAACTCGGAGCTGTGCAATTCGTAGCTCAGTTTGGAGCTCAACAATCTTTACCTTGTTCTGAAACAGGGAATCAACCGGTGCATCCCCTCGCACAACCATTTCATATTCTTGTAACGCTCGCTCAATCACTTCTCTGTTGCCGTTATCGCTCTCGACTATGAGTCGAACACTCAACCCATCTTGTTCGATTCGAACCCTAGCATCATTTCCCGGATATTTTTCCTCAAGAACTGTGCTGAAGTAACTCAATATTCCAATACCCGCTTGCCTGTATTCAGGAGGAAACTCAATAGCGCGGTTAACAACAACACTCACACTTTGGACATCCACATCTGTAGGAATCTCAATAATTTGGGCTTTGGCCTCGTCGAGCGACAAAGCAATAATAAGAAACGGACTGGGATTGGATAAAGGCGCTAACGCTTGCAGATCCATTTTCAGACGGCTATATACACTCAGAGGCACCGACGGGCGGCCAAGCAACTGCGCCAGATCCTGATCATCGAATACCAGCGCTACGGGGATTCTAACGAACCCATGTTTTGTCGCTAAGGGAGTTATTGTATACAGCCACCGATTCATTGAATCCCGAGTTCGTATAAAAGCTAACGAGGTTTGATCCTGAATAAACCCCAAGCCAGCCATACTTAAACGAGCTCGACGATGTTCGCTTTTAAGGACCAATGCCCAGCCGGCTTGCTCTATCTCGTTATGCACTCCCTGATCAATCTGGCTCCAGTGCAGCCGATTCGTATTAGCCATGTATTTGGGCGCGGGCTGAGCCTTCATCACCTCGCGAGTCAGCCTATCTGCGATGGCATATATCGAATGCAACTGCTCAGGAAACTGTTCTTGCAAATTTGCCCATGCGCCCCCGTAAGAAATCACTTCTTTGACATACATATACCTCTCCCCAAATAAAAAATTGTCGTGAGCAATCATTAATGTCCGTTATTCAGCACATTATCATGATCAGCTTAGCCATTTCATGCCCACATACCTCCAACGATAACGGTATTTCGCCCTAAACAATTCCAATGCGGACATAGCCTGGAGCCGCCGCTGCGAGTTGGGCACGCGTCACCAGTCGTACGAGGCTTCTCATTCTGCGTACGTAGCATGCGGATGCAAGTCATGCTATTCTGATAACACAAATGGAAAAACCGGGGGAAACATGAACAATAAGGATGAGGGAATCGCGTTTAGATTTAAACGTAACGACACTGTCGGTACTGCGGACGCAGAATCTGATGACCAGTATCTCTCAAGCTGTTTCGTATCAACCGGAGATCTAGACACCCTGCGAGACTCCACGGACCCGAAGCGCATAATCGTGGGGCGAACGGGATCCGGAAAGAGCGCTCTGATCCGGAGGCTGAGAGAAGTAGAAGACAACGTAATCGAGTTGCCTCCACAGAACCTCTCGCTCAGCTACATTTCCAACTCGGACATCCTTAAGTTTTTCACTTCAGCTGGAGTGAATTTAGATCTTTTCTACCAGCTGTTATGGAAGCATGTCCTCGCAGTAGAACTACTAAAATATAAATACAAGATCAACAGTGAGGAGCAAAAACGCTCCTTCTTGAGCAAGCTCTTCGAGTCCAAAAAAGACAAGTCAAAAGAAGATGGAATTAGGTATTTGAGTGACTGGGGCGAAAAGTTCTGGGACGAGACTGAATACAGAGTAAAAGAACTAACAACGAAAGTTGAGTCCGACTTGAAGGCGTCCATAGGCGGAACGCTAGGTCCTGTTCATCTTGATGCTTCGGGAAGTCAAAAATTAACTGAGGAGCAGAAGCAAGAGGTCATTCAGAGAGGACGTAAAGTCGTCAATGAAATTCAGATTAAGGCATTGGCCGATGTAATTCGGCTGTTATCTGAAGATATGTTTAACGACCCGCAACAAAAGTATTTCATAACCATAGATGGACTGGACGAACAATGGGTCGAAGACGAACTTCGATACAGTCTTATTCGGGCACTAATTGAAACGGTACGCTCTTTCCAGAAAATAAAGTCAGTAAAAGTCGTCATCTCTCTTCGAGTTGACCTCTTAAACCGAGTAATTAACGCAACCAAGAATTCCGGTTTTCAAGAAGAAAAGTACTCTTCCCTGTATTTGAAATTGCGTTGGACACGCCAGCAAATTTGGGATCTCCTTGACAAACGTATAGAGCAACTTGTTCGCAAACGGTACACATCCCGCCCAGTGAAACTTCTGGAATTATTTCCAAGACAGATTGACCGCCTCGGATTCCTCGACTATTTATTGGAAAGGACGTTCTATCGGCCACGGGACGCGATTTTGTTCGTGAACGGATGCTTAGAAAGAGCTGAAGACAGAAGCTCCATTACAACAAGTATCATCTCAGAGGCCGAGGGCGAATACTCCCGAAAGCGCTTTATTGCATTGCAAGAAGAATGGGGAGCGACATACCCCGAGCTGACCGGTTACGCTAAGATTCTCGAAGAACAACCGATATCTTTCAAGCTTGGAGCGATATCTGCTCAAACACTAGAGCAAATCTACTATTCGACTATCTCTGCTTTTACCGAGACAGACCCGATACTGATGGCTGCGAACGACTACTTTTTAGCAGGGAAAGGCACACTCCACTCAGTCCTGACAAAACTTTTCTTAGTCCTGTATGAGGTTGGCTTAGTAGGAATCAAACCGGATAGCACCACAACTACGTTCTGGTCATTCCATTTAAACGAAGGTCCGAGTGTTGGCTCAATTAAGCCAACCTCTATTATTTACATTCACTCTTCATTCTGGCGGGTTTTAGGTACCAAGCTTCCGACTAAGAAAGGATGAGTAGCTGTAAAAAGCGTTGAGCCCTCGGCACATCTCCCAGGGCCAACCGCAAAAGTTCGCGCAAAATAGCGCCATAACTCTTTCCGTTATACCGGGAAAGTGGTGGGAGGCAAATTTGCTGCGAAAGCGGCGAGATTTATCCTCGAGAAGTGCGCATAGCGCCGCACCATATCCGATGTCTCCCAACCGCCTAGCTCCTGCAGGGCGAGTAGTGGCGTCCCGCTTTGAACGTGCCAACTTGCCCACGTATGCCGTAAATCATGCCACCTAAAGTCATTGATGCCAGCTCGCTTCAGAGCCTTGTACCACGCAGCAGTGCTCACTTGGACGATTTTCTTACCGTTATAGGTAAACACGAACACGGGGTGGCAACCTTTCCTAGCAGTAAGGATGCGCATCGCGTCATCGTTCAATGGAACAGCTTGAGATCTTCCATTCTTCATTAAAGCGCCATCGAAAGAAACTGTCCGCTCTCTCATATCAATCTGCTCCCAACGCAGCCCGGTGACATTTGAGCGGCGCAGCCCGGTCGCCAATGAAAATGCCGCCATAGCGGCCAGATGTGGAGGAAGTTCTTCAAGCAACCGAGCGGCCTGTTTGGGAGACAAAAACCGAACACGGCGCTGAGGCTCGCGCAGCAATCTCACATGTGGTGCGGACTTAAGCCAATCCCACTCAACCACCGCCATCCTCAGAATCGAGCGCAACAAAGCTAGCATGCGATTAACGGTGGCATTAGACACACCACTTGCAATCTTCTTCGTCCGCAAGAGAGCAACAACTTCACGGTCAATATGCAGCAAAGGGATCCCGCGTAGAAACATGTTCAACCAACGAATATTTGACTCATCAGACTTCAATGAGCGCTTCTCCGCTTTGTCTATGAGCCACATCGCTACAGCGTCATCCCACGTTTTCTCAACTACCATCTGCAGCCCCCTTTCCCCCTCATTCAAGGGAAATGTTAACCTCTATGAACAAAAGGAAATCCTCAACATTCCTCAACGTGCGCATCCTAAATTTCCCCCGCCGCAAACCAGTAGAAGGAATTGAGACGGTCATGATATTGGGTGATGTCGTTGAAACCCCGCATAGAAAATTCCTGCGCGATTAGCACCACAATGTCAAAACTGTCCGTATCCGCCTTGAAATAGATTTTGTACTGGTTCGGTTTCGGAATGCCGCGAGAAGCCCAATAGTTTTTTTTGTTGAAGCGCGCTTCCTCCAAATTCTTTGAAACGTATTTGCTGATATAGCTGGCGATACGGTGCGCGGCATTACGCCCGCGCGGCCTAGTGAAATCAACATTGCCATTGTTCTTTCCAACGACACGACGCCACATTGAGCGAATCAGGTTCCAGCTTCTCACACGCATTCCATGCTCATTCTTCAGCCACGCCGGAAACTGCTGACAGGCTATATGCACGTGTAATGCGCCTCGCTTCTGCACTTCCAAGGTGGCGACATAGTGAAACTCACCCAGACTGCGCAGACGCTCCCTGAAGGCCTTAAAGTCAGCCTCGACTCGTGCATAGTCGGTCATGCATTCTCGGTAAGTCAGAGTAAGCAGGCAATCAGCCTCCAGCATTTTCGCCAGCCTGCGCACCTTTGTCTTTGCGCGACGAGCCGCAGCAATCCGGGCCTTCTCGTGATCGCCTTCGCCGCGTTTCGTCGGCTCCTCAACCTCTGTCGCGTAGTCGAATATCTGACCATCACTATGGGTTTCGTACCCCTCGTCCAGGAACATTTCTACGCCCTTCGGGAATTCCGTTACTGTCAGCGTTTTCCAACGCCTTGCATCCGTACCAGCGAAATAGGAACCAAGTGACGCCTTAAGATTTGCATTGGCCGCAGCCTTGTCTATACTCGTCGTAAGCACAATTTCCCCTAAAGATTAGTTGTGTGAGCCCGGCAGCGTTGGCGCGTTGATCCGGGCATTTTTACGTCCATCAAAACCACTTTTCAAACTCGCCGAAAAGGCCATTCTTTCTCTGTTTCCTTAAGTGTTCTAGGTACAAGATCTACAGCGATGCCGGCACCCAGCAAGTAGCCCCCTCGGCCACCAATGCGAAGTACACCCAGCAAGGCTTCAAGACCACCTTCCGCGTGGTCGCCAACGATGCGCAGCTGGGCGCCGCACTGGGCAAGTATGCCGTGCAGAAGCTGGGCACCAAGCAGATCGCCGTGATCGATGACCGTACTGCCTACGGCCAGGGCGTGGCAGAAGAATTCGCCAAGGGCGCCAAGGCGGCCGGCGGTACCATCGTCGGCACCCAGTTCACCAATGACAAGGCGACCGACTTCAACGCCATCCTGACCTCGCTCAAGGGCAAGAAGCCGGACGTGATCTTCTTCGGCGGCATGGACGCCGTGGGCGGCCCGATGCTGCGCCAGATGAAGCAACTGGGCATCGGCGCCAAATTCATGGGCGGCGACGGCATCTGTACCGGCTCCCTGCCGGGCCTGGCCGGTGATGGCCTGGGCGAAGACCAGGTGATCTGTGCCGAAGCCGGTGGCGTGGACGCTTCCGGCAAGAAGGGCATGGATGACTTCCGCGCAGCCTACAAGAAGAAGTTCGGCATCGATGTGGTCTACAACGCGGCCTATGCCTACGATGCCACCATGACCGTGGCGGACGCCATGGCCAAGGCCGGCTCGGCCGATCCCAAGAAGTACCTGCCCGAACTGGCCAAGATCAGCCACAAGGGCGTGACCGGCGTGATCGCCTTCGATGCAAAGGGCGATGTCAAGGATGGTTCGCTGACCCTGTACACCTACAAGGGTGGCCAGCGTACCGTGCTGGCCGTGACCAAGTAAATTTCGGTCGCCCTGCCCTGCTGGCTGGCTTGCGGGCTGGATGTCAGGGCATGAAACAAAGCAACGCCCCCGATGCAGATCGGGGGCGTTGTCGTTTGGCGGCCTACTCGCGCATATTTTTTTAATTGTTTACGCTTTACGCCGGTTTACTTAGTTTTGGAACAGGGTATTGCGGACGGTTCTTTAGTTTTTTCGTGACGTTGCCATTTCCACTTATCGGGAAAGCGCCTTTTCCAGTGCAGCCTTGTTCATCGACGAACGCCCCTTGATACCGCGCGCTGCCGCTTCCGCATACAACTGCTTGAACGTGCGGCCGCCAGATCCGGCATGAGAGCGCAGGCCGCCCCGTCGAGAGGGTGACATATCTTGGGTGGACGTCTTGCTGGCCGTCTTGGATTCACCGTGCTGGGCCCGTTCCTTGTTGACGGTCCGGGCCGCGATCTCCTCGGCGCGCCGAGTGCTGGTGCCGCGTTTGACGGCACCGGCCTTGATGTGTTCATACTGGCGTTCACGTTTCTTGCTCCATGCGGTCTGCGGCATGATGGCCTCCTCTGCGGTTGCGCCAGCCGGTGACATTCTGCACGGACTGGCTAGGGATACGATCAGTGCTGATGCATCGATGTTGCGCTCCCCTATGCCGCCCTTGCATCCCGCTTCGTCTGAAAACGCTGTAAGACTGATGGAGGTCTCGGTCAGCCTCCTGCTCGCCGATGCCCGCAGCGCGCGGCCGCAGCCGATATTGATTCCCCGCGGCAACAAACAACGATGATCCGTGGCGACAACCTTTATGCAACTCATCAGTCCAATCGCTCATCACAAAACGGACGGGAGGAATCAATGAAACAGATCACGGCGGTCTTTGGTGTAGTGCATGCGGTGATCGCGCTGTTGTTTGCACTGGGCGCCCTGGCGCTGATCGCCATTGCGGCGAACATGGGTTACGAGGCGGTCAGCGAAGGCCTGGGGCTGCCGCAGGCCCAGGAGCTGATCGAGGCCATCGGCATCCTGGCGGCTGCGGTGGTGGCATTCCAGATTGCCGAGACCATTACGGAGGAAGAGGTGGTGCGCGACGCCAACATCAGCGCGCCGACGCGGGTGCGGCGCTTCCTGTCACGGTTTTTCGTGGTGGTGATCGTGGCACTGGCTATCGAGGGACTGGTGATGACCTTCCGTGCCGCGCATGAGGAAGCGGCGGACATGATCTATGCTGCCGCCCTGCTGGTCGGGACCGGTGTCTTGCTGGCGGCGTGGGGATATTTCATTTATTGCAACCGTTCTGCTGAGGAATTGGAGCCGGATGCCATGGAAGAGGCCAAGGAAGAGGACAAGAAAATTGATGGCTGAACGCTATGTTGTGAGGCTAGCGCAGGCTTGGCGGGCCTGCCCGAGGGGGTAGAAAGCTGAAAATTTCTGGCCGGGGTGTGGAAGAAGCGGAAAGAACCCGTTATAATCGCGGACTTTTGCTGATGTAGCTCAGTTGGTAGAGCAACTGATTCGTAATCAGTAGGTCGACGGTTCGATTCCGCCCATCAGCACCAGAACAGAAGCGGCTTGCAGCGATGCAGGCCGCTTTTTTTTGCTCCGCAATTCTGGCTTTGCTCCGCAATTTAGCTACTTAGCCGATATTAACAACTTGTAACTCGCATTCGACATCCCCATAATCCAAACGAGCACCAACCGGCTAAAAGAGGAAAAGATGATCGAATGCACGTTGATTTATCGGAACAAAGATGGCGCGGCGTCCGACTCACTACGATTCAAAAAGCAACTGCAAGCGCTCCCTCGCGTCGGGGATCTAATCATGTGGTCGAATACCGATCCAGCATTTATCGTGACGCAGGTTGTCCACTTGTTAGATCAAAGCGGTTACGGGAATGAGATATTGGTGTATTACCAATCGCAATCGTAAAGAGCGCCGACAAAAAGCCGCCTCATTCTTGAGGCGGCTTTATCACTTAGTCGGCGTTACCTTTTGACCGCGACGCTTTCGAACGTAGATTTCCGTCGTCGTCACGCTCTTGTGGCCCAGCTGTCCTTGCGCCGCCCTCACCCCTTCGGAATCAGTCTTGTCCGTGCCTGCCTTGGCGCGCAGGTCTCGGAACTGGAACTCAGCAAACGGAATTCCGGCATCTTCCCTCGCCTTGTCGAACCTGCTCCGCAAGGTTTCATAGGTGAGCGGCTGGCCCTCTTCGTTCACCAGCAGGCGCGTTGTCGTTACTTTTCCGACAATACTTCTCTTCCTGGCCAAGATTTTTTCGACAAGCACCTTCAGCTCCCCCGATATTTCGATGCGCAGCTTGCTGTTGGTCTTGTTCTGCGTCACCTCGATGGCGCCCTCGCGGATGTGCTTCTCGTCCACCTTGAGCACGTCGGCCACCCGGCCACCGAGCAGGTATGCCAGATCCATCGCCTCGCGCAGCACTTGGCCGCTCTTCTCCCATACCAGGGAATACATGTCGTCATAGACATAGACGTCCCGCCCCTCCTCGCGGAACGACTTGATGCCGGCGCAGGGATTGGGCAAATCGGTCAGCCCCTCGGCCCGCGCCGCATTCCAAACGTGCGAAATCAGCGCCTTGTCACGATTGGCCGCTACGCGCCCTTCGTCGCCCTTCACCTCAAGCCCCTTTTCGCGCAAAGAATCCTGCCGCTTCTTGCTACGCCAGGCCATGTACTGGCGGACGTGGATCGGCTTGATTTCTTCGAGCGGCGCCGGTGGATTGTCGAAAAATTCGAAGAGGAACGGGAACTGCCGCAGCTTCTCACGCCTGGTCTTTGGGCTGTTATCCAGCATATATTTCTTCTGATACACCTCGCAGGCATAGCGGAAGGTCACCACCTTGGACACGGTGGAAGGCGGCATCGCCTCCAATTCGGCCCACTTCCGCACGGCCTCGACGTAGTTAGAGCCGAGCGGAATCTCACGACGCGGCTTGCCGCCGGCATCGTAGTAGTAATAGATTACCCCACTTCGCTGCTCACGCGCACGCATGCCACGTGGAAGATTCGAATTTTTCGACGGCCTGCGCCCCATATCATGCCCCAATCACTGCTGGCTTCCATCCCTTTTTCGGGGCCTCTGCCGTGCGGCGCGATTCTACCGCCGACAGCAGTACCACCGGACGGCCGCGCGCATTCGAGATAAACGGAATGCCAATTTCGCGCAGGAACGCGGCCTGCATTTCGTACTTAGTCTGTTTGATTCCGGCCCGCGTTCTGCCACGCCGGATTCCAGTAAGTTCATCAAGCTCGCTAGAATTTAGAAACATGTGTTTTCCCTTCATAAGAGCTCTTGCATCACTTCGACAAAGAGCGCCGCTTGCTCGGCATTGATCGCATTGCCATAACCGCGCAGTCGTCCCACTCGGGCGGGTATCCCATGAGCCAACGGGAATGTGCCGGGTTCAACTGGCCGCCACTTTCCATCCCGGCAGAGCAGCCAATCAGCAGGCCTCCAGAGTCCGTTAGCCGGGCCGGTTGTGGATTCGATGCGAGATTCGCCTGACGCGGCAACTGATCTAGTCGCAGCGATCCGTCTGCCCGCGGCTTGATGTCCGCGCCGCTGTCCTTCCAGTCCCGGCTGGTCGGCGTAGTCCACCCCGCCAATATCGCTGCATGATTCAAGGTGATGTTCGGAGTAGTGAAGTCCTGGGATGGCTGACGCAATGCGTCCGTAGCTGTCGTGCTGGGCCATCCGGCCAGATGCGCGAAATCCTTCAGACCCGAATGCATGCCGTTGCCGCTCGGCCTCTTTTTTCCACTGATCTTCTGCATAGCCACCTTCCAGCTGCCGCCTCCGGAATGATCGTGCGCTGCCGGAGTAGGCCATCCAGTACGCGCGGTCTCGGATGTGCGGAGCACCGACGCCCGCAGACGGGAACGCAACCGCCCCGAAGGCATAGCCCACGGCTTCCAAGTCATCTTGTACAAGGTCGAGCCAAGGATCTGCGTCCTTGCTCGCAACTTGCTCTCCAGCGATGACTGCAGGGCGGCGCTCTTGGATGAGCCAGTAGAAGGCCGGCCAGAGATGCCGCTCGTCACCAAATCCAGCTCCTTGGCCTGCCGTGGAGAAAGGTTGGCACGGACAGGAACCAGTCCAAACAGGTCGATCATCTGGCCAGCCGGCGCGGCGTAGCGCGAGTGACCAGCCACCGATGCCGGCGAAGAAATGGCACTGCTCAAATCCTCGCAAGTCGTCAGGTCGTACATCCTCTATGCTCCTGGTATCTACTTCACCGGCGGCTACGTGGCCACCTTTAATAAGCTCGCGAAGCCATGCAGCCGCGAACGGGTCGATTTCGTTGTAATAGGCGCCCGACATCAAGCCCCCATCAAGGCCCTATCGGGACTTGGCAACGCGCTTTCTAGGCATCCGCTATAGTCGGATAAGCACAGACGGCGCGACTTGGCGCAAGCAGGCGCATTGCGGCGCCCTTCTCCGGCATCGTCGCAGTTGATGATGTCGGCGAGTGGCACGCCACGGAATTGCCCGGCCAGTTCGTTGTCCAGCTCTACCCAGGCGAATCGCTCGCCGTTGCCCAGGTGCTGGCGGATGACCGATACATAGCCGGCCAGCACACCATCGTCGGGCGTTTTGAACGTGATACGGTCCAGGGACCGAGGTGGCTGCATCACGAAGTCACGCGGTTTGCTGGCGGGGGCAATCACATCAAATTTCACAGCTGCATTCATTGCTTCTTCTCCTTGGTGGCCGTTACGGAGCACACGCCAAAGCGATCGACGGCGGCGGCGATCACGTCGCAGCTATGGGCTGCGATGGCGGTGTAGGAATGGCGTGCGCTGGCAGTGCGCACGACGACACGAAACGCGGTCATGGGGCGTTCCCTTTCGTTGGCTTGGTATCAATTGGAAGTTCGGTCACATCGAGCCGGCCGGCGCGCCAGTCGGCCACCTGGCGAGGCGTGCCTTGACGCGGTGACTTGTCCGGCAGCGGCACCATGCGCGGCCAGGGGCATGCCTTGATGGCATCCCAGGCCGCCAGTGCGCGACGCTGTTCATCGGCGGTCATGGCCGGGCCTAGCCATGCCGGCATGTCGTCCACCACCGGTCGAGGCCAGGGACATGCGCCCAGGGCGAGCCAGGCATGATCGATTTGCACGGCTTGGTCGGGCTTGAACATGACCGGTGCCGGTGATGTCTTCGGCTCGAAGGACACATCGGCCGCAAAGTCAGGTCCAGCGGGCTGCGTACAGTTATTTACACGAGTCCAAGGGAACCCCGAACCCGCCGATGCGCGGGCTCCGTGCCCCTGAACTGGGGTCCATGTATGCCGAACGGATTTAAAGACCACGCCCGCCATTTGGCGGCATTGCACGCCATAGGGCATGACACGTTCGCACTCTTCATAGCGGCCGGTGACAGTCTTGGTTTCTTTGGCCAGGGTGACCATCAGATCGTCACGTTTCACGATGGCACCGCCTTGAGCGCGCAAGTAGCTCGCCCAGCATGCACGCTTCTCGCCTTCGACCTTTTGTACGGCATCCCAGGCGGCGGCCATCGCTGGCGGCGCCTCTTGCACCATGTCTGCCGGAACGCGGCGCAGCTCGCGCCAGACGCTCACAGGTGCGCCGCCCCACTGCTGGAACTGCCGAATGCCCCAGCGGGCGGCCCAGGCTTCTACGCGCGCCGATGGCGTCAGCTCATAATCGCCGGCCGTGTCAGTGGTCACCACGTAGCCTTCTTTGGTCTTGTGGTCGGCTACGCCATCAATGTTCTTGGCCACATACTTGGCGATGTAGCCGGCGGCGCTGCCTTTCGACCAGTCAATGCGCTTCACATCCAGGCGGCGCTTGAATGCGCCCGGCTCACCACGGCCCACTCGCCAGGCGTAGCGCTTCATCACGCGGATAGCGCGGCCGGCCACGTCCTTGACGTGCGGGGTGGTGTAGCCCGGCAGAGCGCGCACGAACACCAGCATGTGCCAATGCGGGCATCCATCGTGATGCGGTTCGGCAATGCGGAAGCCGTATAGGCCGATGCCGCGCCGTGCGAGCGCCGAGCGTGCCAGGGCCGTCATCTTGCCTAGATACTTGTTAGCTGTGCGCGGGTCAGAGCCGTCATATTTCGGATTGGGCTTGCCGCTGTGTAGCGTTGCGTGAAAGCGAGACGGGCAAGACCACGTGAGGAACAGTCCTTCGTCCTTGCACTCGCGCGCAATGGTTTCGAAGCCGTTGATGCGCAGCATGAGCTCACCGCGCCGAATGGTTTTATTGGCGGTGGTCTTCTCGGCCAGCTCTGCGATGCTGAATTCCTGGCCGGCCTCGTTCCGCACCATCGTCGCTTCCAACGCCGCTGCATTGCGCTTGTTTTGTGCCAGGCGCGACAGCACTGCATCATTGCTGGCATAGGGCTCACCGTGATAGTGGACATAGCCCAAGCGGATATTGCCCCCCTCGAAGGCACGGCCAACCACCTTGCGCAGTTGACGGCGCCACCAGCGTGGGTCCACTACCCGCGCGATGATGGCGCGCAGGTCATCGTCGTCCACCTCAGGCACGTCAATGCCGTAATCGCTGCATTCCTGCTCGATGATGTCGCGGGCGTGCGTGTCGGAAATCGCCTTCCAAAGCATCTTCTTGACGTTCTCGGCAGCCTTCTCGGCAGTGGCGCAGATTTCCGCATCATCCTGCGAAAGATCAATTCCGGCCGGCACATACTGGTCCGCGAAGTCACGGACAAAATCGAGGGCGACCGGCTCGAAGATCCGGCGCCAGTGCCATACCGACATGAGCTCAAGCGCCTGGCTAACAACACGGCCGCGCCACTTCAGCGGGATGCGTTCCAGTTCGCTGGCAAACTGAGGCGAATCGAGAAAGGCCTTGTGCTGGCGTCGCGTCTTCGCGTCGACTTTTCTATACTGCATTGAGGGCTCTTTCGTAGGTCGAGATTGCGCGAAGCACGGCATGACGCATGGCCAAGCGTTCGGCTTCAGTGAATGAATGGATAGGCGATTCCCAGCGATCTGCCGATAAACCGGCCAGACTCAGGATGTGCCGACGAATGGGCTTGGCAGTAGCCGCCCAGGAGTACGCGACGCCTATCTGGTGGTTCGGCCGCTGGCGAGTGCGCAGCAGGGTCATGGCCTTCTCCAACTCGGCCTTTGCAGCCTGATCGCCTGGTGGCGTGGGCACCTGTGCCGCACGCTCGCGCAGCAGCTCCGTGGCAGGGCGGAACGACGCGTGATCCTTGATACGGGCGCACCGCATGTTCAGCCTTTCACCCAGCCCAGAGCCGACAGCACGGCCGGCGCCAGCAGCAGCAGCAGCAGGCCGGCAACGAAGTAACTCAGCAGGCTACGCATCACCATTCCCCGAGCAGACCATCAATGCGCTGCAGGCGCGCAGCGAGCCTGTTCGAAATGACATTCTTGCCTTCCCAGATGACGTTCCAGCGCAGCTCGTCGATGAGCGCGGCCTTGTGCATCAGCATGCGCTGCGCGCAGCGGAATTCCTTCAAGTCCTCATCCATTCGAAGCCTGACCAAGGTGAGTGCGTTGATGGCTTTTTGCTGATCGGTAATCGTGGCCATGATTTTTCAGGGTGAGCGAATCCCGCGTGCGCCATACGGCGCACGGCAGGCATTGATTTATCGGGAGTGGGGCGACCGCTTAGACGGTCGCGAGATCTAGCGTCATCTGGTTCTTGGCGGCCAGAAATGCGCGCGAGGAAATCGGAATGCGCACTTCTGGATTCGGCATCGCCGACATCGACACGGTGCGCGAGACTTCAAGCGTGGCCACGAAGGTATGGCCGCACTCAACGTTCTGGCACTGGTATGTGATTTCCTTCATCATCGAGGACATGGTGCGACTCTTAGCCGCGCGCACCGGGCTTTGGCAGTGCGGGCATGGCAGGCTGATTACGCGCATGGTTTGGATTTTCCCCCAACGGGATAGAGCGCCCGGCCCCTGCCGGTGATACGCCTCACGCCGTTTCGTACCGCTGTTTTTACGAGCCATTCCAATGCCTGGTCGATGGACTCCAGACCTTCCCGTTGACGGATATTCTCAATCATCTGGCGTTCGTCGTCCGAGAGCATGGTTTCGTTGGAAGGCATTTTCAGTTACTCAAAAGTTGCTTATTCATGCCTTGGTTTAGAACGTTGCGTGGGCTACGCTTTCACCATTGCCAGATGCGAGGATTTCGGCGGCTTGGCGCAGAGCAAGCTGTCGCAAGATAGTTGCGGTCGCTTCACCTTGATAGTGAGCGAGCGATTCAACAATTGCTTGCTCGTAATCATCGAGGCTAAGCATGTGGCGATGCTTGCGGACGCGTTTCGGGTCTGGATACATGGCTTATCCCTTGGCTGTTCAACGGTGGATTTCTTGTTCGTAGGCTTGAATACCCTTCAGCACCATGAGGCGGAGAAAGGACGAGCGAGTTCGATGGTCTTGAACCGCATAGGCCGATACTTTTTCCGCCTCGCGAGAATCAAGGCGGGTGGTCATAACCACCGAAGTGACATCCGTGGCGGCCGGAATATCGGTTTGATTTCTCAATGGCAACGAAATAGCGGATGTAGACATAGAGTAAAATTTGTATACGTCACTTAGCAATGACGGAAATATAGTATTTAAAAACATACCCGTCAAGAGTTTTTCAATATGGAATTAAATACATTCGGCGAGCGATTGAAGAGCGAGCGCAACAGGCTTGGCCTTTCGCAAGAAGCATTCGCTGCAGTCGGTGGCGTCAAAAAATTGGCCCAAATTTCTTACGAACAAGGGAAGACACTTCCTGACATCGGTTTTATGGTGGCGGTATCAAAGATCGGCGTCGATGTCACCTACGTTATGTTTGGCGTGCCTACCCCTGGAGCTTTGTCGGCTGAGGAGGATCAGTTATTAAATGGTTTCCGGAAACTTGATCTGATGGGCAAAGTACGAGTACTAGGCGTTATCGAAGGCGCGGTTCCGCAAGAAAAAACCCAGGCGCGACATGTCGTTTCGATTGGAGGCAGTGTCGGCCATCAGGTCAACGGCGATGTCTATGGGACCGTCAACAATGGAGATACGCCCGGCAAGGTAAAAGCCGCTCGCGTGAAGGCAGAAAAGAAAAAGTAAAAGAGTGTGTAGTTGGGCATTGCCCGTGTCGAGCTCATATCTGGTTGCTCGCGTAACACGTAGTGGGTATTTAAGCGTTATTGGGGAAGTAATGGAGCACAAGTTAAATGTTGAAGGGGAAGTCGTTCATCTGGTTAATGGTAGCGTTCATGAAGCACCACAACTGAGTAGTGTGGTTACTCTAAATCTGCTGGGTGATAACAAGAAGGTAGAAACTCTGACTCAACTTCAGCGTCGCACCATCGCCGATTTAATTGATCAACTTTGCGCGAAGACTGGCGAGGAACCGTTAGCGCTGTATCGCATAATCTTGACGGATTTCGGTGCGACAAAAATGAAATTCATGCCGCGTGAAAAGTATCCACAGGTGAAGGCTCAAATTAATCAGTGGATCGCCGAGGCTAAACAAGGAAATGAATCTCTAGAAAAAGGCACGGTGCCAAGCGGCCCCGCAGTCTCTAAAAGTTCGCCATCCGAAGAGCCCACTCCTCCCGCCGTATCCCCACCTATTTGCTACGCCTGTGCCGAGAAAGACATTGGGTATATGCGTTTACAGCGAAGCACTCGCGGCCTATGGATCTTGGTCATCCTCCTCGCTTCGATATGCGGATGGTTGCTCTACAAAATGCCTGCGCCGGTTGAGCCGGAGCAGGTTGCAGACAATAGCTGCTATTTCGAAGGCAAGGCTTATTCGCGTGGCGGTTCCATCAAAGTGGACGGCGATCTGATCAAGGAATGTATTTACGACGTGACGACCGGCAAATCATTTTGGTCGAAGCCACGATAGTCAATCCGAGTTGTTCTCCGCGATGATCTCGCGGACCTCTTTGATTTTGGCCCACTCCAGTGCAGCTGCGCGGCTGGCGCTTTGCTTGGAGGCATAGGTCCGTTTCAGTGTCTTGGCGTTGTCGGCCTTACCTGCCAGCTCGGTGCCCTTACTGTTTTTCTTCTTTGCTTTGTCGTGCCACTCGGCTTTCACGCCGGTGATACCTTCCTCTGGATCCTGATCAAGCTCGCGCTCTGTATCGGCTTCCTCAGATTTGGTCTCGAACTCAATTCGCGTAGTAAAACCGCTGCCGCTGATGGAATGCGTGACGGTTTTCGATAGCCATTCCGTGGCGTCGATATCTGCCTTGAATCCCGAAACCACTACAGGCGATTGCGGCATGATGCTGGCATCGCCAAGGGCGAGCTGCATCTCGAAGGTGGCCAAGCCACGTTCAATGCGCTGCCACTCGGCCACGGCGGCAGCGCGCGCATCAGTCTCATTCGCGAACGTGGTGCGCAAGCGCTTGCTGTTGCCTGCCTGGCCAGCGACGACACTGCGGCGGCGTCCGTATTTCTCATCCATCCAGAATGCGCGAACGCCGCTATACGCATCGGATTCTGAGCTGTGATATCGGTGCTGGTCCCCCAACGCCCTCACCACCTTCACCACGGGCAGCGGCTTGCCGCTGGCGGTGCGACTCTCGTTGATCGGCATGAACAACAACGTGTCATTTTTCACCGTAGCCACCGCGTCATATTTCTTGCCCAGGCGACGCAGTAGCGCGGAATCGCTCTCATGCGTCTGGTCCAGGTGCTTGATGGCGATGGACCGCAGGCCGGCCGATATCCCCGATGCCAGCCCATTGTCGGCGGCGATGACATCCACCACGGCACCGAGCGTGGTCTCATGGAAACTACGGTCTCGCTGTTGCCGAAACGCATCGATCATGCTGGCCGACCTGGCGCGGATGGTGAGTCGATCCGGGGCGCCGCTGTGCTCCACCTCGGAGACCACAAACGCGCCCTTGTCCACCAGCGGCGAACCCAGCCAGCCGAGCGCGAAATTCAGCTTGGCGCCCTTGGGCGGTATCTTCAGCTTGCCATCGGAGTCGTTCAGCTCGATGTCCAGTTGATCGGCTTCATCACCCCGGCACTCGCGCAAGGTGATGCTCATGAGTCTGTCGGAGACAGGGTGACTGATATCCTTGTCCTCGATGACGATGCGGAATGCCGGCGCGGTGGTGGTCATTGGCCAGCCCCGCCGAACTTACCGACGATGCCGCCGACCTTGGACTTGACGCCATCGATGGCACTGACCACCACATCGCGGGCTTTGTCAGCGATGCTGTTCGTGATGCCGTCGATATCCACCATGTTGCGCAGATCCGAGATATCGCCAAGACCGAGCGACGACAGCACGCTATCGTCGGTGCGCTTTAACTTGATGGTGAACTCAATGCGCTTGGCGTCGCCATAGCCGTCCAGCACAGTGCGCCCTTCATCCATGCTCTCGATCACATAAGAACCATAGATGCGCCCCGTACCCTGGATCAGGAACCAGCTCTTGCCGGTATCGGCCATCAGGCGCAGGGCATCCAGCGAAAAGGCGCTACCCGTCAGCTCCGGTGCAATCCAGCCGGTGAGGGTGATGAGATCATCCCCCTTGCCGGTGAACTGCACCGCATCACGCCGGCCCACGCGCGCATTGCTGGCGAACTTCCATTGCGTCTGCCGCTGCAGCTCTTGATAGGCCAGCGTCGGCAGGCTGAAGACGAACATTCCCAAGACCATCATCATGACGTTTTTCCTTAATCCCAATCTGCGAGGTTCGAGCGCTGGCGCGACGCCTTCATGCGGTCGCGGCGGTCGAGCTCAGCGGCTACCGCGCGGGCGATGGCTTGCTCATCCATGCCGGGCGTCGGCTGGATGATGATTTGCACGGTATCGCCCTGGTAGACGACAGGCTGCGCGCTGCCACCGCTGATCGGTGGCCGGCTATCGAAGGCCATCGCCGGCACGCTGCCCGCACCAATGGCCACGGCCGCGCCAGCGCTAGCCAGCTTGCCGGCGAGACTGCTAACGGTCGACAGCGGCCCGTCCTGGCCCCGATTCAAGCCCACGGCCAGGCCTTGCATGGTGTAGTCGCCCAGCTCGGCAAAGACCCTGCTCGGACTATGGATGTCTAGTTTTTCCTTGAACCAGCCAATGACGCTGGCCCCGGCGCCCAGCACCGCATCCTTGACGGCGCCAATGCCGCTGGTGATGCCGTTGACCAATCCGTGCAGGATCATGGCGCCGAACTCGGTGAATTTGGCCGGCAGCTCGATGCCGAACCAGCTCAGCACGCCCGCAAACGCCTGGTAGAACAGTCCCACCGGAGACCAATTCACGATCAATGCACCAATCCCGGCCAGACCGCCCGCGAACGCGCCGCGCACCTGCTGCCATAGGTTTCCGAAGAATCCGGCAATGGGTTCCCAATTCCGATACAGCAGATAGGCTGCGGCGGCAATGGTGGTCACCGCCAGGCCGATCGGGTTCATCAGGAATACCCGCCCGAGCCACATGAAGACCGTCCCGATACCACGCAGAATGGGCATGAGCAGATTACCCTGCAGGCCAATTTTCGCGAACAGGACGTGCAACATGGCATACGGGCCGATCACGGACGCCAGGGCCAGCATCAGCGGCCCCATCACTACCATGACGGCGGCGATGGCACTGAAGCCCACAATCATGGCCTTGGCCTTGGCAGGATTGCGCTCCATGAAGCCGGTCAGCGCCTGGACGGCGCTGGTAGCCATCTGCAGCCCCGATGCGTAGAGCGGTAGGATCTTCGTGCCCAGCTCCAGTTTCAAGTCCGCTACCTTGGCCAGGGTTTCCAGTTCCTTCCCGCTGGCGGTGTCGCGTCCGAGCTTATCGAGCTCGTCGATATTGGCAGCGCCCCGGTTCAGTTTCTCGTTCTTGTGGATCTGCGTGCGCTGCTGGTACATGGTGGAGAAGAGCTGCGCCGCCGTGCGGTTCGAGAAGATCCCGCCGATGGCGTCAAGGATGCCTTTCTCATCGGTGATGCCCTTGCTGGCCAACTGCGGCAAGAGCACTTTTTCCATCCATTCGAATTGGTTCTCGCGGAACAGATCCGCGCCCTTGATGGCGCCGGGATTCAGGAACGAGACCTGGCCGGCCTTGTCGTGCTTGACCTTAGATTGATCCCCGATCAGGCCCAGGTCCGACAGCATGGCAATGGAACGCTTGGTGGTGCGTCCCTGGTACAGGTTCTGGTAAGCGCTCATCATCGAGGTGCCGACCCGGTTGCCGCCCATTTCCTGCACCAGGGATTCGAGCTGGTAATAGAAGGCTTCATCCTTGATGCCCTTGGCCGCGATGCCGCCTGTCTTGATCAGGTTCAGCCACTCGCTCGGGCCGACCCGGCCGCCCGTGGCGGTCAGCACCTGCTGCACCATGTTGGCCTGCTTGGAGAAGGTGCCGATGTCCTTGGTGCCGTTGCGCATTTCGATGACCTTCAGCATGTCCATGAACTTGCGCTCGTTCTCGGCACCCTCGGCTTCCCCATAGAAGGCGTGATTGCCGAATTTCATCTTGGCCATCATGGGCGCGACCATTTCGGCGTGATGCGTGTCACCAAAGGCCGTGATGCCGTCGCGCAGCAACTGCAGATTGTCGAGCTGGCTGGTGCCGTAGGTCTTCATGTCGCGCGCGAACTTGATCGCTTCGGCGGTCGCCGCCGGCCCCAGGCCGAGCGCACGCACGCGACCGTTCTCAGTTTCGTAGTGCGTGGCTTCTTTCAGACCAGCCAGCATCGGCGCGCCCATGGCAGCGCCACTCGCCGTGGCACCGACGCCCGCCGCTGCCAGGCCGCCGGCCGTACTGCGCAGCTTGTCGGCGCGCTGGCGCGCATTGGCCATGACCTGCTGCTGACGACTGCTGGCGGCCAGCTTCTTTTGCTGTTCAGCCAATTCGGCGTTGGTGGCGGCAATACTGTTCTTGAGCCAGGTCTGCGCGTTGGCAAGCTGGCGCGAACCAACACCCGCATCGGCCAAGCGCTCGCGCAGCGCACGATACTGCGTGCCTTGCCGCTCGCTGGCGTCCTGCAGGGATTTGACGCTGCGCACAGCGGCATTGAATTCACGCGTCATGGCGCGGGTCGGGTTCTCTACACCCTTCATCCTGGCCGCCAGCTCGGTCACGCGCTGCTGCGCGGTGGACAGTTCGGCATTCGTCTTGCGCATGCCCTGATGCAGGTCGCGCAGGCCGTCGAGGTCTTTTTGTTGCTTGTTCAGCTCGCGCAGCCTGTCGCTGGTGTCCTTCAGTGCCTTCCCGGTGTCCTTGGCACCGCTGGCGATCTTCTTCAGCGGGGCGGTGATTTTCTCCATCATGGAGAACACCACTTGCATTTTCAGTTCATTTGCCATTTACTCCGCCCCGCTTCTTACTCGGGCGCGCTCGCGCCACTTCATGAGGTCTGTCAGTTCCAAGTCCTCCATCGCGGCCGGTGGCCAGTGGAACACCGTCGCGATGTCGGCCATGGCGTCTTCTACTTCGATTGGGAGACCAAGGCGCGGTCCGCCTTCGGTGCCAAAAAAACAGAGACCTCCATACCGCACTTGATCAGGTCGGCCGGGTCCATGGCGGCCACATCGAACTGCGTCAGGGCGGGTTCGCTGATACGCGGCAACACCACCTGCAGGGCGCTCACGTTCATGTTCATGAGATCCATCAGGCTCACGCCGCGCAGGGCACCGGACTTGGGACGGCGCAGGGTCAGCTCGGTGATTTGGGAATTGCCGCGCGTCAGCGGTTCGTCCAGCTCGACAACAACGGTTTCGATTTTGGGGGCGGTTGCGGTGGTCATGGTGGTTCCTTGTCAAATTGGGAATTAGGAGAGGCAGGCGGCGGGGTGCCGCCTGGCCATTACAGGCCGATAGCCTTGCGGATGTCGGCGCGGCGATCTTCACCGCCGACGATCTCGATGCCGTTCATGAAGTCGAAATCGAACATCACTTCGTTGTCGATGGTGAGCTTGTAGGCGCTCAGGGGCATGCTGAACTTGTGCGAGGTGTCATCGCCCACCTTGGCATTGCCCATATCCACTTCTTTGTAGCGGCCACGCACGGTGATTTCCACCGCCTGCACAGAACCGTCATCGTCATTCTGGTAAGCGCCTGCGAAGCGCAGTTGCACGGCACCGTGGGACTTGGCCGCGTATTGCTTCAGCGCTTCCTTGACCAGGCCACCGGCGGTCCACTCCAGCTGGATGGCTTCTTGGCCCAGGTCCACCGAGACCGGACCGGACATGCCGCCCGCGCGATATTCCTCCATCTTGCGCGACAGCTTCGGCAAGGTCACCTCCGTGGCCATGCCGGCAAAGCTGATGCCATTCTCGAACAGGTTGAAATCCTTCAGTTTGTGGGGCATGCCCATGTCTTACTCCTATGATGTGAGGACGGGAGGCGGCCAGGCGTACCGGCCGGCTACCCATTAGGCGGCGACGCGCGCGGCGAAGTCGGCCAGGTATTGGTCGGTAATGCGCTGCTGGAACAGCAGGTTCTCCAACGGTGGCACGGGCGTGTAGCCGTAGTCGATGGTCAGCTTGCCGGCCTTCAAGGTGTCCTTGTCGTTGAACTGCTCATCGAACCAGGCTTCACCGTCGATGATGTAGCCACTGGCCTTCAGGGATCGGAACTTGGCATTGATGCTGGCCACCAGATCCTTGACGAGCGAGGGCGTCATCGGCAGGTCCGCAAAGACCATGTGCGCTTCGGCGATGGTGTCGGCCAGCACCTGTGCGGTGCGCGTGTAGTTCTCGAAGGGGAAGTAACCGCCCTGAATTTCGCAGGTGCGCGAGCCCCAGAAGCGGTAGCCGCTCATGTTGATGAGGGTGGTGACTTCCTTGGCATTGAGCACGCCGGCGTCGGTGGCCGGGTCCTGCAGATCCCAGAACACGTCCCGGCTGATGCCCGTCGGCCCGTTCACCACCACATTGGACAGCGTCTTGTGCCAGCCGGTCTGCTCGTCGATCTTGGCGCGCAGACCCAGCGCGTAGGCCACGGCCGAGATACTCACATCGGCATTCGAGGTGGTGTCCCACGAGACGAATTCCGGCCAGATCAGCATCACTTCACGCTGTCCAAACTCCGCACGGTAGGCGGTGGCGGCCACCACCGTGGCGCAGTTCCAGCACGAGGCGTAGACGAAGGCGCGCAGGGTCTGCGCCAGGGAAGCCAGCGCATTGGTCACCGCCTTGGTGTCCAGGCCAGGCGCGCCCAGGATGCGCGGCTTGATACCGAGCTTGGCTTGTGCTGCCAAGAGGGCCTTGGCGCCGGTATAGCGGCCGTCGGCCGAGACGCCGCCGATAACCAGACTGGTTTGCTCGGCTTCGTCGTCGCCCTCAGCCACGCGCACGAGCACCACCAGCGGTTTGGCCTGTGCGGCGATGGCGTCCAGCACGCGGCGCATGGTGCCGCGCTTGCCCGCCTTGGCCTGTGCGGCGACGACATTGGTAATCAGAACTGCGGTATCCAGCGGAAAGGCAGCCGCATCCGCATCATCGGCCGTGACGATGATGCCGATGACGGCGGTGGAGATGGTGCGGATGGGGCGCGTGCCTTCGTTGATTTCGATGACGCGCACGCCATGGTGGTAGTCAGCTGCCATAGTGATAACTCCTAGTGGTTCGGATTAGGCTTGCGCCGGGGATTCTGCGGCCGGCTCTTCCGCCGGTTCCGCCGGTGCGGGAATTTCTTCGATGACCCACTCGCCGGCGGTGTCGTATTCCGGATCCATCGGACGGAAGGGCGAGAGCCAGCGCGCGCGGTGGCCAGCCGGGATTTCCGGCACGGCCGTCTGCACCGCCTGATAAGGCACGTTAAGACGATCCTCCATTGGGAAGGGGTAGGCAGTCACGGTATGCAGAAAAATGCCGTTGTCGTCGGTCTGGTAGCAAGTAATCGGGGGCATGATCAGAGGTGAATACGTGGATTGAATGCGGTGTGTTTGGGCGCTGTTTCTGCGCCTGCGATGCCGGCGGCCACAACACCGGTCACGGCTCGCGTGCCAATGGCTTGTGAACCGCCCGCGCCGTAGGGAACGACATCAGTGCCGCCCACCCCGCTGGAAAAGATCAGGCCGTGGTTGTGGTCCTTGAGCGTGTCGCCCTTATAAGCGCCAAGCGTGCGCGCACTGCCGTTATCGGCATCCGTGCCGGTGAAACGGGGAAACACGTCACGCAGATCCGGAAAGCGGAAGGTATTGGCATCCACATCGGCAAACTTGAACGTCTTCGCGGTCCAGTTCGCGGCGGCGACGCTATGCCCGTTCTGCTGTGCCCATGCCCAAATTGATGCTTGACTCGTCTTCGAGCCAAGCCCACCGACCAGGTCGGCCTCATACGATCGAGGTGCAGCGGTGGTGCCGAATTCCAATGCACCGCAGCGCAAGGTCCGGTAACCATGAAACTCGCCAGTGCCGGCTACGTCCACCCACTCCACCAAGCCAATGCTCTTGACCATCACTACATCGACGAGCTTCTTTGCAGGAACGGCCGTCAGGAAAGGAATTACCCCGGCCATGGCTTGCGCAATCGCGCTGGCCACAAACTCGATATTGGCCACCTGCCCCACATCGGCACCGGCCGCCGGAGTGGGTGCTACCGGCTGGCCAGTGAACACGGGTGATTTGAGTGGTGCCAGGTCGGCATGCGTATGCGCTTTCGGTGCCGCATAGGCCACGATGGCATCATCCGCATATTTGCGCGTGGCCAGCACCACCGCAGGATCAATCTTCAGCTCGACGGCTGCAGTGCTCGACACCAGCAAGACAACGCGCACGACCTGATCCTTTCCGGCACCGTCACTCAGCAGAGGCTTATAGCTGGGCGGGCAGTTCGCGACTGCGCACAAGTTGCCGGCGTCATCGAAGATGCCGATTTCACGCACCCACCAGCCGCCGACATCGGCCGGCAACACCTGCTCAATGATGATCTGACTGGGATTCTTCGGATCTTTTTCCAGGGTATTGATCGGGGCGCGGCGCTGTTCCTTGATCAGGCTTGTCTGCTTGCGGTCGGGCATCGGCACGACGCCATTGCCATCGCCCACGGCCATGTGCGTGAGCTTCAGCGGAATGCCCAGCGCCAGGGCATTGGCGATTCGCGCCTCGCCGATCTCGGTCGGAATAGAAAAATAGGTGCTCATGGGTAGATGCTCATGATTTCAATAATGTGGGTGGCGCAACCGATGAAGGGCCCGCCGGCGGTCTCGATGCTGTCCGGCGACCAGGGATAGACAGTGATGGCCTCGCCGAACTGCGCGTATGCGCCCACGTTGATCTGTCCACGGGTCTCCAGATGGATGCGCAGCCCGGTCAGATGACGCGATAGCGGCTTGGCGTCGTCAATGAGGCGTTCCATTTCGAGGAACATTTCATCGGTGATGCCCGAATCCAGCACGCCGACCTCAAGAGCGAAGGTGCCGCGCGGGCCGCGCGGTTCGGTCTGCCACCATTCACTGATCTTGATGATGTAGCCCAGGGACTCGACCACGCCGCGCACGGCCGCGATGGTGCCCTTGTGCTGGTGGATGTAGCGGGCGGCCTTGATCGTGCCGCGCTTGATGGTCTCGGGCCAGCTATCGTCCCAGCGATCCACCGAAAAGGACCAGGCCAGGAAGGGCAGCAACTCCACCGGGCAGCGGTCGGGATTCCACAGCAGACGAAGCGGCACCGGCGTGTCGGCCAGGGCGGCGCAGGCGCGCGCAAGAGCCCGCTCCAGGGGCGTGGTATTGGGCGGCAGGGTCGGGACCGGGTTATACATCGTCCACCTCTTCCAGCACCTCGGCGGTGATCTTGATGCCGGTGCAGCGTGCCGCTTGCGTGCGCCCGCACAGAATGTCCGCCGTAGGGGATTTCACGACTACATTGCGCACGCCTTCGACCTTCAGCGCAGCCACGTAGGCATTGCGATAGACGCTATAGCCCAGCGGGCGCAGCGGCTTGGAGATGGCGGCGGCGTTCGACCGGGCAGCGTTCAGAGCGATGGCCGCCTCTGGACCTTTCTCTACATACACCACCGCTTCCAGCTCGTAGTCGGTGACCTGGCCCTGTACCACCGAGACCAGATCGCCCAGGGGCCGGACATCCTCGGCCGACAGTGCGGCATCGACGGTTTGCAGCAGGTCAGCCGGCGCCTGCCAGTCATCCGAGTTCGCCAAGACGGCCACCACGACTTCGCACGGTGCTGGGCTGACGGCGCGCGCGTCCAGCACGCGTCCATCAGCACTGCGCGCATGGAATTCATAGGCATTGCGCGGGCCGGCCGTCGAGAGCGCATCAGGCGCTTCCTGAATGCGCAGGCGGTACGCATCGTCGCCTTCCAAGACCTCGGCCACCGGTGGCGAGGCATCCGGATCAGCTTCGACCAATACCAGGCGCTTGACGTTGGTATTAGCGCCGATCTGGTCGAGGTCGGCGCGGATGGCAAACGACAACATGACTGCCTTGGCGGCATCGTTGACGCGATTGCGCAGCAACAGCTCTTGATAGACGTTCTCCTGCAGCAGCTTGGTAGCCGGCTCAGACTCCAGCGACAGCACATTGGCAGCGGCCTCGCGCTCGTCTTCCGGCAGCAGCGCCAGCACGGCCGCCTTGCGACTGGCCAGGATGGTTTCGAAGTCCAGGGTTTCCAGCACTTGCGGTGCCGGTAGCAGGGACAGGTCGATGGGCGAGCTCATTGCGTCGCCCCTTCACGGACCTGCACGGAGAATTCGACAGCGGTGCCATTGGTCACGCCCTGCAGCACTACCGAGATTGCGCCGCTGGCGTCCCGGTTGAGGTTCACCGACGAAAGAGAAATGCGCGGCTCCCAGAGCGTCAGGCGATAGGCAACGGCCGCATAGATGCGCATGACGGTCACTCCATTCAGGGGCTGGTCAATCAGTTCGGGGATTTCCGATCCATAGGCACGACGGTAGATGCGGGTGCCCAGCGGCGTCATGAGGATATCGCGCACGGACTGCCGGATATGATCCAGCAGAGATAGGCTGCTGCCGGTGGATGCGTTCATGGCGATCATGGCAGCGGCACTCCGGATTTTTCATCGCCGCGCTTGATTTCGCCGTGCGGGTGATTGCGCAGGCTGATGTCACCGGCCTTGATGTCGCCTGTGGCCGTCACGTCGCCGTCAATAACGATTGCCGCGCCACCGTCGCCGCCCAGGACCTTGGCCCCATTGTTCAGAGCACTGAAGCCTTCCACCACGAGATTACCTTTGATGGTCACATCACCTGTGCAGGTGGTCTGCGGCGCGTCAGCGGTCACCGCATCTGCCTTCACCAGCGCCGAGCTGCCGGCCGGCAGGATGGCCGACAGGGAGTGCTTGCCGAAATCGTAGAGCACCACGGCGCCATCCGGGTAGTGGATGGAGCGAATTTTCAGGGAGGTCTGCGGTGCCGAGGAATCGGCCGAGAACAGGCCGGCCAGGACTTTACCTTGGGTCAGATCACCATTGGGAGAGAAGACGATGACTTGCTCGCCGATGGACGGCGGGCACCAATCGATGACATCACCCGCGCGCAGAGCAATCCACTGCAGCCAAGTGGTCAGCAACGAAGGCGACAAACGCACGCGCACCTTGTCCGCGTTGATCTCGGCAATCTTGCCAGTGCGGATCAAATTCGGGATGGTGCGAACGAGTTCGGAGAGGTCGGGCTTCATGCAACCCATGTTGCCGGATCGCGCGCGGGAAGGCACTTCGCGGCGGGTTGTTATCCCGGATATTGCCGCTGCACTCTCAATATTCGCAATATTTCAACTGAAATGAGACAGTGACTCTCTGCAATTTAGGCGTAACGCATAGAGAGCAAGATACATCCATACCGAATCTGGATTCGGGTTCAACCTAAAGGAGAACATCATGCGTACCTATCTGGCTCTACTGGCCCTCACCGCAGGTCTGCTCGGAACATCTGGAGCCTATGCCGCCGACACCATCATGTCCACTTCTATCGACTGGGACTTACTGGGTGAATGGATGCTCGAAGCCGGTCGGATGCCTCCTGGCTGAATAGCCCCACTCTTCTCAATCCCACTTTAGGAGAGTAACCATGCGTATCTACCTCGTGTATTTCTTGGTCGTAGTCGGGCTCATCGCAGCGTCTGGTGCACGCGCAGGACAAACTTGCTCCGGGGAGCCAGACGCTCATGGTGCACGCTGCGAGTTGATGAGCACAGCACTGCGCTAAAAGGACGGCTGGTCTAATCTGAGATTGGGCCAGCCACGATCGCTCGGCATGGCCGAATCGAATATTTGTGGAGTGCTTTTGAGAAAGCGGCTACTGGCGCTGATATCCCCACTATTCATGCGTAGTGAAACTTGGTCAGTTCTCGCTGCCGCACTGGAGCCCGTATATAAAGCGTATCTACGACGGTTTTTCTGTGCTCGCAATTATTTAATATCGTCGTTCGAGGCAGCAGTGAGATCCGAATATTCAGCTATGTACATCTCTACCTGAAGGCTCAATATCCTCATCTCTGTCAGCATTTTCCGCAGTGCTCGCATCCCTTCTCTGCATTGCTCGCGCTCAGGTGGAATTCTCATATTCAGGTCTTTTACGGAGGTGAGCACCGCTTCGCATACTTTATTCAATTGCTGCAGCTCAGCGATTTGATTCGCGAACTTTTTCTTCTGCTCCATTTTCTGTCCCGCCATCTGAGAAGAGTGCATCCCAACTCGACAAATTGTCCATCAGCAGTTTATAGCAAGGACATGTCATTTTGTGAGATGTTCCAAGAGGATCCGACGAAGCTCTGCAACATCGCTTGCCGAGAAGCCCAGCAGTGGACGGGCAGGATAGTTGAAGCTCGGCCCGCGCGAAGCCACCTTGTCTTGCAGGCCCTCATGATGCACAAGCACGATGCCAGGTGCCTCAGTGCGGCTTCTCGCTCCAGAACTCTACTGCACCTGCTGGCAGCTCAGCTAGGAGCGCAAAGAATCGTTCCTGATCTACTCGTTTGAGCAGGGCACTGGCCACCACCGCTATAGCGGTATCAGGAGAAAAGTTGTGGCGGCCGCGTAGCGCGCGCACTTCCTCAGTCATGCTAGCTCTGCTACCGAAAGGGACCGTCGGTTCGGACAGATCCCAGCGCCGGATAAGCATAGAACGCAAGCATACTGGTAGCAACTCGGCAAAAGAAATCGTCTGCTGTGGCGTAAGTCGCCGCCGGAATGTATGGAGCACCCCCTCCACCATTGTGTAGGTAACGTGCGTGCTCCACAGGTCGGCGCCGTTACGGGCCTCGACTAGAAAGTCATAGAAAATTTCTGATGCGCGGCTATATTCAACAGGGACTGGCATGGCGACTTCGTTCTCTAGGGATATAGCATCCGGCGAGGAGCGGCCCGGATCGGAAATCAGGAAAGGATACCAACTGGTGACCTCCTTTGGGCGCAGCGAAGGAAAAAGCTTGTAAATCCGCAGATGTAACTGGTGCCGGTGCCGAATTTTACTGGGCACTAGCAATATGTCGTAACAGGCTGTCGCGCACCAGCATTACGTCAGCAGGATTGAACCCTAGAAGCGGGCGGGCCGGATACTTGTAGCTTGGGCCGCGCGGCGCGACCCTATCCGGCAAGCCCTCATGATGTACCCGAGCAATACGCGCCACCTTGCCGAGGAAGCCAACCGACGCCTGGCTAGCATCCGCCTGGACTTGCAGGTAAGCATTCGTGCGCAGCTTGTTGAACATGGCCGCCTTCTGTCGCTTGATCCGACCAGACTTGGAGCGCAGTTCCTTGCGGTTCTTCCGCGCCGGATAAGTCGTGCCATCAGGCGCCACCTGCTGGGCGATCAGGCGCGCATGCTCGCGGCGTAAATCGTTCGCGACCTGGCGCACCAGTTGGCGCCGTTTGGCCGGCTGAACCTTGGCGATCAGGGCGCCGGCCCATTCTTCGAGGCGTTGCAGATCATCACTCATGGCAGCCGCGGCACATCCCATTCGGCCAGCAGGCTATCGCCCTGGTAGAGCTGCCAGAAGTCATCCGCGAATGGCGGCGCGAGATGAGGCTCGGCCACGTGGATGATCTCCAGCCGGCCGCCATCTTGCCGCTTCACAATCGTGCGCTCGGTTAGCGCCAGCTTGATCGACAGATCGAGAGAGTCGGCGCTATTCATGTCCACTTCGAAGCGGATGGCCTTCTTGGCATTTTCCGGGTTGGCAAACGCCTCCCGTTGATGAACCCGCATCCAGGCCAGCAGCGGCACGAACACCAAATCGAGGTCCAGCCCGATGTCGGTCAAGATCAGGTTCAACACATAGTCATATTCAAAGGAGAGCCCGGCGGTGCCGGTCGCACGCGAGCCGCCCTCATCGATGAAGATGTGCAGCTTGTCCGGATTTTGCGCCAGATCCTTAATGGCCTTGCGCAGGTAATCCCGCAGGTTCTTGGGCTTGTACATTCAGTTTCTCGCGCAAGGCGTTGTAGGCGTCGATCAGGGCATTGCTTTGTCGGATGGCGTCATCGCCTTCACTGGCGATGTCGTCAAGAAACTCTGCTGCCGCTGGCGTAAGTTCGGCTCGCGCTTCCTGGCCAGCTCCACCGGTAGCGCCGGTATCTGCGCAGCCGGGCCAGGCTGGCACTGCAGCGTTGACGGGGACTGACAGCCGGATAGCGCCGCTGCGCACGCCAGCAATGTAAGTGTCTTTCTCATGGCGGGCTGCATCCCTTTCATTGGTGAGCTTGTCGGTAATGGCCTGGATGGCGTCGCGTGCGTTGCGCTCGGCCTGTAGAACCTGTTGCGCGCGTTCTGCCCTGGCGTCCGCCGCTACCTGATTGGCCACGGCAATGCCGGTCTTCAGGCGGTCAATGTCGGCATCCTTGCGCCATCCCTGGATTGCCCAGGCGGATACAAAAGCCACCACAAGCAAGCCGACGCCGAGCCCAGCACGCAACCGGGTGCGCCAGGTATCGGCAAGCGTCATGCCAACACCCCGCCTGCATCCAGGAAGGCCAAGTGCAGTTCCTCGCTGGTCTTCAGGGTCGGCAGCACGATTGCTTCGCCGCCTTCCCGCGTAAATGCCTTTTCTAGATCCACATAGCGATGCTCGAACTGACCATAGCCAGCGCCCGGCAAGGAAGCCCAAATGTTCTTGCACTTGGCGATAGCGTCCGCCAGGCGGCCGGCGTCGATATCGGGCAACGCCCGACATTCCTTGATCTGCTGCAGGGCGATGGCGTCTTGCACGTCCGGACCGAACCCCGTCAGCCCAAGCTGCCTGCGGTAGACATCGTAGTAGCGCATCAGTAGCTGATAGCCTCCGGCGGCGGTAGACCAATTCTTGATGCGGGGAATCCAGACCCGCACGCGCGGATGATCGGCGTAGCTGGTAAAGCGGGTGCGGCCGACGATCTGGTCATATCCACGGTCGCGCGTGGTCGGCGAATTGGACGTGCCTTCGGAGAAGCGCAGCATGCCCAGGAAGGCGCGGCGGTTGTCGGTGGCGTTCACAGCGTTTCCTTCACGTCGCGCGCCAGCTCAGCAATGTCCTTGCCTTGGCGTCGCTGAAACCACAGCGCCACGGCCCGCGTAATCCACCAGGCCGGCGCGCCCACCATCAAATCGACCGGCTTCGGCCCCAGCACGGCGGCAATCGTCGGCACGTGCTGCAGTAGCACCGAAAATGCCAGGTCGCCGAACATGATGGAGAAGGCGCCCGCGCACGCCAGGCGCACCACGAATTCCTTTTCGTTGAAGGAGCCATCGAGATTGCGCGGGGGGAGGACGATATAGAGCAGCGCGGCGCCGACCATGCCGAGCACGGCCTTGATACCGTAGATTTTCAGGATGGCAGCGATGCCACCAGCGGATTCTGCTGCCATAACGTGATTTCCCCTTGTCAATAATTTGGTATTCATGTTGTCAGTCCCACAGGCTGATGCTGTCTTGCGCGGTGCTGGGCGCTTCTACTGCAGCAGGTAGCGTGACCATCGTTCCCGCTGGGAGCACGGCCCCCAACGCGGCCAAGGCCGGATTGAGGGCTAAGGCCTGTTCCACATAGCCGCTACTGGCGCCCAGGTAGCGAAACACCAACGCATCGAGTGTGTCGCCCTGCTGGCTGCGCACCTGCATCAGATCAGCTCCACGGTTGCATGCGTGCGGCCGAGAATGTCATTGATGGCCCAATGGCCGTTACGGCGCTGCACGTCCGGCGCGGTGTCCATCCATTCCATGTTTTTCTTGTCGGTCAGGGCACTCGCGGTGGTGTCGTAGTCCCGATAGCTCTCGAAGATGTCAGCCTTGGCGAAGCTGTAGACGGCGCGACGATAGTGCGCGACGTACTGGCTTTCACCGTCCACCTTGAGCGCGGGCACCTCTTCCAGCTTCTGGATGCCCTTGGCTAGGTAACTGGCCTGCCATTCACGTAGTAGCCGATTCGTGGTCAGGATCGCGTCCACCAGGGCCGGACGCAGGCGCGCGTCGGTCACGGTCGAATCCAGCCGCATGGCGTCCCGCATGGCCGGCATGCTGATGTCAGGGAAAAATCCATCATTGGTGATGGCCTTCACATCGGCCGGCACGGTCGGCCCCGCCGTCACCGGCACCTCGTCGATATAGCTCATGGTTTTGAATATGTGGGGGGCGGTGGCCGAGACATCCGACGAACAAAGTCGCTTCCGTCTCGGGCCGCCCCTGCGCCGTGGGGTGCTCTTTACTTGGCCGGTTCGGCAAACTTCTTCAGTCGCCGTTCCAGCCGCTCGATTTCCTTCTTGACGCCGGCCGCCTGGTGCAGCTCGCTCGCACGGGTGAGGTGCTGCAGCGAAGCCGTGGCCCGGTCAGCCGTTGCCGCCGTGATGTTCTCGGCGTCCACCTGATTGACTAACTCAAGCAGTGCCAGGCCCAGCGCCTTATGCACCTTGGCGCGCGCCTGGTCGGGCGTATCGGCATTGCCGGTCATGGCCAGGACCTGTTGCAGGATCTCGGCCGCGCGGGCCGGGTCGTCCTTCAACTTGCCGCCCAGGCTGGCGCCCGCGAAATCGTCCTGCAGCAGCGTGGGCAAGGTCCGGTTGTAGCGATCCGGTAAATTGAACTGGTGTTCCAGGGCATAGGCCGAGAGCTGCAGGGCGCGTTCGTAGTCGCCGACATCGATGTGCCACACCAGTACGTTGACCAGCACTTCGTCGTGGGCGCCACGGCCGCCCGTCAGCACGCCATCAATCCAGTCCTGATAGGCCGGCAGCATGGTCGCCTTCATCTCGATCTTGCGTTCAATAGACTGGATATTCGACAGCGTTCGGCGGTCTTCATGGAGCTTCATCAGCATCAGCTCATAGGCGCTGCCGGTGGTCACGCCGCCCGGCTCGCCGGCGGATGCCGCCAGCTTGCCAAGCATGCGCTCACGGTGGCGCGCGGCAGGAGAGAGGCGGGACATTAGGCGCCGCCCGCTGCCGCATCCTGCAGCACCACGTTTTCCACCAGGGCGGCCAGGCCCTCGTCCTCGATCACATAGGCGTCGTTCGACGACTCGTAGTTCTCGATGCGGTCGGCCTTAGGTTCGTCCACCACGCGACGGCGGCGGCCGCCGTTCTGGAAGTAGATCGACAGATTGTCCAGGCGGGTAATCAGCATGGCATTGGCCGGGAAGGACGGCACCCGCACCGCAGGCAGGCCGCCGATACGCTTCTGGCTGATGATGATGTCCGCGGCCAGGGTCTCAGTCGGGGCCTTCTCCTTGTTGATCAGCGGGAAATACTTGTCGTGCAGCAGTTCACGGCCGACGATGACCGCCAGGCCGGTATCGTCCTGATACCACGGGTCCAGATTGGTGACCGCGTCATACACGGCGGCATCGAGGTTGGCATAGTCCGCACCGGCACCACCGCCGATGACCACTTTGCCGGGCAGATCCTGGCCGACCAGGCCCATGACGCGCTGCGGCGAGTTCTCGCGGATCTGTTGCAACCAGCCCTTGTTCACGTCCTGCAGCAGCGGATACTGCGTCAGATTGGTATCGGCCGCGACCTTCACGCCGTTGAAACCGATCATGATGCGGTCCAGCGCCTGGCGCTTCAGGATCGCGTTCGCCACGCGGGTCTGGAAGTCTTGGAACTTGGCCCAGGCATCCAGCTTGGCATAGGTGATATGGGTATCGAAATTGGTCTTCTCGCAGCGATAGCGGGTATTCGTCATGGCCGACGCGTCGCGGGTGCTGCGGCGCTTGTCACCGCGCGTATCGGTGCGGCTGGCGATGGGACCGGACACGCCCAGGCCGATTTTCTCGCCTTCCAGCTCATCGACGCCGATGATGTTGATGCTGCCCAGGAATTCGGACGATTCCTGCATCTTGTCTTCCAACTTCTGCTGCACGCTCGGGTCCACCGAGAAGGTGGAGTGGACGGCACCGCCGGCAACATCGTTGAGCGTCGCCAGGCGCGAAGTGTAGGCGTTATAGGCGGCGCGGGTCTGATTCTTCATGTGTTCTGCTCCAGTGAAATGCGGAAATGGTGTACTTAGTCGGCCGGCAGCTTAGAACTCGGTCTGCACGGTGCCGCTGTTGCTGCCACCGGTGGCCGGCGGGCGCTGCACGTTGCTCTTGTCGGTCAGGTCGATGGTCTGGCGGAATTGTTCGGCAGCGGTCGATTCATCGCCCACGCGCTTTTCCAGCTTCTCCAGACGCGCCACGGCCTCGGCCGCATCCTTGCTGGCCTGTGTGGCGGCCTGTGCGAACTCGCCGACCTTCTCGGCCACGGCGGTCATGGCGGCAACCACATCGGCGTGCTGGGCATCGGCCTTCTTCTCACCGCCACCAATGCGGCTGAACAGTTGCTTGATGGTCTCGGCCACGCTCGGGCCGTCTTCCTCGAATTCGAGCTTGGCCTCGATGGCTTCAGAGAACAGGTTCTCCGGCTTCAGCTTTCGGGGAGTAAAGGGCGAGGCCTTCGGATTGGTGGCCGAGAACTGCAGAATCTCGGTGCCCAGGCTGGCGGGGCTGTCGGTCACGGCCAGGCCGACCAGATAGGAGCTGCCGGTATCAGCAAACTTGTCGGCCAGCTCGATGCTGGTGAAGATCTTCTGACGATCCTTGTTCATGGCGATCAGTGCGGGCGTCGGTTCGATCTGGGCGAACAGGGCCAGCCGCTTACCGTTCTCGGCGTCGACCTCTTCGGCCTTCACTGCCAGCACATCGCCGTAGGCCTTGAACGGGCCATCAGGAAGCAAGCTGCGCAGATGTTCGACCCACACGCGAGCACCGTAGGTTTTCACGTTGTAGCTGTCGGCCATCTGCTGGATTTGCTCGCGGCTGATGCTACGGCCGTCGGTGGTCGCGCCTTCGGTCGCGACGCGGAAAAATTTGCTCTTGGTTGCCATGAGTTTTCGCGCTCGTTATCGGTTGATCGGATAACGTCATCTTCTGCCGATGGGCGAAATGCATCAATGAACTAAGGGTTGTTATCAGGGATAGCGACTCGGCAAAGTCCCCGCTACGCGCGCGCGCCGCCTACGCTTGCGGCATGTTAGAAATTCCAGAAGACATCAAGGACAACATCGACCAGGCGACAGAGCCTCGGCACGTTGCGCGCCGGCTCTATTTCGAGGGCTGGCGCATCTCGTCGATTGCGCGCCACCTGAAGATTAAGCGTTCCACCGTCAATAGCTGGAAGCACCGCGATGAATGGGAAAAAGTCTCCCGCCTTGAGCGCGTAGAGATTGCCCTTGAAGCGCGCATAGTGCAGCTGATCGCCAAGGAAGTAAAGGGCAACGGCGAGTACAAGGAACTCGACGCACTAATGCGCCAGCTTGTGCAGGCCGCGCGCGTGCGCCGCTATGAGCAGCCGGGAGGCAATGAGACCGACCTTAATCCCAAAATCGCCAATCGCAATGCCGGCCCGAAGAAAAAGCCGGTGCGCAACGAGTTCAGCGAAGAGGCCCAGCAGCGCATTGTCGAGGCATTCAACGATTCCCTATTCGACTATCAAAAGGTCTGGTACCGAAACGGCAACGAGCGCACTCGCATCATCCTGAAATCGCGCCAGATCGGCGCGACCTGGTACTTCGCCCGAGAAGCTTTGATTGATGCGATCCAGACCGGGCGCAATCAGATTTTTCTTTCGGCTTCGAAATCGCAGGCGCACGTCTTCAAGCAATACATCATCCAGTTTGCAAAGGACGCGTGCGGCGTGGAGCTGTCCGGCGATCCTATCGTATTGCCAAACGACGCGCACCTGTATTTCCTTGGCACGAACGCACGCACCGCGCAGGGCTATCACGGTAATTTCTATTTCGATGAATTCTTCTGGACGCACAATTTCACTGAGCTGAACAAGGTGGCGTCCGGCATGGCCTTGCACAAGAAGTGGAGAAAGACCTACTTCTCCACGCCCTCGGCCACCACGCACCAGGCTTATCCGTTCTGGACCGGTGAAGCATTCAACAAGCGCCGCGCCAAGGGAGAAAAGGTCAACATCGATGTGAGCCACAAGCGGCTGTCCTCGGGTTTTACGGGCGAGGACAAAATCTGGCGTCAGATTGTCACGATCATGGACGCCGCAGCCGGCGGCTGCGATCTGTTCGACATCGATGAGCTGCGCGACTTCGAATACTCGCCGGACCAGTTCGACAACCTCTTGATGTGTAACTTCATCGACGATTCCGCGTCGGTGTTCCCCTTGGCCGATCTGCAGCGCGGCATGGTCGATTCGTGGGTGGACTGGGACGACTACAAGCCCTTCACGGCACGCCCCTTTGGCCACCGGCCTGTGTGGATTGGCTATGACCCTTCATTGACGGGCGACAGCGCCGGCTGCTCCGTGATTGCACCACCGCTGGTCCCTGGCGGCAATTTCCGCATCCTTGAACGCCACCAGTGGCGCGGCAAAGATTTTGCGGAACAGGCCGCGCTCATCAAGGAAATGTGCGGCCGCTACAACGTGCAGTACATCGGTATCGACACCACGGGCATGGGCGTGGGCGTCTATCCCCTGGTGAAACAGTTCTTCCCAGGTGCTACCGCCATCAGCTATTCGCCGGAGGTCAAAACGCGGATGGTGTTGAAGGCCCAAAACATCATCCGCAGTGGACGCCTGCAGTTCGATGCCGGCTGGACGGACATCGCGCAGTCCTTCATGGCCATTCGCAAGATCCTCACACCCAGCGGCCGCGCCGTCACCTATGACGCCGGCCGCTCGGAAGAAACCGGCCACGCTGACTTGGCCTGGTCGGTCATGCACGCCCTCGACTATGAGCCCTTCGAAGGCACTACCGCTAACAACACCTCTTCCATGGAGTTCTTCTGATGAAACACAGAGCACGCCGCCGCGCGGCTGCATCCGACAACACGCTGCCGGCCAAGGCCGAGGCGCTGCCGTCGCCAGCCGTTGAAGCGTTTTCTTTTGGCGATCCTTCGCCCGTGCTGGAGGGCCGCGACATGCTGGCCGATGTCGAGTGCTACCGCAATGGCGATTGGTACGAGCCGCCCTTGAGCATGGCAGGCCTGGCCAAGTCCTTGAATGCCAGCGTTCATCACGCTAGTGCGATCTGGTGCAAGGTCAATATCCTGGCCTCGACCTTCCAGCCGTCTGCCGTCTTGTCGCGTGGAGACTTCACGCGCCTGGCGCTGGACTTCCTGCTGTTCGGCAACTGCTACGCCGAGCGGCGCGAGAGCATGACGGGGAAGCTTTTGAACCTCAAGCCGGCATTGGCCAAATACACGCGCGTCGGGGTAGAGCCAGGGCGCTACTTCTTCGTCAATGGCTGGCGAGATACCTACGAATTTGAGCGAGACGGCATCTGGCACTTGCAGGCGCCCGACATCAATCAGGAAGTGTACGGCGTGCCGCAATACGTGAGTGCGCTGCAATCTGCCTGGCTCAATGAGTCGGCCACGCTCTTCCGCCGGCGCTACTACCTCAACGGCTCGCATGCCGGCTTCATTCTCTACATGACCGACACGGCCAGCAACGTCAATGACGTGGACAAGCTGCGCGAGGCAATGCGCAACAGTAAGGGACCGGGCAACTTCCGCAACTTGTTTGTGTATGCACCTGGCGGCAAGAAAGACGGCCTGCAGATCCTGCCGGTATCTGAGATCGCTGCCAAGGATGAATTTTTCAACATCAAAAACTGCACGCGCGACGACGTGCTGGCCGCGCATCGCGTGCCGCCGCAATTGCTCGGAACCATGCCCAACAACACCGGCGGATTCGGCGATGTGACAAAAGCCGCCGCCGTCTTTGGCTGCAACGAGATTGAGCCATTGCAGGCGCAGTTTCTTTCATTGAACGAATGGGCCGACCAAGAGGTGGTCCGGTTCCGTCCCTATCAACTTCCTACCAATGAGGGCAAATAATCGTGAGCGATCATGCAGATAACGCAGACAGCAATATCTACCGAACTATCGCAGCCGGCCTAGCAGCAGCGCGACGCGCTCCATTGCTACAGCCAGATTGTCGTTGCCATTTTTGTGACGAACCGATAGCCGCTGGATTACTGTTCTGCAACAAAGAATGCAGAGATGATTTTCAGTGTGAATTTGAAGCTATGCGGCGCTCGGGTACATCTAGGGTATGAAAATTGGCATTTTGAAAGGATTCAATCTCCATCACTTCCGATTGAATGCGCTGTGTCGGGATTTCCCTGATACAGCCAGTTAGTCGAGCGGATTAGAATTCCTGGAGAAATGGAGAGAGATATGTACACACACTCAAATAAAATCGCGGTCCGATATCTCCGAATTCTGACTTCGATCGCGGAAATGGCAGAAAATGGTGAGCTAGTCAGCGATCTTTCTCACTCTGCAGTCAGAGCGTGTGTATTAGCAATGCAGGCGGACGAAGCGGAGCCTATTGACGTTTATCACATCTTTGGCGATGGACTGAGAGAAAAATATCAGGAAGTCCCAGCAGCGCGCGAAAAGTATAGGGCGGTGCTGGAGTCAGCCTTTACGCATATGGTCTTCATGTTGTTACAGGAGGAATTCGTCGACCGCGGCCATTTCCCTCAGACTGCATCAGGGGAAAACTCTGCGAATGCTGCTGTTGAATTGACCAAATAGGATTCGCCAGTGAATAGACGACAAAAAATAAAAAATTCCTTAGGCGTCAATTCGAGTCGCGTAAAAACAGACCTCACTAAACGTATAGTAATCGCTGGCATAGTCGCTTCAGCTCTGCCACTTTTACTTTGTGCATTTATTGTTCTCCCAAGTGCCGAAGAGGTTTTTTCGGCTGGATTCTCAGGAAGCTTTGAAGAGTTATTCGAGGACTCTTATTCACTTCGAGCATTGATCTACTGCGTTGCATATCCACTCATTTATGCTCTTCTAATGTGGTTTGCAACTTTCTTTCTGAGAACGCAGCGCGTTATTCCAGCATTAATTGCTGGATGGCTGCCGTTGGCTCTCTCTTTGCTCGCAATAGCAAACTCTTCAAGGTTATAACAGCCCTAAAGGCAAGGGCATTCCAAATCAGTCCGGATTTGTAGGTGAAATGTTATCTGATTTGGCTAGATGTCTGATTTTCCTACTTCGTGCTGCAATGCATACTTCCAAATACTGTTCATTTAGATCATCGGGACGCAGCCCATTTAATCGGAGGACTTCCCGATGAAAGAAGAACCCAGCATTATCCGTTGCCTTTTGGTTGTCGAAGATAATGAAGAAGTGAGAAGTATTTTTGTAGATGCATTTGAAGCTGCTGGCTATCAGGTCTTATGTGCCGGACATGGCGAAGAGGCCGTTGAAGTCATGAGCCGCTCAAAATACGAAGTTGATGTAATTCTTACCGACTTGCGTATGCCTGTGATGGATGGACTGGAATTCGCGATAAAAATCAAATCTGACACACGTCATGCCGGAATACCCATTGTGCTTCTCAGCGCAACGCCCACACGCAGCCTAACTGAAACTTTGACGGTATTTTCGGCCGTTCTTCTTAAACCTTGCTCGCTCTCTCTTCTCATCTCGACTGTGGAGGCTGTTTGTACACCCAAGGGGAGTGAAGGTAAAAATTAACAGCTACCACGTCGAGTCTCCGAGGAAAGGTTTCTCGATGACCACGGTAAAATTTCTGATATGTCCATACAGGAAAGACTATGGACTACTCTTCGGCGATTGAAAAATAAATGAGTCTCATATTCGTTTTCGACGTGAATTAAGAGTAAGGTCTGCACATCCCTCCACGGATCCTCTCGTAAGCAAGAGCTAGCTTACATGGTCCGTTTCCCCATCCCGACATCGATTCCGTTCTATTTCCCTTGAGTCCATCCGTTGAGGTGTCGTTAAGTGCTCTTTTTGGAGAACTGTATGAACATGTTCAGCGGTCGGCACACATTGTGCCCGACTTTAGGTGGCGTGGATTTTCCACTATCCCGACCAGAGATATATTCAGGCTACTCTCGGCGACTTGAGGATTTTGAGTGCGTCGAAGAGGTGCTTAGCGAGCGTGCGCGTGGTCGTGGTCAGACCAACGACCTATGCGATCAGTGGCGCATGGTTTTGTCAGAGGACTAGTAACTACATAACAGATCATGACGCTCACAATGTCTTGATGCCAACGTGTCCTATACGGAGAAAAAATGAAACTGTATTCCAACAGCCGCTTTAATAGCGACGAGGTTGCACAGGCTGTAGAGGAGCACCGGCGTCTACACGGCGACTGCTATTTTGAGAATAATGAGCTCAGCGATCCTCTAGCGCTCAACAGAAAAGCAATGAGCTTTAGAAATAAGAGGCTCATGTGGGGAAGAGTTGGCAGTGTCAAACGGCGAGCAACCCTTGCTGTTAAAGGCGGAGGAGGAGAGAAGTAGGTTTTTTCAAAATTCGAGACTAGACCGTATGTGCCGGGTATTGCGCGTCCAAGGGTGTCGTAAAGCTCACTAGATACAGTTCTAGCATGCGCGAGTAGCGCCGCTTCCCTCAACTCAATAAAAAGACGTCCTGCTGCTGTTGTAAAAGCCTTGAAATAGCAGCGCCTATGAATTTGGACAGAAGACTTGCAAAATGCCTGGATGAAGTTCATTCCTTCGACATCGGTCAAGCCAAACTAACAATCACACTGACCGAGAATTCTCATGTCTACATATCAAACGTCGGATAGCTCTGGCAACTTTTCATACGAGCTAAACTACACACAACATGCCGATGGATGGCAAATGAACAGCATCTCCATATCAGAACGTAACAGCGAAATCTTTTCAAAGAAAAATCTCGCTGGCGTTTATCGCGCAGAGGCGGTTTTACTCGCACAAGGTGTGAATATGTGCGAGGCACTTATCGCATGTCGCAGCGCTCACCCATCGCTTACCAGAATGAATTGACACTGTCTTAATGGCCTCTTTGGGCCAAGATGGTGTAGACAATTAAGAGCTGAAACCCAAGAGGGATTCGGCGCGTAAATATCACGTTATCAGCATTCACGTATGCGGACATCTATCACTATTTTCGAATAATGCTCGCGATATGGATGTAGCAGAAATGGCCATTGCGGCCTGTCCATTTACGCTCATATTAGACCGTGATTTAAAGGATCAACAATGTCGAATTTTAATAAAAACCAGGGCGTCAATCGCATCGGAAAGGCAAGCTTCACGCCTCAAAATGAGAAACCTCTGCGTTCTCACGAAGGTGGCTTTGCGACTGCCGAACACGAGCGAAAAAAGCAAGAGCAAGCCGATCAGCAAAGTGACGCCGGCCCGCGTCGCTATGATGGAGGCAACATCTATCGAAAAGGACATCGAGGAGAGAACGAGAAGGCAGATCAATCCTCGTAATCTTCAACAGGATTGTAATTTAGTTTGTTAAGGGGCCGCAGTCGCGGCCCTTTTATTTGAGAGAGCTGCCATGCGATTTTATTTCGAAGATATAGGACACGAGGCCGGTTTTGTATGGCTGAGGATTGGTAAGAAAGAGGTTGTCGAAGTTACAAGCGGGTTGGGCAGTGGCCGAACTAGAGCCGAGTTTCAAATTTGTGATTCACCTACCGACCTAGAAGGGCAGATGATCGTATGCCGAAAAGCAATAGCGCAGTTTATACGCGAAGGCACCGGTAATAAGGAAATTGTATTTTTAGTTTTCGATGCTTCAATTGAGCCTTGGAAGGGGAAATTGTTTGCAATCGCTCCGATGCCCGCGTGAGAGAAAGGTGGAAAGATGTAGAGCGCGGATATGCGATCGATAATAACAAGACCACTAATCAGGATGGAGATGATGAATCACGTCTATACCGAGCAGGCCTATCGAGGCTTTAATATTTTAGTCCGGTGTGGTCGAGAAAAAGGGCTGTGGGTAATTAAGCAGCTATACATCAACCGGAACGGGATTCTCTTCTTGCCGTATAGGTTTGACAAAGCATGGATCTATGAGAGTAGCTCTGCGGCCCTTGAGGCGGGCGTCGCCGAGGGGCGCAGGATTGTAGACGATCGCTACATTCGGAACGGCCCAGCAGCTTAAGAGCTCTCCTAATGAAGACGCTCCGGCTTCTCTCTCACCAGGGTAGGCTTCCTGTACCTATTCTACGATCACAGAACTTGATTAAATTCGCGAGCTCCGACGCATCTGGCCTAGCCAACAAAATATTTTTGACTTGCGATATCTGTAAACGGCTAGGAATAACTTCTGTAGCACTGCGGCATATCCAATTTTCAAGCAAAGATGAAACTTCCTCGGGGCGTAATAATGCGACGTCGGTCCTCGTCGGAACCCGCGTGTTAAAAGCCTGAAGTTTCCATCGCGAAGCGAATTCCGAGGCGGAAGTTCGGTTAGCGAGAGGTACGTCGAAATATTCATGCGAATTCATCACGGCTCCTATTCGGCTGTCCATAGCCGTTCACCCATCATATAGCTATCGCAGTCTCGGGACGAACCTGCCTGGTGGCTTCGCTCAAATATATTTCATAACCTTCGCCCTATTACCTTTGCGGAACCGTGACACCGACGATTCTTGGGACAGCCATAAAGTTGCATATTTGCAATATTTTTATATTATCCGCTCTTCTAGCGCGCGGTTGCCCCCACCCCGCGCCTGCCCGCTACATATGTCACTTTTGACTCAAATTTGCACCAGGTGCCTACTCAAGCCCAGCGTGCTCTACCGCCTCGGATGATGCCCTTCAAAAGCGACGCAATTTGACGCATCTGAGCCCGACTTCTACAAGGCACGCACCTGCACCAGCTTTTTATAATGGCTTATTATTTGTTTACCAACTCTTTTCGCCATCAGGGGAGGAACTGCATTACCGACCTGCCTAGCGCGCGACTTAAGCTGACCTCGAAAAACGTAGTCTCGAGGGAAGGTTTGGAGGCAGGCGGCCTCGCGAATACTCAACGCGCGATCTTCCACCGGATGACCGAAACGTCCATTCGAATAGCTTATGCATTTTGTCGTTAGCCCCGCCGCAGGCCGGTCCCACGCAAGACGGCCGTAGACGTCTGAATGTCCACTATGAGTTTTATGGCAATCAAGCCAAAGTTCTTGCGGCCAGTCATGGCGCCCGCCCCCCTCGGGGGTCGAACGTATCCGCAACAGATTTAGCTCAGACAAGCTGGCCGCTGCATGATCTGGATCCTCCTCAGAAACCTCACCAGCTTGTAGTGGCGGCAAGCCATCTATCCATGTCCGGACAGTGGTATAGGGCTTCAGATCAGGGCCGTGAGTAGCTGTTGGTAGGTGAATCTTCTCGTCCAAGCTTGCAAGGAGGACGAAACGGTCTCGTTTCTGTGGAACTCCGTAGCTCATCGCCGGGATCACCCCGAACGAGAATTTATAGCCAAGACGCTTCAATAGGCGAAGAAAACTAGGCAAAGGACCACTTTTTTCTTGAGCGATCTTTTGCATACCTGGGACATTTTCAACGAACACGTATTCAGGCCGCCAAGCTTTTACGAAACGTGCAAATTCGTCGAGCAAATATCGGCGATCATCGCTCTCATCGGTATGCTTATTTTGCTTGGAAAAAGGCTGGCATGGAGCGCATCCTGAGAATAAAACTGGATGCCTTCGATTCTTCATGAATGGTGCAAGCACGTCAGTGGAAAGCGCTCGGATATCTTCCCGGATAAAAGAAGCACGAGGAAAGTTCGCCTGAAATGTATTGGCCGAATCGGGATCGAAATCCAGACCCAATACGATCTTCATCCCAGCTTGCTCGAAGCCACAGCTAGTGCCACCGCACCCTGAGAAAAAATCAAAGACTTGGATTGCCATGATCAAAATTCCAAAATTTATTTCTGTTGCGCAAAAGCATGCAAAATAGACCTGATTCCCAACAAGTCAGGATGATCGTCTGGAATTGTTGCGAGAGCGATTCTCTGAACACTGAAAATGTCATCACTGTTAACGTCAACGAATTTTTTCGCGCCTAACGCATCCTTAGTGTACTGCTCGAACTTCTTTTTAGCGTTCGTCAGAGGTTTCTCGCCCTCCTGCCGCTGACGGTTCATATTGTTCCACACAAACGCTTCCGGGTTAGCATCGGGCAGGAAGCGTACATAACTTGATGCCCATTGGATGAACCGCCGTTGCGCTGCGATTAGTTGATCCTGGTCTCCTCCATTCTTTCCACCGTCGATAGGAAAGTCAACAGAGCAGCCGGTAAAGGCCTTTATGATGTCAGCCAGTTTGTCATTCTTTGCTAGCGGAATATCATCGGCATTAGGGATAGCCGAGGCGAACTGATCTCCATCTAGCAAAAATAAAACATTCTTTCTCGTCTCAGCAGCATAGCTAGGAGCGTAGTGAGTCCACATACTGCTGGCGCCGCCTGGATAGTACACGACCTTGAATAGCTGACTGAATGCCTCACCCTCAGCTTGCAACACCTTCTCTACAAGCGCTGTTGCAAGTCGATCCTCAACAACAACCATTAACTTTCCTGCCGGTGGCTCGCCCAAGTAGAAAAATGCTTCCTCTGGAAGTGACGACTGCTTCGGCAATATGACTTTTCCCGATGCAGGATCGAGCATCAGCAGTTTAATGGCATCTGGAGGCAGGTTACGGACAATTGCGGGCGAGTGTGTGGATAGTACAACCTGATGCTTCATCTTCTTCACTGCCTCGGCCATGTAGGTCATTAGCCGCTCCTGGGCGCCAGGATGCAAACTTACCTCTGGTTCATCCAACAAGATCAATGAAGCTTGCGGCGCTTTATCCACGGTATAAACCAAGGCCACAACGGAAAACTCGCCGCTACCTGCAAATGCCTCCGTATATTGCAAGTTCGCAGCTTTCATGCGAGCGGTATATCCGTCTTGGCTGTAGTAGCTGTGACGAATCAACGCTATCTCAGTATATTCGCGCCCCAAGATCTCCGAGACTTTCTCGACCTGGTCGGCAGAGAGAAGCAGGTTCTCCGAATTAATGATACGTTCGCCGTGCCATTTCACCGATTTGCTTTTGCTTTCTATTGCAGCCTTTAGGCGAACAGATCGCGCACGGATATATTCTTTTTTTTCCTTAAGATCGTTACCGTGACTTCGAACTTGGCCGTAATAGAAGAACTTATCGAATGCGCTTAGTTGTGATCGGAAGTCGATATACTCAACGTTTTTCCGAATATTTTTCCAGCGCGTACGAGTGCCCCCCGCTGGAGCAACCTCTAAACCGCGCCTGAACGGCTGCATGCCATAACGAGCAATTGGACGTGACGGCTCCCAATAATCTGGCTCCTCCTCTTTGCTGATCCGTGATTTTAAGACTTCCGTGTTCTGCTTCGCTTCTGGATTGTTATAGCCGTAGATGAAGCAGTTCGGTGCTCCATCCCCCTCTTCGATCGGATCGATCGAGGTTGAAAACCAAAGGTTGCCAAGATTGTTGTAGCCAGGTGCTCCATATAAAGCGCGCAGAATCGAGCTTTTGTTTGTGCCATTCTGCCCAACCAGAGCAGTTATTGGGTGCGTAAAATCTACCCGCAGATTTTCGGCCAGATTTTTATAACGAGGGAACCGCAAATGAGTGATATATGGCTCCAATTGTTTTTTCTGCAACAAATTACTCAGAATCTGCTGAATACTCACTTTCTTTCCCCCAAAAAGATTTTCATACGGCGAGAATGTCGCAATTTTCTGGGGAGGTATTGTACATCTGCTTTCCTGCGGCAGCACTGAGCCGGGTCATGCATTGCTCACAATCCGTGCCCAATATTCTGCTCCGCAAATCCAAAATGAGCCGCGCCCTAATTGGTCTTGCGACCCGCCTTTTTCTTGAATTGCGGAGCAAAAAGCATCCTAACCTTTTGATTTATATAACTTTCCCCGCAGATTCGTAATCAGTAGGTCGACGGTTCGATTCCGCCCATCAGCACCATTACACAAGGGTTCCAAGCGATTGCTTGGAGCCCTTTTGTGCTATATGCGCTGCCCTGTGCTCTAAGCGGCTGGACGACCTCCGCCCGCTGGCGGGATACCCGCTGGGTCGTACGACTGTGCGCGTGAGCTAACAGTCCCCTCGCTTGTTCTAGCGTCTCAGCATCACTTGCGCACTTAGCTCGCAGATCATGATCCGTAAAAGATTTCTTTACTTTGGTCTCTGTCATGACGCGTTCCATAAATCTTTGCCAGACTGAGTCCCAACCACATATGCAACTCACGTTACATGTCTAGCATATGCGGTTTCTCGAATAGCCGTGGTTCATACACCTTATCCGTGTCTAACGCCTCTTGAGTACACTGATTTCGCCGTCGCTTTCCATCGTCATTAGTTCTATCTCATTTAGGGACGTGGCATTACTTTCGCGCACCTTAGCTTCTATCTCTTCAGTAGTCACGAACTCTTTGCGCATATTCCGGCGCATTAGCTTCCCGTTTTTCACCAATATGAGCGGACGAGGCTCAAGGACTTTTCGAAGCGCTGCGGAGTGGTAACTGGCGATATCGATGAGGTAGTTCCACGCCATTAGCGTGACCACCAGCAATAAGGCATCGGGCACAGTATCGGAATCCCCACTCATACCGTTTTGAGAAGCGTCGGCAATAATTACCACCAGCAGAAAGTCACCTACTCCAACGTTGCCAGCGTCCCTCCTCAGCACAAAGCGGAAGAAGACAAAAAGGAAGAGATAGATAAGCGTGCCACGAATAATGATTTCAAGTGGCGAGACGCTAAAGCTGATCAAGTCATCCCATTGAATTTGCATTATTGCTCCTGCCCCTCATTAATTCTTGGCCTTGAGGTCGGGTGATGCATCACGAATGAAAAATCGTCGGCTGGGGTGGGTAAATTATTTAGTAAAGTTGTTCCATGCTGACTGAGCCGCGCCACCGCACAGCTATGTCGACGGTAATCAAATAAGGGTCCCGCAGGACCCTTATTTGTTTCGTGCATGTCAGCGGTTGTCGCCGCTGTTGCCGCCATGGCTGTTCTGGCCGCCCTTGCGACCTGCTTCGCGGGCTTCTTCCGAGCTGAACTCGTGTGCCGTTCCCTTTTCGTGAGCGGCCTTACCACCTTGGCTGGCGATCTCGCGTTGTTTGTTCTCGTCCATCGAGGCGAAGCCACGGTTGCTAGTCGAACCTTGATTTTGCTGATTTGCCATCATGAGCTCCTTTGGGTTAATCGAAGTTTTCAGAACATGCCGTCGAACCGATTCGGGCGCGACGTGGTTCAAGCATATGAGGTCCACGCCATAGACTCTATCGGCGATGGGCGCAACCCTGTGAACGAAATTGCTGACGGATTCGCCAGATCATCTGAAGATGAGCCTCTTACAAGCGTCGCTCGTCTTCGTTCCCCAAAAGGCGAATGGCTTCGTTGATCGCGTGAAGCGCCGCTGCATGGCGCACCGCTTGACGATCGCCGTCGAAGAAGCAGGTGGAAGTTCGGAGCTGCTGCTGGGCACCGCGCTGCCACAGCCAAGCAAAGCACACTGTTCCGGCTTTAGTGCCATCGGGCGCATCGTCCGGCCCGGCCACTCCAGTATTAGCTATCGCCAAACTTGCATTGCAACCTGCCAGACCACCGCGCGCCATGCGTTCCGCGACGTATTCGCTCGTCAAGCCATGGGTGTCGATCTCATCCTGTGTAACACCGAGCATGCAGTGTTTGGCCTCTACCGTATAGGTGACAAAGGCTCCCTCCAACCACGCTGCACAACCTTCGACGTCACCGAGTCCGGCGGCAATAAGACCTGCGGTGCAGGATTCCACTGTTACCAGATGCATCCCCTGTTTTCCAAGTATATGGCCCAGCCGTTCACCTGAACTTCTCATCGCTCTCATCGTGGTCTCCTTGAATGGAATTTGTGGCATGTGTCCTCCACTGGTCCGTCAACAGGACGGTCTCTTGCACCTGCAGGCCTCAGAATCAACCCGGAGGAGTATGGGGTGCCGCAGTTACGTGAGCGCGCTACAATCGGCCTAGCTCAATGAGTCGGCCACGCTCTTCGGCCGACGCTACTACCTCAACGGCTCATATGCGGGCTTCATCCCCTACATGACCGACACCGCCAGCAACGTCAACGACGTGGACAAGCTGCGCGAGGCTAACGGCACGGAAGATCCCGGGATATGAGAACTAAAATAGTTTATGCCCGAGTGTAAGGAAAAACCCGATAGCCGCCCTACTCCTATGCCTGCATCATCCGATGGCTTAGTTTGGTGCTAGGGGCCGTTCGCTTGTCGAGAATAGGTTCGATTTCTTAGCAGCTGAACTATTTCCTTGGCGTGGACAGAAATTGAATAACACAAAGACGCTCGACCGTTGTACCAAAGCGGGGCTTGTCGCCTCAGGGGTGCCGATTATTTTTTGTGCATTTCTTTCCGGCCCTAGCGCTGCATCGTTTTTCCACGTTGAGAACATCATCGAGCTTCCATCGATTTTCGCGCACTCTCTTCAAGCAAGGCTATTCGCAGTAAGCCTCAGCTATCCCCTAGTTTTTCTCGTTCAGTTGTTGAATTGCATTTAAATCTGACCCACTTTCTCAGGAAATTTGCATCCTAAGTTGACCCATGTTTAGACCACAATCCTGCTCATGACAGCGAGCGGGAGAACGGAGTGATAAACGTGGCCCTACTTGGAATTATTCGACGCTGGTACATTAGAGACCATATCTCAATCCGGGAAATCGCCCGCCGCCTGGACATCTCCCGCAATACGGTTCGCCGTTATATCCGGTCGGACGCGATCGAACCAGCATACCCAGCAAGGCATTCACCGAGCTCTCTTGATGAGTTTGCTCCCAGGCTCTCCGCTTGGCTGAGCGCTGAGTCCGTTAAATCTCGAAAGCAACGAAGAACCCTGAAACAGATGTTCCTGGATCTAAAAGAACTGGGATATGAAGGGTCGTATGACCGTGTGGCCGCCTTTGGTAGGCGGTGGAAGGTGGGTCAAATGGAGAGGGTCAAATCTGCGAGCAAATCAACAGTGACATAGGAATGTCGTGCGATTACAAGCCAAAATAAACAGGGGAACAAATGTTTGAGGTGTTGTTAAAGGAAATACTGGGACGATATACGCGGTCGATAGAGGAGATAGAAAAAAAAGCTTCACGAGGGGAAGTCGTCGGTGATTTGATACGAAGACAGGTAAGAAGCTGCTTAAATGAGATGCAGGCGGTGGGCGCACAGCCTGACGATATCCGCGCGGCTTTTGACGATCTAGAACATCCTTCATCGGAGGTCTTCACCTCAATGGAACCAAGGGTTTCTAGACTCCTGACGGCGATGAAGCTGCACGTTGACTTTTTGCTCTTTATAGAAGAGCAGCAGAATTTGAATTCTTCTTCGATTAAGAAAAATGGCGAGGGCTTCGGCTTTCATTAAACTAGCGCAGCCATCACTCACTTGGTATGCGTGAGATTTTCAAATGTGCCGTCCAGATGGCAATACTTCGCATGCTCTGAAAGTCAGGATATACGGTCGCGGTATCGCGGATGAGTTCAATATCTGAGCCATTACGCAGCTCAACCGCCATTCGCCAGCCCCCATCAATTTCATAGCCAATGACGGTAACGTCGTAGCCACGGTACTTGAAGCTAAAAGTTTGAGAGGTGGACATAAGTATTCGTTAAATCGCTCACTGCGCGGTGGCTGTGTGGAACTGATGGATGCCAGGTGAATACTTTTCGGTCTTCTGCTTCAGACGTGAATTATATGCGTCCCAAGAAATGAGACAAGCTAAGCCATAGAACCGCTAATGTTGAGCACCACCGCTGCTCTTGAAAAATCTTTCGCATGAGGTCTCCAACAACGGCATTCCCGCCTGCACGCAAAGCCTGGCCTGCGCGAACTCAACCACCCCACGCTCGGTCTGGCGTCGCTCGATCCGCTTGATGACCATGCGAGACGCCTTGATGGCATCCACCTGGACATCCACCAGCTCCATGATGACCTCGCCGCTGTCCCGCTGCAGCCGGGCACCTTTGGTCGGCCGGCGACGGTCACCATCCTCGAAGACTCCCACGCGTAAATCGCCGATATTGCGCGCCTCATCGCCCAGCAGCTCGCGGGCAATCTCTACGCCATTAAGGCGCATCTGATAAACGATCACTTGCATGCTCACCTCACGCGCGGCAGCGGCTTTCAGTCGGTTGTGTAATGCGGCGTCTCGTGCTCGACGCGCGCCGCCCAGAGATGCAGTCCACCGCCACTTTGCGGCCCTCGATGTGTGCACCACTCATGCTCCAGCCGGCCACGTCGATGAGGAGGGAACAGGCGACGCAATCCACATGGTATTGATTCAGGTCTGGCGAATCGGCGGTGTAGTCAGCGCCGGTCCGGAAAAATCTGCATGCAGCTTGTACGTGATGGTTCGATTCCGCCCATAGCACCAGCACACAAGAGTTTCCCGCTTATGCCGGAAACCCATTTCTATCCAAGAATCAGATATCTCAAGGGCATGGGCGACGACTTACTGCTGACTGGGATCATATTCACCACAGACCTCAATCGCAAAGATGATTCAAGCCCTTGAAACGATAACTTTCGACGGGTAACTTGCCAGAATTACTGAAGTGGTAACTGGCCCAAACCGTGCCAGCACATCGATAGCAGCTTCCAGCTGTGCCATCTCTTGAACCACGACACGCACAATGAAGCAATCTTCCCCAGTTATGCGGTGCGCATCAATAATCTCTGGCATCGCCTCAAAGGCAGCCAAGCAGCGTTTGATCTCCGCGTGAGTGGTACGAATCCGCACCATTGCGGAGATATTGTGGCCCACCAGGCGGGAATTTATTCTTGTCGTGTAGCCTTCAATAACACCTCGGTCTTCTAATTTTTTTATGCGTGCCGTGATGGCCGGTTGAGATAAACCAATCTGCTTTCCCAGCTCAGTATTACTAATGCGCGCATTGTGTTGAAGCGCCTCTAAGATGCGCCAGTCCAGGCGGTCTAATGCCTCCGCTTTAATTTCATTTGCCGAGTTCATCATCTTTCGTTAATTCATTGATTCAATGCCACCAATTCATTCGAATGTCGATGTTGCCCTAGTTCCGGCCTCAATACAATGAGCGCTGTTTCATCAATGGAGATTGCGCAAATGCATCATTCCGTCCTTGTGGTTCCCGGTATTGGCAATTCTGGCCCTTCTCACTGGCAGAGCTTATGGCAGTCCTCGCATCCGGATTGGCGGCGCCTCATAGTCGGAAATTGGGACAAAGTAGAATGCGACGACTGGGTATCTGCCCTGGAACGACAACTTGTCAATGCTCCTGCAAACACCCTGCTGGTTGCACATAGCCTTGGATGTCTAGCGGTGGCACATTGGGCCGAACAATCGGGGAAGAAGATTGGTGGAGCCTTGCTGGTCGCAGTTCCCGATCCAGCGGCACCTTCATTTCCACGTGGCTCGGCGCATGGATTCTCACCTTTACCTCTGGTTCCCTTAAGGTTTCCGTCAGTCGTCGTCTGCAGCGCCGACGATCCCTACGGTAGCGTGGAACACGGCCGAGAATGCGCCAATGCCTGGGGCAGCGAGTTCGTCGAGGTTGGAGCGAAGGGACACCTAAATGCGGAAAGCAACCTAGGCGCTTGGCCGGAAGGACTTAATTTGCTCGCAAGATTGTCCACTTCCATCGATTGCGGCAGAGGGACGCTAAAGTAAATATGCTCATCAAGGAAAGAGAATTCCAGTTGCGTTTCCAATCGAACAAAGCCCAATACGGGCTTGTGACGCGACCAGCCTCTAAAGGTTAGAGCACTGTCGAACATTTAGAGGTTGTTCATTTGCGGACATTCACCAGCGGCCTGCATGTCAACTCCTGGCCGATAGCGGAATAAATGCGAAGTTAGTCCGGGCAATCCTACTTGGCCCGTATCTCGTCGGAGACGAAGCCGAGGTCGCAGACGGAACAATAATAACCCTCAACAAATTGCTGCAGAGGTGTATCGCTGATTTTCTCTGGATTGCATTCATCCACTGCGAGTTGATCCTTGCGCTTATACCCAGCGCGCTCCTCTAAAAATAGGGCCTTTGGACTCGCTCGACCAATGAGGACTGTTTTCTTACGGACATGCGTGTTTGAGCAGCATTTTGGACAGGTATCAGTATTTTTCATCGCAATATCCTCCCAGACTTGAGTGCTTTCCATCACAGATATTGTCCGATTGCGGATGCAACGCATCGCACTTTATCATCGCTGCCGCTGACCATACGGATGTACGTCTCGCTTTTCGCCCTTATTGCGTTGACTTGTTGAACGACCGCTTCTGGCCGATTACGAACAATAAAATGCTGCGGACCAAATCACATCAATGATTTGGTGAGAACGATCTGTACACAAGAACTTTCCGGCAAGTCCTTCGCGATACGTTGCAACCCTGCATATAGCCGAGGATTTCGCTTTGCGAACTCATCTACATTCATTAATTCAATTTGACACGGTCCAGGCCAGCCTGGGCCGCCAGCAGACACCGCATCCCATAACGCTTCCAAATTCCGCCCAAAGATATTTGAACCTTCAGGCTGAACCGCTTTGCAATAAAGGCTCCAGAAGTCGTCATCTGTTTCTACCGTGGCGCAGTCCAGAATGATTTTTTTCATGCTTCTTGGGATATTAAAGAGTCTGCTTCTGACAGCGGTTTCAACCGAAAGCAGTACAAAATATTAGTACGCATTAGATCGTATCAAGCCGACATCAGGAGTAAAAAATCGTCACCACGCCGAAATAAATGAAGAGGAGTATTCCAGGCAGATGAAACCACGAAAATTTGTATCCGAACAGAATTGAAATTTTCTTCTTTTTCGCCTCTGCGGGAATCTGAGCCGGCTTGACAGGCGGCACGATCTCAGATGGCCATGTGAATGGCAAATCGTTGTCCAAGGGAGGCCACGATTCAAAACGATGAGCGTAAGCGTCAAAATTGAATTCTTCAAAATGAGCAAGCTCTTGCATGGCCACTTCAACGGCAGCATCCCCATTGACGCTTACTGCATCACCATCCGCACGAAGATATCCGCCGGTTTCTTTTGCAAGGATTGCCATCGCCAACATCTGCATCACCCCCGCCGCCGGACTTCGGCCTGCAGCTGTTCTGGATCCAGCAACATAGCTACAGGGACTTCCAACCCCAAGCCGCGTGCGCCGTTTTTTCCCGCGCCCACCGAGGGGGGAGACACCGTAACCAAACGCGACCAGCAATGGGACGTCCGGCGCCAGTCTGCATATGCGTGAGGGGGTACCGGTGATTTTCAAATATAGAGCACCGACTGGAGGAGACTCTGTTAAAACAAATTCCGGATGAAGTTCGACACCGAAGCCCAGGTCCGCAAAAGCCTGAACGAAGCGAAGATTGAGGTCATCCGTTTCTGGCCCTAAAAATGTCTGAATACTGATACTCATTGCAGAGGAATTTAGTCAGAAAAAATTAAGACGACTTGGACGAAAGTTGAATTCCACAAGGAAATCTAGTCCAGTCTATTTCTGGCCGATTGCCGACTTAGACAAGACTAGCTATTACGCCCGGTACTAGTCTTTCCAAAACTGCCACCAATGCCTCTTCTTTTCCATGGCTTTGAAGAAGTAGCAGCTTGGTTCAAGATTAGTGTCCCAGGGACAGACGCCGAAGTTTCCAACCATACCTTCTTCCAGAATGCGTTTGGTAAGGAAGTATTCGGGCACTTCAATCTCTCGATTACCTTGAAAATATATTTTCTGCCACTCTTCCCTTGGACAGTCGTCCTCTTCTAGATAGAAGTTTGCCGATAGCCAGTTGCGTTCAAAGTCTTTTGCTGTGCCGTACTCAATGAGTGGCTGTCGATGTGCACTACCAACGGTTTGTAGTCGAGAGCGCGTTCTTTTACCGTTTTCAAAGAAGGCGTATCCATAGCTGCCACCGGAATCATAATGACAGAAGGCCATGAACAGTTGAGGAGAGCCGAGTCTCCGATACGTTTGAGTAACGTCAGTCTGTGGGAATTCGAGGAGATCCCAGACGAGGTCGTTATTGCAGACAAAATAGGCGTCTTCAAAGCGTTGGACCATGACATCACCTGGATTTCGAATGTCGAACTGGCCAATATCGGGATGCTCAATCTGTACGACCTTGGTGCCGAACAAACCTGAAACAAATGATTCGATATCAACCAAAGGTTCTAACGGTCTAAATACGATTCCCGCTTGCGCTATGCCCATCACTCGATTTGCTTTCGATAGAACAAAAAGGTTGAGGTGCCACCGTAAGTGAATTCGCGCCCGTACTCGCTCTATGTAACGGTCGCGTCCGATGCATGAATTTTCGCTTACTTGCTGATGGTGAATTCCGGATAGGTCATGGAATCATTTCCCTCCTTGGTCTGAATAGCCAGGCCAAGGTCTTGCAGGAAGGCGAATTCAGTGCGCCTACCGTTGGCGAACGTGCAGTCGAGCAGCACGGCCGATCCAGTCAAGGTCGCGTTGATGTCTGAGGCGGATATTGTTTGTGCGATCTTGCAGGTTTGCTTGCTGGCCTCAGAGGCGCGCTTGGGGGGGCTGCCACTTTGCATCGCACTCTCGAACGTCAAGGTCTCGCCCGCAGCCAGGGTGGCAGGAAGGGTGAGCGTCAGGTCTGTTGTCAGAGCTGGTCGGCCCGATGCAGCTACCCTGTTGATATAGATCTCGGCGCGCAGCTGCTGCAGGCCGGCAAAGGAGACTCGGTCTACGTAGAAAGTGCCGGAGTAGTGTTCGCGGATATGCAGCAGACCATTCACGTTTTCAACCTCCTTGAGCATCGTGAAGGGCTTTTTCCCGTGATAGGAGAGTTGCATGGATATCTTGCTGAAACGCGGGCGCCATATCGAGGCTTGAGGTGCCGCAGCATCAATAGCGGCCAGCACATTCGAGGGCGGGTCCGACTCCTCTGGCTCTTGTGATGAAAGCGGTGGCAGATCATCCGAGCCAACGTCGGGCCGTTCGGTCTTGAGAACGGCGGCAGTCACTGCACCTTGCAGCGAACATGAAACGCGCGTGGCATGCTTGTTGTTCTCCATTCTTTCGATGATGAATGCGCGTTCGATGGTGTTTTTCTGCGGCACGCTGCTTGAACCCGTTTTGATGGCGATCCAGTCAGAGCTACCGATCTTCACCTCCGTGCGGGCGTAGTCTGTTCCGTCGGGGTGGAGGCGATCAGCGTTACTCACCATCGGCCGCAACTTGCCGATGACCTCTGCAACGGTGCCGTCGACGATGAATCCCCAGTAGTAATAGCGTCCCAATTCCTGAAGGTCGGTTATCTCATCGAAATAACCCAGCAGCTTGATGTCACCCACAGTGACTGGGGCGGCGAAGTTGACCTGATTGTCGGGGGCGTTCTTGCGATCCTTGACTTTGATCCAAGCGAGTTCGTCCTTTCGTTCCAGCGCGGGCAACACCTGGCTCGCCGCAGCATCCTTCGCGAGTACGCGGAAGAAGCTGCTGTTGCAGGCGGTGAACTCGCGCATGGTCTGTTCTGCCATTTGCGCCGTGGCCGGCAAGGCCATCATGGCGATACTTGCAAGCATGGCTGCGCGTGCCGCCTGCATGAGGTTTCTGCGTTTCATCTAATCTTTCCCCTGTCTTTATTTCTACATCGGCGTCTCGTTTCGAGTGCATTGCCCCCAATGCAGCAAGAGACTGTATTTCACCTTGTTACTACTTCGGGCAGCCCGGAACGCCAAAACGCGTCGGGTTCACGCCAACCTGCTTGATGGGTACCGGCTTCAGGCCTTCCGTCTCGTCCAGCTCCAGGACGTAGACCATGCATACTTCCGTACTGGTCGTTTTCTCACCGGACCACCAGGATTTGCTCTTGCCCGTTTCGTAGCGCTTGTCGCTTGTCACCAGATAATGCGCATCCTTCCTGGGTTCGAATCGGAGGTTGATCGTGCAGGCGCGCGCGGAAGCGTTGCGGCCGATCTGGCGGTAATACCGCAGGAGTTGCGGGCTCCCCGCCGGGATCTTCAAGGTCTTGGGCGCAGGCGGCGTTTGCGGCAGATCGCGCACGTTGCCGCTCGCGTACAGCGTCGGAAATTCCAGGCATCCATCCTCGTCGGCACGGCCATAGGAGAGACTGGATTCGCCATATTCATTGCCCAAGGCGATGGTGAGCGTTGCGCTAGCCTGGTCCGGCAAGGGTTCCTTGTACGGCTGGACGCTACCACATGCGGATACCAGGAGTGTGGTGGCGGTAATGAGGGAAACTGGATAGACGTTCTTCACGATCTGTGGCTTGGTTAATTGAAATGCGACAAGCGACCGTGCAGATACTGATCATCTTGCCGAGTAGCAAGATGTTAATTGATGCTCGGTGATTTTTGTAAATTTTCTTTAATTGCGAGAATTTATTGTGTGATTCCTGTCGTGTTTAGCATCACCGTACGATAGCTGGCACGCGTGATCTCGAGCAGTTCACCTGGCGACCAACAGGTCTGCAATTGCGAGAGCCGCCAGTGGACGCGACGTACGCTGAATACCCACTTGAACTCATCCTCAGTATTACGCGGATATTTTTTCGTGCCTGTATCAGGCCGATAGCGGACAGGGCAAACGTTATCAGGGTCGGCGACGACGCATTCAACACCGAAAAATCCGCTCCGCAATTGCAAATCGAGGGGCATCCTTATTGGCCTCCAAGCAAGGTGGGAGCATGGGGCTTGGGCTCTATATCGTTCGCGAGGTGGCCAGTGCGCATGGCGGATCAGTTGCCGTCCGCTCTTCCGCGGACGAGGGGACGACATTCACCATCCGCCTCCCGAAAGATCAATCCAGAAGCGAAACAGTTGGCAAGAGCAGCTCTAGCCCAAAGTTAAATTTTCTGATGTGTCTGGACTACTTACTTATCCGTCGAGAAGACGGACACATCAGTAATCCGTTCGCCTTGAGGATTAACGGCATGTCCCTGCGCGAGCTTGATAATTCCTTCACGATATAGGCTGTTGAGGATATCACCGGCCAGCTTCTCCGAGCGCAGCAGCGGTTGGTCGCTGTTGATACTGACTTGCGTACGCCCTCCCCAAATCTTGGCCTGTTTCTGGAAGTCGAACAACGTCAAATCGTAATGCACCCAACATCTTCCGGATTGCGACTGGGAGAATTCGCTGGCTTCAATACGAATCTCATACCTGGTATCCGTTCTGCGAGCGTTGTTGGTCTCGACCTTGGCGACCTTGATCCCGTTGATCTTCAACGTATTCGGCACGCGCGCCAACATCGCCGGCACGTATTTGTAGCGATATGCATCGACGTCTTTGGGCGCTGCAAACCTGGCTTGCCCGATGTCTCCCAACAGCAGCCTGAGCGTGACGGTATCAATGACCTCATCCGGTTGTGCGAACTTCTGCGACTTGTCGGCCGTGGCCGTGCAGCCGGCGAGCGCGATAAACAAACCTAGTACCAGCGATCTGCGCAAATTCATTTTTCCCCCATGCATTGATTGAGCCCATAACATTAGCAGAGCACCTACCTTTACTGTCTTGGTATGGACCCGAGCAACAGAATATTTTTCATGCGGCACTTTTGGTCGTACAGGCAAGGCGGAATACGACAGGCAGAGTACTTCATGCCCAACCAGTTCGGTCGCTTGTCTGCGCCAGCCATCGACCCGCGAGCTCGCTATCAATCGTCTGTATGACGATCCAGCAAACAATCAATGAACGCCCCAAGCAGCGCCGGCCGATGCCGCCTGTTCGGATAATAGAGAAACAATCCTGGCCGCGATATAGACCAGTCCGCCAGCACCTGGACCAGCCGTCCCTGGGCCAGCAGTTCATCCACGCCATCCCGCTCAAAGTGATAAGCAATGCCAAGTCCGTCCAGCGCCGCAGCAATGCCGATGTCAGCATGATTGGTCACGACGGGGCCCTCCACCGCGACCTCGACTTGCCGGCCTCGTTTCTTGAACTCCCAGCGATACTGCCTGCCCTCCGTCTGCAGGCGCCAGTTGATGCACGTATGCGCATGCAGATCCGCAGGAGACCTGGGTATCCCCCGGCGCGCGAGGTAATCCGGAGAAGCCACGGCAACCATCTTCAAGTCAGGAGTCAGGCGAATGGCCACCATGTCCTTCTCGACCCGGTTGCCCACGCGGATACCCGCATCGAAGCGGCCCGCCACGATGTCGGCCAGCGTATCGTCAACCACGATGTCGAGGACCACGCCAGGGTTCGCCTGATGAAAGCGCGCCAGCCGAGGCGCAATGACGGTTCTCGCGGCAATCCCCAACGTGTTGATGCGCAGCGTCCCGCTCATTTTTCCTGTCGCCTCGCTTGCCTCTGCGACGGCGGCAGCCATTTCCCGAAACAGGGGAGCCACGCGACTGTAGAGCAGCTCTCCACTGGCCGAGGGCGCGACGCTGCGCGTGGTGCGGTTCAGAAGACGGGCGCCGATGCGCTCTTCGAGCTGCCGGATGGTCTGGCTCAGTGCCGACGGCGACAGGCCCAGATGCTCCGCCGCGCGCACAAAACTCTGGCGCTCCACCACGGCCACGAATGCCTTCAGTTCGTTAAAATCGGATCCGCGCATTATGTATTTTTTACTACATAGTTCATCAAGATTAAGGGATATTAACTAAATTCACTTTGACGCGCATCCTGTGGCCTTACTGACCGTATGGAGCCAACCAACGTGAACACCCTGATCCTGCCCCCACCCATCGCTGCGTACTTCGCGGCCGAACACAACCCTGAAGCGCTGGCGCGCTGCTTCACGGCGCAGGCCGTCATGAAAGATGACGGCCACACCTACACCGGAATCGCGGCGATCACGGCCTTCCTGGCCAAGGCATCGGCCCAGTACGGTGCGACCAGCGTGCCACTGGACATCCAGCAGGAGGACGGCTTCCAACGCGTTCGCGCCAACGTCGCCGGCAACTTCCCCGGGAGCCCGATTGTGCTGTCCTACCGCTTTGGCCTCGAACGAGGCCTGATCGCATCGCTGGAGATCACGGCATGAGATTTGACCTTTACCTGAGCGGCCTGCGCGCCGTGGTGACCGGCGGCACCCTGGGTCTCGGCGCCGCAGTTGTCAGAACCCTCGCGCAGGCTGGCGCACGGGTGGCCACATCGGCCCGTAGCTTGCCCCGGCATCCGGCCGAGGGCGTCACCTACGTCGCGGCCGACCTGTCCACGGCAGAGGGCACGCGGCATTTTTCCGAGACGGTGTTGAAGCAATGGGGGAGCGTGGATATCCTGATCAACGTGCTCGGCGGATCGAAGACACCCGGGGGCGGTTTCGCCGCAATCAGTGATGAGCACTGGTTCGCCGAACTCAACCTGAACCTGATGCCGGCCGTGCGCATGGACCGTGCGCTGTTGCCGGGCATGCTGGACCAAGGGTCGGGGATCATCATTCACGTCAGCTCCATCCAGCGCGTGCTGCCTTTGCCCGAATCAACGACCGCCTATGCCGCCGCAAAAGCGGCCCTCTCGACCTATAGCAAGGCACTGGCCAGAGAGGTAACCCCCAAGGGAGTTCGCGTGCTCAGCGTTGCACCTGGCTGGATCGAAACCGAGGCTTCGGTAGCATTTGCGCAGCGTACGGCTGCGCATGCCGGCACAGACTACGAGGGCGGCAAAAAAATCATCATGGAGTGGCTGGGAGGTATTCCCGCAGGACGGCCAGCGAAACCCGATGAGGTCGCTGATCTGATCGCTTTCCTGGCATCCCCGAGATCCGCGTCGATCGCCGGGACCGAGGTTCGGATAGACGGTGGTACTGTTCCTACCGTATAGGCTGCTGAAGGAGCCGGCGCGGCGGCAGCAAGCCTTCTGGGGCTTGCTGTCCTCTTTTGAATTTAGTGAGTGGCGCCGCCGGTGGTGCGGGCTCATGGTCCAGACGAAAATTGATGGTCTGCGCCGTTGTATGTTCCTGAGCGATCCCTCCACACATCATCTGCGGATAAATTCTCGAGCCAATTGCGCGTGCGGCTTCGGCATCAAGATCCTGATATCCCGACGTCGATAAAATCGTCATTGCGGAAACTTTGCCATCGCCGTCGATGGTGAACTGGATGCGCACGCTTCCCTCTCGCTCCTCTTGACGCGCCTGCGGTGGATATATGATCGCAGGCATCCCTTCACGGATCGTCGCTGCTTCCCAGCGTATTTCGTCTGCCTTTGTACATACGGACGTTGATTGCGCCGCAGCCGAACCAGCAATCAATGTGAGGATAAAGCCAATGACGGCATATCTCATTTGATTCAAATTCCCCGAATTATTATTTATTACTCAAGTTGAATTGGACTGCTTTCGTTCCGACATTGTCAGCTTCCAACCAATTGTCGTCATGCTGGTTTCGGCAACGGACTACCATCTTCAAAAACACCTGGTTCAGTACGTGCCATGAGAACCAGTTTCTCCATCAGCGGAAATGGCAGCTCGTCTGTAAAAAGAGAGACTTTCAGCGAATGATCAGCGTCACATCGGAAGACTTCGGCAAGGACTTTGCCGATGGGATCTACCAGTTCCAAACCCAGGCCATCGCGGATAACGTCCGACGCTATTTGAAACCGATATTCCATACTGCCCTTTCCAAAGATTGCTGACGTCCGTTACTGGCGGGAAGCAGGCCATTGAGAGCAATCATGAAAGGAAGCGCGCGCATCCATTGATTCATTTGACCGGCACGATGACGATGGGCTGGATCTCTCTAATTGCCTCTCCACCACCTCCCCATGTTCCGAGAGGCAGCAGCCTGATCTCCGTGCGGTCGGCAAATTGTGGATACTTCTTCTTGATGATGGGCAAGTCCCGATCCTGGCGATCCCTGATCTCAGGAGAGGCGTCTGCCACTATCGTAAGGCCAATGATGTTTTTCCCCTCGGCGAGGTTCAGGTGCAGATTGCCAATGTATTGAACCTTGCCGGCTGCCACATGAAATTCCAGCGGGACCATCTTCGCTGATGGCGAAAGGATATATCCGGCGTTCCGAACCAGGCGCCATGACGAAATGGTATGCCTGCCAGCGGGTAATGAAATGGCAAGGACCTGCCCATAACTATCCTTGAACTGACTTCCCATGCGAATCGTCGCGTACTCAGGAAGCGCCTCCAGACGCCTGGGCGGAACAGGTGCGCCGGGCATGCCTTCGTCAAGGTAAAACATGGCCTGAAAATTTCGGGATCCGGCGCGATCAAATGAAACCGAGACGATAACGATGCCTTCATCCGGATTGTTCTCCAGCGAAAAATCGCGATCCACGTTCGATACGGCACAAGCAGTCAGGAATATGGCCAGCAGGCATATAAAGATGCTTTTGTGAGACATGATACTTTTCCCCCTTGGATTTTTGTCGGGGAACTGTAGCAGAAAATCAGCCTGACCTCATCCAGCTTGCTCATCTTGCGGTCGGTTCCTTGAAGTCTCCTGTCGACCGATTGCGGACGCTCAGCTCGAGCATCCAGCCTTCATCTTCAAATCCTTCACACCCTCCCTGAAACTTGCATATTCACGCGGCAAGATGATCTTCCGCTGGGGATCGTGCTGAATTCGGACATCATCAGCATGAAGGCTTTCATCGAACGCCGTACAAGTTGCGTCCTTATTGCCTTGTGCATAATGTGTAAGTGCAATGTTCACGTAAAGATTGGGAATAATGTCGACCAGTCCAGCTTCTCTCGCCAAGGCTGTTGCCCGTTCAAAATAAAGTAATGCCGCGCTCAAACGATTGTCGAAGCTGACCTCTTTGTCCCTGAATCCGTATTGCAGATAGTGTTGCTTTGATCCGCTCACGGCCGCTGACCTCAAGAACAGTCCATAAACACGTTGCCCCTCGACCAGTCCCGCGACATCATGCTTTTCCTTATAAATGGCGATGGCATCGATGATCATCGGTTCAGCCGCAAGTGGACGGTTGTGATTCTCAAAGAGATCTTGAGCAATTTTTAATTTGCTTGCGGGATCATCAACCTTCGGCACCAACGCAGCAGCGCACGACGCCAAAAGCAGAACAGCGGCACAAGCCATGCAGAGTGTGCGAATTTTCAATTTTTTCCCCATGATAATTTTTATGGTCCGCTTCTACCCGATTGCGGACATGGCAAACTTTATCAGGATCGGCGATGACATTCGCATTCCAACACGAAAAATTCGCCACGCAATTCGAGATCGAGGGCGTACTTATTGGCGTTGTGGGCCGTCGGCTTTTTGAATTGCGGAGCGAAATCTCTCCAACCTGATCTATTGATTTATATAATTCCGCTGGCAGATTCGCGATCAGTAGATCGACGGTTTGATTCCGCCCATCAGCACCAGAAAAAAAAGCGGCCTGCAGTAATGCAGGCCGCTTTTTTTCGCCCGCGCCAAGCGGGCGATCTGCCATGTTTTCGGTCTTGTCAGCGCAGTGCCACGGCTCTGACAGCCGCTACCTTGTTTCTTCCAATGCCGGTGACCGTAGCGGAACCTTGCGCATCATGGAGCTTGAATGTGGACACCAATCCAGCCAATTCTCCCGCCTGCTCCATCATCGCATTCGCAGCAGCAGCGGCCTCTTCGACCAACGCAGAATTCTGTTGAGTCGCTTCGTCCATGTGGGTGATGGCGAGATTGACTTGAGTGATTCCGTGACTCTGCTCCTGGCTCGCATGGGAAATTTCCGCCACCACATCGGTCACCCGCTTGACACTGGTGACCACATTTTCCATGGTCATCCCGGCTTGTTCGACCAGGCTGCTTCCCTGGGCAATCTGCGCTACGGAATCATTGATCAGTTCGGTGATCTCTTTTGCCGCCGTAGCGCTCCTTTGTGCCAGGCTACGGACCTCCGATGCAACGACAGCAAAGCCGCGCCCCTGCTCACCGGCCCTTGCTGCCTCGACGGCAGCATTCAATGCCAGGATATTCGTCTGGAACGCAATCCCGTCAATCACGCTGATGATGTCGACGATCTTTCGTGAGGAAGCATTGATACCTTCCATTGTGCTGACCACCTTGCCGACCACCTCGCCCCCTTGGGTGGCGACGTCCGAAGCCGATACCGCCAGCTCGCTTGCCTGCTTGGCGTTATCAGCATTCTGCTTCACGGTGGACATCAGTTCTTCCATCGCCGAAGCGGTCTCTTCCAAGGCACCTGCCTGTTGTTCAGTACGCGCAGACAAATCCAGATTGCCAGTGGCGATCTCGGTGGATGCCTGCTCGATGGCGTGGGTGCCTTCTCTCACCCTGCCCACGATGCCAACCAGGCTGTCGCGCATCTTCTTGATAGCAAACAGCAAGCTGGTGGTATCACCCGCCTTCACGTTCACCTCAGAAGTCAGATCTCCGGCCGCGATCTGCTGTGCAATATCTGCTGCATAGGCAGGCTCTCCCCCCAGCTGCCTCAACAGGCCGCGTGTAATCGCGAATGCGACAAGGGCCGAGATGAGTGCCACGATGATGGTCAAGACCGCAACCACTACAGACGCCTTGGACGCCATAGCGATAGTGTCCTCATGTGCCTTGTCGTTCTCGGCGTCCACCTCAGCGATGAGCTTGTTGATATCGAGTACGATCTGGCGGCGCAGCGGACTACATTCGTTGACCAGGAAGTCACGAAATTCTTCCGACTTTCCACCTTCACGATAGATACGCGGGCGCTTCAACTCCTCGGCCATCTGCAACAGACCGGCACGCACCTTTTCAAAACCTTTGTTGCCCGCAAAATGCGGCTCCATGTCTTTGAGCGCCTTCAGATAGAGCTGTTTTTGCTCATCAACGATGGCCAGCTCCTTCTGCGCATCCGCATCGGTTCTGAAGACATAGGCGTTGCGAGCGGCAAGGCCAGTCTGATCGAGAGCTTCCCGCGCCAGGTAAAGCGGCACCAATCGTTCATCCTGAACTGCGTCCGCCGCCTTGATGGACACAGTCAGCGAATTGATGCTGCTCAGTGCTATTCCAGCGAGCAAAAACGTCAGCATCAAAAGCGCTGCGAACGCTAACGCCAGCTTGGTTCCAATCTTCATATTTCTGAGCGCGGTCATTGTTTCCCCCTTGGGTTAAATACGAGCATTTTTAATTGATCAATCCAAACGGGAATTAATCTGTACCGCCTCGAAATATAAAGTAGACCGAAATTATTGGATTTAGGGATTTTCCTTAGAAAGTCGCGTTGTGGTTTGATACACAAAATAAAGCGAGTAGTAACCCGATTTCATTGACGATGTGCCTATACTCGCTGGCTCTGTTTGGGAAACGTGGGAATGAGCACCATCCGGTCCAACCGAATACAACAGCTAACCGGATCCGGCACGATACAACGGACACTCAGGCCGTTTCTGAGAAATGCGGGCAAAAATCACGCTTGCTCACGCGATTGAAGACTCGGTCTTTTTTCATACTGCTTGAACAAATGTCTTCTACGTGGGTTCAGCCACGCACTACCTATCAAGGAATCAATACCATGATGATTTCCGGCAACCAGGCTTCAGCGGCCATAGCCGCTCCGCAACCCTCGTCCGGCTATCAGACAACGCCGGAGCCAAAGAAGGAACAGGAGACAGAGTCAAGCAAAGTCACTATTTCTTCTGCCGCCTTGGAGAAAGCCACGCAAAGCGAAACACAGACTGATGAGCTTGCAAGTCAGTATCGTTTGAGTGGTCCCGCCACTCTTGTCAGTGCCCTCAATCCCGTTGTTTATAAGATGCCGGAAGCCCTCATAAGGGAAATGGAGGTACGGGGCAAAGAGGAAGCTGTCCGCAACGCAATGAGCGCACAGTACGCAAACGAACACCAATACCAAACTATCGGGCAGGTTCTGGTGGACGGGAAATTATTCGCCGAAGTGAATGATGCTGGCGGCTATGGGTCGATACAAAATGCCATTCCCGGGCTCAGTGACTCACCTTTGAGTCCGCGGGAGCGCGTTGAAGAGATAGCCCAAGCCTTGAAAGGCAAGGGAAAAGTAGAAGTCAGGTATGCCGATTTTGTGCCAGGCCTGGGAGGCTGGGGTGGCCCGGGAGCACCTGACACAATGCTTTCGCCCTTCACGGCACGAAGCCTTCACGACATCTTCGCAGAGGCAATCCAAGGGGCAGAGCGTATGCGCTCTTCGACATTGCAAGCAGCGAAGTCCAGCACGTTGTAGACACCAATCATTGGGGCGCAAGCTCAACAATCAGTCGCCTGCCACAAAATAATTCATTTTCCAGCCTTCTTGCGTTTTCCCGAACCCTGCACGGCAGCCGCCCGCCGTTCCTGAGCCAGAGGATCCCGGCCTCCCGCCCCAGGAAGACACCAGCGTGAAACCTTCGACGGTGCAAAGTGGAGACAATCTTCACTCAAAGAAACAACACCAATTTGACCGCCCCATAGGGGCGGTCACGAAGAGACCTCCCAGATAGATCTTGAGGTAGCGCCGAGAATTGCCTTCAATACGATCACCCAGCCACCTTGATCCATCAGCAAACGAGATCGAGAGATCCAAAACCGCACCCCGCACGTTTCACGCGTAATGTCTGAATGTGTTCATCAATGGAAAACAATGGCCCCATCGTGCGCACACATGGAAAACGCTTTCTTCCAGTTGTCATACGATTCCCGGAAATAATTTTCCGCATGTTCCCTGGCTTGATCGGCGTAGCGCATGAAATCTTTATAAATCTTCTTGCAGACGACCGGACCAATGACTCCCTCAGCATCAGAAAAATTGATGAGTTCCCAAAACGGTCCGCTCTTCAGATTCCATGCAGTCGCATCGTAGCGAAGCTCTGTTTTCCCGTTGAATACATGAGAACTCTGTTGGTAGCCTGCCAGTTTTGCCAACTCATTGCGCCAATGGTTATACCCCGAATAAGTACCTGCCCGGAATTCGAAGTCTGATTTGAATGCATAAACTTTGCCCGCTTCCAGTCCTTCAAAACGCTCCGGGAAGTCGCTCGGAAACAATATTATTTGATTCTGCGCAACGGGAACGCCATCAGCGCTCAGTACGGGAGATTTCACCATGGTCAGGTTTTCATAAGCGGTGATATCCAACCCCGCCTGTGCAGATGCTGTGGTCAGCGAAAAAACTAAAAAGATGAATATGATCTTCATGGTTGGTCGAATGGATGTTTCGCCACATTGTGATTTTCCGGGCGAATCGATGAAGGCCAACTGTCTTGGGACGGATCAGATCAGGAGTACTCAATTGCGATCATATGCACACTCTGACCATGGTCGATCAATACCGCGGCAATCCAGAGCAATATGATAACGCTCCAGACAGCGAACGCCGTCCGCTTCTCATGGACATGCCGGATGATCAGATAAAGCGTCGCAAAGTTCGCCACCGCAAACACCAGCAGGATTGGCCAAATGGCAAAAACAATGAAGAAGGCGTCGCCGGGACCTCCCGGTGTATTCTCTTCTCCCTTGGCAGGCCAAAGCGTCGAAGCCAGGTACAAGTAGAACCCGATACCAATGAGATTGACGATGGCCCACTTCGCTAGTGCAGGCAATTTCTGCAGCCGTATCATGCGAGGCCTTCTCCTGTTGGACTGACTTCAAAACTATCCAGGCCATCACGGCGCGCACCTCACCTGATCCTACAGCAGTTCTTGCTCCAGATACAAAGCCTAAAGGGCAGAAAGGATGCCGCCAACGGAAGCAATACCTGAACACCCTACTTCAACAACGCCCTCCACAACCCGAACCGACGCTAAAATAGCGCTCCCAACGCGCTATAACACTCAAGAAGCATTTCTCAGCAGAAACCCATGAACCAACCACAATCCACCTATCCCGCCACCGTAGACGCTTTCAAACAGGTCGTCGAAGACTTCAAGGCCAGCGCCGGCTACAAGGAGCCGCTGCTGTTCGCCGTCGGCAGCCGCGTCTTTACCGGCAATGGCACCCTGGCCTCCGTGCGCTATCCGGTCGTCAATGGCCCTGGCCAGAATACGGCAAGCGCAGCGATCTGGATGAAAGTGCTGGGGGTGACCCCGGCCGGCGTGCAGAATATCACGGTGTCCGCCGCCCAATTGACCGAGATCCTGGCCTATTTTGCCCCGTTCAAGAACGACGGCAAGTATCACGGCAACGTCATCGCGCTGGAACAAGCGCTGGAAGCCACCAAGTCCGGCCCGGCCAATCGCGTGGTCATCACCTTCATCTTCGATGACATCGATCCCCAGGGCGTGGAAGACAGCACCCTCAAGCTGTATGGCCTGAGCCATCGCTGCTTCAAGCCCAACCAGCTGAACCTGACCAAGGTGTTCACCAAGCTGCCCAATGTGGCCTGGATTGGCGATACCCCGATGGACGCCGAGGAAGTCGAGCAGTCCCTGATGTCGGCCGCTTTCGGCGATGGCAGCTTCGCACCGCACATGGTCGACAAGTTCCCCCTGTATGTCCACCGCATCAATTCCCTGAAAATGGGCGTACGCATCACCGATCAGCACAAGGTTCGCCTGGGTGCCTACCTCGGTGAGGGCACCACGCTGATGCCGGGTGCCAGCTACATCAATTTCAATGCAGGGACCGAAGGCGCTTCCATGGTGGAAGGCCGCATCAGCTCCTCCGTGCTGGTCGGTGCCGGTACCGACATCGGCGGCGGCGCGTCCACGCTGGGTGTGCTCTCCGGCGGCAACAACGTGTTCATCTCCCTGGGCCGCAACTGCCTGCTGGAAGTCAATTCCGCCCTGGGCATTCCGGTCGGTGATGCCGTCATCGTCGCGGCCGAAACCGCGGTCATGGCGTCGTCCCGCGTCTCGGTGCAGATTGAAGGCCACCCGCTGAACGGCAAGGTGGTCAAGGCCGCAGAGCTGCAATGGCCCCATCGTGCGCACACATGGAAAACGCTTTCTTCCAGTTGTCATACGATTCCCGGAAATAATTTTCCGCATGTTCCCTGGCTTGATCGGCGTAGCGCATGAAATCTTTATAAATCTTCTTGCAGACGACCGGACCAATGACTCCCTCAGCATCAGAAAAATTGATGAGTTCCCAAAACGGTCCGCTCTTCAGATTCCATGCAGTCGCATCGTAGCGAAGCTCTGTTTTCCCGTTGAATACATGAGAACTCTGTTGGTAGCCTGCCAGTTTTGCCAACTCATTGCGCCAATGGTTATACCCCGAATAAGTACCTGCCCGGAATTCGAAGTCTGATTTGAATGCATAAACTTTGCCCGCTTCCAGTCCTTCAAAACGCTCCGGGAAGTCGCTCGGAAACAATATTATTTGATTCTGCGCAACGGGAACGCCATCAGCGCTCAGTACGGGAGATTTCACCATGGTCAGGTTTTCATAAGCGGTGATATCCAACCCCGCCTGTGCAGATGCTGTGGTCAGCGAAAAAACTAAAAAGATGAATATGATCTTCATGGTTGGTCGAATGGATGTTTCGCCACATTGTGATTTTCCGGGCGAATCGATGAAGGCCAACTGTCTTGGGACGGATCAGATCAGGAGTACTCAATTGCGATCATATGCACACTCTGACCATGGTCGATCAATACCGCGGCAATCCAGAGCAATATGATAACGCTCCAGACAGCGAACGCCGTCCGCTTCTCATGGACATGCCGGATGATCAGATAAAGCGTCGCAAAGTTCGCCACCGCAAACACCAGCAGGATTGGCCAAATGGCAAAAACAATGAAGAAGGCGTCGCCGGGACCTCCCGGTGTATTCTCTTCTCCCTTGGCAGGCCAAAGCGTCGAAGCCAGGTACAAGTAGAACCCGATACCAATGAGATTGACGATGGCCCACTTCGCTAGTGCAGGCAATTTCTGCAGCCGTATCATGCGAGGCCTTCTCCTGTTGGACTGACTTCAAACCGATCCCGGCCATCACGGCGCGCCCCTCCCCTGCTCCGACCGCAGTTCTGGCTCCAGATACAAAGGGTAAAGGGCAGCAAGGATGCGGCCATGGGAAGCAATACCGGACCACCCTACTTCAACAACGCCCTCCACAACCCGAACCGACGCTAAAATAGCGCTCCCAACGCGCTATAACACTCAAGAAGCATTTCTCAGCAGAAACCCATGAACCAACCACAATCCACCTATCCCGCCACCGTAGACGCTTTCAAACAGGTCGTCGAAGACTTCAAGGCCAGCGCCGGCTACAAGGAGCCGCTGCTGTTCGCCGTCGGCAGCCGCGTCTTTACCGGCAATGGCACCCTGGCCTCCGTGCGCTATCCGGTCGTCAATGGCCCTGGCCAGAATACGGCAAGCGCAGCGATCTGGATGAAAGTGCTGGGGGTGACCCCGGCCGGCGTGCAGAATATCACGGTGTCCGCCGCCCAATTGACCGAGATCCTGGCCTATTTTGCCCCGTTCAAGAACGACGGCAAGTATCACGGCAACGTCATCGCGCTGGAACAAGCGCTGGAAGCCACCAAGTCCGGCCCGGCCAATCGCGTGGTCATCACCTTCATCTTCGATGACATCGATCCCCAGGGCGTGGAAGACAGCACCCTCAAGCTGTATGGCCTGAGCCATCGCTGCTTCAAGCCCAACCAGCTGAACCTGACCAAGGTGTTCACCAAGCTGCCCAATGTGGCCTGGATTGGCGATACCCCGATGGACGCCGAGGAAGTCGAGCAGTCCCTGATGTCGGCCGCTTTCGGCGATGGCAGCTTCGCACCGCACATGGTCGACAAGTTCCCCCTGTATGTCCACCGCATCAATTCCCTGAAAATGGGCGTACGCATCACCGATCAGCACAAGGTTCGCCTGGGTGCCTACCTCGGTGAGGGCACCACGCTGATGCCGGGTGCCAGCTACATCAATTTCAATGCAGGGACCGAAGGCGCTTCCATGGTGGAAGGCCGCATCAGCTCCTCCGTGCTGGTCGGTGCCGGTACCGACATCGGCGGCGGCGCGTCCACGCTGGGTGTGCTCTCCGGCGGCAACAACGTGTTCATCTCCCTGGGCCGCAACTGCCTGCTGGAAGTCAATTCCGCCCTGGGCATTCCGGTCGGTGATGCCGTCATCGTCGCGGCCGAAACCGCGGTCATGGCGTCGTCCCGCGTCTCGGTGCAGATTGAAGGCCACCCGCTGAACGGCAAGGTGGTCAAGGCCGCAGAGCTGGCCGGCATCAATGCGGCGACGTTCCGCCGCAACGACGTCACCGGCGCCCTCGAAGTGCTGCGTACCGGCCGCAATATCGACTTCGCGAAAAAGCTGGAAGATGGCGAAGACATCCTGAACAGCGATCTGCACAAGAACTGACAGTCGCCCCGTCGGAAACTTCAGTACATGAAAAAAGCTCCTTGATCAGGAGCTTTTTTCTTGGGCATCTCGCTGTGGCGACCTGCAGAGGTGGTCCGCCGGTGTTCATTGGCTGCGCCGCATGCAACGCTGCAAGATCGCAGTCTGCCTCCATTGGTTGTGTGAAGAGAGATTTGCCATCAAGCAGCGAGCATCAGGTCCGCCTTTTCTGACAGGAGTTTGCCGCCTGCCCCAATGCAGGCCTGCGTCCGTACGAGAAGCGGCCATGCCAGACGCCATCGCGCAGCACCGCATGAGCATCGCCCCGCGCCAGCGCGATGAGATTGCGCCTCAACAGCAGATCCCTGAGCCTGCCCTGCATGAATTTTCCGATCAGCGCATAGCCTTCCTGGTTGGGATGGATGCCGTCAGGCATGAAGTTCCTGAGCTGACCGGAAGGAATGCGCGCAGAAAGATACTGCTGAACATCGATGAGGCTGATGCCGTGTTTGCGGGCGATATCACGCATGATTTGCGCATAGTCCGCAACCTTCGTGAGCCTGGATGGGTTCGGTGTCTGCAGGAAGACTTCCAGGTTGTTGTCCCTTGAAATACGAATCAGGGTTTCCAGATTGTCTGCATAGGTCTTCTCGTCCAAGGTCAGGCTGTCGTTGATTCCGTAATTGAAAATCACGATGTCGGCGCAGTCGCCTTGCGCAGCCTGCTCCCACGGATGGCCGGAAAAATGGCCATTGAGCATCGTGGCCGTGGACTCGCCGCTGACCGAGACATTGCGAATGACGACCCCAGCGAGATGAATGAATGCCTGAGGAGGTTGCGATACCACGCGGATGTCGGAAGCATTTTTGGCCAGCAACCCTCCATCAATGCCCAGGCCGGTAGAGTCTCCACGGAGCTCGATGACCACCGGTTCGGCACGCACTTGCGCCGCATGGAACAGCCCGGCAACAAGCGCCAGCTTGCACAGCATCACGGCGGCCCGTCGCAGGAAGCCAATATTTTTTATACCATTTATATGGTTTCCATTGCGTTCCTGCATACGGATTTCAGCGTTGTTGCCAGCGCGCGCCGTGCAATGAAAGACAGGCAACGGATAATGGAACAGAGAAGCGATCATCTGCCTGACCAGACCGGTTAGTCCTCTGCGCATACGGAATATTGAGAAATGGGTAGGTGCGTGCTCGCAAATCACAGGAATGCACTCCCGACCAGACATGCCGGAAGCCAATCCCTCATCGCACGCATCAGTCCGTAGCCTGGACCTCTTGCCCTCTTGACGATGCGTACCTCCGCATCGTCGCACATTGCTCTGACAAATCACTGACCTGGCCCAGTCAGTACTACTGGTCATGGCCGACCGCGGACAGGCAAGGTCCCCGAACATGGCAAAGATGTCGTGATGGTGCAGGCAGGAGTTTGCCATGTGCTTGCATCACTGCCATTGGCAGATGGTGAACGTCACGCCGAACGTGCCGTCGCCGGTCAGTCAGCGGTCCTGCTCCAGCATCAGAATTGCCGGCACCGCCTGCTGCAGCAGCGTGATCAGTTCCGGATCCATGTACTTGTAATCGTCCGGAATATCGAGCACATGGACCGGTTTGAACTCAAGCAAACGAGTGTATTCGGCCTTGAGTCGTGAGCGATGTTTTTCTTCCATCACCAGAATCACGTCAGCCCAACGCAGATCACTCTCGGACACGTGGTGTCGTGCATTCGGGCTGGTTCCGCCAGAGCGCACGTTCAGTTGCGGGTGATTGCGCCAGACGGTTTCCGCAGTGGGACTTCGCCACTGATTCCTGCTGCACACGAAAAGTACATTGATCCGCTCACCCGTCTCCGACGCGGCACTTTTTCTCAGTTCCGCATCGGAAACTCTCGGATACTCCATCCCAAGCTGCTTCGCCCGGGCAAGCTTGGTCGACCTGGTGTACAGGACCTTCCAGTTCTTCTCTCTCTTTTCGTCATTCTTCATCGGATGCTCGCGCTCACCAGCAACTCAGCGACAAACCTGGTCTGACAAGGATTTCACGGTATCCAGCGCGGATCTCATGGCTTCAACCTCGCCGCCGTGCGGTCGCACGTAGGTCGCCCGCACCTTCATGAATCGCTTCTCGATCGGCAGAACCCACAAGAAGGAGGCGTAATCGTCGCTGCCTTCATGCCAGATCATCATGGCACCGTTGCCACGCTTGTTCTCGCCGCCGAGCGGCAGGGAGGCCGGACCTCCCATCTGGAGTTTGCTGCCAGGATGCACAGACAGAATTTCCCTGGCCGCATCGATGGCTTCCTTGACGTCTTCCTCGTCACCGTCGGCCACTCTGTCATACAGAAAAAAAGTGACGGCCAGACGATTCTCGTCCTTGTTGTAGCCGGCCAGCAAAGTGTTGCGGTGTGCGCGATTTTGGGCGATCACGGCGTCGGAAAACGACACCCGCTGAAGACCGTCGACGGCAGCAGGTGCACACAGTTGCGGCTCACCTGCATCGCCCTTGCAGGCATCGCATGAAGCCGATGCCTGCGCCATCGACACGAACGGCGCGTTAACCAGAAAGGCTGCGAGGAGGGTCCGTTTCAAGCTGCTTTTCATTTTTATCCTTGAAAGCCATTGAGAATGCGCGGATGTTGGCAACATCGTCGGTCTCGTTGGAAAGACGTCCGGCCTGCATCACCCGCTCGCGGCCACCCGCAACTTTAGCAGGAGATAGGACCGACGTGCTCAACCCCGCCCCCTGCCCCAGCAAGCGCAACCCGGTCTTCCGCACGAAGTCCTCATAAGTGATCGGCGCTCCCACCTCGGTATCGGCGCGATTGGCCTGTATATACGCCCATGACCTGCCCGTGCTGGCGTCAACCACCAGCTTGAACAAGCGGGCCGGGACGGCAATGTGGCCCCGCCCGATCGTCGCCGGTGCCGCATCGAAGAGCGGCCCGGTGAACACGAAAACATCCCCGCCTGCCCGCATCACGTACTTGCGCGTATCCCGTTCGATCTTGGACCAGGGCCCGGAATTGTTCCTCGGATTCTGCGGGACCATGTTGGCCAGCGAAAAACTCTGGGCCATCGCCTCCGGTGTGGACATGTCGCCGGCCGGCGCCATGTGGCCGCGCGCATACCCCGATCCCCGGTAGTCGTCCAGTTCCGCGCGCTCGGCGCGCGGCAGCCGCGCCTCCGGGTAGAAGCGGTCCGTGCGATGCTGCTCGCGCGCATGCAGAAGAGCGGTCCGGTTCAGCCGCTCGGCTACCACGAAGGGCGTCTTGGTCTGACTGTTGTAGAGCACCGCAAACGCGCTGAAACACAATTCCCGCAAATGCGCACCCGCAGGCAATTGCGGCGGCTGCGCGCCGGGGAAGAACTGCGGGCATTGCGCAAAACGCGCAACCGTGTGCCCCGGCTCGGCCTGCCGCACCGGGGCAGGCGCGCTCTCGGCCGGCAATTCGAGGTGCGGCAGACTGAAGCGCTCGCGCAGGCCATCCGTCAGGTGCGGGTTGATGACGCAACTGGCGATGCCGAAGACAAGGATCGTCGTGCTGGTGAAGGAAATCAGAAAGCGACTGAATGATCCCAGTCCCTTCTGCCTGCTTTTTTTGGAGGTGGCCCGCTTGCGGGGTGCTGCCTTTTTCTGTCTTGTTACCATGCTGGCCGCATGTTAACCCGAGTCGACTATTTGTTGCCAGTTCATCAGGAAATCCCCGATGGATTTCTCCCTCGCGACTCATACAATGAGAAGCGAAATCGGGGCAGGTCCCGCGTGGCATGAGACAACGATAGTCCTGCCTCGGCTGACGTCCCCAACAATAAAACCGGACGCATCTCGTCGACGGCGATGAGATGCGTTTCAAGAAAATTTCCAGGATCAGGCGCCCATCATGGCTTTCTTCGACTCGCTCTCGTTTTTCTCACGTCTCAGCAAACGCAAGGCCGACATGCTGGGTCAACTGGCCGCCATCGACAAGGCGCTGGCAGTCATCGAATTCACGCTGGATGGCAAGATCATCAAGGCCAACAAGAATTTCCTCGATCTCATGGGCTACACGCTGGAAGAGATCAAAGGCCAGCACCATCGCATCTTCGTCGCCGAGGAAGAGCGCAACGCGCCTGCCTATGCGCAGTTCTGGCAGAAACTGGGGCGCGGTGAATACGACCAGCGCCTCTATCGCCGCATCACCAAATCCGGACACGAGGTCTGGATCCAGGCGACCTACAATCCCATCATCGATGCCATGGGACGCCCCTTCAAGATCGTCAAGTACGCGCGCGACGTCACGCAGCAGCAGCTGCAGGCCGCCGATTTCTCCGGACAGATCACCGCCATCAACAAGGTGCGCGCGGTGATCGAGTTTGATGTGAATGGCAACATCCTGCACGCCAACAACAACTTCCTGCGCGCGGTCGGTTATTCCCTGTCCGAAATCGTGGGCAAGCATCACGCCATCTTCGTCGAGCCCGCCGAGCGCGCCTCGGCGCACTACCAGGAATTCTGGAAGCGGCTGGCGGCCGGCCAATACGATGCCGGCTTGTATCGCCGCGTGAAAAAGAATGGCGATGCGCTCTGGCTGCAGGCCAACTACAACCCCATCTTCGACATGGACGGGCGGGTCTTCAAGGTGGTCAAGTACGCCACCGACGTGAGCATCCAGACCCAGGCCACGCAGACCCTGCAGGCCGCCGTGGGCGGGCTGTCCGAAGCGCTGAGCACGGGCTCGGCCAGCGCGCAGCAGGCCAACGATCTGGTCAAGGCCACCTCCTCCATCGCGGAACAAGGCGGCGTGGTCATGCAGGAGGTCGTCAACAAGATGGCCGCCATCAACGCCAGTGCCGCCAAGATCACCGAGATCATCGGCGTGATCGACGAAATCACCTTCCGTACCAATCTGCTGGCCCTGAACGCGGCCGTCGAAGCGGCCCGGGCCGGCGAACATGGCCGCGGCTTTGCCGTGGTGGCCGGCGAGGTGCGCAGCCTGGCGCAGCGCACGGCGGCCTCGGCCAGCGAAATCAAGACGCTCATCAGCGGCTCGGTCAATGAAGCAAGACAAGGTACCGAGCTGGTCATGAATGCCGGCAAGACCATGAGCACCATGGTCAACTCCATCAACGACATCACCGGCATCATCGAGACCATCAGCACCTCCGCGAACGACCAGATCAATGAGATCGGGCAGGTCAACGAAGCGGTGAGCCAGTTGCAGGTGCTGATGAAATAAGTGCCACCCGGCTACGGCAGCGCCCGCCGCCACACGCGCACTCGTGCAGTGCCGCAGCTTGTATGGATCATGTCTGCTGGACCCGCCTGCGTCGCCTTGGTTAGAATGCACAGGACACTGTTACGGAAACAGTGACTCGCCTCTGCTACTTTCAGATTCGCAAAGCTGGCACCGGATTTTTCTTCCAGCGATTCAAATGGTCGACATCATGGATTGGGTCCCAATCGTCTTCATCATCTTCAAGGTTGCCGTGCTCGGCATCGGCATGTTCTACGCCATCAAGTGGCATTACGATCAGGGCAAGAAGGGCAAGCAGGCCGAGCGCAACGCGGTGCTGCGCGCCAGCGGGAAAGTGGCAGCGCTGTTCGTGATCTCGCTGCTGGTGCTGGGAGTGGCAACCTTTTTCATCTCCAGGATGATGGGGCTGGAGCTGAGCTTCTCCTGACGCCCCGCAGTCCCTCAGGCTGCCGGCCGCTTGGCCAATGCCAGCAAGGTCCCGAAGAAGATCATCATGCCGCCGCTGATGCGGTTCATCCAGCGCAGACCGCGCGCATTCTGCATCAGTCCGGAGAGGCGCGTGCCGGCGTAGGCATAGGCGGCGATGGCGACCACCTCCAGCGCCAGGAAAATCGCGCCCAGGGTCAGGAAACTGGATAAATAATTTTCCGGTACCACGAACTGCGGGAAGAATGCCGTAAAGACCAGGATGGCCTTGGGATTGCCGATGGCGACCAGAAACTCCTTGCGCACATAACCGGCAATACTGCGCTGCTGCGGCTCAAGCGGCTGGCCGCCCAGCTCCACCCTGGCGAAAAACAGTTTGCAGCCCAGCCAGATCAGATAGGCCGCCCCCAGCACCTTGACCACCGTAAAGGCCATCTGCGAGGCCATCAGCAGTGCGCCCATGCCCACCGCTGCCACCCCTATCATCAGCGCGAAGGCCACCAGCCGGCCGGCCGCTGCCAGCAAGGCCGGGCGCAGACCGTGATGGGCGCCGATGGTAATGGAGAGCAGATTGTTGGGGCCGAAGGCCATGTTCAGTGCAAAACACGAGGGAATGAACAGCAGCAGGCTTTCCAGAGACATCGCGGCTCCTTGGCAGATGAGGGCGACGCGTCGCGTCACCGGAGCCTGTATTCTAGCGGCACGCCACCTGACGCGCAGGTGACGCGCATATTCTTACGAGGATGTCAGCGCGATTTTCCCGCGATACAGGAATTGACTGATGCAACCATGATCATTTCGGTCACATAATCGCGGAGCCGTTCGTTCTGATCTCAGGACGCAGCCCATCCACCCGGAGATCGCTTCATGAATCCGAGCAGTCACGCTCGTACCCTGCTGATCGTTGAAGACAACAAGGATGTCAGAAACATTTTTGCAGAAGTCTTTCAAGGCGTCGGCTATCACGTGCTCGAAGCCGGCAACGGGGAAGAGGCGCTGGCACTGATGGCCCATGAGCACACCGCAGTCAGCGTGGTCCTCACTGACCTGCGCATGCCGGTGATGGATGGCCTGGAACTGGCGACCCGCATCAAGGGCGATGAACGCTTCTCGTCCATTCCGGTGGTACTGCTCAGTGCCACTCCCATGAGCAATTCCTGGCAGGCACTCGAAGTGTTCTCCGCCCTGCTCACCAAACCCTGTTCCTTCGAACACCTGCTGTCCACCATCGAATCCGTGCAGTAAGTCCGTGCAGAACGCCCATGCTCTGCACCCGCAGAGTGATGACAGGCGCCCGTCGGCCAAGCTGATGTATTGCATTGGAGACGCGTCCGACAGTCACAGCCGACAGGATCAAGGGAGCTTGGCCGATGTCTGCGGCGGAGCCAGGGGACGATGATGTAGTTACTGCGCACAAGCGCAGGGCATTCATCAAGGAGTGACATCATGTCGAATCAGAATCAAGGCAACAGCCGCGGTGGTTCCCACGAACAGCACGTCCAGGCAGGCCAGCAAAGCCACAAGAATGACCAGCAGAACCAGAGCAGCAGCGGCTCCGGCCAGCAGCAAGGTGGCAACACCCGGGGCGGCTCGCATGAACAGCACGTACAAGCCGGCCAGCAGAGCCACAAGAACGACCAGCAGAACCAGAGCAGCAGTGGCTCCGGCCAGCAACAAGGCGATTCGAGCCGCGGCGGTTCACATGAACAGCACGTGAAGGCGGGACAGCAGAGTCACAAGAACAGCTGACAGCAACGCTGATCACGCTGCCTTCCCGGGCAGGCCCGGACACGCTCTCCAGGAGATGGAGCGCGCGTCCGGGCCTTTTTCATTACGGTTTCAATGCAAGGCAGCGTGGGATTCGTCGCCCGCTGTCGACTCGACCCTCGCCGGCAGGCTCTGCATCGCCGGCTTGCGCGAAAGCACACGCCACAGAAATACTCCGGTCAACGCCATGCCGACCACGACATAAGCCGCATAGAACGCAGCGAGATAGCTGCCGTAGTGCAGAAGGGACTGGATCATGGCCATGCTTCCTTGAGATGGAAAGGTCGATGCAATGGCGTGATCTTATGTTTTATATCATTTCGCGAATATCAGGAAATTTCCTAGTTGTGTCGCGCGCACGCCATTGATGAGCTATTCGATAGTCCACGATCAAACTCGACAATAAGCAATCTCCGAAAGACGGCGCATACCTTCGTTCAGCTCCACCCGTCTGCGGAGTTCAACGCTTCCAGAACATCCACCACGGCGATGGCGCGGGCAACGCAGCAATCGCCCCGGCGGGCTGTTCCGGGTGCGGTGGCTGCGCCAGTTCGGGCGGCCAGCGCGTGGCCCCGTTGGCCGAACCGGCCAATGTCCAGCTGGCCACCTCGCTGATTGCCAGCTCTTCGTACAGGCCGGCCAGGTCATGCAGCAAGGGGCTCATCTGCCACGCCTGCCGCTCATCCATCACGGCCAGTTCCTGATACGCGGCGCGCAGCTGCTGCTCAAGCTGGCCCCCATCGGACATGACGTCCAGCTCTTCCGTGTTCACCACGATGTTGCGCCGGGGTTCGGCTTCCAGGCGCGCGATCCAGTCCTCATACAAGGCGTGGCGCTCCTCGCCCAGCACCGGACGCAGCATCGCCGAGCGCTGGCGCAGACGGGCGATGCCCGCCAGACGTTCGCACCCCAAGTAGGCAAACGGACGCGGCGCATCCTCATCGACCTCCTCGTACTCATCATCATCGTACTCATCATCGTCCCCCGGACCTTCAGGGCCTTGCTTGCCACTGTGCTCGCCCTCGGTGGCAGGGCCGGACGAGACGTGAATATCGTCCCCGGAAAACAGGCACATCCAGAACAAGGGAAGGCGCGCGGTGGCCTCGTATTCGGTACCGATCATGGTAAAGAATTCGTCGGCCTGTTCCTCCGTAGGCATACCCTCGAAGTCGGTGCAGTAGAGATAGACGCGATTGCCCATGTGATTCCCCTGAGAATGGCAGGACGACAGGCGGCGCTGCATCGGCAGCGTGCCGCCCGGCTCACCTGATCTTGATTTCGACGAAACGATTGCGCGGCTCCGCCACGCCGCGTTTCTGCGGCACGCGCGGATCACGCGCCCCCTTGCCGATGACCTCGATGCTCAGGGCCTTGACCTCCGCCCGTTGCAATTCACGCTCGATCAGGCGCGCGCGCCGCAGCGACAAGGCGTCGTTGGTGGCATCGCTGCCGATGCTGTCGGCATGGCCGGTGAGGATGAATTCCCCGGCGGGGAATTCCTTGATTTCAGCGATGGCCTTCTTGAGCAATTCCTGCGAGGCCGGCGTCAGACGGTCAGTCCCCAGCTCGAACAGCAGATCGTAGCTGCGCGGACGCGCCGGCAGGCTGCGCATGACCTCGGCATATCGCCGGTCCACCTCGGCAGCGGACAGGGTCTGGGTCGGCGCGGGCTTGCCGCCGCGCGTCTCGACCGCTGCATAGGGCGAAGTCAGTGCCGTCTCGCCACTGGCCGTCCTGACCACGATGCTGCTGGCCGAACCATCGGCCTGCGGCAGCAACACGAAACGTTCCGCCGGCCCGGCACATGCAGCCAGCAGCGTCACCACGGCCAGCAAGGCGCAGCGCATCAGCGGCCGGTACAGTGAATGGAGCGATGGCTTATTCACCGGCCACCTCCACGATGAAGTCGGTACCACGGATGCCGATGGTGGCCGTCGGGGTCGACAACCGCTGGCTCTCCGGCGAGCGCTTGCCGATCAGCCCCGAGACGTAGCGCAGCGTGCCCTTGGTCAGCCGCACGGCAACGCTGCCCTCGTCGGTCTTGTCGTTGTAAGCAAATTGTTCGAGCAGGAACTGGCTGTTGGAGCCGAGCGAAATGAGCGTATCGTCGCGCAAGGTAAACCCGACCGCACTGGCGGCACCGGTCAGTACCCGGTCACCCGCATAAAGCCGTTCGCCGGTGGCCAGCGGGCGGGTCTTGCCGCTGCGCTCGGCGCGTACGTCGCCTTGCAGGACCTTGACGATGCCGGCCTGGCTGGCCGTGGCTTCCTGCGCAGCTGCACTGCCCTGGCCCAGCAGCGAAGCGCTGGCCAGCAGCAGGCCAGCCCACCCGGATGCACTCCACATCGGCCCCGCCCTCTTGATCCGCATGCCGCGTTCCCCTGATGTTGTGATGATGACGTGAGTCCTGCGTGTGCCGCACCGGAGGCGCGGCCATGATGCCACCGCGCAATTTCACAGAAAATCATGGGGAAGGTCAACAATTCTTTACATCTGGCGTGCGAAATGGCAGCGGCTGGCCCTTAAAAGAGCAACGAACCCTGCCCTGAGCTGCTCCGCGCTTCGCTCTTGGGCGCAGGCCAGGCCTTCATGGCGCTGGCGGGATAGTTGACCAGCATCCTGCGCGCGTTTTCTGTATCACCGACGTTGAGCCAGTCCGCATAGTCGGCGGGCGGGATGATGACGAGGTTGCGTTTTTCCTCGCCCGGCTTGTGAAAACGATTCATCAGGGGATGCGCATCGGCATTGATGGTGATCTGGGTAAACGAAAATGCATACCCTCCTTCAGGCTCCTCCCAGGCGCGCCACAGGCCGGCCACGCAGAACGGCTGGTCGTCGGCCATGCCGATGGCCCAGCGCTGCGGGCGTCCGGCTTCGTAATTGGGCTCATAAAACCAGTGCATGGGCAACAGGCAGGTTTGCATGGCCCGCCAAGGGCCGGCGTAGCTGCGCTTCTCGCCGATGGTCTCGGCGCGAGCATTCATGGTGGAGATCTGCAATCCGCCCTGCAGCTTGCGCCGGGGCATCATGCCGTAGGTGCCGACGATGAGTTCCGGCTCGCCCTCCAGCCCGGCCCGTACCACGGGGGCGGCGTAGTCCTGCCAGGTCTCCTCGGGCCAGTCTGGCGTAGCGGAGGTGTCGGCGCCGGTCAGCGCGGTGATGATGGATTTGGGAGTGGGCTTGTAGTTGACGCACATGGCAGGACGGATCCAGGTCGCAGCAAGGAGCCGCGATTGTGCCACAGCGCGGCAGCCGTGACGCAAGCGCCGGCTGCCGCCTCCGCCCGTTTCAGCTGAAGAGGCGTCCGATCAGGCGGGCACTGATGTGCAGCAGCATGGGAAGCGGCGATTCGTAGTCAGTGGTGCCGTGGAACAGACTCTCGGCACGCACGGCGGTGGCGGCCAGGCTCAGGAACAGGGCGGTGCAGGTGGTGGTGAGAATGCGCATGATGGTCTCCAGTGAAAGCAGGTTGCGTGGACCGGTTGGCCTCGGAGCTGTGGCTGGCCTTGGCGTTTCGGCATGGAGACAGCTTGCGCCGGGACCGTTGCACTCCGATGTCAGCAAAGCCATTCCATATTGCAATTGAAATCTTGCGCGCAATAAAAAACCGACCGGCAAGGTCGGTTCTTCGGTGCCATACCCGCTGCGCGCAGCGGACTGGAGTAATCCTCCTGCTACCTCAGGCAGCTTGCTTGCCTTCGAGGATGGATTCTTCCAGGGCGATCAGGGATTCGATGGCGGCGATCAGCATGCCGATGCGGTGACGGCGATAGATCAGGCGTTTTCTTGCGCGAATGTTCATGGTTTCTCCAGCAGCCGGCGGAGTGCCGGCGGGTTGACGGGTCGGGCCGCCGCCTCCGCGCCTGCAACTTCACATCGGCTGCGAGCGTGCATCCTGCGGGGCGGCCAGCGGCCAAGGCCCGACATTATAGCCGACTGCCGCTGCGCTCCCGTCACCGGCTGCGTGGCGCGGCGCTTACGCCACACATGCACGCCGGTAACGCTCGCTGTAGCGCCGCGTCGCCTCCAAACCGGGCACGAAATGATGCCGCCCCGGTGCCAGCTCGGCCACCAGCGCATCGAGATCGACCTCGCCCAAGGCCACGGCCGGCACGGCAGGGGCCTCGGCAGCGGCGTTCTCACGGCCGCGCGCCAGTGCGCGGAAGCTCGGCTGACGGCGGCCATCGTTCCAACCGTCCTCGATCCACTCACGGATGACCTGCTTTTCGTAGCCCTCGAAGACCCCGAACATCTGCCCGCCGGCGGCATCGATCAGCCGCCAGAAGCGGCTCTCCTCGGCTGGCTTGCCTCGCGTGATCCACTTGGCCTTTTCCATCTCGGCCAGGAAGCTGGCCATGCCGTCAGGCTGTTCCAGCCACTGGTTGACCGTCTTGCCGCCGATGCGGCAATAGTCCGAGTGCATCATGCGGCCGAAGGGCGCTTTCTCGGCCAGCACCCTGACCACCTCATCCTGCAGGACAAAGGAGCCGATCACGCCCAGCGTGCTCGCGCCCAGCTCATTGAGCAGATAACCGCGCCGCACGCCCTGCATGAAGGCTTGCGGATCCGCAGCCTGGGCGGCCGCCTGCGCGACCGCCTCGGCGGCCTTGCGGGCGTGCCCGCTGGCGGCATTGTCGATGGTGACGTGCAGGGTGAAGTAATACGGGTCGATGCCCAGTTCATTGAGTTCGTAGGCGGTGATGAGCAAGTGCAGCGGCAACTGCTCATAGCCGAGGTTGAAGCCGAACACCTCGGCCTCGAATTCCGCCCCGTGATGGGCCAGCCCCAGCTGGATGGCTCCTTGCACATAATGTTCTTCGGACAACGCCGGTCCGTGCTCGCAGCCGTTGGCGGCCAGCAGGCTGCGATAGAGGGTGACGTGATTCATGGCGGCATCGCCATCGCCCAGCTCTTCCAGATAGGTGAGGATCAGCGGACGGAACAGCGGATCACGCCAGCGCGGGATGGCGCTGTAGAGCCAGGCGCCATCGACCATCTTGGTCGGGCCCACGCAGCGCAGGAAATTGAGCGCATGGGCGCGGCCACTGAAGTAGCGGCGCGGCGCGCCTTTCTGGCGTTCCTTGAGATAGCTTTCATAGGCAACGCCGACTTCAGCGGCGCGCGCTTCCATCCAGCTGGCCAATGCGGCGGGCTCCTGCGGCAGGTCGCAGGGCAGTTCTTGCGCTTCCTGCATCTGTTGCACAAGGTAGTCGCGGCCCATGGCCAGGGCGGCCTCGTCGGGCGTTGCGACGAACAGCTGCGCATACACGTGCGCGGCCTGCAGGCTGCCGGGCTGGTGGCGGTAGGCTTGGGCGGCCGAGCGGGCGGCCTGCATTTCCTCGACGGTAGATCGCATACATCCTCGCGCAAAGTCAGATGCATGGAGCATGCGCGCCGGCACAGGCCAGCGCTATCAGCGGGCGGCCAGCCTTGGTGTCGGAAAATGCCCGGCGGGCGGTAGGAGGATGCAGCAGGGCGGCGTCGGAGGCCCATTGTCTTGGCGGTTCTTATGTCCGATAATCGCGCCCATGAACGATACCGCACAACGCCCAGCCCTCCCCGACCGCCTCAGCGTCGATCCCCGCAGCCCGCACTACGTTGCCGCCATCTTCGAGCATGACATCGGCATCAAGCTCAACGACAAGGAATTCAACAACGTCAGCGAGTATTGCATCAGCGAAGGCTGGATCAAGATTCCCGCCGGCCGTGCACTCGACCGCAAGGGCAATCCCATGCTGACCAAGCTCAAGGGGCGGGTTGAACCGTTCTATCGCTGAGCCGCGCGCCACAGTCAGCGCCATCACATTTCTTTCCCGCATGCAAAAAAGGTCCGCAGCAAGATGCTGCGGACCTTTTCTTTTTACTTGGCAGATCGAAAAACACGCCGTCGGGATTCATCGACGGCATCGCTCAATCTGCCTTGATTGATCGATCGGGCAGATGATCCGTCCAGCCGATATCAGACCGGTACTGCCATCAGCCAAACCGATCATGCCGCCAGTGCCGCCCTTCCGACACGGAACACGGCCACCGCCTGCACCAGCTCGCGGGCCTGGCCCGAGAGGCTGATGGCCGCAGCGGCGCTTTCTTCCACCAGCGCTGCATTCTGCTGGGTGGTGCTGTCCATCTGGGTCACGGCCTGGCCAACCTGGGCGATGCCGGTGTTCTGCTCGGCCGTGGCGGCGTTGATGCCGACCATGATGTCGCTGACACGGCGAATCGAGGTCACGATCTCTTCCATCGTCTTGCCGGCCTGATCGGCCAGCTGCGTACCCTGCCCGACCTGGTCGACGCTGGCGGTGATCAGTTCCTTGATCTCGCGCGCCGCCGTGGCCGAACGCTGGGCCAGGCTGCGCACTTCGGTGGCCACCACCGCAAAGCCGCGTCCCTGCTCACCGGCACGGGCAGCTTCCACCGCCGCGTTGAGCGCCAGGATGTTGGTCTGGAAAGCAATGCCATCGATCACGCCGATGATGTCGCTGATGCGGTCCGAGCCGGCGTGGATAGCCTGCATGGTCTGCACCACCTGCTGCACCACTGCGCCGCCCTGGCTGGCCACCTCGGCGGCATCACGCGCCAGCTGGCCGGCCTGGCGGGCACCGTCGGCATTCTGCTGCACGGTCGATCCCAGTTCTTCCATGGAAGCGGCAGTCTGCTGCAGGGCGCTGGCTTGCTCCTCAGTCCGCTTGCTCAGGTCCGCATTGCCCTGGGCAATCTGGGCGCTGGCGGTGGCCACGCTCTCCGAATTGCTGCGCACGCTGCCGACTACCATGCTCAGTTGCGCCGTCATGGCCTGCATCGCCATGAGCAGACGCGCCACTTCATCACTGCCCTTGACCTCGACATGCTGGGTCAGGTCTCCGGCCGATACCGCCTCGGTCAGGCGCACTGCTTCCGACAGCGAACTGGTGGTGGCACGGGTGATGGCGACCATCAGCCACAGCGCAGCCATGGCCAGCACCGCCAGCGAAGCACACAGCACGATCAGTTCATTGCGCAGGCGCGGAATCTTGGCTTGCAGCTCGTCACGCATCATGTCGAAGGACGACGTCACCAGCACGAATTGCGTATCGATGATGCGCGTCATGGTGGACACCCATTGCGGGGCCGGCATGGTCAGCTGATCGGCGCGCACGATGGCGCTGTCGGCCATTTTGAAGGCTTCGTCGGCAGCGGTGACGGCTGCTGCACGGGCGCTTTCCACCTCGGCCGGCAGGGGGTGGCGGCCCGCAGCCAACGTCAGCGAGCGGCGGGCGCTTTCATAGCTGCGGCGGGCACGGTCGGACAGGTTTTCCAGGCGGGCACGTTCTTCCGCATCGGCCTGGCCGCGTCCCAGCATCACGGCACCGCGCGCACGGGCCTGGCCCAGTGCTTCGGTCAGTTGCGGCAGTTCGGACATGACCGCGCGCTGCACGTAGAACAACGCAGCCTCCGCTTCCAGCGCCAGGCCGGAACTGTTGGCCACGTCATCCAGCAGATCCAGCTCGCGCTTGATCAGTTGCGCATGTTGCAGGTTGCTCTGCGCGCCATTGATGGACTTGCTGGCGATGCTTTGCGTGAGTGCGCGCCAGTCCGCATTGAGGCCATCGAGCGCATCGGTGAGGGCCTTGTCTTCCAGCGGCTTGAGGCCGCTGCGCACACGGTCGAAGGTGGCATCGACTTCCTTCTGGCGCTCTGCGCGGCTGGCGGCTGCGCCATCACCATCGGCCAGATACAGGGCCGACAGGCCGCGATGCTGTTGCATCTGCTTGAGCAGCAGCAGCAGTTCCCGTCCGGGAGCCAGGGCCAGCGATTCACGCTGGGCAGTGGCCAGGTCGTCGAGGTTGGTGCGGACCAGGATGGTGGTCGGCACGATGAATAGCATAAAAGCGAGTGCGCCGATGAGGACGAACTTGCGTGAGTAATTGAGATGATTGATCCAGGAGCGCATGATGTTGTTGGTGTTGGAGTGTAGGAAGGGCCATCGTTGGCCGCTTGCGCTGTTGCGCGAGACGCTCCGTTGCGCCATCAAGCCGCGTCATTGCGGCTTTTTGCAGTCGGGCAATTCTACGGATGCCACCCTGTTTTCACTAGGGATTTGAACAGTGGCGTCCGGTTTTGTTGTGCAATTCCGACCGTCTCGCCTCACACCGCTGTTCCCGATGCAAATACGAGTGCAGACTAGACTATGGCCGTGCAGACAGAGTTCCGTACGGAAAGAAAAATTGGCATGCAAACCTGCATGTGTCACCGGAACTCACCGCGTCTCATTGAAACTCACGCGATTTTCCCGTGCGCGCGACAAAAGAAAATCCGCCGCTTCTGCGCGCTGCGATGTGCAGCGCGCAGAAGCGGCGGATGTGAGAATGAAGGAATGGAAAGCGAGAACGCCGCAGCCCGGGCAAGCCGTGGGACTTAGCGCAGGCCCTGGGCAGCGTCCTGCAGCCGGAACACGGACACCAGTTGTGCCAGTTGCGCGGCCTGGTCCTGCATCGAAGCGGCAGCGGCGGCCGCCTCTTCCACCAGCGCCGCATTCTGCTGCGTCACCTGGTCCATCTGCGTGATGGCGCGATTGACCTCTTCGATCCCCGCACTCTGTTCGCGGCTGGCGGCGCTGATCTCGGCCACCACGTCGGTCACGTGGCGCACGCTGGTGACGATCTCCTGCATGGTGCGGCCTGCCTGCTCCACCAGCTGCGAGCCGTTGTCCACCTTGCTGACCGAATCCTCGATCAGTCCCTTGATCTCCCGCGCCGCCTGCGCACTGCGCTGCGCCAGCGAGCGCACTTCCGAGGCCACCACCGCAAAGCCGCGTCCCTGCTCGCCGGCGCGCGCCGCTTCCACGGCAGCGTTGAGGGCGAGGATGTTGGTCTGGAAGGCGATGCCGTCGATCACGCCGATGATGTCGGCGATCTTGGTGGAAGCGCTGTTGATGTCGGCCATGGTACCGACCACCTGTTCGATCACCTTGCCGCCATTGGTCGCCACGCCCGAGGCGGTGATCGCCAATTGATTGGCCTGGCTGGCGTTGTCGGCATTCTGGCGCACGATGGACGTCAGCTCTTCCATCGAAGACGCGGTCTCTTCGAGCGCACTGGCCTGCTGCTCGGTGCGCGAGGACAGATCAAGATTGCCCGCAGCGATTTCGCCGGAGGCGGTGGCGATGGTGTCCGTGCCCTGGCGCACGCCCTGCACGATGCCAGAGAGGCTGCGGCGCATGGTCTCGATGGAATGCAGCAGGCTGTGGCGGTCATTGGCCTTGAGCGCGACGGCCGTGGACAGGTCGCCTTGCGCGATCTGCTCCACGATCTGCACGGCACGTGCCGGCTCGCCACCCAGCTGGCGCAGGATGGAGCGCAGGATGAAGGCGGCCATGGTGGCGATCGCGCCCATCAGCACGCCGCCCAGCAGGAGCAGCACCAGGGCATTGCGATAGAAGGCCTGATTGATGTCGTCGATGTAGGCGCCGAAACCGATGGTCCAGTCCCACGGGGCGAAGCGCGTCACGGCATAGAGCTTCTGCACCTTCTCGGTGGTATTGGGCCGCGTGCCTTCGGCGATCAGCAGGCCGATCTCCTTGCCCTGCAGGGCGGCGCGATAGCGGTCGCCATCCTCCTTGGCGGTCTTGTCCTGAATGCCCACGCGCTTGGGATTGGGATGCACGTAGTTGAAGTCGTCCGTATAGCCGCGCACGAAGTAGTAATTCTGCTCCTTGACGAAGCTGCCGATGGCCAGCTTGGCCTGGGCCTGCGCCTGTTCGCGCGTGAGCTTGCCGGACTGCTCCAGCGCCTGCGCCTTCTCGGCCGCGGCCTTGGCCAGCGTGACCAGCAGCGAGAGCTGGGCTTCGCGCTCTTCCATCATGGTGCGCCTGAGCGTGGTCAGCGACACCATGGCAATGATCAGGATGCCCACCAGCGTGGTGGCGCACAGCCAGATGATCTTGGTTCGCAGCTTCAAATTGTCCTCTCCGTCTTTTGAATGAAGGCCGGCGCGCGCGCCTGCCTTCTCGGATGGGCATGGTCGTCGCGTGCGGCACGATGTGATGTGTGTGATGCGGCAGCGCGTCCGGGCGACGCACTGCTCCCCAGCCTGTCACTCTATCCCGCGCATGACATGCGGCTGGTGAGGAACAGCGAGGGTTTTACGCTTCTTTCCCGCTGTTGCAGGGGCAAGCGCCGGCTCGTGAGAATGGGCCGGATTTCATTTGGCACGGCCGCTTTGGTCGGGGTTGGCGGTGTCGATGCGCAGATCGGTTTCAAAACTCTGCAGCACCGCCCGCAGCTCACCACTCTTCTGCATCGCTTCCAGCTGCGCGTTGATACGGGGCAGCAGCTTCACGCAGGGACTGGCGCGGCTCATGGCGAGGTAGTTGTCACTCTCGCTGACGAAGGGGCGCAGCGGCATGAAGCGATCGGCAAGGCCGTTCTGGTTCAGGTAGATCACGCCGTTGTAGTAACCGGTGATGAGGTAGTCGATACGGCCCGAATCGAGCTTGGAGAAATTCATGTAAAACTTTTGCGCGGTCTCGATGATGAGATTGTCACGCAGGAATTCATCGAAGCCGCCCCCGAACTGGTTGCCCAGCGTAATGGCACCGCGCTTGCCGATCAGATCCTTCCAGCCGGCGTAGGCGAAGCGCTTGTCGCGCGCCACGAAGACCGCAATCGGATTGGAAAACAGCGGCACCGAGGCAAAAGCGAGGTAGGACTGGCGTTCCGGCGTGTTCTTGAGCGAGGACACCATCGCCACTTGCCCGCTCTCGGCCTCCTTGAGCACGCGGTGGAAAGGACCGACGTAGCGTACCTCATAAGGGATATTGAGCGCACTCAGGGCACGCGTTGCGATCTCGATGCTGGCACCGGTGAGGCGCTTGCCGTCGTACCAGTGCAGGGGCGCGTAATCGGAATCGGCCGAGATGACGACCTTGCTGCATTCGGCAGCGCGGACCGTCAGCGGTGCGCTGAGCGCAGTCACTGCTGCCAGCACGGCCAGCATCGCAGTGCTTGTTGCCTTGTTCATGATGTCCCCCTTGTTCTGCTTCATCAGCCCCCTTGGACAGGCGGCATGAGCAACCCCATGCGACTGAGAATAACCCGGTTGTGCCACCTGCCAAAACGCAATTCGCGCCGCTTGGGAGAGATACGCATTTTTGCCACAGCGAGTTGCACTTCCCTGTCGCAGATCAAGCGGGCGTGGGGCCGAATGAGGCGGGATGGGCGCACATTGGTCCGACCCTCTGTCCGTCTGAACGCATTTGCCCACATTCTCACACAAGCTCGCAAAGGACATTTACAAAGGACATTTACTTAGCGTTTTGCCACTGCGCCAGAATGAGGCAGTGATACGTTTTGTAACGAAACCAGGGCGATGTGTCAGCTTGCAGACTGACACGTCCGGCGCCTGTCACCGCGAAGATGACTCGCACTTTGATCATTTGCACAGGCTGGATTGATACGGCCTGTGCATGGATGAGCTGGATTGCACTCAATTCTGCATCAATCGAAAATCCTGGATTTGCGCTCGGACGCCGATCAAGCCGACTGTCAGACGCGCGCGAAATGTCCGACAAGAACATGCTGGGCTTTCCGACTGTCGCGGCGCTCCGGTCTTCCTATGATGAACCCAAGTTTTCAGGCAATGCAGGCCACCCGACACATTTTTTCAAGTCTTATCGTGCCGTGCCTGCTTTTGGGAAACGAAGGCCAACCTGTGGATGCATGCATGATCGTATCCGCCACTGCAACTGAAGTCCCGATTGCATTCAGCGCCATCGAATGCACAACCAAGGATAAAGGAGAACAGCCATGACCAAGACCTTCCTCACCGCCGCCGTACTGGCCGCTGCCACTTTCGCCACCGGTGCCTATGCCCAGTCCTATGATCAGGGCGGCAGCTCGATGCAGGGCGCGCAGCAGCAGCAATACGATTCGTCCTCGCAGTCGCAGTACTACAACTACCAGGGCCAGCAGACCGCCTCGCCGGCGGCCATGCAGGAAAGCGGCCAGAATGGCCAGTACGTGGACCGCAAGAGCTATGAAGTCCCGAACGGCCAGCCCAACAACTATGCGCGTGAACAGAAGGATGGCCCGCTGGGCACTTCCCCGGGCGCATAATTTCCTCCCTCGCGTCGACCTCAAAGCCCCGGCTCCGGCCGGGGCTTTTTGCATGCGCGCGACCCGCAGCCCCGGCTTGCCGTAGAATCGCGCTTTTGCCGGTGCCTCTTCCTCGCGCCGGACGCACCTGGTCCTGCGATGAATCCTCAACTTGTCGGCCGCGGCATCGGCTTGTCCGTGCTGGCCTCTTCCCTGTTCGCCTTTCTGTCCGGATACACCCGCCTGCTGGCCCCGCTGGATGGCACGGACATCTTTGCCTGGCGCATCCTCATCACCCTGCTCTGCGTGCTCGGCCTGCTGGCCTGGCGCGGCGAACTGCCCCGGCTGCGCGCGGCCATGGCCGAACTGCTGGCCAGCCCCGCGCGCATCGCACTACTGGTGCTGATGGCGGCCCTGCTGGCCCTGCAGCAATGGCTGTTCCTGTGGGGCTCGGTCAATGGCCGGGCGCTGGAAGTCTCGCTGGGCTACTTCATGCTGCCGCTGTCGATGGTGCTCGTAGGCCGCTTCCACTATGGCGAGAAGATGGACCTGCTGCAGCGCCTGGCGGTGCTGTGCGCCTGCGTCGGCGTGGCGCATGAACTGTGGATGACGCGCGCCTTCTCGTGGCCAACGCTGGCAGTGGCGCTGGGCTATCCCCCCTACTTCATGTTGCGCCGGCGCATCCGCCTCGACTCCATGCTCATCTTCGCGGTGGAACTGATGGTGCTGGCGCTGCCCTCGCTGCTGGCCCTGGGGCTCAGCCCGGCCACCGGCCCTACGCTGCGCACACCCGCCATGTGGCTGTTGCTGCCGGGCCTGGGCATTCTCAGCATGATCGCCCTGACCAGCTACCTGCGCGCCGGCAAGCTGCTGCCGATGGGCCTGTTCGGCATCCTCGGCTATGTGGAACCGGTGCTGCTGGTGCTGGTGGCCATGGCGGTGCTGGGCGAAAGCCTGCAGCTGGCGCAGCTGGGCACCTATGTGCCGATCTGGCTGTCGGTGCTGCTGACCGCACTGCACAGCGTCAAGCTGATGCGCCGGCCGGCGGCGCAGCCCACGAATTGAGGGCTTTTTCACGGACTGATCGCGGCCAGTACGGCTGAGCCATCTCCTTATACTGGTTCAAACGGTCCACCCTGGGGAGGGAACAGACCGGCCGGGAGGGGAGACACGGACGATGCGGCCAATGCTGGCAAAGGCAGGGCGGGTAGCGCGCCATTCCGTGGCGCGGCGGGCACGGCTTTTCGTCGCGCTGATCTGCGTGGCCATCGCGGCTGGCCACGTCTGGCAAAGCTTGGCCGCGCGCACGGTGCAGCTGGACAACACCCGCATCTATTCCGGCAACATCGCGCGCGCCCTGGCGCGCCATGCCTATGACGTGTTCCAGGCCACCCACGGCGCGCTGATCAACATCAGCGACCGTATCGACGATGCCGGCACCACCCATGCGCAGCTGCACGCCATGAGCCCGGTCCTGCGCCGCCTGGCCAGCGAAATGCCGCAGCTCGACGGGCTCTACATCTTCGACGAGCACGGCAATCGCGTGGCCAGTTCTTCGCCGCCGCGCCCCAGCGATGCCAACAACAGCGACCGCGCGTATTTCATCTATCACCGCGATCACGACGATCCCCAACCGCACATCCATCCGACCCTGCTCAGCCGCAGTACCGACCAGTGGATCATTCCGATGTCGCGCCGCCTGAATCATCCGGATGGCCGCTTCGCCGGGCTGCTGCTGGCGACCTTGCGGCTGGATCACTTCAACGCCCTGTACCAGACCGTGGAGATCGGCCGCGACAGTTCCATCCTGCTGCTCCTGCGGCCCGGCAAGGTCCTGACGCGGCAGCCTTTCGATCCCGCCTACATCAATCACGACCTGAGCCTGGACCCGGTCATCGGCGAAGCGCTGGCCAGTCCAACCAGCGGCCATGTACTGTTGCATTCGCCGCTGGACGACATCGACCGCTACGTGTCGTACCAGCCGGTGCAGGGCTTCCCGCTGATCGTCACCGTGACCACGTCGAGGGATGAAGCGCTGGCGCCGTGGCAGCAGCAGACCATCGTGTATGGTGCGGCGGTGCTGCTGTTGCTGATCATCATCGGGCTGTTCGGGTGGCGGCTGATCGGGCAGATCGAGCTGCGCCTGGTGGCCGAGGATCGCGCGCTGCAGGTGATGGGCGAGCTGCACCAGGCCAACCAGCGGCTGGAGCAGCTGGCGCATCAGGATGGCCTGACCGGCCTGGCCAACCGTCGCCATCTCGATACCGTACTGGCGGCGGAATTCCGGCGTGCCGCACGCAGCAAGTCGGCTCTCTCGCTGATCATGATCGATGTGGATTTCTTCAAGCAGTACAACGACCTCTACGGCCATCAGGCGGGCGACGAATGTCTGCGCCGCATTGCCGCCGTCCTGCGCGAGCGCCAGCGCCGGCCGGGCGATCTGGCCGCGCGCTATGGCGGCGAGGAAATGCTCATGCTGCTGCCCGATACCGATGCCGACGGTGCGGTGCAGGTGGCGGAAAAGATCCGCGCCGGCATCCAGGCGCTGGACCTGCCCCATCGCGGCAATCCGCGCGGCGTGGTCACGGCCAGCGCGGGCGTGTGTGCCATGGAATTGCTGCCAGCGGGCGAGCGCACCGTGGAAGACTTGCTGGGGCGCGCCGATGCGGCCCTCTATGAAGCCAAGCATGGCGGGCGCAATCAGGTGCGGCTGGCGGAGGCGGGAGCGCCGTCGGCACAGAGCTGACACGCGCGCAGCAGAATCAAGCACAGAAAAACCTGCGGTAAACCGCACAGAAAAGCGGGCATAAAAAATGCCGCCCGGTGAAAACCGGGCGGCATTTTCTGCAGCAGGCGAGTGATTCGCCGGACGCTTATTCCTTGTGATAGGAGGTCACGCGCTCCACTTCATTCTTCGAGCCCAGGAACACGGCCACGCGCTGGTGCAGCTTTTCCGGCTGGATGTCGAGGATGCGCTGCTGGCCATCGGTGGCGGCGCCACCGGCCTGCTCGACGATGAAGGCCATCGGGTTGGCTTCGTACATCAGGCGCAGCTTGCCCGGCTTGCCCGGCTCACGCGCATCGGCCGGGTACATGAAGATGCCGCCGCGGTTCAGGATGCGATGCACGTCGGCCACCATGGAGGCGATCCAGCGCATGTTGAAATCCTTGCCGCGCGGACCGGTGGAGCCGGCCAGCATTTCATCGACGTAGCGGGTGACCGGCGGGAACCAGTGACGCTGATTGGAGGCGTTGATGGCGAATTCCTTGGTGTCTTCGGGAATCTTGATGTCCTTCTGGGTCAGCACCCAGGCGCCCATTTCGCGGTCCAGCGTGAAGCAGTGCACGCCGTCGCCGGTGGTCAGCACCAGCACGGTCTGCGGGCCATAGACGGCATAGCCGGCGGCGACCTGCTTGGTGCCGGGCTGCATGAAGTCCTGCTCGCTGGGTTCGGTCATGCCTTCCGGGGCCTTCAGCACCGAGAAGATGGTGCCGATGGAGACGTTGACGTCGATGTTGGAGGAGCCATCCAGCGGATCGAACATCAGCAGGTATTCGCCCTTGGGATAGCGGTTGGGGATGCGGTGGATGGTCTCCATTTCTTCGGAGGCCATGGCCGCCAGGTGGCCGCCCCATTCATTGGCTTCCAGCAGGATCTCGTTGGAGATCACGTCCAGCTTCTTCTGCACTTCGCCCTGCACGTTCTCGCTGCCGGCGCTGCCCAGCACTTCGCCCAGCGCACCCTTGCCGACCGCATGCGAGATCGACTTGCAGGCACGGCCGACGACTTCGATCAGCAGGCGCAGTTCGGACGGGATCTTGTTGTGCAGACGCTGCTGCTCGATCAGGTGTTGCGTGAGGCTGATACGTTTCATGGTGGTCTTCCTTGCAGTGGTTTTTATTTAATGAATCGGATGAATGAGTGAGGGGTCAATTATCTGTCTGACAGATCAATCGGCCAGGGCCTTGGTGATGACTTCGGCCACGTCGCGCGAGAGTTTGGGGGTGGCCGCAACCTGTTGCAGGGCCAGGCGCATCTTTTCCTGCAGCGCCGGGGTGTACTTGCGCCAGCGGTCCAGGCTGCGCGCCAGGCGCGCGGCCACCTGCGGATTGCTGCCGTTCAGGGCGATCACCTGTTCGGCCCAGAAGGCATAGCCGTTGCCATCGAGCGCGTGGAAGGCCGAGGGGTTGCCGTTGCAGAAGCTGAAGATCAGGCTGCGTGCGCGATTCGGATTTTTCAATGTGAAGGCCGGATGCTCGGTCAGGGTGCGCACGGTGTTCACGTCGGCATTGCGGGCCGTGGCCTGCAGGGTGAACCACTTGTCGATGACCAGGGCTTCCTGTTCGAACTCGGCGTAGAAGCGCTGCAGGGCTTCGCTCTTGCCGGGGGCGGCGCTGTTGAGCACAGCCGAGAGTGCGGCCAGGCGGTCGGTCATGTTGTTGGCGTCCTGGTCCTGCTGCTGGGCCAGAGCCATGGCTTCTTCATCATCCAGCTCGGCCAGGTAGGACAGGGCCACGTTCTTCAAGGCACGGTGACCGGCCGAAGCGGCGTCGGGGCTGTAGGCACCCGGGGTCTGGTGGGCGCGATACACGGCCAGCAGATCATCGCGCAGTTCGCGCGCCAGCGAGCGGCGCAGGAACTGGCGCGCCACGTGGATGGCGTGCGGATCGATGACTTCCATCTGTTCGGCGATCATGGTTTCCGACGGCAGGGTCAGCACCAGTTCGCGGAAGGCAGGATCCAGCGACTCGTCCTTGAGGGTGGCGCGCAGCGCTTCGGCCAGGGCACCATCGTGCTCGATGTTGTTGAGCACGGTGTCGACCGCCACCACATGGCCGGACTGGCGCGCGGCCTGCACGGCCACCGTCAGGTTCAGCAGACGGCGCGTGGCCAGGCGCTGGCCGGCTTCCCAGCGGTTGAAGGCATCGCTGTCGTGGGCCATCAGGAAGGCCAGTTCGGCATCGCTGTAGTCGTATTGCAGGACCACCGGCGCGGAGAAACCGCGCAGCAGCGACGGCACCGGCTTTTCATCGACGTTGATGAAGGTGAAGCTCTGCTTGGCCTTGGTCAGTTCCAGCACGCGGGTGGTGGCACCGGCCTTCTTCTCGCCTTGCAGGGTCAGCGCCAGGTCACGGCCCTGCGCATCCAGCAGGCCCACGGCTACCGGAATGTGGAAGGGCTGTTTCTTCTTCTGGCCGGGCGTGGCCGGGCAGCTCTGTTCCAGCGTCAGGGTCAGGGTCTTGCGCTTGGCGTCGTAGTCCGCGCTGGCTTGCACCAGCGGCGTGCCGGCCTGGCTGTACCAGCGTTCGAATTGCGACAGGTCGCGGCCATTGGCGTCGGCCATGGCGGCGCGGAAATCGTCGCAGGTCACGGCCTGGCCATCGTGGCGCTTGAAGTACAGGTCCATTCCCTTGCGGAAGCCGTCACGGCCCAGCAGGGTCTGGTACATGCGCACCACTTCAGCACCCTTTTCGTAGACGGTGACGGTGTAGAAATTGTTGATCTCGACAAACGAATCGGGACGCACCGGGTGGGCCATCGGACCGGCATCTTCCGGGAACTGCGCCTGGCGCAGCACGCGCACGTCATCGATGCGCTTGACGGCACGGCCGCTGTCGCTGCCGATCATGTCGGCCGAGAATTCCTGGTCGCGGAAGACGGTCAGGCCTTCCTTCAGCGACAGCTGGAACCAGTCGCGGCAGGTGACGCGGTTGCCGGTCCAGTTGTGGAAATATTCGTGGCCGACCACCGCTTCGATGTTGGCGAAGTCGACATCGGTGGCGATGCGCGGATTGGCCAGCACGTACTTGGTGTTGAAGATGTTCAGGCCCTTGTTTTCCATGGCGCCCATGTTGAAGTCGCCCACCGCCACGATCATGAAGCGGTCCAGGTCGAGATCCAGGCCGAAGCGTTCCACGTCCCAGGTGATGCTGTTCTTGAGCGACTCCATGGCGTGCTGGGTCTTGTCGAGGTTGCCCTCTTCCACCCACACCTGCAGCAGCGCATCGCGGCCCGAATGCAGGCGCACGGTTTCTTCCTGGCAGACCAGCTGGCCGGCCACCAGGGCGAACAGGTAAGAAGGCTTCTTGAACGGATCTTCCCACTTCGCATAGTGACGGCCATCGGGCAGCTCACCCTCTTCGATCAGGTTGCCGTTGGACAGCAGCACCGGATAGCGCGCCTTGTCGGCGCGCAGCATGACGGTGAATTTGGCCATCACGTCCGGACGATCCGGGAAATAGGTGATCTTGCGGAAGCCTTCGGCTTCGCATTGGGTGAAGAAATTGCCATTGGACACGTACAAGCCCATGAGCGAGGTGTTGCGGTCCGGATGGACCAGGGTCTCGATCTCCAGCGTCACCTTGGCCGGGGCGGCAGGGATGGTCAGCACGCCACCGGCGATGCGGAAATCGCCCTTGGCCTGCGAGAGCGTCTTGCCGTTCAGGCGCAGAGCCACCAGTTCCAGCTCTTCGCCGAAGAGGATCAGGTCGCGGCCCTTGGCGTCCGGGTTGCGGGTCAGGGTGATGCGGGTGGCCACACGGGTGTCAGCGGGATCGAGGTCGAAACCCATCTCGACGGTGTCCGCCAGGTAATTGGGAGCGGCGTAGTCTTTACGGTAGATCGTCTGGGGCGTATCGGTGCGCATGGAGGCCTGTCCGGGAAGGGAAATGGAGGTCAGAAAGTGAGGGCTAAGGTGAAGGCTAAGACAGTACAAAGCCAATTCAGGTGCAGCAAAAACCCGATTTTACCAATCATCCCGCACTGCGCGAATGGAATCGGCCGGTTTTGCCGCGCTCGTCTCCATCAGGGACTGTTGGCGGGAAGCATGGTTCATATCGGCCTACGGCCGGTACAATGGCGGAACCGGCCCTTGCCCCAGATTGGGGCGAAGCAGGCAGGCGCAGCGGGGTTTTCCGGCTGTCGCTTTCCACGCGGGCTCAAAATGGCCGCTTGCTGGGTCTGACGAGGCAAGGTTTTTTGCCTTTTGCTTCATATCGCCCCGCAAGCGCCCTTCCCACGGCATCCCAGCCTTCTGCCCGGTGCCCGGCTTTTTTCTGATGGAGTTCGTTCATGAAACGCTGGCTTTATCCCCTTCTTGCAGCGGCCAGCCTGCTGCTGTCCGGTTGCGCCTCGGTGATCGAGAGCAACGTCACCTCTTTCCACGCCTGGTCGCCCGACTACAACCAGCGCGCCTATACCTTTGCGCCCGCCAAGGAACAGGAGAATGACCTGCAATACCAGAACTACGCCGGGCTGATCCGCCAGGAGCTGCAATTCCTCGGCTTCACCGAGGCGCGCGATCTGAAGTCGGCGCAATTGCAGGTCAGCTTCGGCTACGGGATGAATACCGAGCAGGTGGTAGTGAGCCGGCCGGCCTATGATCCCTTCTTCTACGGACCGGGGCCGGGCTGGGGACGCTTTGGTCCGCGCCCGTTCGGCTTCTACGGCCCTTACGGACCGTTCTATGATCCCTTCTGGTATGGTGGTCCGATGCAGACCACCAGCTATCCGGTCTTCCTGCGCCGGCTGCAGATCGGCATCAGCCAGGCCAGCGACGGCAAGAAGCTGTTCGACGTCGTGGTCGACAGCGAAGGCCAGCGTGCCGGACTGACGGCCGCCATGCCGGCCATGGTGCGCGCGGCCTTCGAGGATTTCCCCGGTCCCAGCGGCGTGACGCGCCACATCCGCATCAAGGTGGACAAGAACGGCCAGCCGGAGAACTGATCCCGCTCACCCGTGCGGCGGCCGCCCGAGCCGCTTGCCCAGGCCCCAGATGCTCAGCAACAACAGCGCGCCGCCCAGCCACTGGGTAGCGCTCAGGGTCTGGCCCAGCAATACGGCGGCCAGCAGGACCGCCGTGAGCGGTTCGATCAGGGTCGCCACGGTCAGCGCCGTGGGCGTCAGGCGTGCGGCGCCCCAGCTGAACACCAGCAGCGCCAGCGCCGCCGTGACCACCCCCAGGTACAGATACCAGGCTTGCGGCGGCAAGCCGCTGGGCCAGTGCAGCGGCCGCGCCAGGCTGGCCATTCCCATCACCAGCGCCGCCACCACGGTCAGGCAGGTTGCGGAGGGGCCGGCCCCCAGCGCCGTCGAGAGCCGTCCGCTGACCAGCGTGAATCCGGTATAGAGCAAGGCCGAGGCGACCGAACAGGCCAGTCCGATGAGCAGGTCCGTCTGGCCTGATGCGGCACTGCCATTGGCCTCATGCCGCGCCACGATCAGCACGGTGCCGCCCAGTGCGGCGGCGAGCACCGCTGCCAGCGTCCAGTCCAGCTTTTCCTGCCCGCGCAACAGCGCGATGACGGTGGAAAACACCGGTGGCAGGCACAGGGCGATCAGCGTGGGAATGGCCGCGCCGATGCGCTCGATCCCGAGGAACCAGAACAGCACGTAGCCGGCCATGGTGGTCCCGGCCAGCACCACGGACAGCAGCAGTGCGCGCAGGGTCGGCAGGTGGATGCGTGCGCCGAATACCAGGCACAGGAACACCGCACCGACCGCAAAGCGCCAGAAGGAGATGTCGCCCGGCGCGAAGCCGTATTGCGCGATCAGGATGTTGACCACCAGGGCTCCGGTGCCCCACAGGAAACCGGCGCTGCAGGCGGCCATCAGGGCCACGCCGGAGTAGGCGGGCGCAGCCAGCGAAGAGGAACGGGAACCAGACACGGCGGATCCTTGATGAGGGTGGCAAGGGAGGCGATGGCGTACGGCCGGTCGCCGGGCGCCGCGTCACAGTGTAGCCGATCAGGACAGGACCGCGCCGGGCGGCTGCTCCGCTGCCCTGCCCTCAATTGATGAAGCGTCCACCCGTGCCGATGGCGGTGAGGTCGACGAAATCCGATCCGCTGTGATCGGCAGGACCGAACTGCAGGCTGAAGCCGCCGCCATCGTAGTTGGCCGGGGTGATGCTCTCCAGCGCCCGGATCAGGCCGGCACGCGTGAGTTGCGGGCCGGCGCGGCGCAAGCCCTCGACCAGGACACGGGCGGCGATGTAGCCTTCCAGCCCGATGAAATTGCAGCGTGCGCCGGGACTGCTTTCCATGGCCTTCTGGTATTCGTAGACGATGGGCAGCCTGGCCTTGTTGGGAAATGGCACCACCTGGGTGATCTCGGTACCGACCCCGGTCTGCTTGAGGCGTGCGGCCAGCGACAGGCTGCCGACGAAGGAATAATGGGAAAAGCCGCCGAGGTAGCCCGCCGCCCGCATGCGCGTGATGAGCGCCGCGGCCGGCTCGTAGGACACGGCCTGGATCACCACATCGGGGCGCATCTTCATGAACTGTTCTGCCGCCGGCCCCACGGCATCGCTGTTGCGCTCGATGGGCATGCTGCCGACCAGGGTCAGTCCGTATTGCGCTGCGCGCTGGCGCAGGTTGTCCAGCAGGCCCTTGCCGAGCTCATCGTTCTGGTAGAACACCGCCACGCGCTTGCGCCCGGTGCCCTGCAGCTGGCGCAGCAGGAAACCGGTTTCCTGCTCGTAGCTGGCGCGCACGTGGAAGATCAGGCGATTGAAGGGTTCGCGCAGGGCGGCGGCCCCGGTGTGCGGGGCGATCAGCGGAATGCCGGCCTCGCGGATGGCCGGCAGCGCCGCCAGCACCGTGGGCGTGCCGGAAAAACCGAACAGCGCGAATACCTTGTCGCGCCAGATCAGTTGCTGGGTATTGGCCAGGGTGCGTTCGGGCTGGTAGCCGTCATCCAGGCTCAGCAGCCGCACGCGCCGCCCATGCACGCCGCCACGGGCATTGACCTGGGCGAAATAGCTGCGTGCCCCTTCCTGGAAGTCGCGCCCGACCTCGGCGGCCGGGCCGGTAAAGGGGGCCGACTGGCCCAGCACGATTTCCTGCGGGCTCACCCCGTTCTCGGCCGCCTGCGCAGCGTGCAGGCCGCACGCCACGCCCAAGGCCAGACGGCCGCACCAGACAACGACCGCGTGCCAGTTCCTTCCCATCTCCCTCTCCCGCCAAAAATGTTCTCCCTGGAGGCGTTCAGGTGAAGGAATTCACCCGAACGCCGAAGGCAGCATTTGACGATCAAGACGGAGAAAAATGCGTGATCCACGCATAGTCTTGGGTAAACCCCGATAACTTGCGAGATCCGTACCGAAGAATTTCGATATCCAGTGGAAAATCAGGAGAAGTAGGCTTCGCTGGCGAAGGTGATGACCACGATCATGAGCACCGCACAGATCAGCACTGCCAACAGCCGCCCGAACTTGGGCGAGCCGTCGGCGCCGGCCGCCTGCTCGGGGGGATGGCCCATGGGATTGTCGAGGCCGGGGTCGCGCGGGGGCTGGTCCATAGGCATTCCTCTTGTATCAGGGTCATCAGGCGATTACGCGGCCATCACGGGATCAGGATGGTCGAACCGGTGGTCTTGCGGCCTTCCAGGTCGGCGTGGGCCTGGCCGACATCCTTCAAGGCATAGCGCTGGTTGATCTCGATGCTGATCTTGCCGCTCTCGACCATGTCGAACAGGTCGCCGGCGGTGGCATCGAGTTCGGGGCGGGTGGCGATGTAGTTGCCCAGCGAGGGGCGGGTCAGGAACAGCGAACCGCGCGAGGCCAGTTCGGACACGCCGAACGGCGGCACCGGACCGGAGGCATTGCCGAAGCTGACCATCATGCCGCGCGGGCGCAGGCAATCCAGCGAGCCGGTGAAGGTGTCCTTGCCGATGGCGTCATAGACCACCGGCACGCCTTTGCCGCCGGTGATTTCCTTGACGCGTTCGACGAAGTTTTCGGTGGTGTAGTTGATGACGTGGGCCGCGCCATGCTGCTTGGCCAGGGCCGCCTTCTCGTCGCTGCTGACGGTGCCGATCAGGTTCACGCCCAGGGCGCGCGCCCACTGGCAGGCGATCAGGCCGATGCCGCCGGCGGCCGCATGGAACAGGATGGTCTCGCCCGGCTGCACGGCATAAGTCTGGCGCAGCAGGTATTGCACGGTCATGCCCTGCAGCATCATGGCCGCTGCGGTATCGAAACTGATGGCATCCGGCAGCTTGACCAGGATATCGGCCGGCATCACGCGCGCTTCGGCATAAGCGCCATTGGGACGGCCGGCATAGGCCACGCGGTCACCGACCTGGAAACCGGCCACGCCCGCACCAACGGCTTCGATGGTGCCGGCCGCTTCCTGGCCCAGGCCGGCTGGCAGCGGCTGCGGATAGAGACCGGAACGGAAATAGCAATCGATGAAGTTCAGGCCGACGGCAGCGTGGCGGATGCGGACTTCACCGGGACCCGGTTCGCCCACTTCCACGTCCACGTATTCCATGACTTCGGGGCCGCCGGTCTTGCTCATGCGGATTGCTTTTGCCATCTGGGTCTCCTTGTAGTGAGTGGATTTCTAGCCTGAAGATTCATATATCGAGAGGCAGTATAGAACGCCTCAGCGCTTCTTGCGCGACAGCAGCCACATGCCCGACAGCACCAGGGCGGTGCCGGCCAGCTGGATGCCGGTGATCGGTTCATCCAGCAGCACGGCGCCCATGAAGAGCGTCGAGACCGGCCCCACCAGCCCCGCCTGGGCGGCCGTGGGAGCGCCGATGCGGGCCACCGCCACCATGGTCAGGAACACCGGCAGCACCGTGCAGAACACCGCATTGAAAAGTGACAGCTGGTACACGGGGGCCACCTGCGTGACCAGGTCGGCGGGCGCGCGCAAGATGAAGAACTGGACCAGGCAGGCCACGCTGGAGACGCACATGGCATAGGCCACCAGCCGCACCGCGCCGACCCGACGCACCAGTTCGCCGGAAGAGATCAGGTAGATCGAATAGCTCAGGGCCGACCCCAGCACCAGGGCGCTGCCGAGGATGACGTTGCTGCCGCCGGTATGAAGATCATGCTGCAGCACCAGCACGGTACCGAAGTAGGACACCAGCAAGGCCGCCCATTCGATCCAGCCGATCTTGCGCTTGAAGAAGAAAAACGCGATCAGCATCACGAAGGAAGGCGTGAGGAACAGGATCAGGCGTTCCAGCCCGGCCGAGATGTATTGCAGCCCGAGGAAATCGAGGAAGCTCGACAGGTAATAGCCCATCAATCCCAGCACCACGATGCGCAGCACGTCGGCGCGCGCCAGGGGCGGCTGGGTGCGCGCTTTCCAGAGCGCCACGGCGGCAAACATGGGGAAAGAAAACAGCATGCGCAGCGTGATCACCATGACCGCATCGACCTGGTAGCGGTACATCAGCTTGGCCACGATGGCCTTGGCGGAAAAGAAGATGGCACCAATGATGGCGAGCAGCAGCCCGCCCAGGAAGGCCTGGCGCGGAGTGGAATGAACGGGGGTGTGAGCGGCAGTCATGGCCGCGATTGTAAACCCTGGGCTGCGCACGCGCCGCGCGGGCGGGCGCAGCACCGTGTCAGCGCTTCTTCATCAGCGAGCCGAGCACGCCACGAATGAGCTCGCGCCCGACCTGCGAACCGATGCTGCGTGCAGCCGACTTGACCATGGCCTGCAGGGGCGAATCGCTGCGGCGATTGCCGCTGCCGCTGCCGAAGATGCCACCGGCGGCATCCTTGAGCAGATCGCCCAGACCGCCGCCCTGATCCTGCTGTGACTGCGGCGGTGGAACGGGTTGCGGCTGCGGCATGCGCGCACCCCCACTGGGACGCGAGGTGCTGGCAGGGGCCGGTGCGCTACGGCCTGCCGATGCGCCCCAGGCATTGTCATCGGCCGGAGCGGGGGCTGGTTGCGGCGCCGGAGCAGGCGCTGCCTGCGGCTGCTGCACCGCGCGTCCCTTCAGGCGTTCATAGGCCGACTCACGGTCGATGGCCTGTTCGTAGACGCCGGCCACCAGCGAAGAGGCGATCAGGGCGTGCCGTTCCTCCACGCTGATGGGACCGATCTGCGACGCCGGGGTCAGCACGTAGCCGCGCTCGACCATGTTGGGGCGCCCCTTCTCATCGAGGAAGGACACCAGCGCCTCGCCCACGCCCAGCTCGGTGATGGCCTGGGCGGTATTGACCATGGGATTGGGACGGAAGGTTTCAGCAGCAGCCTGCACCGCCTTCTGGTCGCGCGGGGTGTAGGCGCGCAGGGCGTGCTGTACGCGGTTGCCGAGCTGGCCCAGCACGGTGTCGGGGATGTCCAGCGGATTTTGCGTGACGAAGTAGATGCCCACGCCCTTGGAGCGGATCAGGCGCACCACCTGCTCGATCTTCTGCAGGAGCGGCTTGGGGGCTTCATCGAAGAGCAGGTGCGCTTCGTCGAAGAAGAAAACCATCTTGGGCTTGTCCAGGTCGCCCACTTCGGGCAGGTGCTCAAACAGTTCCGACAGCATCCACAGCAGGAAGGTGGAATACAGGCGCGGCGCATTCATGAGCTTGTCGGCGGCGAGGATGTTGATGATGCCGCGGCCCTGGGCATCGGTCTGCATCCAGTCCTCGATGTTGAGCATGGGCTCGCCGAAGAAACGGTCGCCGCCCTGCTCGTCGATGGCGATCAGCCCGCGCTGGATGGCCCCTACGCTGGCGGCCGAAATGTTGCCGTATTCGGTCTTGAACTGGGCCGCGTTCTCGCCCACGTGCTGCAGCATGGCGCGCAGGTCCTTGGTATCGAGCAGCAGCAGGCCGTGGTCATCGGCAATCTTGAACACCAGCTGCAGCACGCCCTGCTGGGTATCGTTCAGGTTGAGCATGCGGGCCAGCATCAGCGGGCCCATGTCGGAGACGGTGGCGCGCACCGGATGGCCCAGTTCGCCGTAGACGTCCCAGAACGCCACCGGTGCCGCGGCCCAGGCCGGTTCGGGCAGGCCCAGCTGGGTCAGGCGCGCGCTGGTCTTGGGGGAGGCGCTGCCGGCCTTGCCCAGGCCGGAGAGATCGCCTTTTACGTCGGCCATGAAGACCGGCACGCCGATGTCGGAGAGGGCCTGGGCCAGCACCTGCAGGGTGACCGTCTTGCCGGTGCCGGTGGCACCGGTGATGCAGCCGTGACGGTTGGCCAGTTGCGGCAGCAGGCACAGTTGCCCGCCGGAATGGGTAGCGATGGGAAGCGGATTAATCATCTCGACTGGGCCTTCAAGGCAAAAATGACGGGGTGGCGGTATGGTAAAATGCCCGCCCGATTATAGTCAGAACATGGCGTCAGGAAATGCATTATCGAACCCTGGGCGCCGGGTCCCCCTGCTGCAGCGATGCCTTGCCCGCGCCCGCCGGTCTTGCCGAGGCGCCTCCAGGAGCGGCTTGCGCAGGCGGGACGGTTCTGGCCTCACCCTCTCGCAGGAAAGATTCAACATGGCTGGACACAGCAAATGGGCCAATATTCAGCACCGTAAAGGCCGTCAGGATGAAAAGCGTGGTCGCGTCTGGACCCGCCTGATCAAGGAAATCACCGTCGCCGCCCGCATGGGCGGGGGCGATCCGGACACCAACCCGCGCCTGCGCCTGGCCGTGGACCGTGCCTCCGACGCCAACATGCCCAAGGACAACGTCACCCGCGCCATCCAGCGCGGCACCGGTGCCCTGGACGGCGTGAACTATGAAGAAGTGCGCTATGAAGGCTACGGCATCAACGGCGCAGCCATCATCGTCGATTGCATGACCGACAACCGCGTGCGCACCGTGGCCGAAGTGCGCCATGCCTTCTCAAAATTCGGCGGCAACATGGGTACCGAAGGTTCGGTGGCCTTCCTCTTCAAGCACTGTGGCCAGCTGATGTACGCGCCCGGAACCGATGAGAATGCCGTCATGGAAGCCGCGCTCGAAGCTGGTGCCGAAGACGTCCTCACCGACGACGAAGGCGGCATCGAAGTGCTGACCGCTCCCAATGATTTCTCGGCCGTGAAGTCCGCCATGGAAGCCGCCGGCTTCAAGGCCGAAGTCGCCGAGATCACCATGAAGCCCTCCACCGAGACCGTGTTTGCGGGCGAGGACGGCGTCAGGATGCAGAAGCTGCTGGATGCGCTGGAGAACCTGGACGATACCCAGGAGCTCTATACCAACGCCGTGATCGAAGAATAATTCACCCGATCACCCAGCCGGTTTATAAAGATACGGACAAGACGACCCTTTCCGCCCCATTCGCCACTTTTATCTTCCTATCCCATGAAAATCCTAGTTGTTGGCTCCGGTGGCCGTGAACATGCGCTGGCCTGGGCCATTGCCAAGTCGCCGCGCATCCAGACGGTCTATGTTGCTCCCGGCAATGGCGGCACCGCGCTCGACGAGCGCCTGCAGAACATCGCCATCACCGATCCCGTGGCCCTGGCCGACTTCGTCGAGCAGGAACACGTGGCGCTGACCGTGGTCGGCCCGGAAGGCCCGCTGGCGGCCGGCATCGTCAACGTCTTCCGCGCCCGTGGCCTGAAGATCTTCGGCCCCACCAGGGAAGCGGCGCAGCTGGAAAGCTCCAAGGACTTCGCCAAGGCCTTCATGCAGCGCCATGCGATCCCGACCGCCGAGTACCAGACCTTCTCGGACGTGGCGGCCGCGCATGACTACATCGCCAAAAAGGGCGCGCCCATCGTCATCAAGGCCGACGGCCTGGCCGCCGGCAAGGGCGTGGTGGTCGCCATGACGCTGGAAGAAGCGCATACGGCCGTGGACATGATGCTCTCCGACAACAAGCTGGGCGACGCCGGTGCGCGTGTGGTGATCGAGGAATTCCTGGCCGGTGAAGAAGCTTCCTTCATCGTCATGGTCGACGGCAAGAACATCCTGCCGCTGGCCACCAGCCAGGACCACAAGCGCCTGCAGGATCACGACCAGGGCCCCAACACCGGCGGCATGGGCGCCTACTCGCCCGCTCCCATCGTCACCCCGGCGCTGCATGCGCGCGTGATGCGCGAGATCATCGTGCCGACCGTGCAGGGCATGGCCAAGGATGGCATCCCTTTCTCCGGCTTCCTGTATGCGGGCCTGATGATCGACGCCGAGGGCAACCCCAAGACGCTGGAATTCAACTGCCGCATGGGCGACCCCGAAACCCAGCCCATCATGGCGCGCCTGAAGACGGACCTGCTGACCGTGTTCGAACATGCGGTCACCGGCACCCTGGACAAGATCGAACTGGAATGGGACCGCCGTACCGCGCTGGGCGTGGTCATGGCCGCCCATGGCTATCCGGAAGAACCGCGCAAGGGTGACCTCATCACCGACATCCCGGCCGAGACCGCCGATTGCGTCACCTTCCACGCCGGTACCACCCTCAACGGCGACAAGCTGACCACCAACGGTGGCCGCGTGCTGTGTGTGGTGGGCCTGGGCGACAGCGTCAAGGTCGCGCAGAAGCATGCCTATGATGCTGCCGACCTGATCCACTTCGCCGGTTCGCAGATGCGCCGCGACATCGGCTGGCGCGCCCTGAAGCGCTAAGCCGGGCCGCATGCCGTCTCCATCCCCCGCAACGCCGTGTGTGTTGCGGGGGATTTCATTTGGAGGGCATGCGCGGCACTTGCCGTGCCACTGCAACAAAATGACGCCTCCGCAGCCTAAGCACGACGGGCGTTTCCGGGCAGCATGCCCCCGCCACCACCCGCATTCCCAGAAGAAAAGGACATATCGATGCCAGACCACCTGCTCAATTTTGAAACTTTGATCAACCTCTACCTGGTGCCTTTCGGGCTCAAGGTGATTGCCGCCATCGTCATCTGGATCGTCGGCGGCATGTTCATCAACACGCTCTCCAAGATCGTGCGCCGCGTGCTGACCGCGCGCCAGTTCGAGACCACGCTCATCAACTATGCCAGCTCGGCCATGCACGTCATCCTGCGCATCCTGCTGGTGATGGGCATCCTGGAAGTGTGCGGCATCCCGACCACATCCTTTGCGGCCATGATCGGCGCAGTCGGCGTGGCCCTGGGTGTGGCCTGGTCGGGCCTGCTGTCCAATTTTGCGGCCGGCATCTTCCTGGTGGTGTTGCGTCCCTTCAAGGTGGGCGACTACATCACCGCCGCCGGCCAGACCGGCACGGTCTCCGACATTGGCCTGGTGACCACCATCATCACTACCGACAACAACCTGCGCGTGATCATCGGCAACAACAAGCTGTTCTCGGAAAACATCATCAACTACAACGTCAACGCCACCCGCCGCACCGACCTGCGTTGCCAGATTGCCTACAGCGTCGATCCGCAGCAGGCCATCGCCAAGCTTTCCGAGCGCATCAAGGCCATTCCCAACGTCTTGCAGACGCCGGCACCGGGCATCGTGATCCAGGAGTTCAATGCCACCGGCACCCTGATCGCCCTGCGCGTGCATGCGCCCACGCCCAATTTCGGCCAGGTCTACAACGACGTGCAGAACGCCATCGCCGAGGTCTGCCTGAAGGAAGGCTGGCCGGCGCCGGCGACTTATCAGGTGGCCGTACCGCTGGCCCAGCCGCCGCAAAACTGAGGCCTTTGCCCCACAACGCCGGTCCGGCATCGCCTGCGGACCGGCTTTTGACGCCCCAGCCGGGGGCGGTCAAGGTACAATGGCGGGTTGGAACGCATTTCCGTCCAGTAACCGTGTACCAGAGCGACCCGCCGTGACCACCCATTCCAACGCCGCCACCAACACCGCTGCCGTCAAGGCTTACCTGCAGGACCTGCAACAGCGCATCGTCGCCGCGCTGGAAGCCGCTGATGGCAAGACTTTCCTGTCTGATTCCTGGGAACGCCCTGAAGGCGGTGGCGGCACCTCGCGCTTGCTGGAAGAAGGCAACCTGCTGGAGCGCGGCGGTGTCGGCTTCTCGCACGTGATGGGCAAGAACCTGCCGCCCTCGGCTGCGGCCAACCGCCCGCAACTGGCGGGCCGCGCGTGGGAAGCGATGGGCGTGTCGCTGGTGCTGCATCCGCGCAATCCCTACGTGCCGACGGTGCACATGAACGTGCGCTTCTTCACCACCCATGCGGAAGGCGAAGAGGCCGTCTGGTGGTTCGGCGGCGGCATGGACCTCACGCCCTACTACGGCGTGAAGGAAGATGCAGTGCACTTCCACCGCACCTGCCGCGATGCGCTGCAGCCCTATGGCGAGGACTTGTATCCGCGCTTCAAGAAATGGTGCGATGACTATTTTTACCTGAAGCATCGCAAGGAGCCGCGCGGCGTCGGCGGCATCTTCTTCGATGACTTCAACGCCCTGCCCTTCGAGCAGGCCTTCGCCCTGCAACGCAGCGTGGGCGATGCCTTCCTCGACGCCTATCTGCCCATCGTGGCGGCGCGCCGGGAAACGCCTTATGGCGAACGTGAACGCGACTTCCAGGCCTATCGCCGGGGGCGCTATGTGGAATTCAACCTGGTCTTCGACCGGGGCACGCTGTTCGGGCTGCAATCCGGCGGACGCACCGAATCCATCCTGATGTCCATGCCGCCGCTGGTGAAGTGGCGCTATGACTGGCATCCGGAACCGGGTAGCCCGGAAGCGGCGCTGTATTCGGACTTCCTGGTGCACAAGGAATGGCTGTAATGGTGCCGCCTGCGGCGCAGCGCTGCATTGCCGTGCTCGGCGGCAGCTTCGATCCGGTGCACAATGGCCATGTCCTGCTGGCCGAGCATTTCGTGCAATTGCTGCAGCCCGATGAGCTGCGCGTCATCCCCACCGGCAATCCGTGGCAGAAGCACGGCCTGCAGGCCGAAGCGGCGGACCGGGTGGAGATGGTCAGGCGCGCATTCGGCCAGCAGCAGGTACCGGTGGTCATCGATGAGCAGGAAATCCGCCGCTCCAGCGCGACCTATACCATCGATACCCTGCGCGCACTGCGCGCGGAGCTGGGGCCGGAGGTGTCGATAGTGTTCCTGATGGGCGCTGATCAGTTGCAGCACCTGGACACCTGGCAGCACTGGCAGGAATTATTCGAGTACGCGCATTTGTGCGCGGCCTCCCGGCCCGGCTTCGCGCTGGCCGATGCGCACGTGCCGCCGGCCGTGCGCCACGAATTCAAGCGGCGCAGCGCTGCGCCGCAAGAGATCCGCAGCACCACGCACGGATACGGCTACCTGGCCCTCGGGCTGGCGGTCGATATCTCGTCGACTGAAATCCGTGCCCAGCTGCAACGCGGCACCCGACCCGATTCGCTGATCCCGGGCAGGGTGCTAGACTATATCGAACAACAACATCTGTACCGAAATTCATAATGGACATCAAAAAACTGCAAACCCTGGTCGTGGACGCTCTGGAAGACGTCAAGGCGCAAGAAATCCGCATCTATGACACCTCGCACCTGACCTCCCTGTTCGACCGCGTGGCCATCGCCTCCGGCACCTCGAACCGCCAGACCAAGGCGCTGGCCGCCTCGGTGCGAGACAAGGTCAAGGCCAAGGGCGGCAACGTCGTCAGCGTCGAAGGCGAAGACACTGGCGAATGGGTGCTGGTCGATCTGGGCGACATGATCGTGCACATCATGCAGCCGGCCATCCGTACCTACTACCGTCTGGAAGAAATCTGGGGCGACAAGGAAGTCAAGCTGGGCGCGGCCAAGCGCACCGGCACTTCGGCTGCCGCCAAGCGCGCCGCCGTCGACGAAGCCCCGGCCCCCAAGACCCGCCGCACCCGCGCCCAGGCGGAAGCCGTCGAAGCCAGCCAGGCCCTGGACGACGACGAGGACGCACCGAAGAAGCCGGCCCGCAAGCCGCGCGCGACGACCACCAGCACCACCGGTACCCGCGCTGCTGCCGGCACGACCCGCACCACCCGGACTACCGGCACCAAGACCACGGCGGCCAAGACCACCACCACCCGTGGCACGGCAGCCGGCAGCAAGACCACCACCACCAAGGCCGGCACCACCCGCAAGGCCGCTGCGCCCAAGACCCCGACCGGCAAGACCGTGCGCGTGGCGCCCGCCAAGAGCGAGACCGCCAAGAAGCCGGCCGCCAAGCGCACCAGCAAGGCTTGATGCAGCTGGTCATCGCGGCCGTCGGCCACAAGATGCCGGCGTGGATAGAAACCGGCTTCCAGGAGTATGCCAAGCGCATGCCACCGGAATGCCGGATCATCCTCAAGGAAATCAAACCCGTCGAACGCTCCGGCAGCCGCACGGCCGAAACCGTGATGGCGCAGGAGCGCGAGAAGATCGAAGCGGCGCTGCCCAAGGGCGCGCGCGTGATTGCCCTGGACGAACGCGGGCGCGACTGGACTTCAGTGCAGTTGTCGCAGCAGTTGGAGCAATGGCAGCAGGATGGACGCGACGTGGCCTTCGTCATCGGCGGGGCTGACGGGCTCGATCCCGGCTTCAAGGCCGGGGCCGATACGCTCATCCGCATCTCCAGCATGACCTTGCCGCATGGCATGGTGCGGGTGATGCTGGCCGAACAGCTCTATCGCGCCTGGTCGATCACGCAGAACCATCCGTATCACCGCGCCTGACGGCGTCCACCGCCGGCTTCCTGCCTTCCGGTACCGGCTCTTGACATCCCTGGCTCAATGAAACAAGCGGACCACAAAATCTACCTCGCCTCGAAAAGCCCGCGCCGCCGCGAACTGCTGCGCCAGATCGGCATCGATTTCGAACTCATGCTCTCGGACAAGGAAGTCGACGAGAGCGTCCTGCCCGGCGAAGCCCCGCTGGACTATGTCGCCCGCGTCACCCGCGCCAAGCTCGACAGCGCCCAGCAGACCATGATCCTGCGCCAGCTGCCGCATCGTCCGCTACTCGCGGCCGATACCACCGTGGTGGTGGACGACCTGATCCTGGGCAAACCGGCCGATCACGATGAAGCCGTGCGCATGATCACCCTGCTCTCCGGCCGCACCCATCAGGTCCTGACCAGCGTGGCCGTGGGCGTGACTCACGGTGTGGAAACCGAGGTCTGGCAGATCGTGCAGCAGTCCGACGTCAGCTTTGCGCCCTTGACCGAAGAAGCCATTGCCGCCTATTGCAATACCGTCGAACCCTACGACAAGGCCGGCGCGTATGGCATCCAGGGGCTGGCCTCGGTCTTCATCAGCCATATCGTGGGCAGCCATTCCGGTATCATGGGGCTGCCGCTCTTCGAGACGGCTCAACTATTACAACAAGCGGGCGTTCGCATCCTATGAGCGAAGACATCCTCATCAACATCACGCCGCAGGAGACGCGCGTGGCGCTGATCCTGCAAGGCGCCGTGCAGGAACTGCACATCGAGCGCACCCTCTCGCGCGGCCTGGCCGGCAACATCTACCTCGGCAAGGTGGTGCGGGTGCTGCCGGGCATGCAATCGGCCTTCATCGACATCGGCCTGGAGCGCGCCGCCTTCCTGCACGTGGCCGACATCTGGGAAGCCCGTCCGCACGACGGCCAGAACGCGCCGGCCATTCCCATCGAGAAACTGCTGCACGATGGCCAGACCATTACGGTGCAGGTCATCAAGGACCCCATCGGCACCAAGGGCGCGCGGCTGTCCACGCAGATCTCGATTGCCGGTCGCATGCTGGTCTACCTGCCGCAGGACAAGCACATCGGCATCTCCCAGCGCATCGAGAACGAAGCCGAGCGCGAACTCTTGCGCAGCAAGGTGCAGGCACTGCTACCGCCGGAAGAAAAAGGCGGCTTCATCATCCGCACCATGGCCGAGGATGCTTCCGACAGCGACCTGCAGATGGACGTGGAATACCTGCGAACCACCTGGGCCACCATCATCAAGCAGGCCAAGACCAAGCCGGCGCCTACTCTGCTGCACCAGGATCTGTCGCTGGCGCAGCGCGTGCTGCGGGACTTCGTCTCGGACCAGACCGCCACCATCCAGGTCGATTCGCGCGAGAACTTCCATATGCTGCAGGAGTTCGGTGCCATCTATACGCCCTCGGTGCTGCCCAAGCTGATGCACTACCGGGGCGAGCGTCCGCTGTTCGACCTGTATGGCGTGGAAGAGGAAATCGAGCGCGCCCTGGGCCGCCGCGTGGACCTGAAGTCGGGCGGCTACCTGATCGTCGACCAGACCGAAGCGATGACCACGATCGACGTCAACACCGGCAGCTTCGTCAACGGCCGCAACTTCGACGACACCATCTTCAAGACCAACCTGGAAGCGGCGCACGCGATTGCGCGCCAGCTGCGGCTGCGCAACCTGGGCGGGATCATCATCCTCGACTTCATCGACATGGAGAGCACGGAGCACCGCCACGCCGTACTGGCCGAGCTGGGCAAGGCGCTGCAGCGCGACCGCACCAAGATCTCGGTCTCGGGCTTCTCCACGCTGGGGCTGGTGGAGATGACCCGCAAGCGTACCCGCGAATCGCTGGCCCACATCCTCTGCGAGACCTGCCCGGCCTGCAAGGGACGCGGCCAGGTCAAGACGCCGCGCACGGTGTGCTACGAGATCCTGCGCGAGGTCATGCGCGAGGCCAAGCAGTTCAATCCGCGCGAATTCCGCATCCTGGCGTCGCAGGTGGTGGTGGACATGTTCCTGGAAGAGGAATCGCAACACCTGGCCATGCTCGGGGATTTCATCGGCAAGCCGGTGTCGCTGCAGGTTCAGAGCGATTATCAGCAGGAGCAGTACGACATCATCCTGATGTAATCAGCACAGGCGTTCATAGACAGTACCCAGCGATGTCCAACGATCTTTTCCACTTTGCTTATCTGAAACCGCGCGATTTTGCGCTGCACGGTACCAGCATTGACCAATGGCTCAGCCAGGCCGAACCAGGCGATGCTCCCGTTCAGGTGACAGCGGACACGCCGGAGATGCTGGCACAGGTCACCAACGGCAGCCGTAACGGATGGATGGCGGCAATCATCGAAGAGTTGGCCCAAGCCAGCGCAATCAATGACCTCAGGGTGCTATACGGTGCCGAGGACATCGCGTATGCGTGGGAAGCTCCTGATACGTGGGAAAACGATGCAGGCGAGATCACCGAGTGGTCCCGCTGGAAAGCGATAAAGCTGCAGGATCAGGCCCTTCCCACTCTGGCCGAGGCCATTACGCGCTTGTTCGACTGGTCCAGCGCACATGTGGACGAACTGGCGGAAGACACTTTCAGCGATTTATGTTCTGCCGATGAATTGGCCGACGACATCCACCAACCAATCCTGACCAGCGCTCCGGCGAGCGATCCACGTGTGCGGTATGGAGAGGACGGCGAAGGCTCACATTGTCTCTACTCGTTTCTGCATTCCCTGCGCCAGCTATGCATGAATGCACGGAACAAGGGTGAAAGCGTATTGCTGATCGTACAAACTTGAAAGAACACCAGGTCAGGCCAGATGTACCAGACTTTGTCTCCTCAGCAGTCACAGATCCTCTTCCTTAACGCCAGATAACGCGCCAGTGCATTTCAAGACGCCCCTGAGGCCGGTGAACACGGCATAATCTCTGTTTTTCGAACTCTGCATCACCTGCAAGCAAGGAATACCCCATGCTGTCCAACAACATAAAGCGTCTGGCCGCGCTGCACTGGCCCTACAAGAAGCGCCTGGCGCTGGCTTTCCTCGGCATGATCGTGACCGCCGCCACCGAACCGGTGGTGCCGTATATTTTCCAGGTGCTGCTGGACAAGGGCTTCGTGGGCAAACCCACGTTCTCGCTGTGGCTGGTGCCGGCAGCGGTGATCGGCATCTTCCTGATCCGCGGCATGGCCACCTTTACCAGTACTTACATGATGACCTGGGTCTCCACCCGCATCCTCAACGAGCTGCGCCGCCAGATGTTTGCGCGCATGCTGGACCTGCCCATTCACTTCTATGCCACCAACACGGTCGGCAAGGTCATCAACTCGATGATGTTTGAAGTGCAGCAGATCATCGACATGGTGACCAAGGTCTTCACTTCCATCCTGCGTTCCGCCCTGACCGTGCTGGGCCTGCTCGGATGGCTGCTGTACCTGAACTGGACCCTGACCATCGTGACCCTGGTCCTGCTGCCGCTGGTCTCGATCGTGGTACGCGCCACCGGCAAGCGGCTCAAGAAGCTCAACCGTGATTCCCTCGCCGTGAACGCCGAACTGACCCAGCTGATCGAGGAAACCACGCGCGCCCAGCAAGTGATCAAGATCTTCGGTGGCCACGAATACGAAAAGAAGCGTTTCCACGACCGTGCCGAAAACCTGCGCCGCTATACCATGCGCATGACTGCGGCATTTTCCTCGACCGTGCCGATCACGCAGCTGATGACGGCCTGTGCCGTGGCCATCGTGATCGTGATGGCGCTGATCCAGTCCGGCAATGGCCAGATCACCGTCGGCGGCTTCGTCTCCTTCATCACCGCCATGCTCATGCTGCTGGCCCCGCTGAAGCAGCTGGCCGAAATCAATGGCCCCCTGCAGCGCGGCATGGCCGCCGCCGAAGAGGTCTACAAGCTGATCGACAAGACTCCCGAGCGCGTCACCGGCGAGGCCCTGCAGCAGCGTGCGCAGGGCGAAGTGGAGCTGGTCGATGTGAGCTTCTCCTATCCCGGCCACGAGCAGCAGGCACTCAAGAACATCAACCTGCGCGTACGCGCCGGCGAGACCGTGGCCTTCGTTGGCATGTCCGGTGGCGGCAAATCGACGCTGGTGAGCCTGCTTCCCGGCTTCCATTCGGTGACCGCCGGCAAGATCCTGCTGGACGGCCGCGACATCGAATCGATCTCGCTGCTGAGCCTGCGCCAGCAGATCGCCATGGTCAACCAGAACACCGTGCTGTTCGACGACACCCTGGCGGCCAACATCTCCTATGGCGACCAGTCGCCCGATCCGGCGCGCATCCTCGCTGCCGTGGAAGCCGCGCACCTGACCGACGTGGTGCAAGGCCTGCCGCAAGGCATGGAGACCCGCATCGGCGACAATGGCTCGCGCCTGTCAGGCGGCCAGCGCCAGCGCGTGGCGATCGCCCGCGCGATCTACAAGGATGCTCCCATCCTGATCCTCGACGAGGCCACCTCGGCCCTCGACACCGAATCCGAACGCGCGGTCCAGGCCGCGCTGGAACGCCTGATGCAAGGGCGCACCACCTTCGTCATCGCGCACCGCCTGTCGACCATCGAGCGGGCCGATCGCATCGTGGTGCTGGTGCACGGACAGATTGCCGAGATCGGCAATCACCAGGAGCTGCTGCAACGCGATGGCGTGTATGCCAACCTGTACCGCCTGCAGTTTTCCCAACAAGCCTGATCCGTGCCGACGGCCATGTCCACTCAACTGATTCCCCAGGACCTGCTTCGCTCATCGGACAGGATTCTCTTCGTCGCCCACCTTGCCATCGGCGACTTCACCTATCTGCAGAATTTCTTCAAGGCCTTCGCCGCGCAGAACCCGCAGCTCAAGATCGACCTGTGGGTCGATGAAGTCAGGCGCACCGGCGATGCGTCCAAATGGGAGTTCCTGCGCAAGTATTCGCTCTACGACTGGCTGGCGGCTTGCCCCTTCTTCAACAAGGTCTACACCCGCACCTACAGCCCGGCCCTGCTGGAGGAGTCGGTGGCCGAAGCGCAGGCGGCGCACTATCCGATCGTGGTCTCGCTGGCCACCCTGCGGCCGCACCAGTACGCTGCGCTGGCGCGCCGTCTGTCGCCGCAGGGCATGGTGATCGGCATGCAGGACCGCATCCGTTTCTACCAGCCGCATCACGTCCTCGCCTACCGCAAGCTGGATGCGGCGATCCCCCGCTACCGCGCGGCGGACGGGCAGCATCACATCACCGACGTGTATGCGCACTGGTTCCGCCAACTGAGCGGTCTGGAAGTGGATGCCGCTGCGCGCATGCCCTTCGTGGAGATTCCGCAGCAGTGGCGCGAGGAAACACAGCAACGCCTGGCGAGCTGGGGCTTTGACGACGGGCAGCGCAAGCTGGTAGTCATCAATCCCTATGCCAAGACCAAAAAGCGCTGCTGGAGCCTGGCCCAGGTCGGCCAGCTGATCAAGGCCATGCAGGCGCTGCCGCAATGGGCGCAAAGCGATTTCGTCATCAACGCCGTGCCGCAGGAATTGCCGCACGCACGGCAGGAGATCGCGCGCCAGCAACTGGAGCGCACCGTCCTGTTCAGTGCCGAAGAGAATTTCTTCCAGCTGCCGGCACTGCTGGAGCAGGCCGATCTGATCATCTCGGTGGAGACAGCCGTGATGCACCTGGCCAATGCGGTCCACGTGCCGGTGATCGCCCTGATGCGCCAGAAGAATCCGGAGTGGGTGCCCTATGATGCGGCCCACAGCACCGTGGTCACCACGCAGGCGCGGCGCGACTGGGTCGAGCGCATCTCCGTTGAACAAGTCCTGAAAGCCATCGCATGAGCCAGTCCGAGCACGCCGACGCGGGCCCGTCGTTCCACATCGCCTTCTGTGTGGACAACAATTATTTCCGCGCGATGGGCGCGACGATCGCCTCCATCATCGCCAACAATCCGCAGCGGCGCTTCACCTTCCACGTGCTGACCTTTGCCGCCTCCGAGCAGCATCGCCAGCGCCTGCAGGAACTGGAGCAGAACCCGCTGGTGCAGACCCGCCTGCATCTTCTGGAGACCAGCGACTTTGCGCAGTTCGAGCACTTTCTGAAGTCGTCCTATTATTCGCTGTCGATCTTCACCCGTCTGGTCATCCCCACGGTACTGCAGGACGTCACCGACCGCGTGCTCTACCTGGACGCCGACATGCTGTGCGTGGGCAGTCTCGACGGGCTGGCCCAGCTGGACATGCAGGACGACATCGTCGCGGTGGCCCCCGATCATCCGGCCACCACCGAGAAGCGCTGTGCCGCCCTGCAGCTGGCCGATCCGCGCTACTTCAACAGCGGCATGCTCTACATCAATATCCCGCGCTGGCAGGAAGCGAAGATCACCGAGCAGGTGATGCAGGTGTTGCTGGACAATACGCAAACGCTGCGTTTCATCGATCAGGACGTGCTCAATATCGTGCTCAACGGACGCGCCCGCTACATCAGCCGCAACTACAACTATCTCTACGACATGGTGCACGATCTCAAGAGCAACGAGACGCGCATGCGGCCGGTGGGCAAGGCTGTCATCATCCACTTCGCCGGACCGATCAAGCCCTGGTCGGCCTGGACCGGGCACGAAGCCACGCGCCTGTTCGCGCAGTACCACCAGCTCTCGCCGTGGCGGCAGATGCCCGCCGACGAAGCGCCCACCAACAACACGGAAAGGCGCATGCATTCACGCTTCCTTTATCGCCAGGGCAAGTATCTGCAAAGTCTGGTCTGGTTCGTCCGCTACCTGCGCAAGCATTCGCGCAAGCGCTGAGCGGCGGGGCCGCGTCGGCAGACCGGTCATCCCGTCACCGCCGCCTCAACGCCACATCAAACACCCCTCAACACAACATTAAGCCCGCATTAACGCTGTCTTGAACAGCATTAATGCGGGCTTAATGCCGGCTTGATGCTGGCGTGATGCAGCGTAACTGCCTGCATGACACCGTATCAGGCCGCGAACAGCTGCTGCACCGGTGGCCAGGAGGCGAGATGGTCGATGACCTGCTCGGTGGTGATTTCCTCCACCCCGCCTTTGGGCGTGGCAACCCAGATCACCGTGCTGTTGTCCTGATCGATGGGCGTCCACTCGGGACTGGTCCGGCGCATCAACGCCAGTACCGGCACGTGCACCGCGTTGGCCAGGTGCATGACGGCGGTCTCCACCGAAATGACCAGCTGGCAGCGCGCCAGCATGGCCGGCAGCTGGAAGAAATTCTGGTCGGCGCTGAACAGATGCAGGCGCGGCGACTGCACGGCGGCGAGGCGGCGTTCGGCGTCGGCCAGCGCTTCCGGTACCACATTGACGACGAAGTGAACCTCCTCCCATCCCGGCCTGGATTGCAGGCGGCGGGCCAGATCGAGGATGCGGTCCAGTGACCAGCTGCGCTCGGGGGCCTTCGAAAAACCGTTGACGAAGATCAGCTTCTGCTGCGGGCCGACACCCCACTGCTGCAGTTGTTCGCTGCTCCACGCGTGCCACTGCGGCGGAATGTCGACGAACGGAAAACGCTCCGCCGGCGCAATGGTGATCCCGAACAGGGTCTCGAACCAGCCGGCATAGATATCGCTGATGTGGCGTGCGCCCTTCTCTTTCTTGGGATAGGCCGGGATCACGGCATCCAGCTTGCGGTAGGCGAGATAGGTCCGCACATCCATGAAATGCACGGGCTTGGTCTGGCCGGCCACGAAGCCGTGCGGCGAAAGCTTGCGCGCCAGGCGCGCATAGGCCGGACGCCGCAGCAAGCCCAGCGAGACCACCAGCGGATAGGCTTCGGCCTGCGCACGCCCGATTGACTGTTCCAGCAGCGCGGGACTGTAGGTCTCGTCGTAGATGCGCTCGATGAAGCTGCACTCGCGCAGCCAGTCATAGATCGCATAGCGTTTCAGGTGGGGCCATTGCGAAGCATCGTCGGTGCGGCGCAGCTCGTCCACCCAGACATGGATGCGCAGATGCGGATAGGCCTGCGCGAGGGCGCGCAGCGAATTCTGCAGGTAGGTGAAATCGCCCAGCGCCAGATGCGCAATGATGAGGATCTTGTCGCTCTGCTGCAGCAACTGCGGCGGAATGTGAGTCTGTGGCATAGGCTTGCTCAAAAGGGTTCGCGAGGGATCACAGGGGATCACGACGGCCGGCACGCGCACCGGAACCGGAGAGGGAGGGCCGGAAGCCGCCGGCGCAGAGGCGTCATCATTTGCCCGCCCGGCCGGCAAGGCCGAACTTGTGGGCCAGGTAGGTCGCGTACCATGCGAGCCAGCCACCCCATTGCTTCTTCTTCCTCAGGAAGCCGGCATACATGCGCATCTCCTTGTAATGGCGCGGCGCGTCCAGCGGCGTGCCGGCCCAGGGCGACAGCGCCAGATACTTGGAGAACAGTTCGCGCGAGGGATGCAGGTTCCAGGCATGCCAGGGCTTCACGCGTCCGGTGAAATGCAGGAACACGGCAGGACCGGGCAGCCAGGTATCGAACTGGCCGCCATTGAGCATGAACTCCAGGTTGTAGCGGAAATTCCAGCACGGCTCGATGTAACGCGCACGCCCGGCCAGCACGATGTTGAGTGCATCCTGATCGGGGAATACCAGCTTCTGGCCATGCTGCACGATGGCCTGCATCACCTGTGCGGTGATGTCATTGGCGATCCAGTTGGCGACGTTGATGTAAAGCACGCCGGAGTTGAAGTATTGATCGGCCGGAAGCTGCAGCGCGGCGCAGCGGTTGCGCACGGTGGTCTCCAGATGGTCGCTGACCACGGCTACCACATCGTCGCGCAAGTCCAGAGCCCGCAGGCCGGCGATGCTGCCCGTGCAGAGGATGTCGGCATCCAGGTACAGCACTTCGCGCGCCGTGTCCTTGAGCACTTCCGGAATCAGCAGGCGCGTGAAGACGGCCGGCGAATACTGGGAGTGGCGCGAGAACTGGTAATACTCGGCGAAACGGTCTTCATCGATCAGGTGGAAGACGATTTGCGTTCCATAGCGCTGCTCCAGCGCCTGGTACTTCTGCCTGACGGCCTCCGGCACATCGGGCGCGAGGACATGGAAGACGAAGGCTTGGTCGCGGTTGTTTTCCAGAATGGACGTGATCGTGACACCGGCATAGCGAAAGTAACGCCCGTCGATGCCGAAGGCGATGTGGAACGGTGTGTCCCCGGACTGCGCGGGCGACACCGGCATCTGGTCGATAGTGCTCATAGGCTCTTGTTGCATGAATTCCCGCAGCGGCCGGGAAAAGGCCGGTTACCAGGTTTCCTTTTGCGTGGCCACGCGCAGGAAGGGTCGGACGAACAGCTGATAGATGAACTTCTTGTAGAGGTAGCGATGCAGGTAATACATCAGTCCGCCGCGTGGATACAGTTCCATCCGGGCCACGCGGTCAGTGTTCAGGTTGGAATCCTGGGCCAGCGTGGTGAGGCCGATGCAATACGGCAGCAAGGCCTTGAGACGGATGAATTTCTTTTCCTTGAAACGCTCCCAGCGATCGGCTACGAGCCAGATCGGGAACAGGTTCTCCGAGAGCTTGCGCGCCGCCCCCAGCGTGAGGAAGTAACCATGCGCATTCTTGTTGCCGCCATAGGTGCTGACCAGCTTGTGGCTGTCATCGAGCTGGATCATGCGATTGCGCGAATACTTTTCCACGTAGTTCAGCATCACCACCTGTGATACCTCGGCCGGATACATCTGCGCCAGCCGCGGCAGCAGGCCGGGTACCTGGTCGTTGAGGCGAGCGTCATCTTCCAGCACCAGCGCGTGGGTGATGCCCTGGCGCACCATCTCGCAATACACGCCATGATGACTGAGCGCGCATCCGATCTCACCCCGGGTCAGGTCGTGCGATTCCTCGATGGCCCGTGCACGGTCGTAGCGCACGCTCAACTCTTCCTCCGACAACAGGCGGCCATCGACCGCCGGGAAGATGGTATGCGGGATCTGCAAGCGATCCAGCTGGGCCGAGATGGTCTCGCGCCGCGCCACGTCGGTGGCGAGATTGATGACGAAGCAGTGGACGGCAGGCGTATTGGAGGTATTCATGTGTTGGCCAAAGCACCGGATGGACGGGAATCAGCGGCATCGCGAGCGCTACCCTGGCGGGTGGCGGCACGCTGCTGCAGCGTGGACTGTATCAGAGGCGCAGCCAATGTCGCCAATGCGATGCAGTAGAAGGTATAGCTCAGGCCCCAGAAGAAGCAATCGGTGAGCCCGAAGATGACGTAGCCCATGATCAGCATCACGCCCCCGCCGGCATAACGGCGCAAGCAGGCATCCTCATGCCGGAGGTAGCGCCAGAACAGCACGGCCGGTGCCAGATAGGTCATCAGGATCGCCAGCAGCCCGAGCAGGCCCATGGTGGACATGTTGAACAGCACGTCATTGTGCGAATGATAGAAGCCGCTCGCGGCGGCCGGGGTGATGATCTTGCGCTCCTTCAATTCCCTCAGGCCGGCGGTGAATTTGCCGGGACCCACGCCCAGCAGCGGGTGCTCCGTGAACAGCACCATCGAACCGTGCCACAGCTGGAAACGGGTGCCCAGCGAGGTATCCAGATCGGTTCCGCTACGAAAACTCGCGGTCTCCGTTTCAACCTGCAGGAATCTGGATTTCACCATGGGGCTGGACCAGGCCAGCACCAGGGCACCGGTCAGCAGCACTGCCGCCACCACCGTCGTCACGTAGCGCTTGTTGGGCTGCCACAAGTAGCTGGCAAACAGTCCGAGGAAAGGAATGGCGATCCAGCTGCCGCGCGCCTGCGACAGATAGGAGGCATACATGCCCGCCAGTGCCGCCACGATCCGCAGCACGCGCCAGGGCCATGATTCGGACTGCGATGACGTTGACGTAGCCACCGATAGCATGCCCAGCAGCAGCACGATATTGGAAAAGACGATGATGGGCGCACCGTGGATGTTGTTGCGGTTCTCGCCCCCCTTGGTCGCCACGAAGATCAGGACAGCACCCACAATGGCCCCCAGCACATAGCCCGCCTGGGCCACCTTCACCTGGCGCGGGGACAGGGAGAGCAACATCCACAGCATCAGCGGAAACACCGCCAGCCGCGAAGGTTCATCGAAGACCTTGGGCGAATTGAAGCCATTGAAACCGGCGCCGATCACGGTGGCGATGAACAATGCAGCCATGCCGAGATGCACGTACCAGTAGCGCCTCATCAGTTCCTTGAACGGGACACGATGGCGGCGGACCAGGAATACGTGAACCAGCGCACAGACCAGCAACAGATAAAAACCGGCGTTGCCACCCCGCGTCATCATCAACAGGGCAGGAAAGACCAGCAACAGCAACAGTGTGACAAATGCATCGAACAAGCTGAGACCGAATTTCATACAAGTGTAATTATGAGTTATCCAAGATCGATTTTTCTTGCATCGGCCTGCGGACTGCATCGCGAGACTGCATGAAACGGCTCACGCGCTGAAGCCCGCCTGCACATCAAGCGGATCACCGGCTATCCCCCCAGACAGCCGGCAGTTCCGCCTTGCGGCCCTGCGCGCAGGGCCTGCATCGCCAGCGGAAGGGACTGCCCCCTGCGGCCGGCTTTGGTTCAGGTTCAATACTCGACCACCACCGCTTCCTTGCCAAACGAGGCCACCAGCGTCGACTGCAGGCTATCGCTGGGATTGACGCGCCAGGCATCGCCCAGCACCACTTCGCAGGCGGCATCGGACTGGCGGTATTTCATCACGAAGGGCAGGCCCTGCTCCTGGCGATGCGCGGCCAGCGTGTCACGCAGTTGGTTGGGGTCAACCGCCTTGTTGATCGACACCACCATGCGTACCCCGTACTGGATACGCGCCGCGCCCAGGTCCATGACCTTGTCGGCAGCCACCCGCAGGCCGCCGTTGAAACGGTCTTCCGACACCTTGCCCGAGACCACCAGCAGTTCATCTTCCTTGATGAGGTGCTTGAAGGGCTCGAACAATTCGTTGTAGATCGTTGCCTCGATCACGCCCGTGCCATCGTCCAGCGTGCAGATCACCAGCTTGCCGCGCTGGGTCATCTGCACCCGCACGCCGGTGATGATGCCGGCCAGGCTGCGCGGTTCCCACGAGGGTTCGAGGCTGGCGATCTTGGTGCGCACGAAGCGGCGCACTTCCTTTTCGTAAGCCGAGAACAGGTGGCCGGAGAGATAGAAGCCCAAGGCGCCCTTTTCTTCCGTCAGGCGCTGCTTGTCGCTCCAGGCCGGCACCTGCACGTATTCCAGCGGCGCTTCCAGGTCGCTGTCGTCGCCACCGAAGAGGCTGACCTGGTTGGCCGATTTCTCGGCCTGCTCGGCACTTTCCCAGGCCAGGTTGACCGAGGCCTGCAGGATGGCACGATCGACCTTGAAGCAGTCGAAGGCACCGGCGCGGATCAGCGAATCGATGGTGCGGCGGTTGATTTGCTTCTTGTCCACCCGCTTGGCAAAGTCGAACAGATCCTTGAAGGGACCGTTCTTGCGCGCCTCCAGGATGGCTTCGATGGCGTTCTGCCCGGCCCCCTTGACGGCGCCCAGGCCATAGCGGATCTGGGTGGCCTTCTTGCCCGGCTCGCCCACCGGCATGAAGCGGTAGTCGGACTTGTTGATGTCCGGCGGCAGGATGGCCAGCTTGCAGATGTCGATCGAGTCTTCGATCAGGATCTTGACCTTGTCCGTGTCTTCCATGGCCAGCGACAAGTTGGCGGCCATGAACGCGGCGGGGTGATGCGCCTTCAGGTAGGCGGTGTAATAGGACAGCAGCGCATAGGCCGCGGCGTGCGACTTGTTGAAGCCGTAGCCGGCGAACTTTTCCATCAAGTCGAAGATTTCATCGGCCTTGGCCTGGTCCAGCCCGTTCTTGGCCGCGCCTTCGCGGAACAGTTCACGGTGCTTGGCCATTTCCTCGGCCTTCTTCTTGCCCATCGCCCGGCGCAGCAAGTCGGCGCCGCCCAGCGAGTAGCCACCGATCACCTGCGCCATCTGCATCACCTGCTCCTGATAGACCATGATGCCGTAGGTCTCGGAGAGGATGCCCTCGGTACGCGGGTCAGGATAGTCGAAGGCTTCGCCGTGCTTGCGCTTGCAGAAGTCGGGGATCAGGTCCATCGGGCCGGGACGGTACAGCGCCACCAGGGCGATGATGTCCTCGAAGCGGTCAGGACGCGCATCCTTCAACATGCCTTGCATGCCGCGGCTTTCCAGCTGGAACACGGCGACCGTCTTGGCCTTGGTCAGCAGTTCGTAGGAGGGCCGGTCGTCCAGCGGCAGCTTGGCCAGGTCGAAATCGGCCATGGCCGGATCGAGCATGCGGATGTAGCGCACTGCCCGGTCGAGGATGGTCAGCGTGGTCAGGCCCAGAAAGTCGAACTTCACCAGGCCGACGGCTTCCACGTCGTCCTTGTCGTATTGCGAGACCACGCCGGAGTCGCCACCCTGGGTGTAGAGCGGGCAGAAATCGGTCAGCTTGCCGGGTGCGATCAGCACGCCACCGGCGTGCATGCCGATGTTGCGGGCGATGCCTTCGACCTGCTGGGCCAGGCCCATCAGCTGCTTGACCTCTTCCTCGTTCTCCAGCCGCTCCTTCAGGAGAGGCTCTTCCTCGATGGCGTCGGCCAGCGTGACCAGCTTGCCCGGCTTGAAGGGAATCAGCTTGGAGATGCCGTCACAGAAGTTGTAACCCAGGTCGAGTACGCGGCCCACGTCGCGCACCGCGCCCTTGGCGGCCATGGTACCGAAGGTGGCGATCTGCGAGACCGCCTCCTTGCCGTAACGATCCTTCACATACTGGATGACGCGGTCGCGGCCTTCCTGGCAGAAGTCGATGTCGAAGTCGGGCATCGAGACGCGTTCGGGGTTCAGGAAACGTTCGAACAGCAGGTTGTAGCGCAGCGGGTCGAGGTCGGTAATCAACAGGCAGTAAGCCACCAGCGAGCCGGCACCGGAACCCCGGCCGGGGCCGACCGGCACGCCATTGTTCTTGGCCCACTGAATGAAGTCCGCCACGATCAGGAAGTAGCCCGGGAACTTCATCTTGATGATGGTGTTGTTCTCGAACTCCAGGCGCGCTTCATAGCGCGGGCGCTGCTTCTCGCGTTCGGCTTCGTTGGGGAACAGTTCCTTCAGGCGCACTTCCAGCCCGGCCTTGGTCTGGGCCACCAGGAAGTCGTCAATGGTCATGCCGTCCGGCGTGGGGAAGTCGGGCAGTTGCGGCTTGCCCAGCTGCAGCACCAGGTTGCAGCGTTTGGCGATTTCCACGGTATTGGCAATCGCACCGGGCAGGTCGGCGAACAGCTCGGCCATCTCGGCCTGCGACTTGAAATATTGCTGCTCGTTGAAGCGGCGCACGCGGCGCGCATTGGCCATGATCTCGCCTTCGGCGATGCAGGTGCGGGCTTCGTGCGCGATGAATTCTTCCGGGCTCTGGAACTGGATCGGATGCGTAGCCACGCACGGCAAGCCCAGTTTGGCGCCCAGGGCCACGCTCTGGCGCACCTGCAGTTCCATGTTGGCCTGGCCGGCGCGTTGCAGTTCCAGGTAGAAGGCACCGGGGAAGATCTCGGACCAGCGGCGCGCGCAGGCTTCGGCCTGGGCCAGGTTGCCGTTGTCGATGGCCTGGCCGATGTCGCCCATGGCGGCACCCGACAGGGCGATCAATCCATTGCCGCCTTCCTGGTGGCGCAGCGCGTCCAGCCATTCCATGCGGACTTCAGCACGGCCCTTGTACTGGTTGGTGAGCCAGGCTTGGGACAATACTTCACATAGCTGCAGGTAGCCATGACGGCTTTTGATCAAAACCAGCAGGCGGAAGGGTTTTTCGCGGTCGGCGTCGTTGGTGATCCAGAGGTCGCAGCCGGCGATGGGCTTGACGCCCTTGCCGCGCGCTTCCTTGTAGAAACGCACCATGCAGAACAGGTTGGCGAGGTCGGTCACCGCCAGGGCGGCCTGTCCATCCTTGGCGGCGGCCTTGACGATGTCGTCGATACGCACCAGGCCGTCCACGATGGAGTACTCCGAGTGCATACGGAGGTGTACAAATTGCGGGGTAGTCATAGGGTAGCCATTTTACCGGAGCTTGTGCCCCTGACCGATTCCGATTGCTCCCGATTTGTGAGAAATATGAAGACTTTACACCTGCCCTTTCTGCCAGATCCTCCCGGCGTGCCTTGATCTGCATCAGAGAAGCCGCAGGCTCCGGCCAAATAACTGCGGCGAGCCGGGGTGCACGGTTATAATGCTGACGATTCAAAGACTTACAGTTGAGTACGCCATCATGCAGTCCCCGCAGACCCCCTACGTCAACATCGCCGCCTACAAGTTCATCAGCTTCGATGACACCGCTGAAAAGCGTCCGGCCTTCCTCGAAATTTGCCAGAAGAACAACCTTCGTGGCACCGTGATCCTGAGCCCGGAAGGCATCAACCTCTTCCTGGCCGGCCTGCGCCATGAAATCGACGCCTTCCTGGCCTGGCTGCGCGCCGATGCGCGCTTTGCCGATCTCACGGTCAAGGAGAGCTATTCCGAGAAGCAACCCTTCACCCGCATGCTGGTGAAACTGAAGGCCGAGATCATCACCATGAAGCATCCGCTGATCAAGCCGGAGCTGGGCCGTGCGCCTTTCGTGGAGCCGAAGGAACTCAAGCGCTGGCTGGACCAGGGCCATGACGACGAAGGCCGTCCGGTGGTGATGGTGGATACCCGCAATGGCTTCGAGGTCGATGTGGGTACGTTTGACAACACGGTGGACTACCGCATCAGCAAGTTCACGGAATTCCCGCAGGTGATCGAGGAGCACAAGGCCGATTTCGAGGGCAAGACGGTCGTCACCTTCTGCACCGGCGGCATTCGTTGCGAAAAGGCCGCGATTCATATGCAGAACATCGGCTATGACCATGTCTACCAGCTCGAAGGCGGCATCCTGAAGTATTTCGAGGATGTCGGCGGTGCCCATTACAACGGCGACTGCTTCGTCTTCGACTATCGCACCGCCCTCAGCCCGGAGCTGAAAGAAACCCAGACCGCCCAATGCTTCGCCTGCCGCGCCGTGGTCACCCCGCGTGAACAGCTGTCGCCGGATTACGTGCCGGGCAAGTCCTGTCCGCATTGCGCGCCCAAACAGCGGGCAGCGCAGGAAGCCAGCTCTGCAGCAGCCTGATTGCAGCGCGCTCTGGCAACGAAAAAGCCGACCCCTTGCGAGGTCGGCTTTTTTACATCTTCACGACTTGCGTCGATGAGATGAAGATTATTTCTTGAACTTGGCAGCCGTTTCCACCACGCGTGCACCGAACAGCTTGGCCGTTTCCAGGTCGCCCGGCAGCGGGCCTTCTTCCGGCGAGGAGTCCGACGGGCTTTGCGCCATCAGGCCAGAGAAGGAACCGACGAAGTTGATGTCATTGCGCTGGGCCGCCTTGCTGTTGGCAGGCATCAGGCCGGTACCGACCCAGATCATGCTGTGCTGCATGCCCAGCGTGAACAGGTAGTGCAGGGTCGACAGCTTGTCGCCGTTCATGGTGGCAGAGTTGGTGAAGGCGGCACCGACCTTGTCCTTCCACTTCTGGCTGAACCAGGGCTTGGAGGAGGCGTCGGCGAACTTCTTGAACTGCCAGGACACGGTACCCATGTAGGTCGGCGAACCGAAGATGATGGCATCGGCCGCATCCAGGCTGGCCCATTGTGCATCGGTGATGGTGCCTTCGGCGCTGATGGCGATCAGCTCGACATCGGCACCGGCAACGCCGGCCGCGCCGGCCTGCACGGCTTCGGCCTGCTTCTTGGTGTGGCCGTAGCCGGAGTGGTAAACGATGGCAACTTTGGTCATGACGAAATTCCTTCTCTAGAGAGTGAAGTGACGCGGGGAAGACCGCCGGTGTGATCGGTACCGGCGGGTTGCTACTGCAAACTGCCTACTGCATTACTGAGTACGGCGCGCTCAAGATCAGCGCGGCAGGTCGAACAACAAGACTTCAGCCTTCTCGCCGCCACTGATCTCGATGCGGTCGACCGCACTGAGCTTGACGGCATCGCCCGCCTGCAGCGCCTGGCCATTGACGCTGATCTTGCCGCGCGCCACATGTACATAGCCCAGGCGGCCTTGCGGCAGGATGTACTCGGCCGCCTGTGCGCCGTCGAACAGACCGGCGTAGAGCTGGGCATCCTGGTTCATGCTGACCGAACCTTCACGGCCATCAGCCGAGGCCACCAGGCGCAGCTTGCCGTCCTTGTCGGCGGCCGAGAAGTGCGCTTCCTGATAACCCGGCTCGGCACCGGCGCGGTCGGGCATGATCCAGATCTGCAGGAAGTGCGTGGTGCCGTCCTTGGAGTGGTTGTACTCCGAATGGCGCACGCCGGTACCGGCACTCATGCGCTGCACGTCACCCGGACGGATCACGCTGCCGTTACCCATGCTGTCCTTGTGCGCAAGTTCACCTTCGAGCACATAGGAAATGATCTCCATGTCACGGTGGCCATGGGTACCAAAGCCCTGGCCTGCGGCCACGCGGTCTTCGTTGATCACCCGCAGCGGACCGAAGCCCATGTGCTTGGGATCATAGTAGTCCGCGAAGGAAAAGCTGTGATACGAATCCAGCCAACCGTGGTTGGCGTGGCCACGATCGTTCGCTTTGCGAAGTTCCATCATGTCAACACCTCTTTCTTGAGTGGGACCAAACCGGAATTGATTTGGTCAAAATGTTTGTCGATGGCGTCACTATAGTGGCTAACTTTTATGCAGATAAGGTCTAAAATCCGTAGTGTTCGTTCAAAAAATTTAAACAAGCGGAGCAAGACGTGAACCTGACCCTGGAATCCCTGCTGATCCTTGACATGATCGACCGCAAGGGCAGTTTTGCCGCGGCCGCCGTGGCCTTGGACCGGGTGCCCTCGGCCCTGACCTACAGCGTGCGCAAGCTGGAGGATGACCTGGATGTGCTGCTCTTCGACCGCCGCGGTCACCGGGCCCAGTTGACACCGGCGGGCCTGCAATTGTTGCAGGAAGGCCGTCATCTGCTGCTGGCTGCCAGCGACCTGGAGCAGCGCGTCAAGCGCACCGCCACCGGGCGCGAAACGGAACTGCACATCGTGCTCAACAGCCTGATTCCTTTCGACAAGATGCTACCGGTGATCGAAGCCTTTGACCGTGAAGAGTCCGGCACCCGCCTGCGCTTCACGCCCGGTGTACTGACCGGGGCCTGGGAAAAGCTCATCGAGGGCCGCGCCAACCTGGTCATCGGGGTGACCCTGGACGGGCCGGAAGTGGTGCGCACCAGCGGGCGCTTCCAGATGCAGGAGCTGGGGGCGGTGGACTGGGTGTTTGCGGTGGCCCCGACGCACCCGCTGGCCTCGGCCACCGAACCGCTGTCGGCAGAGCTGGTGCGCAGCCACCGCGCCATTGCCGTGGGTGACAACAGCCAGTCCCTGCCCACACTGACCATGGGCCTGCTGTCCGGCCAGGAAACGCTGACGGTGGCCACCGTGGCCGACAAGTTGCAAGCCCAGTTGGCCGGTCTCGGTTGCGGCCATCTGCCGCGCATATGGGCCGAGCCCTATCTCGCCACCGGTGCGCTGGTGGAAAAACAGACGCTGGCCGCCAAACCCAACGACAATTTCATGGTGGCCTGGCCCAAGGCCGAGCAGGGCAAGTCACTGAAATGGTTCATTCAGCACCTGGCACAGCCGCACGTGCGGCAATCGCTGATCGGACCGATACCCATGCGGGATCCGGCATGAGCGGCAAAGCTTATGTAGGCCGCTTCGCGCCCTCGCCTTCCGGTCCGCTGCATGCGGGCTCGCTGGTGGCGGCACTGGCCAGCTATCTGGATGCCCGCGTGCACCATGGCCGCTGGCTACTACGCATCGAAGACATCGACGAGACCCGCACCGTGCCCGGCGCAGCAGACGACATCATCGCCACCCTGGCGGCACTGGATATGCACTCTGACGGACCGATTCTGGTGCAGAGCCAGCGCAAGGCACGCTATCAGCTTGCGCGCGAGCGCCTGGGCGGACTGGCCTATCCCTGCGGCTGCAGCCGCAAGGAAATCGCCGATTCCAGGGTCGGCACGGCCAGCGATGGTGCTGCGCTCTATCCCGGCACCTGCCGCCACGGACTGGCCCCCGGCAAGACGCCGCGCACGCTGCGGCTGCGCGTGCCCGATGCCGGCCAGCCGGGCGAACTGGTGCAATTCACGGACCGCTGGCTGGGTCCGCAGGCCCAGCATCTGGCCTCGGAAGCCGGGGATTTCGTGCTGCAGCGGGCCGATGGCTTTTGGGCCTATCAGCTGGCGGTGGTGGTGGATGATGCAGAACAGGGCGTCACCGACATCGTGCGCGGGGCCGACCTGCTGGACTCGACGGCGCGGCAGATCTACCTGCAGGGCCTGCTGGGCTATGCGACGCCGCGCTACCTGCACGTGCCGCTGTTGATGAATGCGTCGGGGGAAAAGTTTTCCAAGCAGAACGGCGCCCAGGCACTGGACCTGGGCCAGCCGCTGCAAGCCTTGCAGCAGGCGGCGGCCTTTCTTGGACTGGACACGGGCGCGGCCCGCGACAGGGATGGATTCTGGACATTGGCGCTCACCGGCTGGCGAGCGCGTTTCGGTCCGCGCTGAGAAAACGGATCAGCGCTTGCCGGATCAGCGCTTGGGCATGCCGCCCAGCAAGGCGGCGACCTTGGGCTTGGGACGGTTGTTCTTGGGCAGTTCCGGCTTGGTGGAGACGGTCTCGGTGGCGCTGGGCTCATAGGGCTTGAGGAACCAGGGATCGACCTTCTCACGGCGTCCCGACGGGGCTGCGCCGTCGCGGCTGCTGCGGCTGCGCTCGCCACGGTCACTGCGTTCGCCACGCTCGGCGCGTTCGCCGCGTTCGCTACGCTCACCGCGCTCGCCACGTTCCGAACGTTCACCGCGCTCACCCCGGTCAGCGCGCATGCGCGGCGCAAAGCCAGTCAGCTCTGCGCGCTCGAATTTCTTCTTGATCAGCTTTTCGATATCGACCAGCAGGCGCTCATCCTTGTCGCAGAACAGCGAGATGGCGTCGCCCGAGGCACCCGCACGGCCGGTACGGCCGATGCGGTGCACGTAGTCTTCGGCGTTGTAGGGCAGGTCGTAATTGATGACGCAGGGCAGTTCGGCGATGTCCAGCCCGCGTGCGGCCACGTCGGTGGCCACCAGCACTTCGATCTGGCCTTGCTTGAAGGCCTCCAGGGCGGCCATGCGCTCGGACTGGGTCTTGTCGCCGTGGATGGCAGAAGCCTTCACACCTTCGGCCAGCAAAGTGCGCGCCAGGCGCGACGCGCCGATCTTGGTATTGGAGAAGACGATCACTTGCTTCAGTTCGCGCTGGCGAATGATGAAGCTGACCGCATCCGCCTTGGCAGCTTCCTCCACCTTGTAGATGGTCTGGCTGACGTTTTCTGCCGTGGCATTGCTGCGCGCGACCTCGATGGTCACCGGGTTGTTCTGGAAGCTGGCGGCCAGCTTCTTGATCTCGGGCGAGAAGGTGGCCGAGAACAGCAGGTTCTGGCGCTGCTTGGGCAGCAGGTTGATGATGCGCTGCAGGTCTGGCAGGAAGCCCATGTCGAGCATGCGGTCGGCTTCGTCCATGACCAGGATCTGGGTCTGTGACAGGTTCACCGTCTTTTGCTGCACGTGGTCCAGCAGACGGCCCGGGGTGGCGATGACGATTTCAACGCCAGCACGCAGGGTGGCCGTTTGCGGTGCCATGTCCACGCCGCCGAAGACGACGGTGGAGCGCAGCGGGGTGAAGCGTGAATACGCCTTCACATTGTCGGCCACCTGGTCGGCCAGCTCGCGGGTCGGGGTCAGGATCAGGGCGCGCACCGGGTGGCGGGCGGGCGAGGCACTGTGGCTGGCATGGGCCAGCAGGCGCTGGATGATCGGCAGCGAGAAACCGGCGGTCTTGCCGGTGCCGGTCTGGGCGGCGCCCATCACGTCACGGCCTTGCAGCACCACAGGAATGGCCTGGGCCTGGATCGGGGTCGGATGGACGTAGCCTTGTTCGGACAAGGCTCGCAGGATATCGGGCGAAAGGCCGAAATCTTCAAAACGGACGGCAGGGGCAGCCGGTGCTGCGGACGCGGACGTGGTGTCGGACATGGTTTATTGCGAACGGTGCGACAGCGCCGCGGCAGCCGCCAGGCGGCTCCGGTGCATGGGGTGCATGCGCACGGGTTCTGATTGCTTTCTGTGTTGATGTGTTACGGGCGAACCGGCCAAACCTGCTCGGCCGGGCGCTTCGGATGATGCAAACGCTAACAACGATGCTGACCGGACGGACGACTTGCAATGCCCGGCATTCCTTGCGGAACTCCGTATTATACGCCGCATCGCCGCCGGCTTCATGACAGTTTGGTTTCAGCCCCCTGCGCCCGGTCCGGGACCGGTGCAGGAACTGGCTGCGGGAGCCTGGCCGGGACCGCCAGAAACCGGCTGCACCCGGCCTGCGAGCGCTTCAGCCGATGGTGATGTTGATGTCCGGCAAGCCGTCCACATGGCCTTGCAACTGGTCACCCTTGACCACCGCGCCCACGCCTTCGGGGGTCCCGGTATAGATCAGGTCGCCGGGGAACAGCTCCACCAGGCCGGACAGATAGGAAATGGTTTCGGCCACGTTCCAGATCAGGTCCGACAGGTCGCCCTGCTGGCGTACTTCGCCATTGACCTTGAGCCAGACGGCCCCCTTGTCGGGATGTCCGGACTGGGCCACGGGCACGATGGGCGCGCAGGGGGCGGACTGGTCGAAGCCCTTGGCCATGTCCCAGGGACGGCCCAGCTTCTTGGCCTGCGCCTGCAGGTCACGGCGGGTCATGTCAAGCCCGACGGCGTAGCCGTAGACCAGTTCCAGCGCCTTTTCCACCGGAATATCGCGGCCACCGCCGGAAAGTGCCACCACCAGTTCGATTTCGTGATGATAGTCAGCGGTCGCGGCCGGGTACGGCACCACGGAATCGGTGGGTACCACGGCGTCGGCCGGCTTCATGAAGAAGAACGGCGGCTCGCGGTCGGGATCATGGCCCATTTCGCGGGCGTGGGCGGCATAGTTGCGGCCCACGCAATAGATGCGGCGAACCGGGAACGGCGCACCGCCGACCACCGGGACGGTGGCCTGGGCGGGGGCGGGAATGGCGAAACTCATCGGGAAGACTCCGTGGTGGCGACGTGCATGCAACTGCATGCGGTGGATGAGGAACCGGTCAATGCCGGCTTGGGTTGCGCATCAGTTGTCTGATGTCCGGCTAGTGTAAAAGAAAAGCCGCGACTCCGCTTGCGGCCCCCAGCGAGAGATATAGGTGAGATTTCGGGCTGTAATCTGCTGAATAAAACTGCGCGGATTTGGGGACACTTGCAGGTCAACTGGCTGGTATTGCGCCGGCCCCTTTCTCTGTCCAGAACAAGATCATGCACCAGCAAGCAAACGCCTCCCTCATCCTGCTGCAAAAAGCCCTGGCCCTGCATCAAAAGGGCGATCTGGCCCCCGCCGAAGAGCTCTACAAGAAGGTCCTGGTCAAGCTTCCTGATCATTTTGAGGCCAATTACCTCTACGGCATGCTCAAGCTCCATCAGGAGGACTGGGAGGCGGCCGAAGCCCAGCTGGCGCATGCCATCGAACTCAATCCCGATCACCGCGACACCTATTTCGACCATGCCGGTGCGCTGGTCCACCTGGGCCGCGATGCCGAAGCCGTACAGCGCTACGACGAGATCCTGGCGCAGACGCCGGACTTCGCCGACGCGCTGCTGGCACGCGGCACTGCCCTGCGCCGCCTCAAACGAAGCCGCGATGCCCTGGCCGACATCGAACGCGCAGCCGCATTGACGCCGGACAACCCCGATGCCTGGTTCCAGCTGGGCAACCTCCAGCACGAGTTCTACGGCTATCGCGATGCACGCGCCAGCTATGAGCGCGCCGTCGCCCTGCGCCCCGATTTCATCGAAGCCTGGTTCAACCTGGGCAATACCTGCAAGGACAGCTACCAGTTCGACGAGGCCCTGCGCGCCTACGACCACGCGCTGGAGGTGCAGCCGGACTTCTTCGAGGCTCAGTCCAACCGCGGCTTCGTGCTATTCAAGATGCAGCGCCCGATGGAAGCGCTGGAAGCCTACGACCGCGCCATGGCGCTGGACGACAGCTCGCCGGACCTGTGGTTCAACCGCGGCTCGACGCTGGAACAGCTGTATCGCTTCAGCGAAGCCACCGAGTGCTACCGCCGCGCCCGCGAGCTCAAGCCCGATGCCAGCTCCGCCGCCTGGAACGATGCCCTGCTGAAACTGCGCCAGGGCGACTTCGCCAATGGCTGGCCCGCCTACGAGTCGCGCTGGGCGACCGAACAGATGCGCACGCAGGTCCGCCAATTCCTGCAGCCGCTCTGGCTGGGGCAGCAATCCCTGCAGGACAAGACCATCCTGATCCACGCCGAACAAGGCTTTGGCGACACCCTGCAATTCGTGCGCTACCTGCCCCAAGTGGCCGCTCTCGGGGCACGCGTGATCCTGGAAGTGCCACCGGCGCTGGTCCGCCTGCTGGCCAAAGTGCCGGGCGCGGCCCAGGTCATCAGCAGCGACCAGTTCATGCGTCCCGGTTTCGACTATCACTGCCCGCTGATGAGCCTGCCGCTGGCCTGCAAGTCCTTCAGCGAAGCCGACATTCCGCGCGCCCCCTATCTGCTGCCCGATGCCGACGCCTGGGCCACCTGGCTGCAGCGCCTGCCGCGCAACCGCGCCATGCGCGTCGGCCTGGTCTGGGCCGGCAGCTCGGCCCAGACGCATCCGGATGCAGTACGCATCGACGGCGAGCGCTCCCTGCCCTTCGAGGCGCTGGCTCCCGTGGTGGAACTGGCGCAGGAGCACGCACAGCTGGAATTCTATTCCGTCCAGGTTGGCGAGACCGCGGTGGCCCAGCTGCGCAACCATCCGCTGGCCAGCCATGTGCGCGATTGTTCTGCGGAATTGCAGGACTTTGCCGACACCTCCGGGCTGATCGCCAATCTCGACCTGCTCATCAGCGTCGACACCTCGGTCTGCCATCTGGCCGGAGCCCTGGGCAAGCCGGTGTGGCTGCTCAATCGCGCCAACACCTGCTGGCGCTGGCAGCTGGAACGCAGCGATACGCCCTGGTATCCGGGCATGCACCTGTTCCGCCAGAAGCAGACCGGCGACTGGAGCGAGGTCGTCGCCGAAGTGCGCAACGCGCTGCTACAACAGTTGGCCTGATGCTGTTACCATGCGCGCCGATGCGGATGAGCAGCTCATCCGCCGGAACCTGGCGCGCCGCTTCGCCTCATACCCTGTAACGCATCCGCACCAGGATCCGCCCGAACTCCATTGCAATTCGACAGGCGGCACGGCCACGCGCCCTGCCGCCTGTTGGTATGAAGAAAACAAGGACAAGACGATGCACGCCCCCACTCCCTCTTCGAGCAAGCCGCCCCACGCCGGCGGTCCGCGCCTGCTGGCCGACATCGGCGGCACCAATGCCCGTTTCGCGCTGGAAACTTCACCGGGCCATATAGAGCAAGTGCAGGTCCTGCGCGGTGCCGACTATCCGCAATTCACCGATGCCGTGCAGGCCTACCTCCAGCTGGCTGGCCAACCCGCCGTGAAACACGCGGTGGTGGCCATCGCCAATCCGGTGCAAGGCGACCAGATCAAGATGACCAACCACGACTGGGCCTTCTCCATTGAAGCGGCACGCCAGTTGCTGGGCTTTGACCTGCTGCTGGTGGTCAATGACTTCACGGCGCTGTCGATGGCCGTGCCGCAATTGCGCGCCGATGAATTGCAGCAGATCGGTGGCGGCACACCCAGGGCGGGCCAGCCGGTCGGCCTGGTTGGTGCCGGCACGGGATTAGGCGTGGGCGGGCTGGTGCGCGGCGATGGCCACTGGCTGCCGCTGGCCAGCGAAGGTGGCCACGTTGCCTTCGCTCCGGCCAATGCGCGTGAAGCGGCCGTGCTGGCCTACGCCTGGCAATTCCATGAACACGTCTCGGCTGAACGCCTGGTCTCGGGCCCCGGCCTCGAATTCATCCATCGCGCCCTGCTGGCCATCAATGGCCATCCCGCCGCCGAACTGAAGGCCGCCGAGATCGTGGACGGCGCACTCAAACAAGGCGATGCAGTGTGCATGGAAACGCTGGACCTGTTCTGCAGCATGCTCGGTACCGTCGCGGCCGACCTGGCGCTGACGCTGGGCGCGCTTGGCGGCATCTATATTGGTGGCGGGGTGGTACCGCACCTGGGCGAGTACTTCGCCCGCTCGCCCTTCCGCGCACGCTTCGAGAACAAGGGCCGCATGTCGGTGCTGACCAAGGCCATTCCGACCTATGTGATCACGGCGGAATATCCGGCCTTCACGGGTGTGTCGGCGATCCTGGCTGACCGGCTGGATCCGCACGAGTAATCAAAGGCAAGGCCGGGAGGTTTTGCGGGAGGCTGATGCGGCAAGTTCGCGTCAGCCTTTTTTCATGGCATCGCGCAATGACGATACGGCAGGGACAACATCGGAAGAGGTAAAACGAGAGGGAAGACCTGTCGGAACAACCGAAGAAGAAACAGAAGAGAGATAAGAGGCGAGCCTTGTCTGCGGCACTTGCGGGAAATGGCTGTGGCTGCTTCGTTCCCGACCTGACCAGGTTGACCATGCCACAATGCGCAGGGGCCCGCCGGGGTGCATTGTATCCCAGATCACACACTGGCCGCCAGAGAAATCATTGCAGTGCATCAGAAAGTGAAAAGCCGCGCCAATTGATTGAACAATTTACGCGGCTTTTTGCCTGAAGCTTCACTTCGGCGATGGGCGCATCCAACGGCGTGTGCACCCTGCCCGCTCAGATACCCAGGTCCTGCCAGATGGCATCGACACGTTTCTTCACATCGTCGCTCATCACGATGGGTGTACCCCATTCCCGGCTGGTTTCACCCGGCCACTTGTTGGTGGCATCGATGCCCATCTTGCTGCCCAGGCCGCTGATGGGCGAGGCGAAGTCCAGGTAATCGATGGGGGTGTTGTCCACCATGACGGTATCGCGCACCGGGTCCACGCGGGTGGTGATGGCCCAGATCACTTCCTTCCAGTCGCGGATATCGACATCCTCATCGACCACCACGATGAACTTGGTGTACATGAACTGGCGCAGGAAACTCCACACCCCGAACATCACCCGCTTGGCGTGGCCGGCGTAAGATTTCTTCATCTGCACCACCGCCATGCGATAGCTGCATCCCTCCGGCGGCAGGTAGAAATCGGTGATTTCGGCGAACTGCTTCTGCAGCAGCGGGACGAAAACTTCATTCAACGCCACACCCAGCACGGCCGGCTCATCGGGCGGTTTGCCGGTATAGGTGGAGTGATAGATGGCATCGCGCCGCATGGTGATGCGGTCGATGGTGAAGACCGGGAACCAGTCCTGCTCATTGTAGTAACCGGTGTGATCGCCATACGGACCTTCCAGCGCATGCTCGAATCCCGACGCGTGTTTTTCATCCGGATAGATATGCCCTTCCAGCACGATCTCGGCCGAGGCCGGCACGCGCAAATCGCTGCCCATGGCCTTGACCAGCTCGGTACGGCTGCCGCGCAGCAGGCCGGCGAACTGGTATTCGGAGAGGCTGTCCGGCACCGGCGTGACTGCACCTAATATAGTGGCGGGATCGGCACCCAAGGCCACGGCGATCGGATAGGGCTTGCCGGGGTTGGCAATGCAGTGCTCACGGAAGTCCAGCGCACCGCCGCGATGGGCCAGCCAGCGCATGATGACCTTGTTCGGCCCCAGCACCTGCTGGCGATAGATGCCCAGGTTCTGGCGCTTCTTGTTCGGGCCCTTGGTGATGACCAGGCCCCAGGTGATGAGCGGTGCGACGTCGCCCGGCCAGCAGTGCTGGATCGGCAGGCGCGACAGGTCCACCTCCTTGCCTTCCCACACCACATCCTGGCAAGGAGCGGAGCCGCGTTCCTTGGGGGCCATGTCCCACAGCGACTTCACCAGCCCGCCCAGATCCAGCACATCCTTGATGCCCTTGGGCGGCTCCGGCTCCTTCAGGCGCGCCAGCAGATGGCCGATGCGGCGCAGTTCGCTGATGCTGTCGGCCCCCATTCCCAGGGCCACACGATGAGGTGTACCGAAAAGATTCGCTAACACCGGGATATTTTTCTTGTCGACCTGCTCAAAAAGGAGCGCCGGACCTTCCGCACGGAGGGTGCGGTCGGCGATTTCGGTCATCTCCAAATGCGACGACACCGGGTGCGAGACACGCTTGAGCTCACCTTTTTGTTGCAACTGAGAAATAAAATCGCGTAAATCAGTGTATTTCATACTTTTTAACAAATTTCTTTTTGCATCACAGCCGGCTCAAGTAACCCCGGCAAACGCTTGATTCTATTGATTTTTGAAGGAAGGCCACGCGCAATATGATACACAAAAGTTATAAAGAACTATTTTCATAGTATTGACTCGATATAAAGTGGCTTCTACAATGCGCCCACTCTAAACCGAAGAGGTGAGCCGTGGGCTCGTAGAGGCTTGATCGAAAACAGTCGAGCCAAGCAAGGTATCCAGGGATCCGGGGTCCCAGCAACTCAAGAAGTGTGTCCAGGGCGTCAGCCCTACCCCCCGAAACATGCCATCCGACGGCAGGGCCAGCAGGCCTCGCGGATGGCCTTGCCGTAACGCCTTGCGACGGTAACGTAATAGATTGCAGCGACGACAGTTCAGCCGTTTGGTCTTCACTTCTTGGCCAGGCGCGCCCTGTTTTTGCCGCAATAACGCAGGAGGTTCAATGTCCAACCAAGCTTCCGAGGCGCCTTTAGCGGGCACCTCGCAGATGGTTCGCCGCGTGGATTTCCGGAATCTCTCCGGGAACCCGCGCATTGCTCAATTTTTCGGCATCGCCCATCGTCTGCTGACGATTCTGGGTATCGCCGCGCTGTTCGTACTGGGCCTGATGTTCTTCAACCCCGACCTGGCCGACAAGCTGATCAGCATGTCGCCCTTCTCGGATGCTGCTGAAGAGGTCGCGGAAGCCGACGCTCCCGCCGCTCCGGCGCTGGCTGACCTGATGGCACCCACCGCACCGGTCGCTACCGTGAGCGCCCTGGCGGGCGCAGCAGCTGCCAGCTCGGTGCAGCAGGCGACGGCACCCGCACCCGCCCAGGCCCTGTCGCCTGAGGAACGCCAGTTGATCGGCAATCCGCGCCAGCAGAAGCTGGTGACCAACTGGCTGGCCAAGCGCTATCGCGTAGCCAGCGATGCTGCTGACATGCTGGTGTCGGCGGCTTACCTGACGGCGCGCGACATCAAGCTCGATCCGCTGCTGATCCTCTCGGTGATCGCCATCGAATCGCGCTTCAATCCCTTCGCCGAAAGCCCGATGGGTGCGCAGGGCCTGATGCAGGTGATGTCCAAGGTGCACCACGACAAATTCCAGGAACTGGGCGGCATCAAGGCGGCCCTCAATCCGGTGGCCAACATCCGTGTCGGTTCGCAGATCCTGAAGGAATATGTCACCCGTGGCGGTTCGGTGGAAGCCGGCCTGAAGAGCTACGTGGGTGCGGCTGACATGGCCAATGATGGCGGCTATGGCATCAAGGTGCTGTCCGAATACCAGAACCTGAAGCAAGTGGCGATGGGCAAGAACGTCTCCATCTACACCACGGCCACCGTCAAGCTGCCGCCGGCCTCGGGTGTGTCGGCCAGCGCCGATCAGCCGAAGCCAACGGCCAACAACGTAGCCTCGGCGGCCAAGCCCAAGACGGAAGAACAACTCGCTGCCCTGTAAGTAATATGGTTTATGCAGATCGGCGTGTTGCGATGTGAATATTACCGGTATTCAGAACGCATGAAAAAAGGAGCCCTCGGGCTCCTTTTTTTGCGTCTTCTCGTTCCGTGCTTCAGGCCGCCTTGCGACGTCCGTCGAAGAACACACGCAGACGCGCTACGGCTTCCTGCAGCTTTTCCATCGAGGTCGCATAGGACAGGCGGATGTAGCGGCGCGCCGTGAAGGGCCCGAAATCCAGCCCCGGCACCAGCACCACACCGGCCTCGTTGAGCATGTCCAGGCTGAGCTGGTCGGCATCGTCGGACAGCGCGCTGCAATCAGCATAAACATAGAAGGCACCGTCGGGAACGACCGGTACCGTGAAGCCCAGGCTTTCCAGCGCCGGCACGATGTAGTCGCGACGGCGCTTGAACTCGGCCTTGCGTTCTTCGTAGATGGCCAGGGTCTCGGGCGTAAAGCAAGCCACGGCGGCATGCTGGGCAATCGAGGATGCACAGATCAGCAGGTTCTGCGCCAGCTTCTCGACCTGCGGCACCAGGGCCGGCGGCAGCACCAGCCAACCCAGGCGCCAGCCGGTCATGTTGAAATACTTGGAGAAGCTGTTGATGACCACCACGTCCTCGCCCAGCGACAGCGCCGAGAACGGCGCACCTTCATAGGACAAGCCCTGGTAGATCTCATCGACGATGGTAAAGCCGCCGCGCTGGCGTACTTCGCCCAGGATTGCGCGCAACTCATCAGGTTCGATGGACGTGCCGGTGGGATTGGAAGGCGAAGCCAGCAGCACGCCGCGCGTCTTGTCACCCCAGTGCTCGCGCACCATCTGCGCCGACAGCTGGAAGCGATGTTCCGGCCCGCTGGCGATGAGCTTGGCGCGTCCCTCGAAGGCCGCCACGAAATGGCGGTTGCAGGGATAGCTGGGGTCGGGCATCAGGACTTCGCTGTCGCGCTCCACCAGCGCGGCACAGGCCAGCAACAGCGCGGCGGAGGCCCCGGCGGTGATGACGATGCGTTCCGGCGCGATCTCCAAGCCGTAGACGCTGCGATAGTGCTGCGAGATGGCCGTACGCAGGGCCGGCAGGCCGGTGGCCGAGGTGTACTGCATCTTGCCTTCGGCCATGGCGCGGGTAGCGGCCTCGACCACGGCGGGCGGCGCGGTGAAATCGGGCTCGCCGATGCCCATGTGGATCAGGTCACGTCCCTGCTGGGCCAGGATATCGGCCTTCTTGGACAATTCCATCACATGGAAGGGAGCGATGTGCTGCAAACGTGAAGCAAGCTGGTTCAGGTTCATGCGCTAATTCCAGACAACATGGGCAAAAAAAGACAAGACGGCGACCGCCTCTGCGATGCCGTCCAAAAAACGAGCAAAGCGCCGGCGCGGAGCCGGTCAGCGGCGACCGGCCGCTTCCACTTCGGTGGCGCGTGCCTGGGCCGCGAAACGGTCCAGCACGCCGTTGACGTACTTGTGGCCATCGATGCCGCCGAAGGACTTGGTCAGTTCAACGGCTTCGTTGATGACCACCTTGTAGGGGATCTCGATGTGGTTCTGCAGCTCGTAAGCACCGATCAGCAGCGCGGCGTGTTCCACCGGCGACAGCTCCTTGATGGGACGGTCGATCAGTGGCTCCAGCGCTGCACGCAGCTTTTCGGCGTCACGGATGGCACCGGTGAGCAGAGTATCGAAGTGTTCGGCGTCGGCCTTGTCGAAACCGTGGGCTTCGCGGATGTGGGCTTCGATGGCACCCGCGTCCTCGTGGTTGAGCAGCCACTGGTACAAGCCCTGCAACGCGAACTCGCGCGCGCGGTGGCGCGGGGTGCGGTTCTTGTTCGAATTGGCGTGTGGAGTTTTGTTCGACATGATGAATGCGGCCTGAGCCTTGGATAACTGAAACAAATGAATGCGAGTGCCGGCGCGGGCCGGCGGGGGCGGCAGCGGGATGTGCATCCCGCCACTGCCCGTGAATTATTCTTCTTCGGTGGCCTGGCCGAGTTCTTCCAGCACGATGGACAGGTTGGCCATCTCCACCGCCACGCGGGCCGCGTCAGCGCCCTTCTCGGCCATGCGGACTTCGGCTTGCTCGTCGTTCTCGGTGGTCAGCACGGCGTTGGCGATGGGCAGGCCGAAATCCAGTCCGATGCGGGTGATGCCGGCACCGGATTCGTTGGAGACCAGCTCGAAGTGATAGGTCTCACCGCGAATGACGGCACCCAGGGCGATCAGGGCGTCAAACTGTTCGGTCTCGGCCATCTTCTGCAGCGCCAGCGGGATTTCCAGGGCCCCCGGCACGGTCACGTGCAGGATGTCCTCGTCGGCCACGCCGAGGTGCTTCAGCTCAGCCAGGCAGGCGGCCAGCAGGCCGTGGCAGACGTCTTCGTTGAAGCGCGCCTGGACAATACCGATGCGCAAGCTCTCGCCATTGAAGTCTGGTTCATAGGTTCCGATGGTCATGGCTGTTCCTTCTTGATAGGTTGACTTGCGTAATTCTTAATATCTGGGGCTGGACGCTCACGCGCCTTCGCGCGCCTGGTAACCAGTCACTTCCAGCTGGAAGCCGGTCATCGACGGCATCTTGCGCGGGCTGGCCAGCAGCTTCATCTTGCACACGCCGAGATCCCTCAGGATCTGCGCGCCGATACCATAGGTGCGCAGGTCCATGCGGTCGGCGCGGCTGGGCTTGGCGGCCTCGGGCGTGCCGACCTTGTTGAGTGCGCCGAACTGGTCGAACATCTGCTGCGCCGATTCTTCACAGTTGAGCAGCACGATCACGCCGGACTCGGCTTCCTGCACCGCCTTCATGGCGGCGGCCAGGTTCCACGAGTGAGTGGTCACGCCGGCTTCGAGCAGGTCCAGGATGGAGACCGGCTGGTGCACGCGCACCAGGGTTTCGCGGCCGGGCTGGATGTCGCCACGCACCAGCGCCAGGTGCGCACCGCCCGAGGGGGTGTCGCGGTAGGCGATGGCCTTGAAGCTGCCGTGGGCAGTCTGCATCTCGCGCTCGGCCACGCGCTCGATGATGCTTTCGTTTCGGCTGCGGTAATGGATCAGGTCGGCGATGGTACCGATCTTCAGATTGTGTTTTTCGGCGAACTCCAGCAGGTCCGGCAGGCGCGCCATGGTGCCGTCATCCTTCAGAATCTCGCAGATCACGGAAGCAGGCGTCAGGCCGGCCATGGCAGTGAGGTCGCAACCAGCTTCGGTGTGGCCGGCGCGCATCAGCACCCCGCCCTTTTGCGCGCGCAGCGGGAAGATGTGGCCCGGCTGCACCAGATCAGACGGCTTGGCGCCCTTGGAGGCGGCTACCTGGATGGTGCGCGCGCGGTCGGCGGCGGAGATGCCGGTGGTCACGCCTTCGGCGGCCTCGATGGAGACGGTGAAATTGGTACCGTAGGGCGTGCCGTTGCGAGTGGCCATCAGCGGCAGGTCGAGCTGGTCCACGTGTTCTTCGGTCAGCGTCAGGCAGACCAGGCCACGCGCATGCGTGACCATGAAATTGATGGCTTCGGGCGTGACGAAGTCGGTGGCCAGCACCAGGTCTCCTTCGTTTTCGCGGTCTTCTTCATCGACCAGAATCACCATGCGGCCGGCACGGAGTTCGGCGACGATTTCTTCGGTTGTAGCAAGTGGCATGTTCGCGCTCTTTTCCCAATTGGAACCCGCTATTTTAAAGGATTGCGGGCCTCTTCCGCTGGCCAATTACGCCAATCCGGCGATTCAGGCCATTCAACCGATTTGCGCCGCCTGGGCCGCCTGCGTGCGTTGCAGCGCTTCCAGCAACAGAGCCGGGTCGCCCAGGGCCAGGCGCTTGGAATCCGACAAGGTCTGGCGGAAAGCACGCGCACCGGGCATGCCCGCCAGCAGGCCCAGCATGTGCCGGGTGATGCTGTTCAAGCGCAGGCCGCGGCCATTGTCGCCGTGCAATTCCAGCTGGCGCTTGATGTAGGGCAACATGGCCTCGATCACCTCGGCCCGGCTGGGCTGGCGGCCGCCGTCCAGATCACCGTAGTAGCGGGCATCGAAGGTCGCCATCAGATAGGGGTTGTGATACGCCTCGCGGCCCAGCATGACGCCGTCCACATGCTTCAAATGCTCATCGATCTCGGGCAGGGTCTTTATACCGCCGTTGATGAGGATTTCCAGCTCCGGGAAATCCTGCTTCAGCTGATAGGCGTAGTGATACTTCAGCGGCGGGATTTCGCGATTTTCCTTGGGACTCAGGCCCTTCAGGATGGCATTGCGGGCATGCACGATGAAGGTCTTGCAGCCGGCCTCGGCGATCTGGCCGACGAAATCGCGCACGAAGTCATAGGATTGCACGTCATCGATGCCGATGCGGTGCTTCACGGTCACGTCGATGGAGACCGCATCCTTCATGGCTTTGACGCAATCGGCCACCAGCGTGGGCTCGCCCATCAGGCAGGCGCCGAAAGCCCCCTTCTGGACGCGCTCGGACGGGCAGCCGCAGTTCAGGTTGATCTCGTCATAGCCCCATTGCTCGCCCAGTTTGGCGCTGTGCGCCAGGTCGGACGGCTCGCTGCCGCCCAGCTGCAGGGCGACCGGATGTTCCTGCTCGTCGAAATCCAGATGGCGCGGCACATCCCCATGCAGCAGCGCACCGGTGGTGACCATCTCGGTATACAGCCAGGTGTGGCGGGTGATCTGGCGATGGAAGACGCGGCAGTGGCGGTCGGTCCAGTCCATCATCGGAGCGACCGACAGCGTACGCGGAGGCAGGGCTTTCTTCATAAAAAGACGAAATGCTTCATTCAAGGTTCTGGGATGCGCACCGGAAAGCGGATGGCAGGTGGCTATGCGGCGCAGGAGACGAAGGAAGGTTCACATCCCCCTCCTGGCGCCCGGGATCAGCCGCAGCGGCAAATAGAAAGCCCGCAAGGCTTGCGCATTGCGGGCTGGTGTCCCCTCTATCCTCTTCGAGATAGGATTTTTCGTACAACGGACACGATTCTGCACCACAATCCGGCAGCCGTCATTTCGCAATGCACAAAAACAGCGCATCACAAACGATCTTGGACAAACGTTCATCTCACACACCGGTGAACGGAAGCAAACAGCTTCATTCCCCCCGCCAGGCAGGCCTGACACCCACAGCAGCAAGGCTTCGCGCCGAGCGGCAAAAAAAAAGCCCACAACCGAAGTTGCGGGCTTGAATCCAATTCTTTAGGAGGAAATTGGAGGAGACAGGTGTAACTATATGGCAGTGCATCATGGCTGTCTGCTTTTTTATGCTGATATCAGTTATTCACCAACCAGATATCACCGCCAGCCCAGCCTGCCATTTCCCGCTGTCCACTACTGGCAGTCCATTCACGGACTGCCCTTCCCTGCTAACGAATCAAATGGATTCTTCGCGCGACGCCTTCTTGCGCTCGTGTTCCTTCAGGTGACGCTTGCGCAGGCGGATGCTCTTCGGGGTCACTTCGACCAGTTCGTCGTCTTCGATGAATTCCACCGCGTATTCCAGCGACAGTTCGATCGGCGGCACCAGGCGCACCGCTTCATCGGTACCGGAAGCGCGCACGTTGGTCAGCTGCTTGCCCTTGATCGGGTTCACGACCAGGTCGTTGTCACGCGAGTGGATACCGATGATCATGCCTTCATACACCGGGTCGTTGTGGCTGACGAACATGCGGCCGCGATCCTGCAGCTTCCACAGTGCGTAGGCCACGGCCGCGCCGTCGTCCTGGGAGATCAGCACGCCGTTGCGACGGCCGGCCAGTTCGCCCTTGGTGGTATCGACCGGCTTGTAGTCGTCGAAGACGTGGCTCATCAGGCCGGTGCCGCGGGTCAGGGTCATGAATTCACCCTGGAAGCCGATCAGGCCACGCGCCGGGATGTGGTATTCTAGGCGCACACGGCCCTTGCCGTCCGGTTCCATGTTCTGCAGGTCGCCACGGCGGCGGCCCAGTTCTTCCATGACGCCACCCTGGTGGGTTTCTTCGACGTCGACGGTCAGGTTTTCGTACGGCTCTTCGCGCACGCCGTCGACCATGCGGAACACCACGCGCGGACGCGAGACGGCCAGCTCGAAGCCTTCACGGCGCATGTTTTCGATCAGAATGGTGAGGTGCAATTCACCACGGCCCGACACTTCGTAGGTCGAGTCGTCGTTCTCGGCCTGCACCACGCGCAGGGCCATGTTGGACTTCAGTTCCTTTTCCAGGCGGTCGCGGATCTGGCGGGTGGTGACGAACTTGCCTTCGCGACCAGCCAGCGGCGAGGTGTTGACCATGAAGTTCATGGTCAGGGTCGGTTCGTCGACCTTCAGCATCGGCAGGCCGTTGGGGGCATCCGGCGCACAGATGGTGGAGCCGATGCCGATTTCTTCGATACCGTTGATCAGCACGATGTCGCCAGCCAGCGCTTCATCGACCAGCACGCGTTCCAGGCCCTTGAAGGTCAGCACCTGGTTGATGCGGGCCTTGGTCGGCTTGTCTTCCGGACCATTCATCCACACCACGTCCTGACCGCCCTTGACGCGGCCAGCCAGGATACGGCCGACGCCGATCTTGCCGACGTAGGAGGAGTACTCCAGCGAGGTGATCTGCAGTTGCAGCGGTGCGTCCGGGTCATCCTTGCGGGCCGGGACGTACTTCAGGATGGCGTCGAACAGCGGCTCCATGTTGCCTTCGCGCGTTTCCGGATCCAGGCTGGCGTAGCCGTTCAGGCCCGAGGCGTAGATCACGGGGAAGTCCAGCTGCTCTTCGGTGGCGCCCAGCTTGTCGAACAGTTCGAAGGTGGCGTTGATGGCCCACTCGGCGCGTGCGCCCGGACGGTCGATCTTGTTCAGGACGACGATGGGCTTCAGGCCCAGGGCCAGTGCCTTGCGGGTCACGAAGCGGGTCTGCGGCATCGGGCCTTCCTGCGCATCCACCAGCAGCAGCACCGAGTCCACCATCGACAGCACGCGCTCGACCTCACCGCCGAAGTCGGCGTGGCCCGGGGTGTCGACGATGTTGATGTGGGTGCCCTTGTATTCCACCGCGCAGTTCTTCGACAGGATGGTGATGCCGCGTTCCTTTTCGATGTCGTTGGAGTCCATCACGCGGTTGTCCACTTGCTGGTTGTCGCGGAAGGTGCCGGACTGACGCAGCAGCTGGTCCACCAGGGTGGTCTTGCCGTGGTCAACGTGGGCGATGATGGCGATGTTGCGAATTGCGCGGATATTGTTTGACATGGTGAATGTGGTTGGGAATGCCGAATCTCGGGAGGCGCGCATTATAGCATGTTGCGACGCATGAACTTTGGAAAAACCTGTGTTATCAACGGCTTGCCGAGCCTTGCGGGCTACCCCGCAAGGCTCGGCTGCGAGCCGTTTGACGCTATCTGTCCTCAGGCGGTGGACACCAGCCTTTCGGGGGCCAGGATGGCGTATTCCTGCAACAGTCCGGTGCCCAGCAAGGCGGCGTCCGAACTGCGATAAACGCGGACGCGGCCGCTCTGCTCCGGCACCGCCACGCCTTCCTTGCCCAGCGGCAAGCGCTGGCCGTGCAGGAAGCGGCGCGCCAGTTCATCGCTGAGCTGCACCGCCGGGAAGCTGCGCAAGAGGCCGTCCACCGGCAGCAGCAAGGCCTTGCGGGCCTCCAGCTCAGCGGCGGCGTCGAAGGTCTCCAGCGTGACTGCGCCATCGAGCGTGAGAGCGCCGACTCCAGTGCGTCTCAGGGCATTGAGGTGCGCCCCACAGCCCAGTACTTCGCCAATATCTTCACCCAGCACGCGGATATATGTCCCTTTGCTGCAAGTGACGCGGATGCGCAGCATGGGGGCTTGATAGTCCAGCAGTTCCAGGGCGTGGATGGTGACGTTACGGGCTTCGCGCTCCAGCGTGATGCCGGCGCGCGCATATTCGTACAAGGGCTTGCCGTCGCGCTTCAAGGCCGAGTGCATGGGCGGCACCTGGCTGATGGGGCCACGGAACTGCGCCAGCGCGCCTTCGATCTGCGCCACGCTGACCTCAGCGGCGCGCTCGCTGATGACCTGGCCTTCGGTGTCGCCGGTATCGGTGCGCACGCCCAGGTGGACCAGGGCCTCGTAAGTCTTGTCGGCTTCCAGCAAGTCCTGCGAGAACTTGGTGGCTTCGCCGAAGCACAGCGGCAACAGGCCGGTGGCGAACGGGTCCAGGGTACCGGTGTGACCCGCCTTGGGCGCATTGAGCATGCGCTTGGCGCGGATCAGGGCGTCGTTGGAGGACAAGCCGACCGGCTTGTCCAGCAACAGCACGCCATGCACCGGCACGCGCGGCGCACGCGGCGTGCGCGCCTGCTGGCCACGCTTGGCGCGCGGCTGCGGCGGTTCAGGGGAAGCGGAACCAATGTCCGCCGTCGTATCGTCGGCCATGAAATGCAAGACCGGCCCACGCCCCGCTGAAGGGAAACGCAGACCGGCGTGAAAAGTGTGAAGAAAACTGCAATGCAACGGGAAAAGAACCGCCCGTCATCAAGCCTCGTCGTCCGAATCCTTGGCGCGGGTGGCGTTGGCTTCGTCGATCAGGCGCGACATTTCAATGCCGCGTGCGGTCGAGTTGTCGTGCACGAAATGCAGTTCCGGCAGGGTGTGGATGGTCAGCCTGCGGCCCAGCTGGGTACGAAGGTAACCGCCCGCCTTGCGCAGGCCGGCCAGGGTGTTCTTGATCGCGTCCGGGTTGTCCACCAGCGTGGTGAAGAAGACCTTGGCGTGCGCGTAGTCCGGGGTGACCTGCACTTCGGTAATGGTGATCATGCCCACCCGCGGATCCTTCAGCTCGAAGGCGATCAACTCCGACAGGTCGCGCTGGATCTGGTCGGCGACGCGCAAGCCGCGTCCGGGAATGGATTTGCTGTGTTTTGCCATGCTTTAAAAAAACAATCCGCCGAGGGCGTGGCGGGAGGATTCCCGCGTTGCTGCGACGGATCTTGCCAGTGAAGCCGGCGCATCGCGAACGATACGCCGGCGTATTGCATTACAGGGTACGGGCGACTTCCTGGACTTCGAAGATTTCGAGCTGATCGCCCACTTCGATGTCGTTGTAGCCCTTGAGCGAGAGACCGCACTCGAAGCCCGACTTGACTTCCTTGACGTCGTCCTTGAAGCGCTTGAGCGAATCCAGTTCGCCGGTCCACACCACCACGTTGTTGCGCAGCAGGCGCACTTGCGAGCCACGCTTGACCAGGCCTTCGAGCACGTAGCAGCCGGCGATCGAGCCGACCTTGCTGACCACGAACACCTGGCGGATTTCCACCAGGCCCAGCGCCTGTTCGCGCTTTTCCGGGGACAGCATGCCCGACATCGCGGCCTTCACCTCGTCCACCGCATCATAGATGATGTTGTAGTAACGGATGTCCACGCCAGCGGCTTCGGCCAGCTTGCGCGCCGAGGCATCGGCACGGGTGTTGAAGCCGATGATGACGGCCTTCGAAGCGACGGCCAGGTTGACGTCGTTTTCGCTGATGCCACCCACTGCAGCGTGCACCACCTGGACGCGCACTTCGGCGGTCGACAGCTTCTGCAGCGACTGCACCAGGGCTTCCTGGGAACCTTGCACGTCGGTCTTGATGATCATCGGCAGGTTCTTGACCTCGCCTTCGGTCATCTGGTCGAACATGTTTTCCAGCTTGGCGGCCTGTTGCTTGGCCAGCTTCACGTCGCGGAACTTGCCCTGGCGGAACAGGCCGATTTCGCGCGCCTTGCGCTCGTCGGTCATGACCACCACTTCTTCACCGGCGGAGGGCACTTCGGTCAGGCCCTGGATTTCCACCGGCAGGGACGGGCCTGCCTCGGCGATGTTCTTGCCGTTTTCGTCCAGCATCGCACGCACACGGCCATAGGCCGAACCGGCCAGCACGACGTCGCCGCGCTTCAGGGTACCGGACTGCACCAGAATCGTGGCGACCGGGCCGCGGCCCTTGTCCAGCTTGGCTTCAATCACCAGACCACGAGCCGGCACATCCACCGGCGCCTTCAGTTCCAGCACTTCGGCTTGCAGCAGGACGTTTTCCAGCAGCGAGTCGATGCCTTCGCCGGTCTTGGCGGAGACGGGGATGAACGGGGCATCGCCACCGTATTCTTCCGGCACCACTTCTTCGGCGATCAGTTCCTGCTTGACGCGGTCGGGATTGGCACCCGGCTTGTCGATCTTGTTGATGGCCACCACCAGCGGTACACCGCCGGCCTTGGCGTGGGCAATCGCTTCCTTGGTCTGGGGCATGACGCCGTCGTCGGCAGCCACCACCAGAATCACGATGTCGGTGGCCTTGGCACCACGGGCACGCATGGCGGTGAACGCCTCGTGGCCCGGGGTATCCAGGAAGGTAATCATGCCGCGCGGGGTTTCCACGTGGTAGGCACCGATGTGCTGGGTAATGCCACCGGCTTCACCCGAGGCCACCTTGGTGCGGCGGATGTAATCCAGCAGCGAGGTCTTGCCGTGGTCGACGTGACCCATGACGGTGACCACCGGTGCGCGCGGGGTGGCTTCGGCGTCGGCGTGTTCTTCGCCTTCGACCAGCAGCGCTTCCGGATCGTCCAGCTTGGCGGCGTGGGCGCGGTGGCCCATTTCTTCCACCACGATCATCGCGGTTTCCTGGTCCAGCACCTGGTTGATGGTGACCATCTGGCCCAGCTTCATCAGGTGCTTGATGACTTCGGAGGCCTTGACCGCCATCTTGTGGGCCACTTCGGCCACGGTGATGGTTTCGGGCACGTAGACATCGTGCACCACCGCTTCGGTGGGCACCTGGAAGTTGCTTTCACGCTGGTCATCGCCATGCGAGTGACGACGGCCCTTGGGGCCGGCACGCCAGCCGTCACGGCCGCCACCACCGGTGGCGCCACGCGACTTCATGCCGCCGGCACCACGCTTCTTGGCATCATCCTGCCAGGTGGAGGAGACATTGGCCGACTTGATCGACTTCTTGTCTGCGGCCACGGCGGGCTTCTTGTCATCCTTCTTTTCACCCGGCTTGGCCGCGGTGGCCGGCTTGTGCAGCGTGCCTTCCGAGGTCTTGGCCGGGGCCGCTGCAGGTTCCGGTGCCTTGATGACGCGACGCGGCGCATTCATCATTGCCTTGATCTGGGCCACTTCGTCTTCCACGGCCTTGCGCGCACGGTCAGCGGCGGCGGCACGGTCAGCGGCTTCCTTGGCGGCAGCTTCTGCCTTTTTCTTCGCTTCTTCAGCAGCAGCGCGCTTCTTTTCTTCCGCAGCCGGATCCACGGCGGGGGCCGGTGCGGCAGCCGCAGCGGGCGCCTTCGCGCTGGCCGCAGCAGCAGCCTTGGCCTTCTCGGCTTCGGCCGCCGCAGCGGCGGCTTCAGCAGCCTGGCGCTTGGCTTCGGCTTCGGCTTCTTCGCGGGCACGTTGCTGTTCCAGCTCGGCAGCCTTGGCCTGGGCGGCGCGTTCGGCCTCCAGCTGGGCCAGACGTTCTTGCTGGGCCTTCAGTTCAGCCTGACGGCGAGCCTCTTCCTGCTCACGTTCCTGCGCTTCGATGGCCGGGTCGCGCTGAGGGGCCGCAGCACGCGCTGCGGACTCGTCGGCACCGGGCTCGTCACGCTTGATGAAGGTGCGCTTCTTGCGCACTTCCACCTGGATCGTGCGCGATTTGCCGGTTGCATCGGCCTGCTTGATCTCGGTGGTTTCCTTGCGGGTCAGCGTGATCTTCTTCTTCTCGCCTTCCGGCGCGGCTCCGCGCGAACGGCGCAGGTGTTCAAGCAGGCGGTCCTTGTCTTCCTTCGACAGGGAGTCGGATGCAGAGCTCTTCTCGACACCGGCCGAACGCAGCTGGGTCAGCAGCAGGTCAGCGGGCATCTTAAGCTCGGTGGCAAATTGGGCAACGTTGTTACTCGCCATTCAGTCCTCTTTTCTATGTGGCTCGGCAGATGATGTGGAGACGCTCCGCTTCTCAGCGGCCTTCGACTGCGCTCCATGCCTTGGCCTGCAGGGCCTTGGCGCGCTCATCGTATTTGGAATCGATGAGCTTCATTTCATCGTCGGTCACATCTTCAAATGCATTTTCAATCAGTTGGCGCGCGCGCTCGGAAGGCAGGGCCAGGATCGCGCCGAATTCGTCATAAGCCAGGCCGGCGAAGGCCGGCAGCGTCTTCACGCCTGCCAGGCCCAGCTTGCCGGCCAGCACACGGTCCAGGCCTTCGAAGTTGATCAGTTCCTCTTCCATGCCTTCCAGGCCTTCTTCGGAGGCGATCGCTTCGGTCACCAGGGCGTCGCGGGCGCGGTTGCGCAGCTCATTGACGGTCTCTTCGTCGAACGATTCGATCTCCAGCATCTCGGTGATCGGCACGTAGGCGATTTCTTCCAGGGTCGAGAAACCTTCCTCGACCAGGATGTCGGCCACTTCCTGGTCAACATCGAGCTTTTCCATGAACAGCGTACGGATCAGCGCGGTCTCGGCCGCCGACTTGTCGGCCGATTCCTCGGCCGTCATGATATTGATCTGCCAGCGGGTCAGCTCGGCTGCCAGACGCACGTTCTGGCCGCCGCGGCCGATGGCGATGGCGAGGTTTTCTTCATCCACCACCACATCCATGGCGTGCTTTTCTTCATCGACCACGATGGAGGTCACATTGGCAGGGGCCAGCGCGCCGATGACGAACTGCGCCGGGTCTTCCGACCACAGCACGATGTCCACGCGCTCGCCGCCCAGCTCACCGGTGACGGCCTGGACGCGCGAACCGCGCATGCCCACGCAGGTACCGATGGGGTCGATGCGCTTGTCGGCGGTATAGACCGCGATCTTGGCACGCACGCCCGGGTCACGGGCAGCCGACTTGATTTCCAGCGAGCCTTGTTCGATTTCCGGCACTTCCAGCTCGAACAGCTTCATGATGAATTCCGGCGCGGTACGCGACAGGATCACCTGCGGGCCACGGGCACCGCGGTCCACGCGCAGGATGTAGGCACGCACGCGGTCGCCGATACGCAGGTTTTCCTTGGGGATCATCTGGTCGCGCGGCAGGCGGGCTTCGATCTTGCCGGATTCGATGATGGCATCACCGCGCTCCATGCGCTTGATGGTGCCGGTCACCAGGGCATCGCCACGGGCCAGGAAGTCAGCCAGGATCTGTTCGCGCTCGGCGTCGCGGATGCGCTGCAGGACGACCTGCTTGGTGTCTTGCGCGAAACGGCGGCCGAATTCGACGGACTCGATCGGATCTTCGATGTATTCGTCGACTTCGATATCGGGGAATTGATCCTTGGCTTCGAACAGCAGCACTTCCTGGTCAGGCAATTGCAGACCGGCTTCGTCGGGCACCACGTGCCAGCGGCGGAAGGATTCGAACTCGCCGCTTTCGCGATCGATCGAGACGCGAATGTCGACCTCGCCTTCATAGCGCTTCTTGGTAGCCTGCGCAAGCGCATGCTCCAATGCGCCGAAGACGACTTCCTTATCGACGTTCTTTTCGCGCGCCAGCGCATCGACCAACAACAAAATTTCGCGACTCATCCTTTGCGACTCCTAAAATCGACCTGCGGCACCAGGTGTGCCTTATCCACATCGGCCAGCGTGAAATTCAACACGGCAGCCGACCCATCGTTTGCTTCAAATTCCAATACCAGTTCCTCGCCTTCCGGCTCGCGCAGCACGCCTTCATAGGTCTTGCGGTTGGACGTGCCGGGCAGCGGCACGCGCAACTTGACGACGGCTTCGCAATCCACGAAACGCACGAAGTCAGTGAACTTCTTCAGGGGGCGGTCCAGCCCGGGCGAGGAGACTTCCAGGCGTTCATACAGCACGTTTTCCACGGTGAAGACGTGCAGCAACTGATGCGTCGCCTTCTCGCAATCCTCGACAGTGATCGAACGCGCTTCTTCTGCTTCAGGGTCGAACGGGAAATCGATGAAGACGCGCACCAGACCGCGCGGCGCCTTCTCGAACTCAACCAGTTCGTAGCCCAGGCCCGCGAGGGTGGATTCGATCAGTTCCAGCAATTGCAAGACTATTTCTCCATCAGGATGCCGCCTGGCCAGCGAGGGTAGACGGACATCTAAAATTGATCAGCAAAAAAAAAATGGGCATCTGCCCATCTTTTGTTATCCCACGCAACGCGAGATCACACATCACGCGAACCACCGACCTTCCATCCATCATGGCGCAGGCGGATCTATCAATGATTTATCACATATGCGATTCGCGGCGGGTTGCGTTTAACTAACACATTATAACCGATTCAGCTATTCACAGCAAATCCGGAATGATGTCAATTGTGATCGCAGCGACAAAAACGTTCATAAAAAACGTCATTGGTGCATTTCACGCGCCGCTGGCCTTGCGAGGGAGACCTTGCTCATCAGCAGCATTGCTGACGAGCAAGGAAAAGCCTCAGCGACCGCCGCGACGGCGATTCATGCCCGGCAGGCCGCCCAGCATATAGTTCGCAGCGGTGTTGCCACCGCGTTGCGGGCGATTGCCGCGCCGCTGGTTGCCGGCATCCGGGAAGCCCAGTGCGGTCTGCAGCGGATCCGGCTGGCGGCTCTTGGGCTGGCCACCCTTGTTGCCACCGCCATAGCCACCACCATTACCGTAGTTGCCGCCATTCCCCCCGTTGCCGCCCTGGCCGAAGCTGCCACCTTGGCGCCCCTTCTGCGGCCCCTTGTTCTGCATGCCGTTGCCGCGCGGACCATTGCCCTGGCCACGGCTGGCCTGGCCGGCGTTGCCGCCGTTGCCGGACTTGGCTTCCCCGGCCTGCTTTTCCAGACCACAGGCGGCCATCAGGTTGCGCACGGCGTTTTCTTCCAGCTCTTCCCAGCGGCCACGCTTCAAGGTCTGCGGCAGGGTCATGGCACCGTAGCGGGTACGGATCAGGCGCGACACGGTCAGGCCGACCGCTTCAAACATGCGGCGCACTTCACGGTTGCGGCCTTCGCCGATGGTCACGCGATACCACTTGTTCACACCTTCGCCACCGCCATCGGCAATGCGCGAGAACTGGGCCGGACCGTCATCAAGCTCCACGCCCGACAGCAGCTTCTGGCGCATGCCTTCTTCCAGCTCGCCCAGGGTACGCACGGCGTATTCACGCTCGATGTTGTAGCGCGGGTGCATCAGGCGGTTGGCCAGGTCACCGGAGGTGGTGAACAGCAGCAGGCCTTCGGTATTGAAGTCCAGGCGGCCCACGGCCAGCCACTTGCCGGCCTTCATGGTCGGCAGGCGGTCGAACACCGAGCTGCGGCCTTCCGGGTCGGCATGGCTGACGATCTCGCCCGAAGGCTTGTGATAGACCAGCACGCGCGGCGGGCGCTTGCTCACCTTGCGCTGGATCAGCTTGCCGTTGATGCGCACGGCATCGGTAGGCAGGATGCGCTGACCGATGTGGGCCGGCTCGCCGTTGACCGAAACGCGGCCAGCGACGATCAGCTCTTCCATGTCGCGGCGCGAACCCAGGCCGGCGTCAGCCAGCACCTTATGCAGCTTGGGGGCATCGTCCTCGGCGGTCAGGTCGCGGCGGCCGTTCTTGCCGCGCATCTGGTGCGGCTGGCGGCCACCGGCCTTGGCGCCTTCGTCGCGGTCGTACGCTTCGGAGGTCACGTAGGAGAAGATGTCATCGACCGGTTCGGCCGAGCGCAGGCCCAGTTGCGGGGCCTTGGGCTTCTTGCCGTTCTTCTCGAAATTCTTTTTGCCTTGCTGCCCGGGCTGGCCATTGTTCTTGCCGAACTGGCCGCGCGGCTGGCGCTCAACGGCGGCAACAGGAGCGGCATCGCCCTCGTGCTTGCCATGTGCAGGGGCAGCATCACCGCCTCCGGCCGCAGCGCGCTGGGCAGCGCGGTTGTTGCGCAGGGCACGCGGACCGCGCACGCCACGGCGGGCGGGCTTGGCGCGATTCGGATCAACGGGCGCATCCAGCAGGACCGGCGGCGCAACCACTTCTTCACCAACGGTGACAATGACCTTGGGCAACTCAGGCGCAACCGGTGCAGGCTCAGCCGCCTCGGGTGCTGCAGCCTTGGGCTTGGCAGCGCGCTTGGGCTTGGCCGGAGCGGCCGGTGCAGGCTCCATGGCCAGGCTCATCTGGGCGGGTGCGTCGGAGGCCGGGGCGTCTGCCGCATCGGCCTTCTTGGCACGCGGCTTGGTGGCGCGCGGCTTCTTTTCGGGAGCGGGTGCGGACTCGGCGACGGCGGCTGCCGGGGCCGGGGCAGCTTCATCGGCGGCGGCTTTCTTCGCACGCGGCGCACGCTTCTTCGGCGCAGCCTCGTCAGCGGCCGCTTGCGGCGCGGATGCGACTGCCTCGGCCGGCGCGGCGCTGGCCGCAGGCTTGCGGGTGCGCTTTTTCACCGGCTTGTCGGATGCGGCGGCATCGGCCGCGGCCAGGTCGACCTGGGTCTCGTCTTTGGAACTAGTTGGCTTCATTCTTCGAATCTGGATGTGGCGGACGCGCGTCATCTTCCCGCTGATCGGCCCGCTCGGTGGTGTCGTTGTGCTCGCCTGCCGCTTCGCCGGCGGCTTCGGTGGCGTCCGTGCCAGTTACGGCAACGTCTTGCTCAAAAGGTTCTTGCGCTTCTGGGGAAGCGTCTTCACTGCCTGCAGCACGCTCTTCCCCGGCGGCGGCTGCTTCGATATCGGTCTGCTGGAGCTCCTCTGTGGCGAGCTCTCGGGCCACGGGCGTTTCAAGGTCGTCAGCAGGATTACCCTGTGCCGGCACCTCTGCCTCGGCGGCTTCAGTTGTTGCAATTGCGTCAGTTGCTTCTGCCGTGGCAGCAGATTCGGCCGCTGCGGCCTCGCCTGCTTCCTCAGCGTCGCCGCCGATCAGATCTTCGCCCACGCCCTCTTCCTGCTCCGCTTCGGCCAGGGCCGCCACGCCGCCTTCCAGCGCCTGCAATTCCAGCAGCGCGCCCTGGGCGGCAGCTTCGCCGCTGACCTGCTGCAGCGGCGGCAATTCTTCCAGCGAACTCAGGCCCAGGTCATCCAGGAACTTGCGGGTCGTGGCAAACAGCGCCGGCCGGCCCGGTACGTCGCGATGGCCGATCGATTCGATCCAGCCCCGGTCTTCCAGCATGCGAATGGTCTGGGTATTGACCGCCACACCGCGAATCTCCTCGATGTCACCGCGCGTGACCGGCTGGCGGTAGGCGATGATGGCCAGCGTTTCCAGCGTGGCCCGGGTGTATTTCGGCGGCTTTTCCGGATTCAGGCGCTCCAGGTAGACCTTCATCTCCTTGCGGCTCTGGAAGCGCCAGCCGGTCGACAGGCTGACCACTTCCACCCCCTTGTCGGCCCATTCGGTGCGCAGTTCATCGAGCATCTGCCGGATCATCTCGGCATTGATGTCGCTGCTCTCTTCGCTCTCGGGATCGACGTACAGCTTCTTCAGATCATTGATCGACAGGGGCTCATGCGTGCAAAGCAATGCAGTTTCGAGGACTTTCTTGGCCTCAGCAATATTCATGTACCACTCTTGTGCGTCTTGTTGTTAACAAAGTTCGGCTTGCAGCTGGTCTCCGGCGCTACGGCTGCAGCCAGTCCGGCCTGCAGCGAAAGCTGAAACGGGCCAGGTACGGCAAGTCTTGCGCAGTGCTGGATGCGGCGGCGCTGCCTTCCGGTGTTTGGAGATTGAATGAGCTGGAATCTAAGACCCGGGCAAATCGGCGTCGCGGAGGACTCGCGCTTTCGCAAAGCCGTCATGTCGCGGGGTTGCGGACGGCCGACCTGCACCTTTTCAACTACCGGCCTTGCGTCATGGAGCCTTTGTTGGCCGCACAGGCTGCGGCGGTCGGGGCGCAAGGCATCAAAAGTACTGCGCGGAGTGTAGCACAAAGATTTGCGGGGATGCAGCCTGTTGCAGCCTGCGGACAATTATTTGCATGCCTGACCGCTTTGCGCCTGCCGGCTCATCCAGGCGGTGAAATCCTCTACCGCCATGGGCTTGCCGAAGAAATAACCCTGCACTTCGTCACATGCATTTTCCTTCAGGAAAGCATGTTGCTGCTCATCCTCCACGCCCTCGGCAATGACACGCAAGTTCAGAATATGGGCCAGCGAGATGACGGCTTTGACGATGGCTGCACTGTCGGCATCGCGCGCAATGTCGCGCACGAAGGACTTGTCGATCTTCAGGGCATCCACCGGGAAGCGGCGCAGGTACGAGAGGCTGGAATAGCCAGTTCCGAAATCATCGACAGAAATCTGCAGACCCAGGCGCTTCAGGGCATGCAGGGTAGCCACGCTCTTCTCGGCATCCTTCATGACCACGTTCTCGGTGATTTCCAGCTCCAGGCAGGAGGCCGCCAGGCCGCTCTGCTCCAGCACGCCGGAAACGAATTCCGGCAGGCTCTGGTTCAGCTGCCGTGGCGACAGGTTCACCGCCACAGGGATAGGCGGCAATCCGGCCTCTTGCCAGCGCTTGTTCTGGTGGCAGGCGGTACGCAGCACCCATTCGCCGATCGGCACGATCAGGCCGGCTTCTTCGGCGAAGGGGATGAAGCGGTCGGGCGGCACCATGCCCTGCTCTGGCGACTGCCAGCGGATCAGCGCCTCGGCACCGATCACGCTGCCATCTTTCAAACTCAGCTTGGGCTGGTAATAGAGCTTGAATTCTTCCTGATCCAGCGCGCGCCGCAGATTGATGAGCATCTCCAGGCGATTGCTGACCTGTGTGTCCATCCACGGCGCGAAGAACTGGAAGTTGTTGCGCCCCTGCTCCTTGGCCCGGTACATGGCCGAATCGGCTTGTTTCAGCAAGGTCTCGACATCCTTGCCATCGACCGGATAGCGGCTCACGCCGATGCTGGCCGTGACCTGAAACTCGCGGTCGCCCGCCTGCCAGGGCCGCGCCACGGCGGCCAGGATGCGCTGCATCACCTCGGCGATGCCCAGTTCGCCACCGGTCTGGTTCTGCAGCACCAGCACGAATTCGTCGCCCCCCTGGCGCGCCACCATGTCGGTATCCCGCAGGCAGGCTTGCAGACGCTGCGCCACGGTCTTGAGCAATTCGTCGCCGACCTGATGACCCAGGCTGTCATTGATGAACTTGAACTGGTCAAGATCCACGAATACCACCGCCGTCAGTCCACCCTTCTGCCGCGCCACCTGAATGGCGCGCTGCAGGTGCTCATGCAGCATGTTGCGATTGGGCAATCCGGTCAGCGCATCGTGGGTGGCCTGATGGCGCATTTCGGCTTCATAAAGCTTGCGCTCGGTGATGGCCTCCACGGTACCCTCGTAACAGACCAGCGCGCCGCTGTCGTCATAGACGGCGCGGGCGTTCTCGGAGATCCAGATGATGTCGCCGTCGCGCCGGTACACGCGAGACTCAAAATTGGAGACCGAGCCATGCTGCTCCATCAGGCGCATGAATTCCGTACGGCGCTCCGGTTCGACATACAGCTGGTGGCTGATGTCGCGCAGGCCGACGATCAGGTCTTCCGGCGAGTGATAGCCGTAGATGCGCGCCAGCGCCGGGTTGACCGCGATGTAGGTGCCATCGGGCGTGGTCTGGAACACGCCTTCGATGGCGTTCTCGAAGATGCTGCGATAACGGCGCTCGGCCTCCTGCAGCGCCTGGGCCGCTTCCTTGCGCTCGGTCACGTCCTGCAGGAAGCCTTCCATCGCCTCCACCTTGCCGGCCGCGTTATACAGCCCGACGCCACGCTCCCACACCCAGCGCAGGCTGCCATCGGCGTGGACGATGCGGTATTCGATGTCGATGCGACGCCGCTCGCGCATGCAGGTGTCGATATGGCTGCGCACCAACGCGCGGTCTTCCGGATGGGTCAGTTGCAGGAAGGAGATGCGGCTGTTGAGCAACAGGTCCTCGGGGGCATAGCCGGTCAAGGCATGACAGCCTTCGCTGACGAATTCCAGCGTCCAGTGGGCATCATCGCGGCAGCGGTAGACCATGCCGTCGAGATTGGCCAGCAGCGTCTCCAGCAGGCGCGGCGGGCGCGCCATGGCCAGCACCGCCTGGCTCTGCGCGGCATCCTGGCGGCACAGCGCCCGCGCCGCAGGACGCGAAGAGGAGGAAGAGGCCGCCGATGCGCCTCGTGAAGCAACTGTTTTCATAACGACATCGTGTCTCCGGCCTCGGACAAGCAGGCGCGCTGTGATAGTGGAGTTCATTGATGCACAGGGCAGCGGTTCCCCACGCTGCCTGGCAGGAAGATACGTCAAAGCAATAAGGATGCCACTGCGCAAGCAGCGGGCTTGCCGGGCAGTATCGCGGCCAGTCCCGCCATATCGGCAGGAAAAACCCTTCACTTCGTCGCGCACGACTGTTGAGCCCGGGCGGTAGAATCCTTGCAAACCCGACCATGGCCTTCGGCCGGTGCCGGTTCCATCCTGACAACTAGCGGACTCTTCTATGTGGGCAAATCGGTATTTCGTGTTCTGGGCGGTGATCGCGCTGACCCTGGCCTTGGTGGTCCTGGCGGCGACCCATGGTATCGGCTGGGGGTGGCCGCTCATTCCCCTGGTCTTGAGCGTGGTCGGCGTCCACGATCTGGTGCAGCGGCGGCACGCCGTGTTGCGCAACTATCCGCTGATCGGCCACTTCCGCTTCATGTTCGAGGCCATCCGGCCGGAACTGCGCCAGTACTTCTTTGAAGATGAAATGGATGGCCGCCCCTTCTCCCGCAAGAAGCGCAGCGTCGTCTACCAGCGTGCCAAGGCCGATGTCGACAGCCGCCCCTTCGGCACCGAGCTGGACATGCAGCAGGCCGGCCATGAATGGATAGGCCATTCGCTCTCCCCGACCAAGATCGCCAGCCACGATTTCCGCGTGGTGGTCGGTGGCGACCGGGCACAGCCGTATTCGATGTCGGTCTTCAACGTCTCGGCCATGAGCTTCGGCTCGCTCTCGGCCAATGCCATCCGCGCACTCAACCAGGGGGCGAAAAAAGGCAATTTTGCCCACGACACCGGCGAGGGTTCGGTCTCGGAATACCACCGCGAATTCGGCGGCGACCTGGTGTGGCAGATCGCCTCCGGTTACTTCGGCTGCCGCAACGCGGACGGCAGCTTCAATGAAGAAAAATTCACGGCCCAGGCGCAGTCGCCACAGATCAAGATGATCGAGGTGAAGTTGTCGCAAGGCGCCAAGCCCGGCCACGGCGGCGTGCTTCCGGCGGCCAAGATCACGCCGGAGATCGCCGCTACGCGCGGCATCCCGATGGGGGTGGATTGCATCTCGCCGGCCGTGCACTCGTCCTTCTCCACACCGGTCGGGCTGCTGGAATTCATCGAGAAGCTGCGCGGCCTCTCCGGCGGCAAGCCGGTCGGCATCAAGCTGTGCGTGGGCCATCCCTGGGAATTCTTCAGCATCGCCAAGGCCATGCTCAAGACCGGCATCGTGCCGGACTTCATCACGGTGGATGGCTCCGAAGGCGGCACCGGCGCGGCCCCGCTGGAATTCGTCGACCACGTGGGCATGCCGCTGCAGGAAGGCCTGGTGATGGTGCACAACACGCTTACCGGCATCGGCCTGCGCGACAAGGTCAGGATCGGTGCCAGCGGCAAGATCATCACCGCCTTCGACGTGGCGCGCACGCTGGCGCTGGGCGCGGACTGGTGCAATTCGGCGCGCGGCTTCATGTTTGCGCTGGGCTGCATCCAGTCGCAGAGCTGCCATACCGACCGCTGCCCCACGGGCGTGGCCACCCAGAACGCCCAGCGCGCCCGCGCCCTGGTGGTACCGGACAAGGCCGAGCGCGTCTACCGCTTCCACCAGAGCACCCTGCATGCGCTGCAGGAGCTGGTACAGGCGGCCGGGCTGCCGCATACGTCGGCGCTGCGCCCGCATCACATCGTGCGGCGCATCAACGACCACGAGATTCAGCTCATGTCCAACGTGCTGAAATATCTGCAGCCCAACGATTTACTGGAAGGCAATTACCGCTATCGGGTCTATGAAAAGTTCTGGCCGATTGCACGTGCCGAGAGCTTCCATCCGGAGCTGTAACGACAACTTCATTAATCGAAAGACAACAAAAAACCCGCAGTTCATCCGAGCTGCGGGTTTTTCAATGCTGCCAGCCTGATCTTTCCGGGATGGACAGGGATGCTGCTTATTTGCGCTTCATGAAGAAGATGAACTCGTGTTCATCATTCTGCGATTGCTCCAGCAGATCGTTGCCGGTCTGTTTGGCAAAGGCCTGGAAATCGCGCACCGAACCGGTATCGGTGGCGGTCACCCTGAGCACCTGCCCGCTGGCCATGTCGGCCAGGGCTTTCTTGGTCTTGAGGATGGGCAGCGGACAGTTCAGACCGCGCGCATCAAGTTCCCGGTGAAATTGAATGGCCATTACTTCGACTCAAAATGGATCACGACGAAAACGATTTTACTGCAAAACGCGCCGACTTGATGCATTGCACAAGTTCTGTTGTTTTCGCCGCACTAGGCTTGTGCAAAAGCAAGAAAATCACGGTCCAAGATGGAACGCTGCGTCTTGACCGCACGCTTATTTCAGGACCTGCGGGGTTTCAATCGGCGTAGACGAACCGGCAAACTCGACATATTGCACCGGCAGTCCACGCTGGCGCATCCAGTCCGCCACCGCATGGCCGGTACCCGCCGGCCAGGGGCGCAGGTCGGCGGGTTCGCTCAGGCGGTATTCCAGCAGCTCCGGCGACAGCTTGATCGTGCCGCTGGCCTTCACGTAATACGCGATGATCAGCTCGTTCTTGCGCATGAATTCATAGACGCCGATCAGTTCGATCTGCTCGGCGTCCAGGTCGGTCTCTTCCTTCAGTTCGCGGGCGATTCCCTGTTCCGGGGTCTCGTCGCGTTCCATGAAACCGGTGATGAGCGCAAAGCGCCCTTCGGCCCAGGCGGCGTTGCGCGCAGTGAGCATCTTGCCGTCGATCTCCACCAGTGCGGCCAGCACCGGCAGAGGGTTGTCCCAATGCGTCCAGTGACCCTCGGGACAGGCCAGCCGGACCTTGCCGGCTTCGCCTTCATCGGCGCGCAGCACCAGCGATGCTGCGCAGACCGGGCAAAACTTGAATTCGCTCATGGGCGCTCCGGGCCAGGGCCTGTGGAAATTACAGCTTGGCCTGGACCCAGCCCGCCACGCCTTGCAGCGCGCCCGGCAGGGCTGCCGGTTCGGTGCCGCCGGCCTGGGCCATGTCCGGACGGCCGCCACCCTTGCCGCCCACCTGCTGGGCGACGAAGTTGACCAGTTCACCGGCCTTGACCTTGGAGGTGGCATCGGCAGTGACGCCCGCGATCAGGCTGACCTTGCCATCCTTGACGCTGCCCAGCACGATGGCGGCGGTCTTGAGCTTGTCCTTCAACTTGTCCATGGTCTCGCGCAGGGTGGCGACGTCAGCGCCTTCCAGCGTGGCCGCCAGCACCTTGATGCCGTTGATGTCGACCGCCTGGTTGACCAGCTCGTCGCCCTGGCTGGAGGCCAGCTTGGACTTGAGCGAAGCCAGTTCCTTTTCCAGCGCCTTGACCTGGTCCTGCACCTGGCCGATGCGCGGCAGCAGTTCTTCCGGCTGGGTCTTCAGGGCGGCAGCGGCTTCAGCCACGCGGGTCGACAGCGACTGCACCAGCGCCAGCGCGCCTTCTCCGGTAACGGCTTCGACACGGCGGATACCGGCCGCGACACCGCCTTCGGAGACGATCTTGAACAGGCCGATGTCACCGGTACGGGTGACGTGGGTCCCGCCGCACAGTTCGGTGGAGGTACCGATGGAGAGCACGCGCACCTGGTCGCCGTACTTCTCGCCGAACAGCGCCATGGCACCTGCGGCAATCGCATCGTCGTAACCCATCAGCTGGGCGCCGGTGGCGACGTTGGCCAGCACTTCGCGGTTGACGATGTCTTCCACGCGGCGGATTTCGTCGGCGGTCATCGGGGCGTTGTGGCTGAAGTCGAAACGGGTCTTGTCGGCATCGACCAGCGAACCCTTCTGCGACACGTGCGAACCCAGCACTTCGCGCAGGGCCTTGTGCATCAGGTGGGTGGCCGAGTGGTTGCGCATGGTGCGGGCACGCTGATCGGCATCGACCTTGGCTTCGACGGCGTCGCCGATGGCCAGGCTGCCCTTGATCAGTTGACCGTGATGGCCGAACACCTCGGCCTGGATCTTTTGCGTATCGGCCACGGCGAAGAGGCCATTGGCTGCTTCCAGGGCACCGGCGTCGCCGGACTGGCCACCGGATTCAGCATAGAACGGGGTGGTGTCCAGCACCACGATGGCATCCTGGCCGGCCTCGATCTTCTGCACCGGGCTGCCGGCCACGTACAGGGCCACCACCTTGGCCGACTGCGCCAGCGATTCGTAGCCGACGAAGCGGGTCTTGTCGCCGGTGTATTCGATGGCGGCGGCCATCTTGAACTTGCCGGCGGCGCGGGCGGCGCTCTTCTGGCGTTCCATGGCGGCGGTGAAGCCGGCTTCATCCAGCTCGACATTGCGTTCGCGGCAGATATCGGCGGTCAGGTCCAGCGGGAAGCCGTAGGTGTCGTACAGGGTGAAGGCGGTTTCGCCATCGAGCTTGCTGCTGTTGGCAGCCAGCGCGGCTTCCAGGATCTTCATGCCGTGTTCCAGCGTTTCGCCGAAACGTTCTTCTTCCTGCTTCAGGACCATCTCGACGCGCTCGGCGGCTTCCGGCAGTTCCGGATAGGCCGCGCCCATCTGCACCACCAGGTCCTTGACCAGCTTGTGGAAGAAGGGCTTGGTCTGGCCCAGCTTGTGGCCATGACGCAGTGCGCGGCGGATGATGCGGCGCAGGACGTAGCCACGGCCTTCATTGCCGGGGATGACGCCGTCGACGATCAGGAAGGAGGTCGCACGGATGTGGTCGGCGATCACGCGCAGCGAGGCGTTGGACAGGTCGCTGATGCCGGTTTCGCGGGCAGCGGCCTTGATCAGTGCCTGGAACAGGTCGATCTCGTAGTTGCTGTGCACGTGCTGCAGGATCGCGGCCAAGCGCTCCAGGCCCATGCCGGTATCCACGCAAGGGGCCGGCAGCGGGGTCAGGGTGTATTCGCCGGTGGCCGGATCGAGCTGGCGGTCGAACTGCATGAACACGTTGTTCCAGATCTCGATGTAGCGGTCGCCGTCGGCGTCGGGGCTGCCCGGGGGGCCGCCCCAGATGTCCGGACCGTGGTCGTAGAAGATTTCCGAGCAAGGACCGCAAGGGCCGGTCTCGGCCATCTGCCAGAAGTTGTCGGAGGCGTAGGGTGCGCCCTTGTTGTCGCCGATGCGCACCACGCGCTCCGGCGGCAGGCCGATTTCCTTGGTCCAGATGTCGTAGGCTTCATCGTCGGTCTGGTAGACGGTGGCCCACAGCTTGTCGGCCGGCAGGCCATAGACCTGGGTCAGCAGTTCCCAGGCCCACTTCAGCGATTCACGCTTGAAGTAGTCGCCGAAGGACCAGTTGCCCAGCATCTCGAAGAAGGTATGGTGGCGCGCGGTGTAGCCGACGTTTTCCAGGTCGTTGTGCTTGCCGCCGGCGCGCAGGCAGCGCTGCACGGAGGCCGCGCGCACGTAGTTGCGCTTGTCGGTGCCCAGGAACACGTCCTTGAACTGAACCATGCCGGAATTGGTGAACAGCAGGGTCGGGTCATTGCCCGGCACCAGGCTGGAGGAACGGACGATGGTGTGTTCTTTGGATTCAAAGAATTTCAGAAACTTGTCGCGAATTTCGGCTGAGTTCATGTTCGAAGACGGATAAATGGGCCTGATGCCGCCGCTAACGCGCAGATCCGGCCCGGATGGGAGTCGGTGCAAAAAACGATTGCGAACCGATGATTATACGTGATCCCGGCCCGGATACGCAGGCTTGCCCGCCCCGCCGCAACGCCTTGCCAGCCCGGCCGGCAGCAGGGCGCTGCAGGCGAAAAAAAACCCGCCGGGAAAAATCCCCGCGGGTTACAGGCCCGGCTGACCCGGCATGGCGCGCTAACCTGCGCCGCCGGACCTTAACTGCGTCAGCCGAACCTTCCGGTAAAAACCAGTGCGGGCCACGCTGTGCGGTCCGCCACCAGAAGACCGGACGATCAGGCGCCCTTGTTGGCCGGCACCGGATTGTTCTTCTTGGCCTTCTTGTGCTTGTGCTTCTTGGCCTTCTTCGCATGCTTCTTGTGCTTCTTGTGAGCAGGCTTGGCAGCCGGGGCTTCAGCGGCGGGAGCGCCAGCCGGAGCCGGTGCGGGCTGGGCCAGGACCGGCATGGCGAAGGCGGCGACGAGTACGGCAGCCAGCAGTTTGTTGATCTTCATCGTTTTCCTCTATCTCTCAGTGTTGTGTGCTTCCACAAGTCCACCGGCGTGCTCACGGGCGCCGGCCTTGTGCTTCCTTAACGCAAGATTTTCGCGACGCGTTGACAACAACTGTCGACTGCCCTCCAGTTATTGTTGTCCGCACGCAAATCATAGCTAGCGTGTGAGGATTCAGTCCGCCGGTAAGAGCGTAATTTGCCATTCATTTCCACGCTGCGCGAGATGAACAATGCGGGCAGCGTGGGGATGACGTGGCTTACCAGGCGTCGGCCGCGATGAGATCGATGCGATCGGTGCAGAAGGCATCCACGCCCCACTGGCGGATTTCCTCGGCGCGTGCCATGTCGTTGACGGTGTAGCAGAAGAGGCCATAGCCCGCCGTCTTCACGGCAGCCGCCAGGGACGGGGTGAGGTGCTTGTGATTGGTGTGCAGGGCCACGGCCTGCAGCTGCTCCAGACGCGCCTGCCAGTCCTCGGGAATCACATCCACCAGGTAACCACGCGGCAGGGCGGGCGCCGCTTCCTTGGCCGCCAGCAGCGCCTCGAAGGAGAACGAGGACAAGACCGGCAGTGCCGCCCCGCTCTTGCCTGCGAAGCGCCGCGCCACGGCCTGGGCGGTCAGCTCACCGGTACGGCGCGCGAATTCGGCGGCGGCGGGCTTGATCTCGACGTTCATCCAGATCCCTTCGGCCAGGCAGAAATCCAGCCCCTGCTCCAGCGTGCAGAGGCGTTCCCCGGCGAAGCGCGCATCCAGCCAGGCACCGGCTTCCAGGTCGCGCAGCTCGGCCCAGTCGGACTCGGCGATCTTGCCGGCCCCGGGCAGGGTACGTCCGCGCTGCGGGTCGTGCATCAGGATGGGGACCTCGTCGCGGGTGAGCATGACGTCGAATTCGGCGGCGCGATAGCCGTGTTCCAGGCCGCAGCGAAAGCCGGCCAGGGTGTTTTCCGGTGCCAGGGTGCCGCCGCCGCGATGGGCGAGGATGCGGGGATAGGGCCACATGATGTTCTCTCCGAGGGTAGGCCTTGCAGAAGGATCAAGGCGATCGGCGCATAAGGTAGAGCAGATCACGCCGCGCCACAAGCCGTTGGCACCCGCCAGAATGCCGCCCGTCGCAAGTGGCTCGCCGGAGCCGGCGCGGCGGCGCATGCTTGCGCCATCATTCACCCCACCACTGCGAGGCCATCATGCGCGACACTGCCCCCTCCTCCCTTTCTGACCAGAATCTTCATATCACCGCTGCCTCGCCCGAGGAGCTGGCCCATGCCGAGCGGCGGGTAGCGCGCCAGGTCGGCTTTTTCCATCATTTCGGCATTTACCTGGCGGTCAACACCGGCCTGATCCTGTTGAACCTGATGGGCCAGCACCGCCACTGGTGGAGCCTGGGGCCTCTCCTCGGCTGGGGAATCGGGGTACTATTCCACGCCTTGAGCGTATTCGGGCGTTTTCCCGCCGGCTGGAAGCAGGCGCTGATCGCCCGTGAACTGCGCCGCCGCTAAAGAGAGCCCGGTACGCCGGGCCGCTTGCTTGCTTCATCCCTGGAAACGCATGACCCAACACGACACCGCCCTTCCGCCCCGCCTGATCGTCCTGCTGCGCCAGCTGGCGCTGGCCTTGCTGCCCACGCTGGTCATCAACCTGCTGTGCGCGGTGGCCGTGACTTACCTGATGCGCATCGGCGGCACGTTCTATGAAAACCTGCAGGTCTCGATGTGCATCGGCCTGCTGGCCATGCTGCTCATCAACGGCACGCGGCTGGCGATCTGGGGCGATGGCGAGCCCAACAAGCTGGGTTTCCTCGCCATCATCGCGGTGATGGCCCCGCTGGCGGTGCTGCTCGGGCGCATCCTGGCCAGCCTGCTGATGGACCAGCCCATCCTCAACATGGTCCCCGAGCAGAGCGACAACATCATTGCGGTGATCGTGCTGACCTTCCTGGTGTGCTTCGGCGCTACCGTCTTCTTCTGGAACCGCCAGAAGATGGCCGCCCTGCAAGCCCACGCCAGCCAGGTCGAGAAGCAGGCGGTGCAGGCGCAACTGCAGATGCTGCAAGCCCAGATCGAACCGCACATGCTCTTCAACACGCTGGCCACGCTGCAGTCGCTGATCAGCACCGATCCGCTGCAGGCCGAGCTGATGCTGAACCAGCTGGTGCACTACCTGCGCACGACCTTGTCGGCCTCGCGGGCCGACAGCACCTCGCTGCAAAAGGAATTCGACCTCATCAAGGCCTACCTGGGACTGATGTCGCTGCGCATGGGGCTGCGCCTTTCCTACACCCTGCAACTGCCGGAACACCTGGGCAAGCTGCGCCTGGCCCCGATGCTGCTGCAGCCGCTGGTGGAAAACGCCATCAAGCATGGCCTGGAGCCCAAGGTGGCCGGCGGCAACTGCACCGTGCGGGCCGCGGTGCACAATGACATGCTGGTCTTGAGCGTGCTCGATACGGGCGTCGGCCTGCCCACCAGCGTGAGCCTGAACCAGCCGCCCGCCCAGAAGGAACCGGTGATCGGCATGCACTTCGGGCTGGACAACATCCGCGAGCGCCTCGTGACACTCTACGGCCCGCTGGCCGAACTCATCATCACCCACAACGTACCGGCCGGCGCGATGGCGCAGATCACCATCCCGCTCAAGGCCCTCAAGGCGGCGCACCGCAGCAGCAAGAACACCCGCCTGCTGGATCATCATTGAGTCCCCTGCCGCTTTGTCCGGAGTCCACCATGGCCGCGCCCACTGCCCTGATCGCCGAAGACGAACCCCTGCTGGCCAATGCCCTGCGCCAGGCCCTGGCGCGCTGCTGGCCTGATCTGCCCGCGCCGCACCTGGCCGCCAATGGCGATGAAGCACTGGAGCAGGCGCTGGCCCTGCTGCCGGATGTGCTGTTCCTGGATATCAAGATGCCCGGCCGCAGCGGGCTGGAGGTAGCCGGCGACCTGGCCGAGGAGTGGCCTGCCGGGCGGGCCTTCCCGCTCATCGTCTTCGTGACGGCCTATGACGACTACGCCCTGCAAGCCTTCGAGCGGGCAGCCATCGATTACCTGCTCAAGCCGGTCAGCCAGGACCGGCTGGCGGTGACGGTGGCGCGCCTGCAAGGGCTGCTGGCCCAGCGCGCCGCCAGCAACCAGGACAGCCATCTGGAACGCGCGCTGGCGCAGCTGCGTGCGCTGTCCGCGCCCGCCGTGGAAGACGCGCCGCCCCGGCTGGACTACATCCGTGCGGCGGTCGGCAACAAGGTGAAGTTGATTCCGGTGGACGAGGTGATCTATTTCGAAGCCACCGACAAGTATGTGAATGTGGTCAGCGCCGAGGGCAGCGCGCTGATCCGGACCAGCCTGCGGGAATTGATCCCCCAGCTCGATGGCCGCCAGTTCTGGCAGATCCATCGCGGCACCGTGGTCCAGGTGCGGCAGATCCAGGCGGCGCTGCGGGAGGAGAGCGGCAAGCTCTTCGTGACCCTGCGCGACCGCCCGGAAAAACTGGCGGTCAGCCGCCTGTTCGCCCATCTGTTCAGGCAGATGTAGGCCATCCCTCCTCAGCCATCAGCGGCCATAGTAATAACCGGGTCCGTAATAAGGACGGTAGTAATGCGGCTGCGGCGGGCCCACCGGCACCACCACGCAGGCCGACAGCGTGGCGGCGGCCACCGCAGCGGCGACGATCAGCTTGATCCAACGGCTCATGATGCACTCCTTGTGTTTTGGCGTTTTTGTTCACTGCGCCCGGCGGGATGCCAGGCCACGCTCGCAGAGTGCCAGCCGCCATGCCTGACAGGTAATGCATGGGCGTATCTTCTGTAACAAGACCCGGTAAAAAAGCTTCATATCGGCTCCAGCCGCCTTGCCAACGAGCAAAAATTCCCGCAGGAACGGCCGCAACGCCCGTGGAACCGGGCAGCTGCGGTAAAATGCTTGCCATCTGAATAAACAGGCATTCCTCCCGATTCATCCCATGAGCAACGAACTGAAAAACGGTCACACCCCTGCCCCCTCCACCAATTTCCTGCGCGGCATCATCGAATCCGACCTGGTCTCGGGTACTTATGCCGAACGCAACAGCCAGGATGGCGAGGCCCTGCCGCAGGTGGTCACCCGTTTTCCGCCCGAGCCGAACGGCTACCTGCACATCGGGCACGCCAAGTCGATCTGCCTGAACTTCGGCCTGGCCGCCGACTACGCCGGCCGCTGCCACATGCGTTTCGACGACACCAACCCGGAGAAGGAAGAGCAGGAATACGTCGACACCATCCTGGACTCGGTCAAGTGGCTGGGCTTCTCCTGGGAGCATGAAGGCAAGTCGCACCTGTACTACGCCAGCAACTATTTCGATGTCATGTACGCCTGCGCTCAGGCTCTGATCCGCAAGGGCCTGGCCTATGTGGACGAGCAGAACGCCGAACAGATGCGCGAAAACCGCGGCACCCTGACCGAACCCGGCAAGGATTCGCCATGGCGCGACCGCCCGGCGGAGGAGTCGCTGCGCCTGTTCGAGGAAATGCGCGACGGCAAGCATCCGGACGGCTCCATGATCCTGCGCGCCAGGATCGACATGGCCAGCCCCAACATGAACCTGCGCGATCCGGCCATCTACCGCATCCGCCACGCCACCCACCACAACACCGGCGACAAGTGGCGCGTGTACCCGATGTACACCTTCGCGCATCCGATCGAAGATGCGCTGGAAAACATTTCGCACTCCATCTGCACCCTGGAATTCGAAGACCAGCGCCCGTTCTACGACTGGCTGCTGGAACAGCTGGCCGAGGAAGGCTTCTTCAAGAAGCCGCTGCCGCATCAATATGAATTTGCCCGCCTCAATCTGACCTACATCATCACCAGCAAGCGCAAGCTGCGCCAGCTGGTGGATGAAAAGATCGTCTCCGGCTGGGATGACCCGCGCATGCCCACCATCGTCGGCCTGCGCCGCCGTGGCTACACGCCCGAAGCGATCCGCCTGATGTGCGACCGCACCGGCGCTTCCAAGAACAACAGCTGGATCGACTTCAGCGTGCTCGAAGGCGCGCTGCGGGAAGACCTCGACCCCAAGGCCCCGCGTGCCGTGGCCGTGCTGCGTCCCCTGAAGCTGATCATCGACAACTTCCCGGAAGGCGTGTCCATCGATTGCAGCGCCCCGGTCTATCCGCCGGCGCATCCGGAACACGACACCGCGCACCGCCACTTCCCGATTACCAAGGAACTGTGGATCGAGCGCGAAGACTTCATGGAAGAGCCGACCAAGGGCTACTTCCGTCTCTTCCCCGGCAACAAGGTGCGCCTGCGCTACGGCTACGTGGTCGAATGCACCGGCTGCGACAAGGATGAACACGGCAACGTCATCGCCGTGCACTGCAACTACTTCGAAGACAGCAAGAGCGGCACCGAAGGCAGCTCCAACTACAAGGTCAAGGGCAACCTGCACTGGGTCAGCGCCGAGCACGCACTTGCCACTGAAGTGCGCCTGTACGACCGCCTGTTCTCGGACCCGCATCCGGACGCCGGCGGCAAGGACTTCCTGGCCGCCTTGAATCCGAACTCCAAGGAAGTCATCACCGCCTACCTGGAGCCGACCCTGAAGACCGCCAAGCCCGGCGAGATCTACCAGTTCGAACGCCACGGCTACTTCGTGGCCGACCGCGTCGATTCGACCGAGGGCCAGCCGATCTTCAACCGGGCCGTGACGCTCAAGGACAGCTGGGGCAAGTAAGCCTCAGCGCAGGCAGGACAAGACCGGACCCGGAAGGGGCCCGGCAGGGGAATACGGCCGCAAGGCCACGCGGGCGGCAGTGCGCCAGCCGCCCGTGCCAACGGGATGGCGCAGCTTGATGGCACAGGCCACAAGCGGAGCAAGGGGAACGCATGTTCGAGCAGATCAAGATCCAGCGCCTGTCGATGTCATCCATCTACAAGCTGCTGGCCGTGGGGACCACGTTTTCGCTGGTACCGTTTTCGACGCTGATGGGCGTGCTCTCGCTGTTCGGCGCACAGACCATCACCTGGGATGGCAAGCACCTGATCGGCTATGACGGCCTGATCGCCTCGCCTTTCATCGGCCTGTTCCTGTCGGCCTTCATCACCCTCTTCCTGGGCACCATGTGCTGCATCGGCCTGTGGCTGTATTCCCTGTGGCGTCCGCTGTCGCTGAAGGTGGAACCGGTGGACAACCTGGACATCGACAAGCTCATTCGCGAGAGCGAAGAGGCCATGGCCACGCGCGACTGAGCAGCCTCGCGCCGGGCCGCCACCGCCGCCGCCCGGCTGCGGTTCAGAAGATCAGGGCATCAGAAGATCTTCATCCACTTCAGGAAGGCCACGGTGGCGACACCGAGGCCGCCCATCAATCCCATCACGATCCAGAACGAGGTCTCGTCATGCAGGCCCGGCAGACCTGCCACGTTCATCCCGAAAATCCCTGACACCAACGTGGCCGGCATCAGCAGCGCGGTCAGGACAGAGAGTGCCATCAGGTTGCGGTTCATCTGCTCCGACATCTGCGAGGCGATCTCTTCCTGCAGCAGCTTGGCACGTTCATAGACGGCTTCCACGGTGGAATGCAGTTCGTTGAGTTCATCCAGCGCATGGGTCAGGTCTTCCAGCGCCTCGCGTGGCACCCAGGCCGGGCGCAGCCGCTGGAACTGGGCCAGGATACGGCGTTCCGGCGCGATGAAGCGGCGCAGTTCGGCCAGCTGGCGGCGGATGCCGGAGAGCTCGGCACGGTCTTCGGCACGGCGGTCCGAGAGCACCGAGAATTCGATGTCGTCGACCTTGTCGTTGAGCTTGTCCAGACGCGCATTGAAGCCATCAGCCAGGCAGCGCAGCAGCTCGGCGAAGAGATCCATGGGATTGTCGAAGTCGCCGCCGTCGAGCACCTTCTGGCGCAGCATGTTGGTCGAGATCAGCGGCTGGGTACGCAGCGTCAACAGGCGCGTGCGATCCAGGTAGAAGTGCAGCGCGCCCTTCTCGGTGCCGGTGTCGCCGATCTCCATCTTCATATCGGTCAGCGTGCCATAGACCCCCTCGGGGGTGGCATGCAGGCCCGGATGGGTGTCGCTGCTCAACAAGAATTCAGTGATGTACTCGGGAATGTCGCTGTGATGGGCCAGCCATTGCTGGATCTTCACATCGGCCGTCTTGACGTGCAGCCAGGTGAAATCCGGCGCACTCGGATGATAGTCAACAACTTCATTCCAGTTCATCTGGCGCGCATGGCCGTCTTCGAAGCGGAAGGCGCAGATGAATCCGGCCGGCTCATAGAGCAGGTGCAGGGCTTGCGGGGTGTCCGGCGGATTGTGCATGGGCGGGCGGGTCGGGAATGGGCCAGGGGCAATGAACGACCCCGCATTCTAACCACCGCTTTTGACAAATTTGTGACAGCGCCGTGACGGCCGCTGCCCACAGCCGCGCCGGCTCAGTAATTGAAGTTGCGGTTACCCCAGGCTTCGCGGGCCGCACCGCAGACACGGATCTGTTCCTCGTTCATGCCCGAAGTGCCGTTGAGCTGGCACTGGTCGGAGACCGATTTGGCCTCCTCGATGTTCTTGCGGAAATAGGCGTAATCCTTCTTGCCGGCCACGGCGTCACAGGCCGACAGCAAAGGCAGGGCGATGCACAGCAGCGCTGGCAGGCGGAGGGCGGAGTTCATGCGGTGATTCCCCTGAAAGGCGGGCCAGGCCCGCGACAGGCAGCGGCCGGAATGCGCCTCCGGCCGGCCCTTCCCCGGGGCCGTAGCGGCGACGCTGCGCTGCAACGCGACAGAGTATAGACAGCCACTGAGGATTGCTCAACGGAAATCTTCACTCTCCTCACATCATGGTAGAACAAAAAAGGCCGGTCACCAGGACCGGCCTTGCCGCTGTTGCATCGGTGTCTTGTCAGGATGAAATCATCCGCGACGTTTCAGCAGGGCATGCAGGATGATGGCACCGAAGGTGGCGGTCCCGATGCCACCCAGAGCGAAGCCGCCCATCTTGAGGGTGAAGTCGCCTGCGCCCAGCACCAGCGTGACAGCAGCCACGATCAGGTTGGTATTGTTGGAGAAATCGACCTTGTTCTCGACCCAGATGCGGGCACCCGACACGGTGATGAGACCGAACACCACGATCGACACGCCGCCCAGCACCGCGCCCGGAATGGTCAGGATGACCGCGCCGAACTTGGGCGAAAAGCCCAGCAGGATGGCAATGACAGCCGCCACCACGAAGACCAGGGTGGAGTAGATCTTGGTGACGGCCATCACGCCGATATTCTCGGCGTAGGTGGTCACGCCGGTGCCGCCGACGCTGCCCGAGAGCATGGTGGCCAGGCCATCGCCGATGAAGGCGCGGCCGATGTAGCGGTCCAGGTTCTGGCCGGTCATGGCCGAGACGGCCTTGATGTGGCCCAGGTTCTCGGCCACCAGGATGATCGCGACCGGAGCCAGCAGTGCCATGGCGCTGCCCTGGAACACGGGAGCCGCGAAGTGCGGCAGGCCGAACCAGGCGGCATTGGCCACGGTGGAAAAGTCGATCGGCTTGCCCAGGCCCATGCCATTGGTCAGCACCGCGTAGAGCACATAGGCCAGCAACAGGCCGATGAGGATCAGCAGGCGCTGCAGCATGCCGCGCGTGAACACCGCCACGAAGCCCACGCACAAGATGGTGGCCAGCGCCATCCAGCTGTCGAAGCTGCTGCCGGAGACGCCCTTGACCGCGATCGGTGCCAGGTTCAGGCCGATCACCGCCACCACCGCGCCGGTCACCACCGGCGGCATCAGGGATTCGATCCAGCGCGTGCCCACGCCGGAGACGATCAGGCCGATCACCGCATACACGGCACCACAGGCGATGATGCCGCCCAGTGCCACGCCGAGGTTGGCGTTGGGGCCGGAGCCGGCATAACCGGTCACTCCAATGACCAGGCCGATGAAGGAAAAGCTCGACCCCAGGTAGCTCGGCACGCGCCCGCCCACCAGCAGGAAGAACAGCAGGGTACCGACGCCCGACATCAGGATCGCCAGGTTGGGATCGAAGCCCATGAGCAGCGGGGCCAGCACGGTCGAGCCGAACATGGCCACCACGTGCTGCACGCCCATGGCCAGCGTCTGCGGCGCAGGCAGCCGCTCATCGGCGGCGATCACGGCCCCCTGGCCGTCGTTGGTGCTTTGGCGCAGCCGCCATTGGGGGAAATACGAACCCGACATGGAGATCCCTTTCGTTGTGGATTTGTTTTGATTTGTACGTGGATGTGGAACGGGGGCTAGTGTATTGAGCGACCGCACAAATAACAATTGCTGCGGCGCTGCCCCGCAAAAAAAATCCGTAAAAGATTTCGGCCGCCCGGCGCGCTGCTGCCCGGCGGTGCAAAAAGCGCGACTGCACCAGGCTGGCGCCCCAAAACAGACCGCCCGTTTGCGCAAACGCCGGCGACCGTTCCCGGGCATGTTTCTTGCGCCTCGGGAGAGGTTAGAATCACGTCCCCGATTGCTCCTTGCCATGTCGATGATCAACCTCACCACCCCTGCCCTGCTGTTTCCCGCGACCTCGCTGTTGCTGCTGGCCTATACCAACCGCTTCCTGGTGCTGGCGCAGCTGATCCGCAACCTGCAGAACCAGGGCCAGAACGATGAACGCGGGCTGGTGATCCGGCAGATCCTCAATCTCAGGAAACGCATCGTGCTGACCCGCTACATGCAGGCGCTGGGGGTCTCCAGCTTCATCATGTGCGCCGTCTCGATGTACCTGATCTTCGTGGACTTCAATCGCTGGGCCGAGGTGTTCTTCGGCATCAGCCTGATGCTGCTGGTGGCATCGCTGCTGGTGTCGCTGTGGGAAATCATGATCAGTACGCGCGCCATCGAGATCACGCTGGAAGACATGGCGCAGAAACTGGAGAAGCGCGGCATCCTGGTCGAGTGAAAGCTTTTCAGGCAGGGTTCAATTCCGTTGAACGCCCGCTTCGGACGAACATGTGATAATCGAGCCGCCCGGTTTGTGCCGGGCACCCCTCGACTATGCACTGGAGACCTACATGATCCTGGAACTGGCGGACATCCGCATCCAACCCGGCAAGCAAGCAGAATTCGACGAAGCCATCCAGCGCGGCCTGGCGCAGACCATCAGCAAGGCACGCGGCTATCTCGGCCACAAGGTCCAGAAAGGCATCGAATCGCCCGAGCGCTACCTGCTCATGGTGTACTGGGCCACCCTGGAAAACCATACCGTGGATTTCCGTGAATCGCCCGCCTTCACCGAATGGCGCGGCATCGTCGGTCCCTTCTTCGCCGGTGCGCCGGTGGTGGAACACTTCGCGCTGCTGACCGAATCCGCGTAAGACCGATGTGCGCTGACCGCGCCCGCCGAACAACGGAGACCCGCCGCGCCACCCGACCTGGCGCAGCGGAACGTTTGCGGCCTTCCCCTGACTAAAGGGCAGGCCCGGGGGGCTGGCCGAACCGCCCGCCCCTGCCGGCCTCACGACGATGATGTGCCGCCATGACAACAGCGCCGGTCCGCACCGCGCGCAGGAACACCAGAATGACCACACTGCTCCGTTTAGCCTCCCCCTCCGCTCGCCCTCTGCGCGCCACCGCCTGTGCGCTGGGCCTGCTGCTGGCCCTGTCCGGCTGCAACAACTTCAGTGGTGACGAACAGCAGCAGGCCGAGGTGATCGGCAATTTCTACCGCATCCATCTCAAGAACCACGCTCCCGGCTTGCCGTCGGCAGACGAACTCAAGCAGTTCGAGCCACTGGTCAGCCGTGCGCTGTACGCCCTGCTGACCCGCGCCGAAGCCGCCGATGTGCGCTACCACACCGTGGCCGGTGCGCAGGCCGCCCCCATCATCGAGGGCGACCTGTTCACCTCGCTGTATGAAGGGGCCACCTCCTTTGCCGTGCAATCCTGCGACAGCGAGGCCGACCGGGCTTCCTGCCAGGTCAGCTTCCGCTACCAGAAGGATGGCGCGGATGAATCCTGGAACGACAAGATCCTGCTGGTGCGCGAAGAGCGCCAGTGGCGCATCGACGATATCGAATTCATCGGCAACGACCAGTCCTCCCAGCGCGAATACCTCAGCGACAACCTCACCGACGCCATCCAGCAGGCCGAATGAGCCGGCCCGGCTCGCCGGGGCCGGTGCGCTGCGGAATTGGCGGCTTTTTGGCGGTGTGTTCCCGGTCTTCCTGCTGAGCCGCAGCGCGTAAGATGCCGCTCTGTCAGGCTGGTCGTGTTGCGCCCCTCGGGTCCCGCTGCGCACCGGCAGGCAGGAAATATCAAAATGACAATGGCATCATGAAACAACACGCCAGTGCGCACGCGCGGCTGGACCAGGGAGAATCGGATTGAAGCGGATCGGTAAGACACTCGTCGTCGCCGCCAGCCTGTTGCTTGCAGCATGCTCGGCCAATGAAGAGGGCAAGGCCAAGGAACTGGTGACGGAGTTCTACCAGACCCATGCCTCGAACCGTCCCTCGGGCGCCCTGACGCTGAAGGAACTGATTACCTTCCGCCGCTTCCTGTCGGTGCCGCTGTTCGATCTGCTGAAGGATGTCTCGGTGGCTGACGAAGCCCGTGCGACGCAGTCTGCCGCCGAAGTGGCAGCCGATCCTGATGCCGATCCGCTGCCGCCGCTGGTGCAGGGCGATGTCTTCACCGGCAACCCGAATGGCGCTTCCACCTTCCGCGTGGTCCAGTGCGAGGCCCAGGAGCGCGAAGCCAGTTGCGCCGTGGAACTGATCTTCAGTGACGCCAAGCTGCAGTCGCCCGCCAAATGGACCGACAAGGTCACGCTGGCCCGCGATGCGCGCGGCTGGGTGATCGACAACATCCAGTACGCCGGCGGCAACGCCCCCATGCGCAGCGGCACGCTGCAGGATGCGATGCGCAAGGTCCTCAAGCGCGACGCGGCCCCCATGGCGCCGCTGGCCCCCGCCGCTGCGCCTGCGCCAGCGAAGTGAGTTCAGGCCGGTCACGGCCCCTCCCCGGGCCGCAGGCCTTCAAAAAAGAACGGCTTCATCACGCCGCCTGCCCTTTGCGTGACGGCAAGGGCGGCGCAAGGCTCTATAATCGCGCGATTCCCTTAGAAGCCGTCCGCGATGTCCAATCACACCTTCCTCTGGCACGACTACGAAACCTTTGGCGCCGTACCGCGCCGCGACCGTCCCTCGCAGTTCGCCGCCGTGCGCACCGATGCCGAACTCAACGAGATCGGCGAGCCCATCATGCTGTATTGCAAGCCGGCACCGGACTACCTGCCCGACCCGGTGTCCTGCCTGATCACCGGCATCACCCCGCAGCACTGCCTGGCGCACGGCGTCCCCGAACATGAGTTCGCGGCCCGCATCGAGCAGGCGCTGGGCGAGCCCGGCACCATCGGCGTGGGCTACAACACCATCCGCTTCGATGATGAAGTCACGCGCTTCATGTTCTGGCGCAACCTGATCGATCCCTATGCCCGCGAATGGGCCAACGGCTGCGGCCGCTGGGACCTGCTCGACGTGGTGCGCCTGACCTATGCGCTGCGCCCCGAGGGCATACAGTGGCCGACCAAGGAAGACGGCAGCGTCAGCTTCAAGCTGGAGCATCTGTCCAAGGCCAATGGCCTGGTGCATGAGGCGGCGCACGATGCGCTGTCGGATGTGCGCGCCACCATCGCCCTGGCACGCCTGATCCGCCAGAACAATCCGCGCCTGTTCGACTTCGCGCTGGCCTTGCACAAGAAGGACAAGGCCGCAGCGGAAATCGGCTTGCCGGCCGCCAAACCCTTCCTGCACGTCTCCGGCATGTTCCCGGTAGCCAATGGCTGCCTGGCGCTGATGTGGCCGCTGGGCATGCATCCGACCAACAAGAATGAAGTGATCGCCTGGGATCTCGGCTATGACCCGAGCGAACTGGCGGGCATGGATGCGGCCACCGTACGTGAACGCATGTTCACCAAGCGCGACGAGATGCCTGAAGGCATGGTCCGCCTGCCGGTCAAGAGCATTCACCTGAACAAGTCGCCGATGGTGGTCGGCAGCCTCAAGACGCTGTCTGCCGAGCGCGCCGCGCAGCTGAACATCGATGTCGACCTGGCCCTGCGCCACGCGGAAAAGGCCGCCGCCCTGCCCGACCTGGGCCCGCTGTGGCGCGAGGTCTACCAGCGCGAACACGAGGCGTCGCCGGACGTGGATGAAGATCTGTACGGCGGTTTCATCGGCAACGGCGACCGCCGCCAGCTGACGCAGCTGCGTGCCCTGCCGCCACAGGCGCTGGCCGGGGCCAGCGTGGCCTTTGACGATAGGCGCTTGAATGAAATCCTGTTCCGCTATCGCGCACGCAACTTCCCCGAGACCTTGAGCCCCGAGGAAGCACAGCACTGGGAAGAACACCGCGCCGCGCGCCTGTTTGAAGGCGCTGGCGGTGCGCGTACCGTCGCGCAACTGTTCGAGCAGATCGACCAGTTGCAGGAGGAGGCGGATGACGAACGCACCCAGGACATCCTCGGTGCGTTGTATGACTATGCGGAGATGATTGCGCCGGCCAATCAGTAAGGTCCGGCGCGCATCTTATTCGGAGGCGGCTTCGCCCTGCGCTGCGGCAGCGGCTTTGCCCTGCGACTTCAGCTTCATGATGAAGTCGCGCAAGGCCGGCTGGATGTCCTCAAACAGCGGATGCTTGCGATTCTTGAGCATCACCTCCGAGAACAGTTTCAAACCCAGCGCCAGCTGCGCGCTGGTGTCGCTGTCGAACTGCCCGTTGCCACGCAGGCGGGCGACGATACTGAAGATATCGTCATGGTTGCCGGCCTCGAAACTCAGGGGCGCGTGCAAAGGCTGTCCCTCCGAGGCGGGGGCCAGATGCTCCAGAGTGATGCGGTAGCGATGTTCTCTCATGTGAAGTTCCTTTCCAAAATCCCGGATCGCCGGATCAGGCGCGTTCCACCGCCACGGCGGCGCGATCGATGATGTCGATGATGGCGTGCAGTTCTTCCTTGGCCAGCTTGCCCTTGGCCAGGCGCGTATGCAGGGCCATGCGGAAATTCTGCACGGCGCGGCGCAGTTCGGGCGAATCGGCGTCGGGACGCTCCTGGCGGCGCAATTCGAACTTGCGCAGCACCTGCTGCAGCAGCTCGGCGTTTTCCTTTTCTTCCAGATAGGCCTTGCCCTCGGCGCTGAGGGTGTAAAGCTTCTTGCCGCCATCCTCGCCCTGCACCGAGGCATGGCCCATTTCTTCCAGCAGCGTCAGGGTCGGGTAGATCACGCCGGGGCTGGGGCTGTAGCCGCCGCCGACCAGTTGCTCGATGGCCTTGATCATGTCGTAGCCGTGGCGCGGCTTTTCCTGCAGCAGATGCAGCATCACGATGCGCAACGCGCCCTGCTCGAACATGCGCGCACCGCGTCCGCCGCCGCCTTCACGGCCACCGGGGCCATGATGGCCACGCGGACCGCGCGGCTCGTCATCTTCAAACAGGCCGCCGCCATGATGCGGGCGGTCGTGACGCTGGTGCTTGGGGCCGTGGCCGGGTTCGCCGGGTTGATTGAATAAATGCTTGAACATGGTATTTCCTTATTGTCAGGTGGCTGAGGCAGCGACTGACGCACGCTGCGGGTCGATCGATATAGCCAAGATATATCTTAATTCGCCGCATTTCAAGATATATCTTAATAATATTTCAGAAGGGTTTCCAAAAAGGAAATCTGAAGCAAAAAGCTTCACCGTCAGTCCGGCGACATTACCTGTGGGCCAGAAGTGCTAAGTTCTTGATGCAGCATCCAAAACAAATGAACAAGGAGACAAGCATGACCCCAGCCACCGCTCCCGATGCGCCCATCGGCCGCTTTCCCATCCCCGATCTTCATACCCTGCCGGAGGACATCCGCAGCCGCATCCTGGCCGTGCAGGAAAAGTCCGGATTCATCCCCAACGTGTTCCTGGTGCTGGCGCATCGTCCGGATGAATTCCGCGCCTTCTTCGCTTATCACGATGCGCTGATGGACAAACCCGGCGGCCTCACCAAGGCCGAGCGCGAGATGATCGTGGTGGCCACCAGCAATGCCAACCAGTGCCAGTACTGTGTGGTGGCGCATGGTGCCATCCTGCGCATCCGCGCCAAGGACCCGCTGCTGGCCGACCAGGTCGCCATCAATTACCGCAAGGCCGATATCAGCGCGCGGCAGAAGGCCATGCTGGACTTCGCCATGAAGGTCTCGGCCAGCGCCTGGGCTGTCAATGAAGAGGATTTCGCCACGCTCAAGGCGCATGGCTGGAATGAGGAAGATGCCTGGGACATGGCCGCCATCGCGGCCTTCTTCGGCATGTCGAACCGGCTGGCCAACGTGACCGGCATGCGGCCCAATGAAGAGTTCTACCTGCTGGGGCGCCTGCCCCAGCAGTGAAGCAGGAAAGCGGTGGCGATCAGCGCTGGTCCGCGTGCCAGCGCGCCACCCTTTGCAGGCAGTCATGCACGTCGCCTTGTACCAGCTCGGCGGCATGCGCCAGCATGAGGTTGCGCGGCAGGCCGAAGTCCTCGATGAACATGCCGTCATGGCAGACGCCCGGTTCAGCCTGCGGCACCTGTTGCAGCAAGTCTTGCGCAGGCGTGTTGTAGCACCACACCTTCTTGCCGCGCCCGACGGCATAGCCGATCTCGAAGACCGTGCCCGAGTCCGGCTCATGGCCACGGAAATCGCACACATTGGCCACCACATAATCGGCGGAGTCGATCAGGGCCACGTTGATCTCGTAGATGCGGCGCGCCACCTCGGACTTGCTGTCGCCGCTGACCTCGTCATCACCCGGGCACAGGGCGACCAGCCCGAGGTCGGCGCACCACTGCTTGATCTGAAGTTTGTGCTGCGCATAGTCGCGCTGGAAGACGTCGGGGCCGGCCATGTAGATGCGGGGCTGCGGGGTCATGGTTCATCCTGTGGAATACGCGGGAACCGGCAGGATAACGCAAACCTTCATCTCCTTATGAACGCTGCTGCGCCACGATCTCCGCACGGTCGAAATCTGCGCCGAAGTCATCGACCTGCACGCTCTGGTCGCCATAGTGGGCAAAGGCATCGACCGCTTCCTTCTCCTGCTGCGAGATCAGCTGGCGTTCCAGCGCCAGCGCACTCCAGGCCGGAACTTCCAGCAGGCTCTGCGGCATCGGCGGCAGCTTGCCTTCCTTGATGTCGGACTTGAGGCGATGCTCCAGTTGCTGCACCACCGGCGCGAGCACGAAGGCTTTCTCGCCGCAGGCCAGCGGATCGCCCTCGCGCGGCAGGTAGGCACCGGCCACCAGGCGGTTGCGGCTCTCACCCGGGGTCTGCATGGCCTGGGCCACGCGCGTGCCGAGCACATCGGAAGGCTTGCGATACGGCAGGCCCAGCGGGAAGATCAGCACCCGCAGCAGTACCGCGATGAACGGATTGGGGAAGTTGTGCAAGACATCGATGATGGCTTCCTGGGCGCGATGCAAGGCATCCTGCACCGACCAGTCCACATAGGGCAGGTCTTCTTCCTGCCGGCCGTCATCCTCGAACCGCTTCAGTACCGCCGACACCAGATAAAGCTGCGAAACCACATCCCCCAGCCGTGCCGATATCCGTTCGCGGAATTTGAGCGTTCCGCCCAGCACGCCCATGCTCACATCGGTGAGCAGCGCAAAGGCCGACGACAGATGCACCACCGCACGGAAATAGCCCCGCGTGGCACGTGCGGCATGGCTGGACGAGGGCAGCAGCCAGCCCCGGCTGATGCCGCCCACGAAGCTGCGCGCGGCATTGGCAGCCACGAAGGAGAGATGCCCGAAGAGCAGGCGGTCGAATTCCTGCACGGCGCGCTCGCGGTCTTCATCGGCGGCGGTGGCCAGCTCCTGCAGGACGTAGGGATGGCAGCGGATCGCGCCCTGGCCGAAGATGATGAGGCAGCGCGTCAGGATATTGGCCCCTTCCACCGTAATGGCGATAGGCACCTGCTGATACGCGCGCGCCAGGAAGTTGCCCGGCCCCATGCAGATACCCTTGCCGCCGATCACGTCCATGCCGTCATTGACCACCATGCGCCCGCGCTCGGTGACGTGGTACTTGGAGATGGCCGAGATGACCGAGGGCTTCTCGCCCGCATCCACTGCCAGCGCCGACAGGCGGCGCGTGGCATCCATCATGTAGAGATGCCCGCCCATGCGCGCCAGGGCCTCCTGCACGCCTTCGAACTTGCCGATCTCGATCTTGAACTGGCGTCGCATGGCCGTGTAGGCGCTGGTGCCACGCACGGCCAGCTTGGAAAAACCGACGCTGGAGGACGGCAGCGAAATCGCCCGCCCTGCCGCCAAACATTCCATGAGCATGCGCCAGCCGCGTCCGACCTGCCCGGCACCGCCGATCACCCATTCCATCGGAATGAAGACATCGCGCCCCTCGGTCGGCCCGTTCTGGAAGACGGCATTGAGCGGCCAGTGACGGCGTCCGGTGATCACGCCCGGATGGTCGGTCGGGATCAGGGCGCAGGTGATGCCGGGTTCGGCATCGCTGCCCAGCAGGCCATCCGGATCGCGCACGCGGAAGGCCAGGCCCAGCACGGTGGCAATCGGTGCCAGGGTGATGTAGCGCTTGCTCCAGGTGACGCGAAAGCCCAGCGTCTCGCGGCCCTCATGCTCGCCCTTGCAGACGATGCCCACATCGGGAATGGCGGCCGCATCCGAACCCGCATAGGGACTGGTCAGCGCGAAGCAGGGAATCTCCAGCCCCTGCGCCAGGCGCGGCAGGTAATGATTTTTCTGGGCGTCGGTGCCGTAATGCAGCAGCAATTCGGCCGGACCCAGTGAATTGGGCACCATCACCGCGATGGCCGCAGCCGAACTGCGCGAGCCCAGTTTCATCACCACCTGCGAATGCATGTAGGCCGAGAACTGCTTGCCGCCGTATTGACGCGGAATGATCATGCCCAGGAAACCCTTGTCCTTGATGAACTGCCAGGCGTCGGGCGGCAGGTCCTGGGTCTTCACGCTGGTGTCCCAGTCGCTGACCATGGCGCACAATTGCTCGACCTCGTTGTCGAGGAAGCTCTGCTCTTCCGGCGTCAGGCGCGGCGCGGGCAGGTCGAAGAGGCGCTTCCAGTCCGGCTTGCCGGAGAACAGTTCGGCATCCCACCAGACGGTACCGGCCTCGATGGCATCGCGTTCGGTGGCGGACATGCGCGGGGCGATCTTGCGGAACAGGTCCAGCGCCGGACGTGTCATCAGCGACTGTCGGACGGACTTGATCGCCACCAGCAGCGTGGGCGTGAAGAAAAGGATGGCCAGCAGCACCAGCACCGGCAATTCGATATCGGCCAGGCGCGCGCCCAGCCAGATCAGGACCGCTTCAGCGACCAGCCAGACCCAGGCGCTGGCGCGCATCATCATGAGGGCCAGCGCGCCGGCGATGAGAAGAATGAGCCAGATGATCATGTCGTCTCCTGTACTGTTGTCGTTGTGAGCGTTAGGAATGCAGGCTGCCGGGAACAGTGTGGCATCGATTGCCGACAGCGCCAAGCCGCTCCCCGCTTTGTCACCCTCCTGCTGCCTCAACCTACACCGCCAGCTCATCCGGCGGAATCGGACAGAGCAACCTCACACGGTCAGACAACGCCCGACATGCCGCGGCCCATGCCATCCATTACAATCGCGCCATTGCAGACTGCAGCACCGGAGAACACATCATGAAATGGGAAGGCAATCGCGAAAGCGACAACGTGGAAGACCGCCGTGGCGAGGGTGGCGGCGGGGGTGGCGGTTTTGGCTTCGGCGGGCGCTCCATCGGGCTGGGCACGGTCGCGGTGGCGCTGGTGGCCTCCTACTTCCTGGGCATCAACCCGCTGACCATGCTCAACCTGCTCTCCGGCGGCGGCTCGCCTGCGCCGGTGCAACAGCAGGCACCGGCCCACAAGCCTTCGCCCAATGACCAGATGGCGCGCTTCGTCTCGACCGTCCTGGCCGATACCGAAGATACCTGGGGCCAGATCTTCGCCAACAACGGCAAGCAATATGTGCGGCCCAAGCTGGTGCTGTTTTCCGGCAGCACGCCGACCGCCTGCGGTACCGGCCAGACCGCCACCGGCCCCTTCTACTGCCCCGGCGACCAGAAGGTGTATATCGACTTGTCGTTTTATGAACTGATGAAGCAGCGCTTCAAGGTGTCCGGCAATTTCGCTCAGGCTTACGTGATCGCGCATGAAGTGGGGCACCACGTGCAACACCTGATGGGCATCTCCGACAAGGTCGACGCTGCCCGCCGCAATGCCACCGAAAAGCAGGCCAATGCCATGTCGGTGCGGCTGGAACTGCAAGCGGACTGCTTCGCCGGGGTCTGGGCCTATCACGCCAACCAGGCGCGTCACATCCTCGAAGAAGGCGACATCGAGGATGCCTTGAATGCCGCCTCGGCCATCGGCGACGATGCCCTGCAACGCCAAGCGCGCGGCGTGGTCGTACCGGATTCCTTCACCCATGGCAGCTCGGCGCAGCGCGTGACCTGGTTCAAGCGCGGCATTTCCGAAGGCAAGGTCAGCGCCTGCAACACCTTCGCTGCCAAGGAACTTTGATTCACTGACAACTGACATCACAACGAGGAGACCTCCTGCATGACCCTATCCTACTGGTGCATCCTGATTGCCGGCCTGATGCCGGTGTTCACCATCGCCGTGGCCAAGTATGGCCGGCGCGACTTCGACAATGCCGAACCGCGCGCCTGGCTGGACAAGCAGACCGGCGTGCGCCGCCGCGCCGACTATGCGCACCGCAACCACTTCGAAGCCTTCCCCTTCTTCGCTGCCGCCGTGCTGGTGGCGCAGCAAGTGGGCGCAGCGCAGGGACAGATCGATAGCGCCGCGCTGGTCTTCATCGCCGCCCGCATCCTCTACACGGTGCTGTACCTGACGGACAAGCCCTCGGCCCGTTCGGCGGTGTGGATCATCGGCTACCTGAGCGTGATTGCGCTGTTCGTCATCGCTGCGCGCGCCTGAGACGGGAAGCTTCGATGAGCCATCCTGCCGCTTCCCGACTGCATTCCATGCGTGCATCATTGGATGCCCTGCGCACCGGCCAAGGCAATATCGCCAGCCTGTGCAGTACCTGGCGGGCCCAGGAAGAGGTCATGACCGCCCTGCCGCCGCGCTATCGCCAGGTCGCCGAAGACCTGCTCGGCCGGCTGGAAGCGGGCAGCCTCTTCACCGAAGAAAGCTGTTCCTTCAGCCAGAAGGACCTGACCGACAGCCTCTCCACCTGGCTGGACAAGGCGCAGCAAACGCTGGAAAGCGCCACCTGAACGTCGGGGCGGCTGGACAAATGGCCGCGCCGGGCGTACCGTACCGGTCCCCCGTGCCGCCTGTTGCGGCCGGGGTTTCCGAAAGAAAGCACATGCAAAAGATCACCTTCCCGCTGCAGGGCCATCCCTACGTCGAACTGAACCAGCTGCTCAAACTCTGCGGCCTGTGCGACAGCGGCGGTGCCGGCAAGCAACTGGTGGCCGACGGCCAGGTCAAGGTCGACGGCAAGCTGGAAACCCGCAAGACCTGCAAGATCACCGTCGGCCAGAAAGTCACCCTGGGCGACGTGCAGATCACGGTGCTGGCCGAATGAGCCCGCACGCCGGCGTCGACGCGATACTGGACTTCTGGTTCGGCCCCGATTGGGAGCAGCTCCCCCCGCATCAGGTGGCCGAACGCCAGAAGAAACTCTGGTGGAGCAAGAACCCCGACATCGACGCCGAATGCCGCACCCGATTCGCCCCTCTGGTGCAGCAGGCGGCCGCCAACCAGCTCGATGACTGGACCGAATCCCCGCGCAGCATGCTGGCCCTGGTCCTGTTGCTGGACCAGATGCCGCGCAACATCTACCGCGACACCGCCCAGGCCTTCGCCCACGATGAACTGGCACGCCAGTGCAGCCATCTGGCGCTGGCCATGGGTCTGGATGCAGACTTGCCGCCGCTGGCCCGGGTGTTCCTCTACCTGCCGCTGGAACACGCCGAAGACCTCGACGACCAGGAGTACGTGGTGCAACTCATGGGCGCACTGGCCAAGGCGGCCAGCGCCGAAGACAAGGCGACCTTTGACGGCTATGCCGACTATGCGCGACGACACCATGCCGTGATCGCGCGCTTCGGACGCTTCCCCCACCGCAACCGCATCCTGGCGCGCGAGAGCACACCGGAAGAAATCGACTTCCTCAAGCAACCGGGCTCTTCCTTCTGAAGTTTTCGATAGCAGCGCACTGATTCGGGGTTTTGCTGGAGCGGCATTTTCTTTTTCCCTAGACTCGCGGGCTTTCCTTTCCAGGATTTCCCATGCGCGGTCGCTCCCCAGGTTTCTCGATGATGGAGGTGCTGGTGGCCATGCTGGTCATCGGCACCGGTGCGCTGGCCATCGCCATGCTGCAACTGCACGCGCTGCGCAGCAGCCAGGACAGCAGCCTGCACGCCCGTGCCACCCTGCTGGCGCAGGAACTGGCCGAATTGCGCGCAGCCTTGCCGGCCAGCGCTGGCGTCGCCGATCCCCTGTTGTTTTCCCTCGCGGCGGGCAAGCCGTTCACGGCCCATGCCGATTGCGAACGGAGTGCCTGCAGCCCGGCCGATTTCGCCCGGGCCAGCTTGGCGGACTGGAGCGGCCGACTGGTCCGCGATTTCCCGCAAGCGCGCGTCACCGTCTGCCGTGACGGCCCGCGCCCGCCCCCCGAAGACTGGCGCTGCGACGGCCTCGAAAGCAGCCCTGCCGTCCTGAAGATGGCCTGGCATCGCCCCGGCGCGGCCAAGGGGATGGCCGTTGCCGCCGCGCCGCTGGTGAGCCTGAACCTGGGCCGCTGACGATGCCGGCGCGATCCTCCTTCCCGGCGCGCGCGATGCGTCTGCATGAGACCGGACTGACCCTGGTCGAACTGATGATTGCGCTGGCCATCGGCCTCCTGGTGGTGCTGGTGGCTGGTACGCTGCTGCAGCAGGCGCGTGAGGCTTACCAGGAGATGGACGATGCCGGCCGCGTCGAAGAAACCGGCCGCGTGGCCCTGGATCACCTGCAACAAGTGTTGCGCCAGGCCGGCCATCTGCCGCTGGAAAGCCTGCCCGACGGCAGCTCGCCCGCCCTGCTGCCGGGCCTGCGCGGGCTGGATGACAGCCGCCAGGCCGACGCCCTCGATCCCGCCGCCGGACTGTTCGGCAGCAGTACCGGTGACGGCGTCAACCACAGCGATCTCCTCATGCTCGGTTTCTTCGGTGCCCCGCGCGGCAGCCATGCCGAAATCAGCCACTGCAGCGGCGCGCAAGCTCCGGTGGGCAAGCCGGAAGAAGCCGCGCGCCACTGGGTCATCTACTACATCGCACCCGGCACCGGCGACGAGCCCGAGCTGCGCTGCCGCTACCAGGGCAAAAACGGCAACTGGACCTCGGACGCCATCGCCCGTGGCGTGGAAGCCATGCAATTGCGCTATGCCATCGACAGCGATGGCGATGGCCGTCCAGATCGCTGGCTGGATGCCTCGGCCATGCCGGGCGAGGCCTGGGGCCGGGTGATCCTGGTGCGCATCGCGCTGCTGGTGCGCGGCGTACAGCGACGGCCGGCCGCGCCGGGCAGTGAAACCCGCAGCTACGACCTGTTCCTCCCCGGCCGACGCAGCGATCCGGCGTGGCGCGTCACCGAGACCGGGCAGGAGCAGCGGCGGCGTGCGGTCTTTCAAGGCAGCGTCATGCTGCGCAACCTGTCCATGGCGGAGGCCGGGAAATGAAGAGGCCACCATGTCACCCGCGCCAGCGCGGTGCCACGCTGATGATCACGCTCATGCTGCTGAGCGTGATCCTGTTGCTGGGTGCGGCCACCACCTCGCTGCTCCTGCTGGAGGAACGCGGCGCGCGCAACCATCGCGAACGTGCCCAGGCCAGGCTGGCCGCCCAGGCCGCGCTGGAAGATGCCTGCGACGACCTGCGCTACCACCGCCAGATCGATCCCGGGCAATTCACTGCCAGGCGCGCCTGCCGCAGCGATGCCGCCGGTGCCGGCCTGTGCGTGGGCCAACACGACCGCGCCGGCTGGGAGCCTGCACAACTGCATGGGCCCGACGCCCTCTCGGCCACCTACGGCCAGTTCACCGGACGGCGCTATCGCGCCCTGCCCGGCGTGGCGACGCCGCGTTATCTGATCGAACGTCTGGCGCCGAAGTCCGACAAGAGCCCCAGCAAGCTCCCCGGCGACGAAGAGGCTCCCACCCTCTATCGCCTCAGCGCCGTCGGCTACGGCCGGCAGGGTGCCATCGTGGCGCTGCAGGCGCTGGTGCAGTTGCCCGCCCGGCCCGGCAGCATGCCCGCCAGTTGCCCGCTGCGGGCCTGGCGTCCTCTCTATCTTCCCTTGACGGAATGACCATGCACCCTCCCTTGCGCTCCTCTCCCGCTCCGGCAAATGGCTTCACACTGCTGGAAATCCTGGTCAGCCTGGCCATCGTGATCCTGCTGGCCGGGCTCGGCTGGAACGGTTACCTTCACATCGTCAAGAAAGCCAGCCGCGCCGAAGGACGCGCGGCCATCCTCCACGTGCTGCTGCAACAGGAACGGCACTACGCCTACCAGCATCGCTACCGGCCCTTCCAGCCGGGCAGCGCGGCCCAGGGGTTCAAGTGGTATTCCGGGGCCACGCCGCAAACCAGCGCCTATGCCCTGTCGGCACGCGCCTGCGAGGATGAGGATCTGGCCAGCTGCGTGCTGGTCATCGCCACGCCGGGCGGCAGCGGCGTCAACACCGCCCATGAAGATGCCCAATGCGGCGTGCTGCAAGCCGACAACCGGGGCAATCGCCGCGCCGACGGCAAGGAGTGCTGGTGACCTCATGCGCGCAACCGGATTCTCGCTCATCGAACTCATGGTGGTGTTGCTGATCGCGGCCCTGGTGCTGGCCGCCGGCATCCCGGCGCTGCAACAGCTCTCCACCGAACACCAGCTGGCGGCGGCCGGCAGCGATTTCTTCCACGGCGTGCAACTGACCCGCTCCGAAGCCCTGCGCGCCGGCCGCCGCGCCGAGATGCGTCCGCGCGATGGCCGCGACTGGCAGAGCGGCTGGGAGATCCGGGTCGGACAACAAGTGGTCGCCCATCATCGCGCTCTGGAGGTCGGCATCGCCGTGGCCTACACCACCGGCGGCGAACTGGTGGCCTACCAGCCGGACGGCCAGCCGGTCACGCGCGGCAGCTGGTACTTCAGCAGCGGCATGAATTCGCGTGCGGTGGTGATCAACTTCCTGGGGCGGGTACGGATCTGCAATCCCATCCTCGATAGCCAGTGCAGCCTGGCCGCGCCCGAGTAGATCGCCGGTGCCGCCGGCCTTGCGGGCGATCCGGCAAAGCCGTGTATATTGACGGGCATCCGGCCTCGCCCCTGGCAGGCCTTGCCGCCTATTTCGTGTTAGCACACCATGACTTCCACTGCAGATCCGCTCTACCTGTTCGACATCGAGAATGACCAGCAAGCCATGGCCCTGGCCTTGCTGCAAGCCGGCTTCGGCATGCTCGACACCACCCCCAATCCGCGCGTGGGCTGCGTCATCGTCAAGGACCGGCGCATCATCGGTGCCGGCTTCACCCAGCCGCCCGGCGGCAACCACGCCGAAATCCAGGCCATGGCCGACGCCGCCGCACGTGGACAGGACGTGCGTGGTGCCACCGTCTACGTCACGCTGGAACCGTGCAGCCATTTCGGCCGCACCCCGCCCTGTGCCGATGCGCTCGTCCGAGCCGGCGTAGCACGCGTGGTGGCGGCCATCGCCGACCCCAACCCCCTGGTGGCCGGACAGGGACTGTCGCGGCTGCAGGCAGCCGGCATCGAGGTCGCCTGCGGACTGCTGGAGGAAGAGGCGCGCGAGATCAACATCGGCTTCCTGCATCGCATGCGCACCGGACGTCCGTGGGTACGCATGAAGAGCGCCGCCAGCCTGGATGGCAAAACCGCCCTGCACAATGGCGTGAGCCAGTGGATCACCAGCCAGGCCGCGCGCGACGACGGCCACATCTGGCGCGCCCGCGCCTGCGCCATCATGGCCGGCATCGGCACCATCCAGAAGGACGATGCGCAACTCACCGTGCGTGCCATCGACACCCCGCGCCAGCCGCGCCGCATCGTGGTCGACAGCAAGCTGATCGTCTCGCCCGAAGCGCGCGTGATCCAAGGCGGCAATACCTGGGTCTTCACCGCCACCGATGACCGCGAAAAACGCGCCGCGCTGGAAGCCGAGGGGGCCGAAGTCATCCTGCTGGACAACGCCGAAGGCAAGGTGGACCTGCCGGGCCTGGTGCGTGAACTGGGCCAGCGCCAGATCAATGAATTGCACGTGGAAGCCGGCGCCAAGCTCAATGGCGCGCTGATCCGCGCAGGCTGCGTGGATGAACTGCTGGTCTACCTGGCCCCGGCCCTGATCGGCGATGGCCGCAACATGTTCGAGCTGCCGCCGCTGGAGGACCTGTCGGGCAAGATCGGCATCCACTTCCACGAGGTCAAGCAGGTCGGGCCGGATTTGCGTATCCTTGCCCGTTTCGCGTAAGCGTTTTTGCTTTTTCTTTCAGATTTTTTGTATCAGGACTGAATCATGTTTACAGGAATCGTTGCCGCCGTCGGCACCATCACCTCCGTCACCCCCCTGGCAGCCGGCCCTGACGCCGGTGTGCGCCTGACCATCGATGCGGGCAGCCTGCCCATGGCCGATGTCGGCCTGGGCGATTCGATTGCGCTCAATGGTGCCTGCATGACCGTAGTGGAGAAGACCGCCAGCGGCTTTACCGTCGATGTCTCGCGGGAAAGCCTGCGCCTGACGGCCGGGCTGGACGCCCCTGGCGAAGTCAATCTGGAAAAGGCCCTGACCCTGGCCGAGCGCCTGGGCGGCCACCTGGTCTCCGGCCACGTCGATGGCCTGGGACAGGTGCATTCCTTCGAGCCCGTGGGTGAATCGCGCGAGCTGATCGTCGATGCCCCCAAGGCGCTGGGCAAGTACCTGGCTTACAAGGGATCGATCGTGGTCAATGGCGTGTCGCTGACGGTCAACCGCGTGGAAGACCTGGCCGATGCCTGCCGCTTCTCCATCAACCTGATTCCGCATACGGTGGAAGTGACCACGCTCAAGCATTTGAAGGCGGGCAGCAAGGTCAATCTGGAGATTGACCTGATTGCGCGCTATGTGGAGCGCATGCTGTCTTCCTCGACCGTTTCCTGAGCCCCACGCCTCCCTGCAGGTCGTCCTCAGCGGCGGCCTGCATCACCGATCTCTGCAATCACCGCACGGCACACCGGAGTGTCTCCATCAGCCAGCGGGAACAACACCGTGTAGTGATGCGTCTGCGGCACCACATGATGCGCCACCACCTGCGGCCAGCAGTTGGCCATCACGGCCCCCTGCAGATGGAATTGCGCGGTCTCCAATTCGCCGATGATGGTATGCATGCGCGTGCCAGTGGGCCCGGCCTGCAGCACCGGTGAGAGCGCATCCGCGCGCTGCTCGTCCAGCGTCAGTGCCTTGTTGAGCGAAGTCGGGATCAACGGCACCAGATCGAACACGCCACTGATGGCAAAGACGGCCTGCACCGGCAAGGCACTCGCCTGCGCGGCCACGAAGGCCGCCAGATGGCCGCCCGCCGAATGCCCCATCAGCGAGACACGATTCACATCGATGCCCAGGCGATCCGCCTGCTGCGCAATGGTGGCAAGAAACGCCTGTACCTCTGCCACCATGTCCTCGATGCCTGCCTGCGGGGCCAGCGAATAATTGATCACCGCCACGCTGATGCCCGCCTTGACGTAAGGCGCGGCGATGAAGCCGATGTCACGCTTGTCGCCGCCCTGCCAGTAACCACCGTGGATGAACACCAGCAAAGGCCGCTGCGCCCCTTGCGCACGATAGAAATCGAAGCGCTGAAGCGGTGCATCACCATAGGCGATGTCGGACTCGGTCAGCAAGGTAGTGGCAATGGCGGCCGTCGCCTGCTGCCACTGCTGCAGCACCTGCGGAAAATCCGGAAAGGCGGCCTTGAGGTTGTAGCCCGCCTCGCACTCGGCGATGGGACAAAGAACGCGCCGAGCGTCCGTCTTGACTTGATGGGGGAGCATTCAGTTTTCCTTAACGCTGTTTGCCACAGCATTAAACCTGCGTTAATGATCAATATCCGCGCAACAAGCACCTCACACGCTCAGATACTGATCCCACAATTCCGTCTGCACCGACAGCTGTGCCGAATCACCCTGCCAGACCACCTTGCCCTTTTCGAGGATGGTGTGCTGGTCGGCAAAGCCGATCAAACGCTTGATGTACTTGTCGATGACGATGATGGTCAGCCCATACTCGCGCAAGGCTTTCAGGCAAGCCCAGATTTCTTCCCGCACCAGTGGCGCCAGGCCTTCGGTGGCTTCATCCAGGATCAGCAGATGCGGATTGGTCATCAGCGCCCGGCCGATGGCCAGCATCTGCTGCTCGCCGCCCGAGAGCTGGCCGCCGCCATTGTGGCGGCGCTCCTTGAGGCGCGGGAACTGTTGATAAATCTTTTCCAGCGTCCACGGATTGTCGCGGCCGTTGCGGCGCGCCGCGAAGGCGGACAGATTTTCTTCCACGCTCAGGTTTTTGAAAATCTGCCGCCCCTCCGGCACGATGGCGATGCCGCGCCGGGCAATCGCATCGGCACTGGCGCTGTGGATGGCTTCGCCACGAAAGCGCACCACGCCGCCGGTCGGGCGATTCAATCCGAGGATGGTGCGCAGCGTGGTGGTCTTGCCCATGCCATTGCGGCCCAGCAGGGTTACCACTTCGCCTTCCCTGACCTGCATGTCGATCCCGAACAGCACCTGGCTCGCACCATAGCCGCCGGTCAGGCCTTCCACTTCCAGCAAAGCACTCATTGCGTTTCCTCCTCGCCCAGGTAGGCCAGCTTGACCTCGGCATTGGCGCGGATCTCGTCCACGCTGCCGGTGGCCAGCACCGCCCCCTGTACCAGCACCGTCATGCGGTCGGCGAGGGCGAAGACGGCCTCCATGTCATGTTCCACCAGCACCACCGTCAGCTCCTCCTTGAGGGACTGGATCAGCGCGATCATGTCGCCGGATTCCTCATGGCCCATGCCGGCCATCGGTTCATCCATCAACAGCACGCGCGGACCGCAGGCGATGGCCAGGCCCACATCCAGCCGGCGCCGCGCACCATGTGAAAGCTGCGACGACAACTGATGCACGACCTTCTCCAATCCGACCCGGCGCGCCACCGTCATGGCCGCTTCGCGTGCGGCGCGATCACTCGCGCTGGCATGGAAGAAGCCATAGCTGCGATGCTGCCCGCGCTGCACGGCCACCTGCAGGTTGTCCAGCACGCTCAGTTCATCGAAGACACTGGTGATCTGGAACGAACGCACCAGCCCGGCCGCCACCCGCGCCTGTTCCGCGTGGCCATGCATGGGCTGGCCGAACAGGTGGACCTCGCCCGCATCGGCTGCCAGCGCCCCGGAAAGCAGGGACAGCAAGGTCGTCTTGCCCGCGCCATTGGGACCGATGATGGCGTGCACGTGGCCTGCCGCGATCTCCAGGTCGACATCGCGCGTGGCCGCCAGGCCGCCGTAGTTTTTCTTCAGGCCCTTGACCGAGAGGGCCACCGCTGCCTGTTCACGCCCCATGCTGCTCTCCCTGCTTGAGTGTCTTGCCGATGGTGGCCAGCGAGCTCACGCCGCGCGGCGCCACCATGACCACCAGCAAGAGGATCAGGCCGACATAGATCTGCCAGTATTCGAAATGGGTGGACAACACTTCCTCCAGCAACAGGAAGGCCGCCGCACCGAGCAGGCCGCCGTAGAAATACCCGACCCCGCCCAGCGCCACCATCACCAGCAGGATGCCGGACTGCGACCAGTGCAGCAGCTTGGGGCTGGCAAAGAGATTGCTCATGCCGATGAGGCTGCCGGCCAGTCCCGCGATGACGGCGGCGATCACGAAGGCCGCCAGCTTGTAGCGCAGCGCCGGATAGCCGATGGCCTGGGCGCGCCGCTCGTTCTGCCGGATGGCATTCAAGGCCAGCCCGAAGCGCGAGGCCAGCAGCCGCTGCAGCAGCACGAAGCTGGCCACCAGCCAGGCCAGCACGACCCAGTAGAAGGCGTTGTCGCCGCTCATGTCGAGACCGAAGCCCAGCAGCGGACGCGCCGTCACCTGCAGGCCATCGTCGCCGCCGTAATACCGGAAGCCGACGAAGAAGTAGTAGAACAATTGCGCCAGCGCCATGGTGATCATGATGAAATACACCGCCCGCGTGCGCAGTGCGATCACGCCGATCACCAGGCCGACCAGGCCCGTCACCAGCGCAGCCAGCAGCCAGATCAGCCAGGCACTGGTCACGCCATGGAAACTGGCGATGGCCGTGACATACGCACCCAGCCCGAAGAACACGGCATGACCAAAACTGACCATGCCGCCGTAACCAAGAATGAAATTGAGGCTGGCCGCCACCATCGCAAAGATCAGGATGCGGGTGACCACGCCGATGTAGTACTCCATCCCGCTGGCCTGCGCCAGCAGCGGCAGCAGCACCGCCAGGACGAGCAGCAGGGGAACGAACAGACGTTGCATGGGATTCCTCAGGTACGGGCAGGGAACAGACCGCTGGGGCGCCAGAACAGCACCGCGATCATCACCAGGTAGATCATCATCGAGCCCAGCGCCGGACCGACCGAGGCGGCCGCATCGGCACTGAGGAAGAGCGCGAAGAGCTGCGGCAGCAAACTGCGCCCCAGCGTATCGACCACGCCTACGATAAGCGCGCCGATGGCCGCGCCCGGCACCGAGCCGATGCCGCCGATGACCACCACCACGAAGGCCAGGATCAGCACGTCATCGCCCATGCCGGCCTGCACCGCCACCAGCGGCCCCAGCATGATGCCCGCCAGCGCCGCCAACAGAAGCCCGAAGCTGAACACCAGCCGGAACAGCAGGCGGATGTTGATGCCCATGGCCGTGACCATTTCCAGGTTGTTGGCGCCGGCACGCACCCACATGCCGATGCGCGTGCGGTTGATGAGGAAGTACAGCGCCACGGCCACCACCACGCCCACCGCCATGACCAGCAGGCGATAACTGGAATACGGCAGCCCGAACAGATTGACCGGCCCGGCGAAGGCCGGCGGCATGTTCAGCGGCAGGGGCTGCGGGCCCCAGATCATGCGCACGCCATCGTTGAAGATCAGGATGAAGGCGAAGGTGGCCAGCACGTGCACCATGTGGTCCTTCTTGTAGAGCCGCCGGAACACCAGCCACTCCAGCAGGAAGCCCAGCGCTGCCGTGGCCGGCAGGGCCACCAGCAGGCCCAGCCAGAAGGAACCGCTGGCCCCGGCCACCACCGCCGCCACGTAGGCGCCGATCATGAAGAAGCTGCCGTGCGCGAGGTTCACGAAGTTCATCACGCCAAAGATCAGCGTCAATCCCGAGGCGATCAGGAACAGCATGACGCCGAACTGCAGGCTGTTGAGCACCTGCTCGAAGATCAGATTACCCAAGGTGCACCGTCCTCAAGGCATCTTGCATTGACCGACATAGGCGTCGACGTGATCGGGCAGCAGCGTCTGGGTCATGTTGTTGACGTACTTGCCGTCCGCGCCCTTGGTCACCACCCGCGCATACTGATTCTGGATCGGGAAGTGATTGGCCGCGAACTTGAAGCCCCCGCGCACCGACTTGAAGTTGGCCGCCTTGATGGCTGCAATGAGCGCCTCGCGATTCTCGACCTTGCCGCCGATGGCCTTGACGGCGCTGTCGATGAGCATGGCTGCGTCATACGCCTGGGAGGCGAACATCGAAGGCTGATGGCCGTATTCCTTGACGTAGGCCGCCACGAAAGCGCGGTTCTGTTCATTGGGCAGATCGGCCGACCACTGGCCGGTGTTGGCCACGCCGGCGATCAGGTCGCCATTGGAGAGCATCTGCTGGTCCGCATCATAGGCGGGCATCACGCGCACGATCTTGGGGTCCATGCCGGCGGCCGCATATTGCTTGACGAAGTTCACGCCCATGCCGCCCGGCAGGAAGAAATACAGGGCATCGATATTGGCGGCACGCAACTGCGCAATTTCGGTCGCGAAATCGAGCTGACCCAGCTTGGGGAAGAGTTCGACCGCAGGGTCCTTCTTGAGGAAACGCTTGAAGCCCGCCGAGGCATCCTTGCCCGCCGGATAGTTGGGGGCGATGATGGCCACGCGCTGGTAGCCCTTGTCGGCCATCAGCTTGCCGGCCGCTTCATGGGTGGCGTCGTTCTGGTAGCTGGCGCTGAAGAAATAGGGATTACAGCCTGCACCGGCCAGTTGCGCCGGACCGGCATTGGCGCTGACCACCACGGTCTTGCTGGCGAAGGCCGCCGGAGCCACGGCCAGCAGGATGTTGGAATAGACGAAGCCGCTCAGGATATCGACCTTCTCGCGCTTGATGAGGCGGTCCGCGCCCTGCTTGGCGGCATCGGGGCTGAACTGGTCATCGACCACGATGACTTCGGCGGGCACGCCGCCGAGCTTGTTGCCCAGCATCTTCATGGCCAGCATGAAGCCTTCGCGCTCATCCACGCCGGGCGCACTGGCCGGGCCGCTCAGGGTGGTCAGGAAGCCCACCTTCACCACATCGGCCGCCTGCACGGACAGGCTTGCGCCCGCCGCCATCGCCATCATTACCGCACCTGCCACTTTAGTGAGTCGATTCATGCCTGGATTCCCCTCTAGATTCTTTGGTTTGAATTCGGTGTGAAGCTGGAAGCGCAGCGGCGCGTGAAACCTGGATTTCACCGCAAGCCCGGCCTGGAAAAACTATTTACGCAGGTCGGCTTTCGAGACAAAGGCATCCGCAAAGAAAGCCGTCCCCGGCAGGCCGCAGGTGGCCGTGAAATCGCGCCGCGCTGACTCTACCACGACCGGCGCGCCACAGGCATAGACCTGATACGACTGCATCGCCGGCACATCCTGCATCACGGCCTGGTGGACGAATCCGGTGCGTCCGCTCCAGCCACTGGCGGCATCGGCCTCGGACAGCACCGGCACGTAATCAAACCAGGGCAGGCTCGCCGCCCAGTCGCGGCACAGTGCATCGAGATACAGGTCGGCGGCACGGCGACCGCCCCAGTACAGGCGCATCGCACGCGTGCTGCCGGTGGCGATGGCCTCTTCCACCAGTGCCTTGACCGGAGCAAATCCTGTGCCACTGGCCAGCAGGATCACCGGCTCGCTGCCCTCGCGCATGAAGAAGCTGCCGGCCGGTCCCTCCAGCGAGAACGCCTGGCCCGGCTGCATGCCATTGAAGAGGCGGTCCGTAAACAGTCCACCGGGCAAGTGGCGTACGTGCAGCTCCAGCAGATCACTGCCGTCCCTGGCATAGGTCGCCATGGAATAGCTGCGGCGCTGGCCGTCTTCCAGCAGCAGGTCGATGTACTGGCCGGCGCGATAGGACAGCGGCGCTGCACAGCGCAGGCGCAGGATGGCCACATCCGGGGCTGCGCGTGTGATGTTTTCCAGCGTGGCCTGCACTGACTGCAATGCCGGTTCGGCGATGGCGATGGCGGCTGCGTCGCCCTCCCCGCCCACGCCAATCTCGACCCGGCCTGCAACCACGCGCACCGGGAAGCTGCGCACCGCCTCGGTCACCGGCGCACACCGCGGCGCACCACTGCGTATGTCGAACAGCCCCTGGTGCAGCGGACACTCGACGCAGCCATCTTCGACATAGCCATCGGAAAGCTTGGCATTGCCGTGGGTGCACAAGTCCTTGAGCGCAAAAATTTCCTCGCCCAGGCGGAACACCGCCACCGCCTGGCTGCCCGCGCGGGCAGCAGCCACTTCACCTTCGGCGAAATCATCGGCATGGCCGACATCGAACCACTCGCTCATGGCCGCCTCAGATCGGAGTGGCCAACAGGGTCGCCACGCGCAGCGTGTCGTAGATCACGCGGCGGCGGGCATAGCGCCAGCCGGCCTCGGTCCTGACCACGCGGTCCTCATAACGGCCGGCCTGGTAGACGAAGGATTCGCCGTTCTGCAAGGTCTGCACCACCACGTAGCTCGATTGCGCATCCACCGAGCCGTCGGCATTCTGCGTGAACACCAGCCCGGAAGTCATGTGGCGATAGGTGTGCGCCTCGTAGATGTTGGCGTGGCGCAGCGAGAGCACGCGATCCTGCAGCATCTTCTTGCTGTCGCAATGGATGATGCCGATGGGCAGGCCGGCATCGGCGTTCTCGCGCGGCACGATTTCATACAGGCAGTCGTCGGTGAAAAACTCCGGCCACTGTTCCAGGCGGTCGTTGTCGAGCGCATGCACGTAGCGCTCCTGCAGTTGGTGCAGCTCGAACCACAAGCTCATCTGTTCCATGTTTTGCATCTGCTTTGCCTCGCTCATGCCTTCTCGATGGACGGGAAGCCCATCAGTTTCTGGTAGCCCATCCAGAACTTGCGGATCAGGCTTTCGGTAATCAATGTGTCTTCCTGGTCGGGATTGTCGCGCGCCATGTCGATGACCGAGCAGTGGTCAGGATCGCGGGCGGTGCCACGCTGCACCAGTTCGGTGGCCTCGGTGTCTTCCATCGAGATGTAGCCGGCCGGCCCCACCAGGTTGGCCTGCTTGATGCGCAGCGCGCGCAGCTCGGGGGTGTCGTCCTCGTAGCCGAAGAAGTGGAAGACCAGTTCGAAGTTGCTCGGTCCCTTGGGCAGCAACTGGCGCGCCACCAGGGTGTTATGGATCTGCTGCACCACCAGCTGCGGGAAGATGGGCTGGATGTGGTTGGTGGTCAGTTCCTCGAATTCCTTGATCTGGCCCAGCACCGACGGATCCTGCAGCGAGAAGCCCTCATCGAAGGAACGGATCTCCTGCTGCTTGTAGGCGTCCGCCGTCTCCACTTCATTCTTGGTGGCGGTGATGATGCTGTGCAGGCCATGGTGCTTGTCAGCCAGCGAGCGCGCCTTCATGCCCACGCGGAAGATGTTGAAGGTGGTGTGGAACAGGTGCAGCAGGCTGGCGTGATACGGGTCCTTGACGTTTTCCAGGTAGAGCTTCCAGTTCGACTTGGAATACTGGCGCGTGCAGCCGAGGTAGACGATGGGCTTGTGGAAGATGCGGTCGATCCACGGACGCATCTCGGCGCCGATGTAGTCCGGCAGCGATTCCACGGTCTCGCTGAAGGTGGCGAAGACCAGGCCCTTGTAGCTGTCCACGCGCAACTGGCGCAGGCCGTGGCACTTGGGATCGAAATCCTTGGCCATGCCGGTGGCGCCCTTCTGGCCACGGCGGAAGGGTACGCCCAGCAGGTTGCCGCGCGCATCGAAACTCCACTGGTGATAAGCACAGCTGTGCGAACTGGCATTGCCGCGCGGCGTGCGGCAGACGATGGCGCCACGGTGCGAACACTTGTTGACCCAGGCGGCCAGGCTGCCATCTTCGGTGCGGGTGACTACCACCGGGGTGTCGCCGACGAAGGTACTTTTGTAATCGCCGTTATTGGGAATCTCGGCTTCCAGTGCCAGGAAGCTCCAGGTCTCGCCACGGTAGATGCGTTCCTGCTCCAGGTCATAGACCTCTTTGGAGCTGAATACCTTGTAAGGAGTGCGTGCACCATCGGTGCGGGGGAATTGCACCAGCGGTGCATAGCCTTGCTGTTCGAGTTCGGTGGATGTGCTCATGCGACGGTCCTCATCGTTGGATGCCAGGCGGGGCCTGGACGATGAGCCATCTTAGGCAGAGTGCGCAAGGACGAATATCCGCCATTTGCATAGTTGCGGGGCAGTCTTGTCCGTTTTTTGCATACCTTTCACGTTATACCCAAAAGGTATGCAGCATGCCCGAATCGGTCTTGGACACCCGGGCGGCTTTGTTCCTATCATCCATTCCAAGTCAGACATCGTCAGCATTCGCCTTCTTCTTTTCTACGGACTGCATCTTGAATTCCACCCTGCCCGCCACCTCCATCGAAACCGTCGAGGTCCTGCTGCTGGACGTTCCCACCATCCGCCCGCACCGCCTGTCGATGACCACCATGCACCGCCAGACCCTGGTGCTGGTGCGCATCACCGGCAACGATGGCGTGGCCGGCTGGGGCGAGGCCACCACCATCGGTGGCCTCGCCTATGGCGAAGAAAGTCCGGAAAGCATCAAGGTCAACATCGACACCTACATCACGCCGCTGCTGTTGGGCGCCGATGCCAACCAGGTCGCCGCGCGCATGCATCACATTGGCGAACATGTGCAGGGCAACCGCTTCGCCAAATGCGCCATCGAGACCGCGCTGTCGGATGCACTGGCGCGCCGCCTCGGCGTGCCCCTGTCCACGCTCTTCGGTGGCCGGGTGCGCGAGAGCCTGCCGATTGCCTGGACCCTGGCCAGCGGCGACACGGCGCGCGACATCGAGGAAGCCGAGAAGATGCTGGCCCAGCGCCGCCACAACATCTTCAAGCTCAAGATCGGCGCGCGCACCGTGCAGCAGGATTGCGCCCACGTGGCCGCCATCAAGCGCGCCCTCGGCGAGCGCGGCAGCGTGCGGGTGGATGTGAACCAGGCCTGGACCGAGACCGAGGCCATGCTGGGCATGCAGCTGCTGGCCGATGCCGGCGTGGACCTGGTGGAGCAGCCCATCGCCGCCAGCCATCACGATGGCCTGGGCCGCCTGCGCCAGAAGAACCGCATCGCCATCATGGCCGATGAAAGCCTGCATGGTCCGCAGGATGCCTATCAACTGGCCCGCGTCGGTGCTGCCGATGTGTTCGCCGTGAAGATCAACCAATCCGGCGGACTGGCCGGTGCGCAACAAGTCGCGGCCATCGCCGCTGCCGCCCAGGTCGAACTGTATGGCGGCACCATGCTGGAAGGCGCCATCGGCACCATGGCTTCGGCCCAGTTGTTTGCCACCTTTGGCACGCTGGCCTGGGGCACTGAACTGTTCGGCCCGCTGCTGCTGACCGAAGAAATCCTGGCCACGCCGCTGCGTTACCGCGACTTCGCCCTGGAACTGCCGAGCGGCCCCGGCCTCGGCATCACCCTGGATGAAGATCGCGTCAACGCGCTGCGCCGCGACCGCAAGACCCCGCTGGTCTCCGTGGCCTGAACCATCGGCCCGGACCAACCGCACTCACCCCCACACATATCCAACCAGAGACAGGAGAGACAACGTGGACAAGAAAGCCATCGACGCCGTACTGCAAAAAATCGAAAGCACCGAACTCGCGGAGGGCAACCAGCGTGTCAAGACCATCGTCAACCGCCTCGTGCGCGACATGTTTTATACGATTGAAGAGCTGGATGTGCAGCCGGAAGAATTTTGGGCTGCCGTGGATTATCTGACCTCGGCGGGCAAGTCGGGCGAGTTCGGCCTGATCGCCGCCGGCCTGGGCTTCGAGCACTTCCTCGACCTGCGCATGGATGAAGCCGAAGCGCGCCGTGGCGTGCAGGGCGGCACCCCGCGCACCATCGAAGGACCGCTGTACGTCTCGGGTGCGCCCGAGCAGAAGGGCTTTGCGCGCATGGACAAGGACCCGCAGCCGGGCGACACCCTATTCATGCAAGGCCAGGTTTTCGACGAGCACGGCAAGCCGCTGGCCAATGCGCTGGTGGAAGTCTGGCACGCCAATCACCTGGGCCGCTATTCCTTCTTCGATCCGGACCAGAGCCCGTTCAACCTGCGCTGCTCCATCCGTACCGATGACCAAGGCCGCTATCGCTTCCGCAGCCGCGTGCCGGTCGGCTACAGCGTGCCGCCGGGTGGCGCCACCGACCGCCTGCTCAACAAGCTGGGCCGTCATGGCAGCCGTCCTGCGCACATCCACTTCTTCGTCACCGTGCCGGGCTATCGCAAGCTGACCACGCAGATCAACATCGCCGGCGATCCGTACCTGTGGGATGACTTCGCCTTCGCCACCCGCGAAGGGCTGGTGCCGGAACTGAAGCACGTCACCGATCCTGCCGAGATCCGCAAGCATGAAGTCGATGCGCCCTTCTATGCCATCGAGTTCAACTTCAACCTGCTGCCGGAACAGAAGGACCTGCCCAAGGCCGATATCAATCGTCCGCGTCTGGCCGCGTGATCCTGCGCTGAACTGAACGACCACGGGCCATGCGATTGCATGGCCCGTGTGCATTGCATCTCGCCCTTCGGAGGCCTGCGATCAGACGTACTCCTCGGCATGCATGCGCGCAATCGAGGCCGCTGTCGACCGTAATGTTTGCAGCAACAGCGAGCGGTCATTGGCGCGGAAATTCATGATCACCGGCGAATGCACGCCCTTGTTGGACAGCGGCCGGTACACCACATCTGAGCGATGCAGCCCCTGCACCGAACGCGGCACCAGGGTCACGCCCACGCCGGCGGCGACCAGCCCGATGGCGGTCTGCATCTCGTTGGCTTCCTTGACGATGGCCGGCCGCAGGGCGCGGCTGGAAAAAATGTCCAGCACCTGGTCCGCATAGCTGGGACGAGGCTTGGCCGGATAGAGAATGAAACGTTCCTCGGCCAGCTGCGCCAGCGTCACCTTGCTGCGCGCCAGCAGCGGATGGCCCAGCGGGAACACCGCCACCAGCGGTTCTTCCACGATGGTCTCGCAGAGGATGTCAGGGTCGCTGATGGGCAGGCGTCCGAAGCCTACATCGATGCGTCCGGACTTGAGTGCCTCGATCTGTTCCATGGTCACGATCTCGGAAAATCCGATTTCAATGTCCGGCATGTCGGCGCGGAAACGCTTGATCATCTCCGGCAGCAAACCATACAGCGCCGAGGGCACGAAACCGATGTTGAACCAGTGCTGCTGTCCGTGTGCGATGACGCGCGTTCCTTCCTCGATCTGTTCCAGCCGGGACAATACCTGCAAGGTCTGTTCATAGAAAAACTTGCCTGCCATGGTGAGCGCAATCGGACGCGAGGCGCGGTCGATCAGCTCGGCCCCGAGCATTTCCTCGAGCTGGCGGATCTGCCGGCTCAGGGGCGGCTGGGCGATGTGCAGCAATTCGGCCGCACGGCTGAAACTGAGCGTGCTGGCGACGGCATTGAAATACTTGAGATGACGCAGTTCCACTATACCTCCGAGGCATACCATGATGCTGATTTGATATTGTACGTTCACCCGCCAAACGCATAGAATCGGCGATCAGCCGGCCGCAGAGCCGTGCCCCACAGCAACGAGGCCCGCGTCCACGGCAGCAGGGTCCGACCAGAAGACCGTAGAGGAGACCGACATGATCCACCCCGCCCATGCTGGCGCGCTTTGTTCTGCGCACCGCCGACGAGCTTCCATCCCGGGCATGAAACTTGCACTTGCATGACGCTGAACGCAGCCGCCGCTGGCTGAGGGAAAGCAGACAGCGCGCACTCCGTTCGCATCGTCCATGAAGGTGCATGGCAGACCGGCTCCCGCGCCGTCTGCACGCAGCAGCACCCCAACCCGGTACCACCGCTCTTCCGCCACCGGCCCGTGCGGAAGGGCAGCGTTAAGAGGTTAACATGCTCAACACTGTCCATGCGCTCAGTCTGGAGCCCTTGTATCGTCGCCGCGTTTTTCACTCCACCCGCAAGGTCGACTGTCACGCCCAGGTCGCCAACGAACTCGCGGAACATGACCTGTTCTGGAAGGGCGACGATGTCGATACCGTGCTCTTCAAGGCGGCAATCCAGCAGTTGCAGATCTTCATGCTCAAGTATGGTGCCGAGGTCGTCGTGCGGCCGCGCCTGTTCAATGGTTTTGCGCTGGTCCACATGACGCTCTCGGGCAGCGCCGAGATCGAATCCGATGGCCGCAAGGTGTGCATCCCGCAAGGCCATACTGCGCTGATTGCACCAAAGAAGAATCTGCGCCTGTGGTGGCAGGCGGGCTCCGAGCAACTGATCCTGAAAGTGCCGCTGGCCCTGTTCGAGGAATTGCGTGCGGTCGGCCAGCGCGGGCCGATGGAGGTTCCCTCGGTGTTCCTGCTGCCGCAGCAGGCCGCGCCTTATTGGGACTTGCTGATCCAGTCGCTGCTGCGCGTGCTGGCCCTGCCCGGCCAGGGCGCAGGACAGGGAGAATGGGTGCAGCACTTCGAACGCAGCGCTGCGCAATTCCTGCTCTCGCAACTGACGTCCACGGTGGAGCCCGTGCATGCCGCCAGCAGCGGTCAGCGTGCGGCCAGCGAATCGGCCGACAGCCTGGTCGGTGCCGGCAAGCTGCAGCGCCTGGACATGCTGGAGCGCTACATCCGCAGCCGCCTGTGCGCGCCGCTGGCGCTGGCCGACCTGGCCGGTGCGGCCGGCGTGAGCGTGCGCGCGCTCAATGCGCTGTGCCACCAGCAATATGGCGTGGCGCCGATGGACCTGCTGCGCAACATCCGGCTCGATGCCGTGCGCGAGCGCCTGCTCACGCATCCCGGTGCCAACATCACCGATACCGCCTTCGAGTTCGGCTTCGGGCATCTGGGACGGTTCTCGGCTTACTATCGCGAGCGCTTTGGCGAATTGCCCAAGCAGACGCGCAGCGTCACGCGCTGATTTCGGGGCGCGCCGGACTATGCACCGGCCCCCTCGACCATGGCATCGACACGGTGTCGTTTTTTCGTTCCTGCACCACGCCACGGCATTCTCGCGCGCGCTTGCACCAGCGCGCAGCAAGGCTCACAGCGCCTGCCTCTCCTGTGAAAAAAGCGGACAAGCCTGCGGCTGCAGGAGGCAAGCGGTAGCTATTTTTTGGTCAATTCCTTCAGCAAGATCGTCGCAACAAACACTGGCATGCGCGTAGACACGTACATCGCCTGTCGAGAAATTCATTCGCGCTTGTTACCGGCACGCTTCAGGATCTGCGCAGCCGCCATTGCGGCGTGTACAGCCCCGAACACACAATCGACAGCAAATGGGGGATGAACATGAAGAACTTGTTCGCACTCAGCTGGCAGACTCCATGGCCTGCATCCATTCCCTGCAGGCCGCCAGCGCCGAGGGCTCGCCCGCCGCGATGGCGTGCTGGAGTTCGACGCTGCGCGCTGCCAGGTCATCCAGTCCCATGGCTTGCAGCCCGCCCTGCAGGCGATGCAGGATGCGCAGCACGCGTTCATGCTCGCCGCGCTCGATGGCCTGCTGCAGCTTCTCTTTTTCCGCCGGCCAGCTCTGCCGGAAAGCCTCCCGCACTACCCGTTCAAACGGATCAACCGGCACCGTCTGCACTGACGGCACTGACTGCACCGATGGCGCAGGCACCGTGCGCACCAGGCGCGCCAGGATCTCCTGCATCTGCTGCAGCGAGGCCGGCTTGGTCAGCAGGGCATCGAAGAGCGCCTGCGGCCATTGCCCCAGACTGCCCGGCCCCGCCGCCGTGGTGGCGATGATGCGGGCGTGCGGCTGCTGCTCGCGCACGCGCGTGGCCAGCGCCACGCCATCCAGACCGGGCATGCCGAGATCGGTGATGAGCACATCGGCCGGGTGCGCCTGCCATTGCGCCAGTGCATCCAGACCATCGCGGGCCAGCCGCGGAGAGGCGCAGCCCAGCGCCTGCAATTGTTGCTGCATCAAGGTCAGGTTCACATAGTCATCCTCGACCACCAGCACGTCGAGTCCGGCGGCCACACTGACGAGTTCTGCCACCGGATGCGGCTCCACAGCAGCAGGCTGGCTGGCCAGCGCGCGCAGCCAGTCGTGCCGGTCGAAGGCGCTGACCTGTTGCCAGCCAGGCGCAAGACTGGCGCGCATGGCCACGTCAGGACAGATCAGCACGGCCGGCACGGACTGGTGTTGCGTGCAGGCGATGAAATCATCCACGCAATCCGGTGCGACCAGATGGATCACAGCGCCGGGCGCACTGGCGCTGTCACGCCGCGCTGCACCCCACGCGGCGAGATAGTCGCGGAGCGTGGCTGCCATGTCCGCATCGTGACAATGCAATGCCACCGTCTTGCCTGCCAAGGGGCGCGAGACCGGCAGCGTGCCGCCTCCCTCCACCAGCGCCAGCGTGATTTCCGCACCGAAGACGCTGCCCCGGCCCGGCTCGCTGTCGAGGGTGATATCGCCTCCCATCAGCTCGGCCAGGCGGCGGCACAGCGACAAACCGAGACCGGTGCCGCCGAAGCGCTGGCTGATGCTGTCATCGGCCTGTTGCAGCGACTTGAAGATGCGTTGCCGGGCACTGGGCGAGACGCCAATGCCGGTATCGCTGACGTCGAAGCGCACCACCATGCGCGCCGGTTCGCGGCGCAGGAGCCGCACCGACAAGCGGATACGCCCCTGCGCCGTGAACTTGACGGCATTGCCGACCAGGTTGTGCAGGATCTGCATCAGCCGCCGCGGATCGCCCAGCACCGGTGCTTCCAGTGCCACGGCGGGCAGGCAGGAGAAGGCCAGTCCCTTGTCCAATGCCAGCGGTGCGAACAGCTGCGCGCACTCTTCCAGCAAGTCGTTGAGCTGCAGCGTTTCCGAGGCCAGCGTGATGGATTGCGATTCGATCTTGGTGATGTCGAGGATGTCGTTGACCAGCCCCATGAGCATGTCGAAGGCATGACGGATCAGCTCAATGCGTTGCCGCTGCGGCAACGACAGCTCTTCCCGCGCCAGCAGCTCCATATGCCCGATGGCCCCATGCAGGGGCGTGCGGATCTCGTGGCTGACCTGGGCCAGGAACATGGACTTGGCCTGGTTGGCGCGGTCGGCCATGCTCTTGGCTTCGCGCATGAGGGCTTCGTGCGCCTTCTGCATGTTGAGATCGATCATGCCCAGCAGCAGCACATCCTGGCCCGAGAAGCGGGTGCGCGACCAGACCGCGCCCAGATGGCTGATGCCGCCATCGCGCAGCGGCAGTTCGGCTTCGATCATGGCCTGGCGCAGATTGTCGCCGACCCGCACTGCGGTGAGGATCTGCGCGTAGAAGGCCGCGCAGGGCAGCGCCGACTGCTCCAGCATGCGCGAGGCCACCGCATTGCGCAGTACCACTTCGCCGGAGCCGGGCGCATAGACGGCGATGCCGACCGGCAGGGTATCGATGATGGTCTGGCTGAACTGGCGGCTCTCCACCATGGCCAGCGCCTTCTTCTGCAGCGGCCCGATCACGCAGCGGTCGAAATACAGGGTAGCGACCCAGACGAAGAGCAACGCAAACAAACCCCAGACGGCCCCCGTCGTGAAGTCGCCCTGCAAGCCGGCCAGCACGTCGCGCCAGGTGAAGGTGAGCACCACCACCCACTCCGGCCCCTCGATGGTCTGGGCAATGAAGAAACTGCCGTCATCGTGGAAGTGGCCGACGTGATCGTGCGGATCGGTGGCATGCCGCACATGCTCCTGGATGTGGCGCATCAGCAGCGGATTGACGTGCGGATCGGGGCTGCTCAGCAAACGTGTGCTGCCCTTCCCTTCAAACACCATCAGGCCGGGCATCTCTTCGTTCTTCATGAAGAACTGGCGAAACTGGCTGGCCGGCACCGAGAACACGGCCGTTGCCTGATCGCCCTTGTCCAGCGCAATGCGCACGGCCAGCCGGGTCACGGCCGAGCGCTGCAGCGGTGCGCTCAAGGCCGGACTCATCCACAGCACGCGCTGCCCGGTGCTGCCCTGGGCGCGCGCCGCCCGTTCGCGCTCGGCGGCGAAGGCCGCATCGACCGGCGCGCTGATGGCGCTGATGTAGGGCGAGATGCCGAGCCGGCGTACCTCTTGCTCTTCCGCGCCGGATAGCGGCGGCGAGACCGCCAGGAAGCCGGCCTCGGCGGTATAGATGAAGCCGTCCAGCGTGACACCGGGCTCGGCCGGATTGAACATCGGCAAGGCCGAGGCCTGCCGCAGCAGGAGCAGCAGCGTGGCCAGGCGCAGGCGGTCGGCGGCGGTGTCACCGCGTATCACGAGGGAAAAAGGCACCACCGTCAGACTCTCGGGACTGCGGGTGATCTCGCCGGGATCCACGCGCTCGCTGTAGGTATCGAGCACCATCAGTTCCTTCTTGTAGAGATGCTGCAGGCGGGCATACATCTCGGCGAACTGGACCACCCGCGCGGTGAGGCGATCGACCTCGGACTTGATCTGCTCGCGCTTGCTGGTGAAGCTGCCGATCTGCCGTTCGCGGAATTGCGTGAAGGCGCTGTAGCCCAGAAACATCACCGCGCAGACGATGGCTACCGACAACAGCGTGGCGCAGCCATACAGGAGCCGGCGATAGTAGCGCTCCGACAGGGCAAGGATCTGGCGCGGCATCGCGGCTCTCAGTGGCCCAGGTTCTGGAAGATCCGGCTCAGTTCGACGTCATTGCTCACCCCCAGCTTCTTCATGGCCGCCACCTTCTGGTTGCTGATGGTCTTGGGACTGCGGTTGAGGCGCTCGGCGATGTCGCTGATGGACATGCCCTGGCAGATCATGCGCGCCACCACCAGCTCGCGCTCGGACAACTGGGCCAGCCCGGTCTGGCGTGCGTTGACATTGAAGAGACTGCCCAGCAAAGCCGACTACAGCGACTGCGGCAGATAGACCTGGCCGTGATGGACGCTGCAGACGGCTTGCGGCAGGTTGACGAAATCACTGCGGTTCTTGCCGATGAAACCGGCCGCCCCCAGCTCCAGGGCGCTGGAAATGATCTGCGGCTGGGCATGGGCACTGAGGAAGATCACCTTCATCGCCGGATGCTGGCGGCGCAGGCGCTTGAGCAGGTCCAGCCCGTCGGCCTGGGGGTCATCATCAAAGGCATAGTCGCACAGCAGTACGTCCACCGGATCGCGCTCCAGGCAGCTCATCAGCTGCGCGATGCTCTCGGCCGAGAAGGCCAGCGCCAGGTCGGCGCAGGTGGCCAGGATGGCTTCGATGCCCCGCAACACGACCGGATAATCATCTGCGATCCCGACCCGTATCAATGTCCCCTTGGTCGCCATGTTGGCATTCCCTTTCCGCGCTGCTCAGTTGGTGGCCGCCTGGCCCCGGCGGCGCTGCATCTGCCGGAAGAACTCCGGCATCGCCAGCGGCCTGGCGAAATAATATCCCTGGAAGCGCCGCACCCCCATCCGGCGCAAGCGCTGCCACTGCCCCCGGGTCTCGATGCCTTCGGCGGTGACGGTCGCATCGAACTCGGCGGCCAGGCTGACGATGGTTTCGATGAGGCGACTGTACAGGGAATTGCCCTGCATGGCAGCAACAAACGATCGATCGAGCTTGAGGCAACTGACGCGGCCACAGGCCAGCTGGTGCAGGCGCGCGTCGCCGATGCCGAAATCATCCAGGGCGATGGCGATATCGGCCCGCTCGCACTGGGCGAACAGGCGGCGGCAGCGCTCCGGTCCGAGGTCGGCACCGCGCTCGGGCATCTCGATCATCAGCTGCAACTGCGGCCACGGCAGGCGGCGCAGCAGGGCCTGGCACTGGGCCACCAGCGACTCGCCCCGCAACTGCTCACCACAGGCATTGAAGGACAGCACGAAGGGCTGCCGCAGGCAGGCGGGTGCGCTGCCCCACGATGTGCGCACCTGCTGCAGCATCTGGCGCGTGGTGGCGGCCAGCAGGCCCTCCTCGGACAAGCGCTCCAGAAAAACCGATGGTGCCAGCACACCGGCGTGCGGATGCTGCCAGCGCATCAGGATCTCGGCCCCCTGCCAGTCGCCGTCCTCGCCGACGATAGGCTGCAGGAAGGGCTGGAACTGACGGCGACGCAAGGCCAGCAGCAAGTGCCTGCGATCCATGGGCGGGACGGCGGCAGAGTGGGCGCAATGAGCGGCGGCATGCATGGGAATTTCCTTCATGGCAGGTTGGGCGGCATCAGGGACCTTGCGTGCTCGCTGGATCGCCCGTCGTCATCGATGAGCTGGAAGCTCAGGCGCGGCTGCTGCCACGGCAGGGTGGCATCGTCCACGGGCAGCACGAAGACCTGTTCGCCATAGGGCGGTGCCATCTGGTCGGGAGCCGCGCGCGGCACCAGTTCGCGGCGACCGTCGCTGACCCGCAGGCTGGCAAGGGAAGCAAAATAAGGGCTGTCATTGCGGCAGACCAGGACCCATTGCCCGGCTTGCCATTGCAGCCGGAAGTGCAGCGCATCGCTCCACTGCGGCCCCGGATCGGCAAGGCCGGGGGGACGATGGAACACCTTGATCTGGGTGTTGAGCCCGAGCAGCAAGCGCGGCGCGCTTGCCTGCGGCGCATCCGCCAGCAGGGGGATCTCGTAGAGATTGAGCCAGAACACCGATTCGCGATCGGTCGGCAGCGGCTCGCCGGTGGTCAGCACCCGGACCTGGCCGATGGCCTGCGGCGACAGCCGCTGTACGGCAGGCAGGACGAACAGCGCAGACTGGACCGTGTCCGGTGCCTGGCTGCCCTCGCCCTGGTCCACCCAGCTCTGCAGCACCACCGCATGCGGATTGGTATTGGCCAGGCGCAGGCTGAGTTCGCGCGCTCCCTGGCTGAAGACCAGGCGCGTGCGCTCGGGCATGACCCCGGCCTCGGCACGCATGCAGCAGAGCAGCATGGACAGCAGCAGCCAGCGTGCCAGCCAACCGATCCGGCAGCGGCTCATTGCGGCGCTCCCGGTAGGCGCGGTTGTGCGGCCTCTGCCGGCAGGAACTCGGCACGGCGGGGTGCGGCCACACAGGCCGCTTCCAGCCGGATCAGCTCCTGCGCCAGATCCTGCCCCTGCAGATCGTAGCGCGCGGAACAACGCTCCTGCTGGCCGTCGCCCCAGCGCACCAGCAGCTCGCCCTGCAGCTGGTCGGTGCGCAGATAAGCCTGGCTGCCCTGCCCGACCATGCCGATCACGCCGCCTTGCGCATCGAGCACATCGGCTCCCATCGGCAAGGGCGAGGCGCCGTCGCGTTGCAGGCGAATCAGCAGGGCATGGCCGGTGCGCGTCCTGAAACTCAGCTTGAGCGTGGCACCGGCATACGGGATGACGGTACGCTGGCTTTCCAGCAATTCGGTCTTGTGGCGCTTGCCGCTGGCCGCCAGTTCGACCACGTTGCGATGATAGGGCGAGAGCGAGGGCAGCAAGGCGTAGCCGTGGCTGTCGATTACCGCCCCCTGGCCGTTGAAAAGGCGCGCACCTTCCGCCCCCTTGGCTTCGATCAGGGCAAAGGTATCGCCCAGATAGGGACCGAGGGTGATACCGCCGGCATGCACGGCGAGCGCACCGCGCACGTTGCCGGCCGCCTGCCAGTAGTCGCGCCCGTGCGTGAGATTGAGATTGAGGTTGGCCTTGGGAAAACGCGCGCCGAGGTTGCCGTTGACGCTGTCCTGCTGGCCGCCCGGCACATGGCTGGCCCCCACGCTGTAGCTGAGCTGGCGCTCGCCCGCCAGCATGCCGGACACCTGGGTCTGATAGAGGTCCTGGTCCGCCGCCCGGACCACCGACGTACTGGCGACAGGCCGCTCACCGCCCTCGCGCCCCAGCGGGATCGACAACGACAGCATCAACGAGGAGCCCGGTTGCGCCACCGCTGCCAGCCGCCCGTCCAGATCATTGGCGGTCCGGGCCACACTGCTGACCTGCTGCCGCTGGAAGGCGAGGTTCAGGCTCACGCCGTTGCGCCACAAGGTCGAATACCCGAACTGCAATTGCGTGATGCGGCTGCGGTCATGGTGGAAGGTCTGGGTCAGGCCGGAGAGATAGAGCGAGCCCAGGCTCCCCAGTTGCTGGCTGAGCGAGAGATCGATGCGCGAGTGCTGCTGATAGCTGGTGGAACTGGCCAGCGAAGAGAATCCGGTACGCCGCACCTGGCGCTCGCTGATCACGTCGGCCAGTTCGCGGTAACCGGACGTGGAGTAGCGATAGCTGGCGATGGAGAACTGCGTGCCGGTGACATCGAAGGCCCGTGAATAAGATACGCCCATCATCCAGCCGCCACGCGCACCGCCCCCCGTGTCGGCATGCGAATAGTTCAGCGACAGGCCCAGCGAACCGGCCGGCCCGGCCAGGGTGGTGCCCAGCACCGCCGACTGGTATGCCGGCGCCAGGCGTAGTCCGAGGCTGCCGGTCATGCTGTTGTTCAGCCCGCGCTGGTAGAGCGCATCCACGAACGGCAAGCTGCTGTCGGTATCGCGGGTCCGGCCCAGTGTGACGCTGTAACGCTCACTGCCAGGCCGCATCGATTCCGGCAGCGCCGAGTAAGGCACGCTGAAGCGGGATCGGGTGCCATCGGCCTCGACGACGGTCACATCGAGATCGCCGTTGTAGCTGGTCGGATACAGATCGTCGATCACGAAACTGCCCGGAGCGACGGTGGTGCGGTAGATATCGCGCCCCTTCTGGCTGACGATGACCTGAGCGTTGCTGCGCGCAGTGCCACGAATGACCGGCGCATAGCCGCGCTGCGAATCGGGCAGCATGCGCTCGTCCGAACTCAGTTCCAGTCCCTGGTAGGCCAATCCCGACAGCAGCTTGCCGGAGGTATAGCTCTGGCCCACGGTCAGTTCGCTGGTCCAGTCGGGCAAGGCGCGGCGGGCATAGGTGCGCACCGGATTCCAGCGCAGTCCGCTGCGGCTGTCATAGCCCAGGCTGCCTTGCTGGCGCAAACGCCACAGGCCCAGGTTCACGCCGCTGTTGGTAAAACCGTAGACCGAACTGCTACTGGCCTGGGCGGTATGGGCGTAATACTGGCTGATGCTGTAGTTGAGGAAACCCATGCTGTCACCGGCATCGTAGAGCGCGGGATCGATGTAGCCCCGTGCGACATGGTTGCGTTGCGCCTGCGGCAGGCTGACATCCAGCCGCAGGCGTGAGAGATCGAACACGGCCTGCGCCCCGGGCGCCAGCTCGTCGATGCGGGCGCACTCGCGCTGGCCCAGCTGCGCGACCAGATCCTGCCGCAGGTCGAGCAAGACGGCGTCCTCGGCCTTGAAGCAGGCCGCCGCGCCCATCCCTTCAACCAGGTAGAAGCGCAATGCGCGGCGGTGGCTGTAGCTGCCATTGACAAACACATCCACACTGTAGATGCCGGGCTCGACATTGCCCACGCGATTGAAACGTGACAGGCTGCCCTTGTTGATGGGCGAGGCCATCTCCAGCGATTCCAGAAATCGATAGCTGTTCTCCGCCGGGCCGGCCACGGCCACCGGCCAGGCCAGCAGCCCGGCTCCGAGCGACAGGACAGACCGGGCCACACGCCGCAGAGGCGAGGGATGCACACTCACCGTGATCACCTCACTGCACGGGATAGTCGCGCGGCACTTCCACACCCACATCGTTGAGCAGACGCAGACGCATGCGCATGCCTGCACGGTCGGCCGGCACATGGTCCAGCGGCCAGCGCAGTTCCTGGAAAGGCTGGATCACCGTGGTCCTGGCCAGCGCTTGCGCCTGGTCACCCAAGACCAGATCGGCCTGTTGCACCATCAGGTGATAGCCACTGCCGTTGCGCACCACCATGCTGGCCATCCCGTCGCTGCTGTCGATGGCGAAGGAAAGCGCGGCGGGTGCGCGCGCCGCATCGGCCTCGCTGGCCAGGGCGGGGGGACGATAGAAGACTTTCATGCGGCTGCGCACGGTCAGCACCAGCTGATTGTCGTTGACCGAATCGGCCTTGAGGGCCGGTACCTGCAGGAAATTCAGAAAGAACAGCGACTCGCGGTCCTGCGGCAGCGCTGCGCCGATGTAGGAGAGCCGCACCACCTGGCCGCCATGCGGCTCGATGCGGAATACCGGCGGAATCACCAGGAAGGGCGAGGCCTGCCCATCGGGCCGGCCGGCGTGTCCATCATCCAGCCACAACTGGACCAGATTGGGATGATCGTCAGGGTTGCTGAAGCGCAGCACCTGCTCGCCGGCGTCGGCCGGATAGATGACGCGCGTACCGAGCATGGTCACGCTGGCGCTGGCGTGCGCACTCAGCAGGAAGACCAGCAACATGAGGAGACCTGCGCGCAAGCTTGTTCTGTTCATGGCAAAAACGGGGATGCGCCGCCGGGAGCTATCCCGGCAGCGACAGGGGTGAGACCAACGGGGAAACGGAAGTCCGCGCCCGGACAGGCGCATCAGAAGTAGTCGAGGGCGTACTGCACCGAGCCAATCACGGAGCCCGCTTCGGCCGCGCCGCCTTCGGCGACGTAGCGTACTGCAAAGGTATGAGAAGCACTGGTACCGCCGGCGGCGATCTCCAGCCCCTCGACCGACACGCCGCTGCCCCCCACCAGGCTGATCGGATCGCCGCCGACGCTCTTGCGCAATTGCAGCGCCACGTTCTTGGCGCTGCCCAGGTTGGGAATGTTGTTGCCGCTGGTGGCGGCGCTGGCCAGGAATTGCGTCTTGATCTTCAGTTTATCGGTGGCCGATGCCGTGCAGCCACTGACACTGACCACGAAGGGCGTCTCGCCCGCCGAAGTGCCTGCCGCCGCGAGGTCGCCGGTGGCCACCGTGGGCAGCAGCACCACTGGATTGGCCGCGCCGTCAACCATCACCTGGCAGGTCTGGCTGTTGACCTGGCCACGGAAATTGATGGTACTGCCTGCCGCCAGCACCACCGACGGCGAGACCAGCAACAGAATTGCGAGATGCTTTTTCATTTTTACCCCCAAGGAGAATTCGGTCGATCCACGAAGAATGCCGACGCCAACCGATGCGTCCGGCACCAGACGAATCATAGGCAAGCAGGTGGCGCAGCAGAATCGGCGCTCCCCCAAGCAGCCGTTGGCAATCGCTGATTCAGCAATGGGCAAAATCCCAAACGCGGGCATCGCCGCACAATGGGATTTGGCCCATGAACATTGCAGAGCTGGCCCATGTCGCGCACAGGTGCGCTTGCGCGAACATGCAGGGCTTCCCATCCTTGCCGGAGTTTTCCCTTGTCTGCTCGCCCGCCCGATCACGCCAGGCCCGGCGTACCTTCCCCCCGGGTCCTGCCCTGCCCTTTGCACCTGCTGCTTGCCTTGCTGGCGCTATGCCTGCTGTCGGTCCCGGCAGAGGCCATCTGCAAGCGCAACAATCGCATCGCCTATCCCTTTACGCCCTTGAGCGATGGCGGCTCGGCCCAGTTCTGGTTCGGCCGCATCAATCTCGCCAGTACCGTCCTGCAGCCGGCCGGCACACTGCTGGGAAGTGCGGTGGCGACGGCCGCTGAGGCCTCCGGCATCAGCGGCGATACGCTGCTGTGGACCTGTGATCTGGCCGATGCCGGACAGATATCCGAAGTGTTTTCCACCAATGGCGATGACCGCGTGGGCGGATTTGCCGAGATCGGCACGCAGGATGGCTTGCCGGGCTTCTACCGCACCTGGTTTCCCGGTGTGGCGATCCGGCTCACGCATCTGCGCTCAGGGAAGGTGTTTTCGCGCTATTACCAATCGGCCCGTCTTGAGAACTACGACGTCGATGAAGCCAGCAAGAAGATCCTGATCCGCGCCAGGCATCTCAGTCCGGTCAAGGCAGAGATCGCCCGTGTCTCCGATCTCAGCCCCGGCACCGGCACCAGCAACTGGTGCGGCGATCGCCCGAACAACCGGCTGCAGACGGCCGTTCCCTACCGCTGTCTGCAGCCCAATGGATACCTGATGTTGCGGGGTCCGGGGTACAACCGCGCCAGCGGCGACATGGATGATGATGGTGAAGATCACGCGACGCGCTTCCTCTTCTTCGGTGCCGCCAACGGCATCGCCTTCGGCATGCGCCAGGCGGCCACCCTGAGCGTGCTGCCCTCGTGCGTGGTGCAGAACGTGACGCCGGAAGTGGTCTTTCCGACGATCTCGGAAGAGGAACTCAGACAAGGCGAGACACGGCAAGTGGAATTCACGCTGGCCTTTCGCTGTGACGAGGGCGTCAATACCCGACCGCCGAACACCGCCGGCACTGACGACAACCAGACTGCCTTTGGCATTCAGGTCTCACCGGGCGCACTGGCCGCAGCGCGGCAGCTGGGGTATGTCAATCAGGATCAGGGCGTGCGGTATCTGCTCTCGGACTACTACGGCCTGGATCCTTCTCTGGCCAAGGGTGTGGGCATCAGCCTGAGCGACAGCGACAGCCAGCAGCCGATGCAATTCCTCAGCTCGCCGCTGGCCGGACAAGGACTATCCAGACCGCTGCCAGCGGGTCGCAACGCCGGGTGGTATCGGCTCGACGCCAGCAATGCATCACGCTGCCTGCCGCCGGAACCTGCTGCCCCCGCGTATCAGTTCACGGTGGAAAAGCGGCTGACCGCTACGCTGCAAAGGCTGCCAGGGCAAGCCGTGGCAGCGGGACGGGTGTTTGCAACCGCCTATGTGATCGTCAAGGTGCAGTAAAGAAGGCGAGGAGACGATCTGGATGGACTCAATGCTGCCCCTCCGGACTGGCCGGGCCGCTTTTCTGATCAAGGCTGATGTGTTCGAGTCCCTCGCGTTCTTCATTGGCATTGCCCAGCCATTGCCACAGGAGGTCTTTCTCGCTGATGCCGGGACGCTGACGGATGACATCCGGGAAGGGCATGCCCTTTCTCAGATACACCTGGCGATCCCAGCGGTTGAAACTTTGATGTTTGGGATGATCTTCCGGTAGATAGGGTCGCCAGATGCCGCTGTGCGGACAAGGCGAATGGCTGCGGTAGCGGCGCTCGGTCTGGGGAATCTCTGCGTAACGCGCAACACGTCTTCGTACTCGGGGATCTTCGAGCACCGGCGGCGGCGCGGCGAGGTCGACCGGCATGCCAAGGTAATGAAACTGGATGCGGCCGTCCTCATCCTGCAAACCGGCGCGGCTGCGATCAAACAGTTCTCCCTGTTCATAACGCAAGGGCAGTTGTTCGGCGTTCCATGTGCGGTGGCGCTCCGTGATGGGGCGCATCAGGCGGGCCTGCCAGTACCCTGTTTCCGGAGCTGCGGTAGTTTCGAATTGCGGTGCATTCTGTCTCTGTGGCTGCGTCGGCAATTGCTGGCCATCCGGGATCCGTGCACGGCCGGTGCGCAGCCAAGCTGGATCGGGTATAGGGGGTGTAAGCCCTGCAGGCTTCTGCAAGATTGCCCTGGCAGCCTCAAGCAAAGTCTTGCGATCACCATTCCACATGGGCAGCTTGGCCGGAGGAAGGGGAAGTACCTTGTCGAGATTGGGGAAACGCAGGTCGGGGTTGCGCTGGAGTGCATCGGAGAAAATCCTGTAGCGGTCTTCACGGGCCTTGTCGATACCGATAGCGGACAAGGGTTTTCCATGACGGAAAGCACTAGCCAAAAAGATCGCTGACATATAGCTACCGAGCCTTATGCCTTCCTGAAGAACAATCCGGGCACGATCATTGTCCTGATCAAATTCCACGTTATCGCCAACACTCGCGCCACCAAGATTGAATGCTGCGTCGGCATTGCCTTGATTCAGTCCGCATTCCAGCATCCTGCGCGCGATGGTGCGGTTACCCCAGAATGCTGGCGGGCTGTCATAGAGCGCATCCAGTTTTCCTCCCAAATACGCGAGCGCGCTCGGACTGCCCATCTCTGCAGCCAATTGCCAAAACGCATAGGCACGGCTGGTGTCTTGCCTCACACCTATTCCCTGTTGGTGGTAGGTGCCCATGACATCAAAGGCAGAGGGAAACCCCATCAACATGGCCCGTTCTATCAACAGCACTGCCCGTTCAGTATCTCGTTTCACACCTTGTCCGTGTGTGTAGGCGCTGGCCAGATTCAGCATGGCTTTCCAATGGTTTCGATCAGCGGCCTTTTCCCATAGAACTGCCGCTCCAGCATAGTCACGCTGATTCGGCCACAGAGACGGACTGGTCAGGGCAAGTCCTTCTTGAAACCATTGCTCTGTTTCTTCGTCGATTTGTGGAAGAACGTCATCCTCATAGCGGCAGCTGAAATCGCTGCGGTGAGGATCAAATGCTTTTAAGGACATGTTACGCGGCAAATTTTTCATCGGATAAGCACTCGTGTTGAGAAGAAGCATGCTTAAAACCAGCGTCTTAAAAAGATAGTTCATCATGAAACTTAGGCCAATCGAGTTCTGCTCACGCGCTCATCCCTGAAGGGGAAAAGAAAGCCGATCGGTGGTCCGCCAACATTTCTGTCAAAGGCGTTCGCTTTCATCAGCTCCATCCAATCTTCAAACGTGTCGGCGATCTCCCTCGGACTTCCCCCACCTCCATCCAGCATCCCTGCCGTATGCCTCCCCCAAACATGCCTCCTGACCTCCGCACTCAACACCGGGTCATCACAAGCCACGTTCATCTCCGCATCCACTGCCATCGATCGCAAATTCAGATTCGCGCTGCCCACCGTCAACATCGCGTCGTCAATCACCATCAGCTTGCTGTGGATGTAGATCTCGCGGTACCGGTCCGCCATCGTCGGTGCCACGCCCTCCTTCAGCGGCGCTCGTCCTCGCCAATCATGGTCATAAGTCCATAAGGCGCCGACCAAGGTGCGTATGCCCAAACCATCCAGTTCCCGCGCCACGTCTTCTTTGCTGCCCACGGCAGCGGCACTTTGTCCAAGCGTGCCGCTCTTGTCCTCTTCCACCAGCTTGTCCTGATTCGGCATGGACTCCCCATGACCTAATGAGCGCACCGCGTCATACGTACGCGGCACCATCTGCGGCAGTTCCGGCGTCGGCATCACCACCATCACGTGAAGGTTGGGCAGATCGTCCACGCTCTGCCCCGCACGCTGCCACCATTCCATGAACTTGCGACGATCCTCCTTGATCTGCCGCACCCACGGCTCGTACTGGAAATACTGGTTTTCCACATACAGGTAATGACGTGCAAAGCTGCTGGCTTGCCGATACAGCCGTTGAATGCTCTTGTCATATTCTTCCGGTTGAGTGCGGATGATCTGCGCATTGACGCTGCGTTCACCCTTCAGTGCGGCACATAGTCCCGGCGGTGGCTGGTGTACGTCGTGCGTGCGCGTGAGCGGCTTTCCTTTACCTTTTGCCCGATTCCAGGCATCCGTAAAATTCTTGCTGATGCTGACCAGCGCCTCGCCTTCGATGCGGCAAGCGTAATCCTGATAGGGCTTCAATCCGGGACGGCCATCTTCCGTACGCCCTTCCCATCCTTCGCCACGACGCGGGTCGTGATACAGGTGTGCCTCCGTATCCCAATAATCGGTAACGGCATTGAGGCCCATCACATATCCCACGGCCTGCGCTCCGCCCTCGCATTCGTAATCGATCAGGATGCTCTTCTGATGATCGGTGGCCACCAGCACCATCCCCGCCGTCTCCAGAAAGCTGCGCTTGCCCGCCTCCTTCTCCAGGCTGCCCCAAACTGCACGCATGTCGCCATCGCGCACCCGCAGACTCAGATTCGGAATGGCGCCCGCTTCTGCCGCGCGATACCAGCTTGCGTTGAACACTTCACGCCGATCACGCACGGCCACAGGATCCGGCATGCCGCCCGCATCAGGCCGGATCACGCTGGCTTCGCCACGCATCGGCCCCTGCCTCTGTTCATAGTCGCTCGGCTGCTGATAGCCCGGCATGTTGTGCGCCAGTGCGCTACCGATCACGCCATACCACGACAGCAAGCGCACCTGCACCGGCTTGCCCTCGTTGTAGCGGCCCGCTGCCACATCGCGCAACAAATCACCCCAGGTCTCACCACGTGGCCAGGGTCCCGTGCCCCGTTCCAATTCCATGGCCGGATCGAAGCCCCAGCAGATGATCTCGACGCTGTCTTTTGCGCGGCGGATGTCGTCGCAAATCCGTGCAAACGCCTGCTCCCCGCAATACAGCATCTGCAGCCGGTTGCAGCGATGGATGGGACAGTCCTTGTCCTGTGCGCTTTCCAGCAACCATTGCGCGCTGCCACGGCTGCGAGGATGCGCCCGGCTGAGCGGTACGGTGCTGGCATATTGAGTAGTACTCATGAACTCTCTCTGGTGAAGTGCATCAAGATCGGGAAAGAGAAAACGCGCCGCTCACCCCTCACGCAACTCGCGGTTGCGCTCGCGGTCCCGGGCATCGCCCTCGCGGGCGCGATAACCTCGTGCTGCCAGTTGTGCGTCCATATCGTCCAGCCGCGCCCTGACCGGCAGCTCAAAGACATGGCCGTTGCTGAGCCTGACCTCATAGCTGGCCGTCTCCTCGTCCGTCACCGTAATCAGCACCTGGCCGTAGGCATCGGTCACACCCTCGGCGACCCGGTTGCCAGCTTTGAAGAGCTGATAGGGCTCATGCGCAAAGACCTTGCCCTGCACGGCGTGCGAGGTCAGCACCAAGGCCAGCCGCCGCTGCTGCTTCAATTCGTCCAGGGCGGGAGGATCCGGCAAGACCGGGACCGGCCCGTTGACCGGCCCGTCATGCGCATACCCGGCGGCATGGGCTCGCCATTGGCCCGACGTACTCTGTTCGATACCGCCGGCGTGCCAGCGCATGACGCTGCCGCCGCCATTGATGACGACCTCTTCCTTGGCCTCGATGCTGATGCGATTGGCCGTCTGCGTAATGTTCAGACGCGCAAGAATGTTGACGCTCGCGGCAAGCGCGGAAACGTCGATGTCGCAGGCTGCGGCGACCAGCTTCATGCCCGCCTTGCAAGCGAACAGGCGCACCGCCTCGCGCACGCTGACCAACAGGCTCTTGCCGGCACTCAGGCTGGCATGGCCACCGCTGCTGATGGCCGTGTGCTGCTGGCTCAACAGATGCGTCGACCCTGCGGTGGCGGTCTCGATGCCCGCCGGACTGGCCAGTACCAGATGCGGAGCCAGAAATGCCGGAACACCTTCTTCCAGCACCGCCCCCTTGGTCTGGCCCGCAATCGCAGCGCACTGCTGCTGCAGGATTTGTGCGACGTTCTCCTGCTCGCCCGCCATTTGTGCGCCAGCCTGCACGGCCGCCTGCCCCAGTTCGGCCTGCCATTGGCCGCCTCGTTGCAGATCGGCCGTGGTCTCCTCCATCGCGGTGATCTGCCCCTCCGTTTCTGCGCACGCATGCGTCGTGAGCAACAGACCGCGTTGCGCCCGCAGCGCGCCGTGGCCATCGCTGCGCAATTCAAAGCCCTCGCCACGCGCCTCCTTGCGCCCCGCATGTCCCTCGATGCGCGTCAGATGACCCAAACTGAGCTGGCTGGCCAGATGATCACTGCGGATCTGGACCTGCATGCGCTCGCAGCTGTCATCGAGAATCACGTGATTGCTGCGGCCACCGGCCGCATTGCCGCCCTCCGGCGTCAGCTCACGGCTGCGCAATCCGCTCAAGGCTCGCTGCTGCGGCAATTCCCATGGTGGCATGTTGTCCTGGTTGTGGACGCAGCCGGTGACCAGCGGATGATCCGGATTGCCATCCAGCCACTGCACCACCACCTCCGAGCCCACACGCGGATGCGAACTCCAGCCGCTGTGCGCACCCGCCCAATGGGTGGCCACACGGATCCAGCAACTGCCACTGCGTGCGCGATCCCAATGGAAGCGCACCTGGATGCGTCCATACGCATCGACGTGCAAACTCCCCTGCCCTTCCGGCCCGACCACGGTCGCCGTCTGCAATGCCAGCAGCGTAGTGGATTGGCTGTCAAAGCCCGGGCCCGGCCGCCAGGGCGTGTCCCACGGCAGGCAACGCAGACGGTTCGCGTAGCTCGCCGGCACATCCGCATCCTGCAGGTAATTGTTGCTGGCCTCATGGACCACCTCCAGGATCACGAACTGCGGATCGCCAGCCTTCGCGTGAAAATGCTCCAGCAGCCGAAATCGGCGCCCCGGCGCCACTTGCCGGTGCTTGCCCTGCGCCTCGAAAAGCAGGCTGCCGGCCTCGATCTCCTCCATGCGCCGGCGGGCCAGCCGGTCGCCCTCCAGGAAGGTGCGAAAGCCATCATGACCGGTGTACTGGTGGATCTCCTTGCGTGCGATCTCGCCCTGTTCCACCACCGTCATGATCTCCACATGACGCGGCGATGGCTGCTTGAAATCGAACCCGCTCACCGCCACTTGCGCAGTCGTCCCCTGCTGCACGACCTGCCATTGCGCGATGGCGTCTTCGTCCTCGGCACCCCCTTCGCTGTGGAAGCGAATGTCCGCAGAAGCCCCCTCGATCGCCTCCGCGCGGGTACTGTCATCGCAGATCACCAGCGTATGGCCCTGCGCCGTATGCTCGTACCAGTAGCAATAGCCTTCGGCCTCCCAACGCCGGGCGAGGTAGTTGTGGTCAGTCTCTTCCCACTGCGTGCAGAGTGCGCTCGGAACCTCCTCCTCGCTTACCTCCCAGCGCCAGTGCGCCAAGCCGGCATAGTCCCGCAAGATCGATTCGGTCTGCTGTTCAATGGTCTGGTCATGGAACAGCCGGCAGTTCCGCCGCAGATGCGCGTAATGCAACCATGGCACCAGCACCGCTTCATAGAAGGCAATCCCGCCATCGGTCCTCACGAAGCGAAACGACATGACATGCCCGGTGAAAGGACGCAGGCTCCCGTCGGCCGTCACCAAGGACACGCACAGCAGCTTGCCCAGCAGACAGGTCAACGGAATCGCGGCCTCGTCGCTGAGCAGCTCCAGCACGAAACGAAAATCGCGCGACATCGCCTCGCTGCCCTCGAAGCGGTTGATCACCAGCGCACAGGCAGGCGCATCGTCATGCGGAAAGGAAAGTCGCAGCAGGCGACGGGACTGCGGCTGCCGCAGCAGCGAATCGAAGAGGCTCATGAGCAGGCAGCACCAGCGAGATGAACGAGCGCGCCAGTATCGGCGTGTCGCCATTGGCCGACACGGATCGCCGCGATCTTTGCAGTGACTGCCGAAACTATTCGATGCCAATGACAAGCGCACCATAGGTCGCATGACATCCAGCACAACTGCCTTGCTGCCTGCGAATCAGTACATCGTCACCAGCATCGGCATTGGCCTCGGCTGCATATGCTTATGAGAAAACATTTCTTGGCACCGGATGCAGGCTCGCGCTAGCGTGGCGCTTGGGCTTCCCCCTGCTTTGCGCATTCCATCCAAGACAAAGAGAGACAACATGCCAGACAACCCACAATGGAAATTCGAAACCCTCTCCGTCCACGGCGGCTACGATCCTGACCCGACCACGCGCGCCGTGGCCGTGCCGATCTACCAGACCGTGGCCTTCGCCTTCGACGATACCCAGCACGGTGCCGACCTGTTCGACCTGAAGGTCCAGGGCAACATCTATTCGCGCATCATGAACCCGACCCAGGACGTGCTGGAAAAGCGCCTGGCCGCACTCGAAGGCGGCATCGCCGCGCTGGCCCTGGCCTCCGGGCAGGCCGCCGTGACCTACGCGATCCAGACCATTGCCGAAGCAGGCGACAATATCGTCTCGGCCTCCACCCTGTATGGCGGTACCTACAACCTCTTCGCCCACACGCTGCCGCAGTTCGGCATCCAGACGCGCTTCGCCGATCCGCGCCAGCCGGAGTCCTTTGCCCCGCTGATCGATGAGCGCACCAAGGCCATCTTCATCGAATCCATCGGCAACCCGCTGGGCAACGTCACCGACATCGCTGCCGTGGCCGAGATCGCGCATCGCCATGGCGTCCCGCTGATCGTGGACAACACCGTGGCCACGCCCTATCTGCTGCGTCCCTTCGAGCATGGGGCCGACATCGTGGTCCACTCATTGACCAAATATCTCGGCGGGCACGGCACTACGCTGGGCGGCGCCATCGTGGACTCGGGCAAGTTCCCGTGGGCCAAGCACAAGGAACGCTTCAAGCGCCTCAACGAACCCGACGTCAGCTATCACGGCGTGGTCTATACCGAGGCGCTGGGCGAGGCTGCCTACATCGGCCGTGCGCGCGTGGTCCCGTTGCGCAATACCGGCGCCGCGCTCTCCCCCTTCAACGCCTTCCAGATCCTGCAGGGCATCGAAACCCTGTCACTGCGGCTGGACCGTATCACCTCCAATGCGCTGGCCGTGGCGCAATACCTCAAGCGTCACCCGAAGGTACGCTGGGTCAACTATGCCGGGCTGGAAGATCATCCCGACCATGCGCTGGCGCAGAAGTATTTCAAGGGCCGCGCCTCGGGCGTGCTGACCTTCGGCGTGGCCAATGGCCGCGACGGCGGCGCGCGCTTCCAGGATGCGCTGCAACTGTTCACGCGGCTGGTCAACATCGGTGACGCCAAGTCACTGGCTACACATCCCGCTTCCACCACCCACCGCCAGCTGTCGCCCGCCGAACTGGAGAAGGCGGGCGTCACCGAAGACACGGTGCGCCTGTCCATCGGCATCGAGCATATCGACGATCTGCTGGCTGACCTGGAACAGGCCTTGCAGTCGGCGTGATCTGATCGGTCCTTCAACAAAAAATGGCTCCGCATGCGGAGCCATTTTCGTTTCAGGCAGTGGACAAATCAGGCGGCCTGCTTCTCCGCTGCCCGTTGCTGCAGACGCTGTGCCACCAGCTCACGCGTACGCGGGATCAGTTCACGGCCATAGTCGATGGCATCTTCCAGCGGGTCGAAGCCACGGATGAGGAACGTGGTCACGCCCAGATCGTAGTAATCCAGCAGCGCCTCGGCCACCTGCTCGGGCGTGCCGACCAGTGCGGTGGAGTTGTAGCGCGCACCGGTCTCCCTGGCAATGGCCGTCCACAGGCGCTTGTCGACCCGGTCGCCCTTCTCGGCGGCAGCCAGCAGACGGCGCGCGCCTTCGCTCTCTTGCGGTCCGGTGTAGGCCGGATGGCGCGTGCCATTGCCCGAGCGCAGGCGGCGCGTCTCATCGAGGATGCGTTCGGCACGTGCCCAGGCCTGCTCTTCGGTGGCCGCCAGGATGGGGCGGAAGGACACCGAGAAACTGATCTCGCGTCCATGCCGTGCTGCTTCTGCGCGCACGCGTCCGGTCAGGTCGCGCACCTGCTCCAGCGATTCGCCCCACAGCGCATAGACATCGGCATGGCGGCCGGCCACCGGAATGGCGGCCTCGGAGGCCCCGCCGAAGAAGATCGGGAGTTGCGGCTGCTGCAGCGGCTTGACTTCAGAGAACGCCTGCTCGAAACGATAGTGCGCACCCTGGTGATCGAAGGGCTTGTCGGCAGTCCACACCTGGCGCAGGATCTGCAGGTATTCATCGGTACGGGCATAGCGTTGGTCATGATCGAGGTAGTCGCCGTCACGGCGCTGTTCGATGTCGGAGCCGCCCGAGATGATGTGCACGCCCAGCCGTCCGCCGCTGAAATGGTCCAGTGTCGCCAGTTGGCGTGCCGCCAGCGTGGGCGCGACGAAACCGGGGCGATGCGCCAGCATCAGCTGGATGCGCCGGGTGGCGGCAGCTACTTGCGCGATGGTAAGGATGGCATCCGGGCCGTTGGAATGATACGGCACCAGCACCCGGTCAAAGCCGGCCTCTTCGTGGGCGCGCGCAAAGCGCAGCAGGTAGTCGGTATCGATGGCCGGCCCGACCGAGGGATGGATCTCGGAGTTCTTGTGGGTGGTGACCATGCCGATGAAATTGACGCTCATGTTGGACTCTCTTCAGTAAGGAATTCGGGATCGGATACTGCGGGCATCAGGCCGCAACCTTGTTCGCGCCGGCCTGCCAGCCGGGCTGGGCCGCCACCTCTTGCAGGCCGAAGTGGCCACGCAAGGTATGGGTCTCGTAGTCTTCGCGGAACAGTCCGCGCTGGCGCAGCAGCGGCACCACTTCGCGGGTGAACAATTCGAATTGCTGGCCGATGATGGGCGGCATGACGTTGAAGCCATCGGCCGCACCCGCGTTGAACCAGTCCTCGATCAGGTCCGCCACCTGTTCGGGCGTACCGGCCACGGCCAGGTGGCCACGCGCACCGGCCAGGCGCTTGAGCAGCTGGCGCAGGGTCAGTCCTTCGCGCAGCGTGGTCTCGACATAACCGACGGCGCGACTGCGCGAGGCCTGCACCAGACTTGGGTCGGGAAAGTCATCGGCGGTCAGCTTGCGGTCCAGCGGCAAGGCAGAAAAATCGTGGCCGCCAAAGCGCGCCGACAGACGCGCCAGGCCAGTCTCGATGCTGGTGAGCGCATCCAGTTCTTCCCAGACCTGCTGTGCCTCGGTTTCGGTACTGCCGATGGCGGCGCTGATGCCGGGCAGGATCACGATGTCCTGGGCGGCGCGTCCCAGGCGTGCTGCCTGGCCCTTGATGTCCTGGTAGAACGCCTGCGCAGAGGCGCGATGGCCGTGCGCGGTAAAGATGGCTTCGGCCCAGCGCGCCGCAAACGCACGGCCCGCTTCGGACTGGCCAGCCTGCACGTAGACCGGCCGCCCTTGCGGACTGCCCGGCACATTGAGCGGCCCCCGTGTGCGTACATGCTTGCCCTCGAAGTGCACCGGCTGCACTGCCGCGTGATCGAGGAAGCGGCCACCAGCGCGGTCATCCAGCACGGCCGCCGCCGGAAAGCTGCGCCACAGCGCATCGACGGCGGCCACGAATTCTTCGGCGATTTCATAGCGGCTGCCATGGTCCACGTTCTCGGGCAGGCCATAGTTCTGGCCCGCGCGCGGGGCCCAGGAGGTGACGATGTTCCAGCCGGCACGGCCGCGCGAAATATGGTCCAGCGAGGCAAACTGGCGCGCCAGCGTGTAGGCGTGGTTGTAGGTGGTGGAGGCCGTGCCGATGAGACCGATGCGTTCGGTGCGCAGAGCCAGCGCCGTCAACAGCAGCAACGGATCAAGCAGGCCGGAGGTGGCTTGCTGCCCGCCTTCCGGGCCGACCAGGGTATCGGCCAGAAACACGGCATCGAACCTGGCGGCTTCGGCCAGGCGCGCTGCGTCTGCATAGAGTTCCAGATCGGTCAGCGCCTTGGGATTGGCACCGGGATGGCGCCACGCGCCTTCATGGTGACCGCGGCTCATGAGAAAGAGGTTCAGGTGCAATTGGCGTGGGCGCGACATGGCGGCTCCTTGTAGTGGTCTTCAGGCGAGGGACTCGACACCCAGGCGCTGCAGCAGCACCTGGCGCAGGGCGGCGAAACCGGGATCGTCGGCGTGCCGGGGATGGGACAGGTTCACCGCGTGGTCCTGGGCGATGCGGCCCTGTTCCAGCACCAGGATGCGGTCGGCCAGCAGCAGCGCTTCATCCACATCGTGGGTGACCAGGATCACGGTCGGGCGGGTGCGCTCCACCAGGCGGCGCAGCAAGCCCTGCATGCGCAGGCGGGTCAGGGCATCAAGGGCGCCGAAGGGTTCATCGGCCAGCAGGATATGCGGTGTGCGCAACAGCGAACGGGCCAGGGCGGCGCGCTGCTTCTGCCCGCCCGACAGCGTCGCAGGCCAGGCGCCCGCCTGTTCAGCCAGTCCCACTTCCTGCAGCAACTGCAGTGCCGCCGGTCTGGCGGTAGCGGCCTCCAGGCCAAGCGTCAGGTTCTCCAGCACGCTGAGCCAGGGCAGGAGCCGCGCATCCTGGAACAGCACGCTCACGTTGCCGGTGAGCGCCAGTTTTCCGGTGGCGGCGGCGTCCTGATCCAGTCCGGCCAGCGCACGCAGCAAGGTGGTCTTGCCGGAACCGGATTCGCCCAGCAGGGCCACGAACTGGCCCGGCGCAACGTCCAGGTCGAGCTGGTCCAGCACGGTCTTGCTGCCGAAGCGGCGGCTCAGGTGACGCGCGTGGATGGCGCCCGGCGTGCTCAATACCTGCGGACTCATGCGGTCCTCCGGTAGCGCAGTACGCGCGCCTCAATGGCGCGCACCACCAGGTCCGACAACAGGCCCAGCACGGCATAGATCAGGATGCCAACCACGATCACATCGGTCTGGCCCCAGTCGCGTGCCCGGTTCATCAGGTAGCCGATGCCGGTCTGGGTGTTGATGAGTTCAAGCACCACCAGTGCCGTCCAGCACAGCGAGACTGCCAGCCGCAGCCCGGTGAAGAAGCCCGGCAAGGCCCCCGGCAGCGCTACCTTGCGCAGGAAGGTAGCGCGTGAGAGATGCAACGTGCGCGCCAGCTCCACGTGACCGATGTCGATGCCGCGCAGGGCGGCGTGGGTGTTGATGTAGATGGGGACGAAGACGGCGGTGGCGATCAGGAAAATTTTCATGGTCTCGCCGATGCCCAGCCACAGAATCGCCAGCGGGATCAGGGCCAGCGTGGGAATGGCGCGCTTGACCTGCACCAGCCCGTCGATCAGCGCCTCGCCGCTGCGCGTGAGGCCGGACAACAGCGCCAGCACCACGCCGGTGGACAGCCCGATGAAGAGGCCACTGTAGGCCCGCGCGGCCGAGGCCAGCAAATGCGGCAGCAGGCTGCCATCACGCAGCATCTGCAGGCCGGTCAGCAGCGCCTGCGAGGGCGCGGTCAGCGTTTCCGGCGACAGCCAGCCCAGGCGCGAGGCCGCTTCCCAGATCGCCAGCAGCAGTGCCGGCCCCAACAGCAGCGCACGCGGCGGCAGGCGCGCCGGCATCAGCGATGGCGAAGGCGCGATGGAGGACGCCGCCGCCGGTGCAGCCAGCGGCAAGTCATCAGCGGGCGAATCCAGGCGGGCGTGTGCACTCATGAGGGCCTCAGCGGTTGGCGACGATCAGCTTGTCGTAGGTGGAGACGAAGGAGCCGGCGGCGTCGAAACGCTGCGGCACGGCCTTGGCTTCGTAGAGGATGTCGATGAGTTTCTGGTGATGCGGGATGGCCTCGGCGGCGGTCTGGAATTTCAGCGGCGACTGTCCCGCAAGGATGGCCGCGGTGCCGGCCGCATCGATGCGCTGGAACTGCGTGAAGTAAAAGCGGCCCCACTCTTCCTCATGGGCATTGCTCCACGTGCCGGCGCGCACGAAGGCGGCAATGAAGGCGGCGATGGCCTGCGACTTCTGCGCATCGGCCAGCACCTCGGGACGGGCGTAGAGATAGGACGTCGAGGGCAGCAGCTTGCGTTCTTCCGGATCGGGGACGGTGGTGGCACCGATCTGCTTGGCCAGACGCGTCACATGCGGCTCCAGCAGGACGGCCACATCGACCGCCTTGGCACGCAGCGCATCGTTGAGATCGGCCACGCGCAGGTTGACCAGTTGCACATCGGCCAGCGTGAGGCCACCACGCTTCAAGGCATCGATCAGGAACACCTGGCGTCCCGAGCCTTCCACATAGCTGAGCCGCTTGCCACGCAGGTCGGACAGTTTCTCCACGCCCGCACCGGCGCGCTGCACCAGCCGGTATTGCGAGAGCTCGCGGGTGAAGGTGGCGATGATGGGCAGCTTCACGCCTGCTGCGCGCGCCTGGATGGGCGGCGTATCACCGACATACGCGACATCGAGCGCACCAGCACGGATGGCCTCGAAGATGGCCGGGCCGCCCGCAAAATTGGGCAATTCCAGTGCGACATCAAGCGACTTGCGCTCGCCGCTGGCCTCCAGCAGCTGGCGCAGGAATTCGTTCTGGTCGGCCACGATCAGGCGCGTGCCGGAAGGGGCGGCCATTGCGGCCCGGCTGCCCAGCGCGGCCATGCCCAGGGCGGAAAGACCAGTGAGAAAGTGGCGACGCTTCATGCAGTGAGTCCTCGTGAAATGAATGCGACTGGCACGCTCACACCTTCACGATGTAGTCGCTCACCTGCACCTTCTGCGGCAGGATCTTGCGTGCGGCCAGCCAGTCGGCCGCGCCCTGGAAGGTGGCGATGAACTTGGCGTCGTCGGTGCCGTGGAATTCCCAGCGGCGCGCCAGCTTGATGAGCGAATCGCGCACCGCGTCGGAATAGCCGGCATCCTTCTGCACCAGCGCTTCGGCCTCGCGCGGATTCTTGCTGATCCACTCGCCCTCGGCACGATAGGCGGCGTTGACGGCGCGCACGATGTCGGCATTCTCTTCGGCAAACTTGCGGTGCGTGACGTAGGAGTTGAAGTCGATCAGGAAATCGAGGTCGCGTCCTTCAAAGAACACGTCATGCGCCTTGTACTCCACCCGCGCGATGTCCACGCCCGGGCTCCACATGGACCACGCATCGACCTTGCCCTGCGAAAAAGCAGGGCCCGCATCCGGCGGATTGAGATAGACGAAATTGACCTTGTCGCGCGCGATGCCGTGCTTTTCCAGCGCGGCCACCAGCAGGAATTCTCCGAGCCCGGAGCGATTGACTGCCACCGTCTTGCCCACCAGGTCACTGACCTTGTTGATGCCCGACCCATCCTTGGCGATGATGGCCGTGCTGCGCGGCTCGACCACGGCGAACTGCGTGAATACCAGCGGCGAGCCGGCGATCATCGCCGCCAGTGCGGGGGTGGTGCTGCCACCGAAACCGAAGTCGGCACTGCCACCGGTGACGGCCTGCAACGACGGCGCATGGTTGGGGAAAGGGCCGATCCACTGTACCTTGATGCCATCACGGGCCAGCGTCTTTTCGAACTCGCCGCGCGTGCGGGCGATACCGGGCAAACCACCCTTGCCCCAGGCCAGGCGCACCGTATCGGTAGTGCGCGACTTGCCGGCGGCGCGCGCCAGCAGCGGCAGGCCGCTGGCGCCGAGGGCCGCGCCACCCAGCGCGGCTTGCAACAGTTGACGACGATGGAGATTGGCAGGCTTGGAATCGTGGGACATGAGCATTAAGCAGGATTTAATGAGGAAAAAAACAGCATTCAGGAAAACTTAATGCCGCCGCTACGCAGCCTGGGCAACCACCACGCCCAGTTCTGCCAGCAATTGCGCACGCAGGGCCTGGGCAGCAGGATGGCTGCGGTCACGGGCCGCTTCGGGGGCGACGCGGACATCATTGGCAATGGCCCCTTCGCGCATGACGAGGATGCGATCGGCCAGGACGATGGCTTCATCCACATCGTGCGTCACCAGCAGCACCCCGGGGCGATGCCGTGCCAGCAGTTGGCGCACCAGGGCATGCATGCGGATGCGGGTGAGTGCGTCGAGGGCGGCGAAGGGTTCATCCAGCAGCAACAGGCGCGGCTCGCGCACCAGGGCGCGTGCCAGCGCCACGCGCTGGGCCTGGCCACCGGAGAGATTGCGCGGCCAGTCGTCGAGCCGGTCACCGAGGCCCACCTCTTCCAGGGCGGCGTGCGCCAGCGGCTTGCCCCGGCGGTCATCGAGGCCCAGTGAGACATTGCGCCACAACGGATCCCACGGGATCAGGCGCGGTTCCTGGAAGACCACGGCGGGCTGCGCCGGTCCGTCGATGCGGCCGCCATCGATGGGATCCAGTCCGGCCAGCGCGCGCAGCAAGGTGGTCTTGCCGCAACCGCTCTCGCCCAGCAGGGCCACGAATTCACCGCGCGCAATGCGCAGGTTCAGGCCCTGGATCACGGTGCGTTGTCCGTAGCGGCGCTTCAGGCCGGCCACGCTCACGGCCAGTTCATCGGCCGTGGCGGGGTGCAGGGTATGGCGCTCAAACAAGGTCTCGCTCATCATTTCCCCTTGGCGGCGTAGTTGGGATGCCAGGCCAGCAGACGGCGCTCCAGCAGGCGGGCGATGCCATCGGACACCACGCCGATGCCGGCATAGATGACGATGGTCAGCACGATCACGTCGGTCTGCAGGAATTCACGCGCATCCATGGCCAGCGAGCCGATGCCGGTATTGGCGGCGATGGTCTCGGCGATCACCAGCGCCAGCCACGCGACGGCCAGTGCATAGCGCACCCCGGCCAGGATCGATGGCAGTGCACCGGGCAGGACGATGCGGCGGATCAGGGTCCAGTTGGACAGCCCTGTCACGCGGCCCAGTTCCAGCAGCTTGGGATCGACCTGGCGGATGCCCAGCACGGTATTGATGTAGATGGGGAACAGCACGCCCAGCGAGACCAGGAACACCTTGCCGCCCTCGCCCACGCCGAACCACACGATCACCAGCGGCAGCGCCGCCAGGAAAGGGACGGCGCGTACCATCTGCACGCTGCGGTCCACCAGCGCCTCGGCCAGGCGCGAGAAACCCACCAGCGTACCGAGCACGAAACCGATGCTGCCGCCGATGGCAAACCCGGCAGCGGCGCGCAAGAGGCTGGCACCAAGGTCCGACAGCAGGCGGCCCTGGGCGATCAGGTTCAGTGCCGTCTGCAAGACCTTGCTGGGCGCGGGCAGCACCTGCGGCGAGAGCACGCCGGCACGGGCCAGCGCTTCCCAGGCCAGCAGCAGCACCAGCGGTGCGGTCCATGAAATGAAGAAGAGACTGCGTGCAGTGAGCACGCGCGGGCTGTGCGACGTGTTGTCCGGCGCAGCAGAGGCGGAGTCAGCCCCCGCCGCCGGCAGGGGAAAATGATTGACCGCTTCGGGCATGGCGTTTCCTTCTCGGTGGTAGCGAGGACGCACCCGGCAGGCCGCCGGGTCGTGCAAAGAAGGAAATCGTAATCAGCTTCGCGGCGAGGGAATACGAATGATTTTGTGTTTGGATATCCGGTAAACGGATTAGGGCCTGTTCACGCTTCATCTGCGAGATTGAGCATGAACGGCCCTGTGACTCAGCGCAGCTCGGCCGTGGACACGCCCGGTACACCCTGCCGGATGCGCTTGCTGTAGTCCGGTTCCGGCCCGCTTTGCAGGGCGCGTTCGGTGATGCGCCCGGCCTCGCGCAATTGCGCGAAGCTGTATCCCGGTGTCAGCACGCCATGGTCAAACACGTAATCGGCGAAGTAGCCGGAGAGCAGCAGGCGATAGTCCAGCGGCAGAGAGGGCGAGAGACGGCGCGCCAGTTCAAAGACGATGGTGGTGCAGTTGCTGGTGAGGGTGTTGTAGAAACGCGGACGCTCCCGCAATTGCGCCGCGCGTTCGAGGTAGCCGAGGAAGACGCGGCGCAATTGGTCCGGGCGCAATTGCAGACGATACAGATATACATCCTCCCCGCGTGCATTGGTACGGGTACGGATGATGTCGGCTTCGTCGGCGGCAACGATGACGGTCTCGAACTTGCGGAAGAAGCCGCCCAGGGCCGAGAAGGCTTCATCGCGTTCTCGCCGGATCTCCAGCGAGAACACCAGACGCCGTCCATCGGCAAAACCGAAGGACACCAGCGTGTGCGCAATCGCCGGCCCCATCCAGTAGGACAGCAGCAAGTCGGCCGAGACCAGTTGCGCGAGATCATATTGGCGCGATTCCCAACGGATGTCGACATCAGTCTCGGTGCGCCAGTTGAAGTTGCGCACGTTGTCCAGCGTGACGGTATCGCCTTGCACCTGCGACACCAGCATGCGCGCCACATCATCGGCCCAGTCGCGCGCGTGGCTGGGGCGGATGCTGCTCCACCAGCCGGCCATGGCAATACCGGCCAGCACCAGGGCCACCGGGCCCCAGCGCCAGGAGTGAGGCAGGCCGGGCAGGCCCGGCACCCCGGCCACCAGCGCCAGCGTCGCTGCAGGCGGCAAGCTCCACAGCACGATGGCGGCGATGCGCAGCCAGGCGGCGCCCGGCAGCTGGAACCACAGCGCAAACCCGCCCCATACGGCCAGGCCCAGTGCCAGCAGGCCCAACACCATCATCATCGCAGCATGCACAACAGCCATCGGCAACATCCTCAACTTGTCTCGGTTCGGTCCAGCCGCATTGTAGCGGCCTTGTCCGCATAAGTTCATGCGAAAGCATTCGTGGCCGTCACGGCGGGCGCGTTCCACAATCGACGACCCGCTTTGTCTTCTCCGAGGAATCCGCATGTCACAGCCGCCCAAGCCGCCGCAGCAACTGCACCTGAACGTCAACATCCTGCATTCCGGTTTCATCCCCTCCGCCTGGCGTCTGCCGGGGGCCGATCCGCATGCTTTCGTGAAGGCCTCGCATTACGTCGAGGTGGCGCGCATCGCCGAGGCGGCCAAGTTCGATGCGGTCTTTCTGGCCGACAATGCAGCCATCATCGAGCAGATCGATTTCCGCCCGATCACGGCGCTGGAGCCGACCGTGCTGCTGGCCGCCATCGCTGCCGCCACCACCCGCATCGGCGTGATCGGCACGGCCTCCACCAGCTACAACGAGCCCTACAACATCGCGCGCCGCTTCGCCTCGCTGGATCACGTCAGCGGCGGCCGCGCCGGCTGGAACATCGTCACCACGGCTGACCTGCCCTCGGCGCGCAATTTCGGGCTGGAGCAAGTCCCCGACCATGCGGCCCGCTATGCCCGCGCCGACGAATTCACGCAGGTGGTCAAGGCCTTGTGGAACAGCTGGGAAGAAGATGCCGTCGTCGGCGATGCTGCCAGCGGCCGCTTCATCGACGATACGCGAGTCCATCCGATTGCCCATCGCGGCACCCACTTCCAGGTGCAGGGGCCGCTGAACCTGCCGCGCACGCCGCAAGGCCAGCCGGTGCTGGTGCAGGCCGGCGGCTCCGGCGATGGCCGGGAACTGGCCGCACGCCATGCCGAGGCCGTGTTCTCGGCCGCCCACACCATCGAGGAAGCGCGCGCCTACCGCCTGGCCATCCACGCCCGCGCCGCCGCGTTGGGACGTCGGCCGCAGGCGGTGAAGATCCTGCCGGGACTGGCCACCATCATCGGTGCCACCGAGGCGCAGGCGCTGCAACGGCGTGACGAACTGATCGACATGATTCCCTGGAGCTACAGCCTCAAGCGCCTGGCCGGCATCCTGGGGGTGCCGGTCGCCAGCCTGGACCTGGACCGTCCTCTGCCGGACAAGCTCGCCCTGCCCAATGGCGGCAATGGCAACCACACCTTCTTCCAGGCCACGCTGTCGCTGGTGCGCGGACGCACGCATACCGTGCGCGACGTGATCCGTGCGCTGTGCGGTGGCGGCGGACATCGCGTGCTGGTCGGGACGCCCGAGCAGATTGCCGATGAGATCGAACGCTGGTTCAAGGCGGGTGCCGCCGATGGGTTCAACCTGATGCCCGATGCCCTGCCAGGCGGCTTGCAAGACTTCGTCGATGGCGTGGTACCGCTGCTGCAGCGCCGGGGTTTATTCCGATATGACTATGAAGGCAGCACCTTGCGCGAGCACCTCGGACTGCCGCGTCCACTGGCGTCTGCAGGGGGGGAGCAAACAGTACGGGCAGCATGAGCCCGCCACTGTGAAGACATGGACAAAAAAGCCGGACCGCGCTGCTGACTCCAGCGCGGTCCGGCTCAGGTGCAGGGGTCAGTTCTTGCCGAGTTTGAGCGTGCTGGTGGCGCTGAAATAATCGGGCAAGGTGAAGCCGTCATAGAAGGGTTCCGAACGGATGGCCTTCTGGAAGAATTCGGAACGATAAGCCTGCACGATGTCCTGTGCATAGGTGTCGTCCTGTTTGGCCTTCTTGACGGCCACCACGTTGATGTAGGGCGGCTTCATGTCTTCCAGGATGAAGGCTTCGGAGAGCTTCAACTTGGCGAAGATCGCGAAGTTGCCCTGGATCGCCGCGAAATCCGCATCATCCAGCGCGCGCGGTCCCTGGGCGTTTTCCAGCAGAACCAGTTTCAGGCCGACCTTGTTTTCCACGACATCCAGTTCGGTCACGTCCACCGGCTTGTTCTCGCGGATGCGGATCCAGCCCAGGCGCTGCAGGATCCACAGTGCGCGCTGCAGGTTGACCGGGTCATTGGGCACGGCCACCGTAAAACCCTTCTTGAGATTGTCCAGGTTCTTGTGCTTGCGCGAATAGAGCCCCATCGGCGGCGTGGGCACCTGCACGATGCCGACCAGGTCGGTCTTGTTGCGTTCGTTGTAGGAGGCCAGAAACACCGAGTGCTGCATCACGTTGGCATCGATGTCGCCCTTGAAGACGGCGCTGTTGGCTTCCAGTCCGGTGGAGAATTCGTAGTAGCGGATCTTGTAGCCCTTCTGCTCCAGCTGGGGCTGCACGCCCAGCTTGAATTCATCGATGTAAGGGCCGGGCACGAAGCCGAGCTTGAGTTCGCGCACGGGCGGTGCCGCTTGTGCGCTGCCGATCAGGGCGGTGGCAAGGAGGACGATGTGCGACAAGCGCAGCAGGGGCCGCAGGGACTTCAACATGGCAGGTTCGCTTTCCGGGAGAAGAAGGGTCGCCCGCCAGTGTAGGGATGCGCGGCGCGGAACTGAACGAAGCAATCCGCATGTCGATAGTTGATCGTTGCTTGCCGAGGCAAGCGCAGGAGTCGCTCAGGGCCCGTCCACACCCAGCAGGGCAGCCAGGCGCGGCAGCACCGACTCGGCATCCTCGCGCAGCTTGAAGGCCAGCAAGTCATCGGCACGGGTCACGCCGCGGTTGATCGCCACCACCGGCTTGCCGGCCGCAGCCACCGTGCGCGGGAAGCGGAAGCCCGACAACACCATCAGCGAAGAGCCGATCACCAGCATGGCATCACAGGCCTGGGCCGCCGCTTCGGCCTGGGCCGTGCGCGCGGGCGGTACGCCATCGCCGAAGAACACCACGTCCGGTTGCAGCATGCCGCCACAGGCTACGCAGGACGGCACATGGAAGGCGGCATCGGCCTCCGGTTCCAGGCGGGCATCGCCATCGGGCAAGGCCTCGGCCTGCAGGTTGACCAAGGAGGGATTGCAGCGTGCCAGCTCCTGCTGGATCTCGGCGCGCGGATAGACGGTGTCGCAGGCCAGGCAGCGCACCGCATGGATGCTGCCATGCAGTTCGATCACGTCGCGGCTGCCCGCCTGCTGGTGCAGGCCATCGACGTTCTGGGTCAGGATGCCGCCGAGATGGCCGGCCTGCTGCAATTGCGCCAGCGCGCGGTGCGCCGCATTGGGCGCGGCCTGCGCCAGGCGTGGCCAGCCCAGCATGCTGCGCGCCCAGTAGCGTTTGCGGGCCGCTTCCGACTGCCGGAACTCGGTGCCCTGGATGGGCAGCCGGCCGCGCCGCACACCGCTGTCGTCGCGGTAGTCGGGAATGCCGGACGCGGTACTGATGCCGGCCCCGGTCAGGACCAGCACCTGGCGATGACGCTGCAACAGCTGCGCCAATGCGGGCAGCAGGTCGGCATCGGCATTGCTGCTCACGTCAGTTGCACCAGGGAAAGCGGCATCACGCGGAACGGACAGACTCGGGCTCATGGCAAAGATTGGCGGGAGGATCACACACGGCAGACTACGCGAATTCGGCCGAGCCTGCAGCCGCGAGGACCGCTCCTGCCAGGGGGCGGCGGACGCGATTTGCCGATTCTCCCTATAATTCCCGTGCAACTTTCAAGGCGCACCCGGCTCGCAAGGCCGGGACAGCGCCGACATAAAAATTCTTCCGCCAAAAGTTCGAGGAGCATCAATCATGCGGCTATTACTTCTGCTGCCTTTCATCGGCCTGCTCTGGGTCCCCTTCTACAACGCCGAATTGCCCAGCCTGTTCGGCTTCCCCTTCTTCTACTGGTACCAGTTCGCCTGGGTACCGCTGACCTCGCTCATCATCTGGCTGGTCTATCGTGATGGCCTGAAGAAGGGAGTCGAATGATGGAGACGTCCAACATCCACTGGACCGCGCTCTGGGTCTTCCTGTTCTTCTTTGTCCTGGTCACCGTGATGGGCTTCCTGGCCTCCAAATGGATGGCCGGTCCCAGCAACAAGGGCGCCCATCTCGATGAGTGGGGCCTGGGTGGCCGCAACTTCGGCACCTGGATCACCTGGTTCCTGGTCGGTGGCGATTTCTATACCGCCTATACCGTCATCGCGGTACCGGCGCTGGTGTATGCGGTCGGGGCCTATGGCTTCTTTGCCCTGCCCTATACCATCCTGGTCTACCCGATCGTGTTCGTGATCATGCCAAAGTTGTGGCATGCGGCGCACAAGGCCGGCCACGTGACCGCCGCCGATGTGGTGTGGGGACGCTATCAGTCGCGTCCGCTGGAGTTCGCCATTGCGCTGACCGGCGTGGTCGCCACCATGCCCTACATCGCCCTGCAGCTGATCGGCATGGAAGTGGTCATCAAGGCCCTGGGCCTGACCGGTGAACTGCCGCTGCTGGCGGCCTTCGTGATCCTGGCCCTGTACACCTACTCGGCCGGCCTGCGGGCACCGGCGCTGATCGCCTTCGTCAAGGACATCATGATCTACATCGTGGTGCTGGTGGCGGTGGTGGTGGTGCCGGCCAAGCTGGGCGGCTATGGTGCCGTGTTCAACTCGGCGCGCGAGGCGTTCGCAATCAAGGGCGGCGCTACCGGCCTGACCCTGAAACCCACGCAGTTCCTGCCCTTCGCTTCACTGGCACTGGGTTCGGCACTGGCGGCCTTCATGTATCCGCACACGCTGACCGGCATCTTCGCGGCCAAGGATGCCAATACCATCCGCAAGAACGCCGTGTTCCTGCCGGCCTATACGGTGCTGCTGGGTCTGATTGCGCTGCTGGGCTACATGGCGTATGCGGCGGGCATCAAGGTGCAGGCCAACAACGACGTGGTGCCGGCGCTGTTCAACGGACTGTTCCCGGGCTGGTTCGCGGGCTTCGCGTTTGCGGCCATTGCCATCGGTGCGCTGGTGCCGGCGGCGGTGATGTCCATCGGGGCCTCCAACCTGTTCACCCGCAACTTCTGGAAGCCTTACGTCAATCCTGGCATCAGCCATGAAGGCGAAGCCAAGGTGGCCAAGGTGGTGTCGCTGGTGGTCAAGTTCGGGGCGCTGGTGTTCATCCTGTTCCTGCCGACCAAGTTCGCGCTGGACCTGCAATTGCTGGGCGGCGTGTGGATCCTGCAGACCTTCCCGGCGCTGGTGTTCGGCCTGTTTGTCGGCTGGTTCGGTGCCCGCGCACTGCTGTGCGGCTGGGCCGTGGGCATCGTCGGCGGCAGCTGGCTGGCCTTCAGTGACGGCATCAAGCCGGTCCACAGCTTCCTGATCGGCGGCGAGACCTACACGCTCTATACCGGCCTCATTGCGCTGGCCCTGAACGTGGTGGTGGCCGTCATCGCCAACCTGATCCTGGGCAAGGGCTCGCAGCCTGCATTGAAGCGTTGATGTGATGATGCAAGGATGCATCGGCGTTTGATCAGGCGATGCATCCGCGCATCAGTTCGTCACCGCGCTGCGCCGGCGTTAACCTGAAAGTTGCAGCGCCCGTGCAAGAAAAAATGCTCCTCGATGAGGAGCATTTTTTCTTGCACGGCTTGGTTCGATGAAGCGCGTTCCGGACCTGGGTCAGCTGCCCTGCCCCGCCTCTGCCAGCAGCGCTACCAGCCGCTCCAGCGGTGCCGGTTTGGTCAGGTGGTGATCGAAGCCGGCGGCGGCCGCTTCCTGGCGATCCGAATCGGCACCACGGCCGGTGAGCGCGATGAGCTGCATGCGCGCGCCCGCCTCGGTCGCGCGCAGCTGCGTGGCCAGTGCATAGCCCGACATGTCGGGCAGTCCGATGTCGATGAAGCCGACATCAGGGCTGACCTCCTGCGCCAGCCGCAAGGCCTCGGCCCCGTTGCCGGCCACATGGGTGGCATGGCCGCGATAGTTGAGCAGCATGGCCAGCATGTCGGCATTGTCGAAGTTGTCGTCCACGATCAGGATGTCCAGTCCCTTGCCGCTCTCCGCCTGGGGCAGCTCGCCGGCCGCCTCGCTGCGGTCCTGCGCCGTGGTCTGCGGCAGGCGCACCGCGAAGGTGGCTCCCAGGCCGGGGCCGGGGCTGGTGACCGAGACGCTGCCCTCATGCAGGTCCACCAGCCGCTTGACCAGGTGCAGGCCAATGCCCAGGCCGCCCTGAGCGCGATCCACCTCGGACTGGATCTGGGTGAACATGTCGAATACCGTGCCGATATCCTCGGCGGCCAGTCCCACGCCATTGTCACTGATGCTGATGAGGACATCGTCGCCATCCATGCGCGCCATCACGCGGATGAGGCCGCCCGGGGGCGTGTATTTCGCCGCATTGTTGAGGATGTTGCTGACCACCTGCACCACGCGATGGGTATCGGCTTGCAGGAAGAGGTCGCTTTCCGGGGCTTCCAGTTCCAGCTTGTGGCGATTCTTCTCGATCAGCGGCATGCTGATCTCGACCGCGCTGGCCAGCGCGGACTTGACCGACATGTGCTGCTTCCTCAACTTGATCTTGCCCTCGGTGATGCGGGAGATATCGAGCAGGTCTTCGATCAGGTGCGCCAGATGGCGGATCTGGCGATCCATCATCTGGTGGATGTTGTGCTGGCGCTCGTTGCCGGCCCCCATCAGCTTCATCACTTCCAGCCCGTTGCGGATCGGGGCCAGCGGATTGCGCAACTCGTGCGCCAGCGTCACCAGGAATTCGCGCTGGCGGCGGTTGATGGTGGTCAGGTCCTGCGCCAGCAGTTCCAGGTTGCGCTTGGCTTGGCGTTCCTCATGCACGTCCACGATGGCACCGACGAAACCACCGGGCTGGTCGTCCTCTGTCTGCAAGGGCGTACCTGAATCGATCACCCAGCGATAGCCGCCATCAGCATGGCGCAAGCGATAGACGGCGTGGAAGGCGCTGCGTGTCTGCTGGCAGCGGACGAACTCGGCGAGGGCGGCCTCGCGGTCCTCCGAATGGATGCAGGCGATATGGCCGCCATCGGCGATGGCGCTGGCCGGCAGACCGGTGAAGGCGTGCCAGCGACGGCTGAAATAGTTGGTGCGGCCCTCCGGGCTGGTGGTCCAGATGATGGCCGTGGAGGCATCGACCAGCGAGCGGAAATAGCGCTCGCTGGCCTGCAGCGCCTCGCGCGCAGCTTGCCGGCGGCGTGCCGCTTCCACCTGGCTCTTGACGCGTATCATCAGCTCGGTGGCCGCGAAGGGCTTGACCAGGTAATCATCGGCACCGGCGGCGATGCCCTCGATGCGCGCTTCTTCACCGGCACGTGCCGAGAGCAAGATCACTGGCACCTCGCGCGTACGCGCATCACGCTTGATGCGGGCCAGCAGGCCGAAGCCATCCAGCACCGGCATCATCACGTCGCTCAGGACCAGGTCCGGTGGCGCGGCGCATACGGCTTCCCAGGCGGCCTCGCCGTCGGGACAGGTTTGCACGTCGGCGTAGTCACCGAGCAGGCGCTGCAGGTAGTCGCGCATGTCGCGGTTGTCGTCGGCAATGACGATGCGTACCGGATGCGCCGCGCCGCCTGCCGGAGGCAAGGCCGGGGCCGCCGCGGTGACGGGTTCGGCGGCCGTCGTGGAGAGCAGCGCTGAGGTGGCTGCAGGCAGCCAGGCTTGCGCCTCCTCGACAAAGGCCTGGCCGGGCTGGCGGTCCTGGCTGATCGCCACGGCGTCGGCCCGGATCACGTCATCGGCCTGCAAGTGTGCGGTGCCGAACGGGATCTCGACGAAGAAGGTCGAGCCCGCGCCCGGCACGCTGTGCACGCCGATCTGGCCGTGATGCAGCTTGACCAGTTCCTGGATCAGGGCCAGGCCGATGCCGGTGCCTTCATAGGTGCGGCCGTGCGCGTTGTCGATGCGATGGAAACGCTCGAAGACGCGCGCCTGCTGGTCCAGCGCAATGCCGGAGCCGGTGTCGGTAACCGACAGGCGCACGCTGTGCGCCAGCGGCTCCAGCAGCACCGTGATGCTGCCCTCGAAGGTAAATTTGAAGGCATTGGAGAGCAGGTTGAAGACGATCTTTTCCCACATGTCGCGATCAACGAAGACCGGCTCGGGCAGCGGCGTGGTCTTGACCTCGTAGTGCAGTCCGGCCTTTTCCAGGGTCGAGCGGAATACGCTGGCCAGATCTTCCGTGAGGCTGGCCAGATCGGTGGCGACGAAGCTGGCCTTGGCGCGTCCGGCCTCGATGCGCGAGAAATCCAGCAGCGCATTGACCAGCTTGAGCAGGCGCAGCGAATTGCGGTGCGTGACCTCCAGCCGCTTGCGCTGCGCCGGTCCCAGCGGCTCGGCCTGATCGGCCAGGGCATCATCAAGCGGGCCGACCATCAGCGTAAGCGGGGTGCGGAATTCGTGCGAGATGTTGGAGAAGAAGGCGGTCTTGGCGCGGTCGATCTGGGCCAGCTCCTCGGCCTTGCGCTGTTCATGCAGGTAGACCAGCACGTTGGAGACAGCCGTGCTGAGTGCTCCACCCAGCAGGGCATAGAAATCCTGGTACTCGGCGTCCAGCGCACGGCGCGCACTCACGCCTGCCACCACGAAACCGAAGGGCTGCTCCATCCCGGCCACGGTGACCGGCAGGATCACGGCCTGCACCGGGGCTTCTTCATACGGCCCGGCCACAAAGGGGCCGAAGCGCGCGGCCAGATCGTCGACCTGGACCATGCGCTGTTCGGCCAGAGCCTGAGCGAAAGGCCAGGCTTGCGCATCGTCCAGACGCACGCTGGCCGGGGCCAGCGCACTGTCGGCCGCGATGCCGGCCAAGCCGCGGCGCTGCAGGACATCGCCTTCGAGCTGGTAGAAGAGCGTGAAGGGCAAGTCCAGTTCCATGGCGGCGTGGCGCTGTTCCAGTCCCTGGCACAGATCGTCGATGGAGAGGCATTTGCCGAGTGCGGTCGCCAGTTCGCGCAAGGCGGCGGTGCGGCGCGCGCCCAGCACCTTGTCGGTGGATTCGGAGATCGGGTGGAACACGCCGCCGACCTCGCCCGACTCGACCCGGATCGGGGAGAAGGAGAAGGTCATGAAGGCTTCTTCCAGATAGCCGTAACGATCCAGGAACATGCGCTGGTCGCGGATGTAGGTGCCCTCGCCCTGATGCGCGCGGTCGAAGGCATCGCCCACCACCGGCAAGGCGGTGGCCCAGCAGATGCGGAAATCCTGGCCCATCGACTCGGGATGCTTGGCGCCGCAGATGGGGCGATAAGCGTCGTTGTAGATCTGGATGTCGTGCGGCCCCCAGGCGATCAGGATGGGGAAGGTGGAAGACAGGCACAGGCTGACCGCCGTGCGCAGGCTTTGTGGCCAGCTGTCGAGGGGACCCAGCGGGGTGGACGACCAGTCCATCGCGCGAATCAGTTTCCCCATCTCGCCACCACCGGAGAGCCAGCTGAATTCCGACTGTTGTTCGTCCACTTCGCTGACCTTTATGTGCGTGAAACCTTCAATAGGCGGTGATGCTACTCCCCTATGCTGACAATCGCCGGGTTTTCTACCGCTTTTTGTCATAAAACGTCACTACACCAACGAAAAAAGGGCAGCGGGTACGCGCCCGCTGCCCTTTTGCGCCAGGTCTCGCGTCTGAAGCTTCATATCGCCTCAAACCCGTGCCTCATGGCAACCAGCTCAGAGCTTTTCGGTCTCCCCGCTCTTGGGCTGCCATTTCATGAGCCGTTTCTCGATCCCCCCCACGGCCAGGTCCAGCACCAGCGCAAAGATGGTCAGCACGACGATGCCGGCAAAGACGGTGTTGATGTCGAAGCTGCCCTCGGCCTGCAGGATCAGGTAGCCCACGCCACGCGCCGAGCCCAGGTATTCACCGACCACCGCCCCGACGAAGGCCAGGCCGATGGACGTGTGCAGACTGGAAAACACCCATGAAGTGGCCGAGGGCAGGTAGACCGTACGCAGCAGCTGACGTGCATTGGCGCCCAGCATGCGGGCATTGGCCAGCACCACCGGGCTGACTTCCTTGACGCCCTGGTAGACGTTGAAGAACACGATGAAGAACACCAGCGTCACCGCCAGCGCCACCTTGGACCAGATGCCCAGGCCGAACCACATCGCGAAGATCGGTGCCAGGATCACGCGCGGCATGGAGTTGGCCGCCTTCACATAGGGATCGAGGATGGCCGAGGCGGTCGGAGAGAGCGCCAGCCACAGGCCGATGGCCAGGCCGAAGACGGTGCCGATGAGGAAGGCCAGCACGGTTTCGGTCAGCGTGATCAACAGATGTGAATAGATTTCTGCCGGGAAGCTGAGCGTGAAGAAGGTGGTGTCGCCGATGCCCACTTCCAGCGAGCCGCTGCCGACGGTGAACCATTCCCAGATGCGCTGCGCCACCTTCAGCGGTTCGCCGAAGAAGAAGGCGGTCTGCGGATTGCGCGTGGCCACGTGCCAGACCAGCAGCACCACGGCCAATACCATCAGCTGCCAGAAACGGATGTTCTTGTGATTCGGTTTAAATAATTTCCACATGATGCTGATTCTCTTCCCTGATCTGTTCGGTACGGCTTACGCTGCGCGCTTTTGTTGTTGATAGCCCTTGAGCACTTCATCGCGCAGCACATCCCAGATCTGCTGGTGCAATTCGACGAAACGCGGATGCATGCGGATCTCGGCGACGTCGCGCGGGCGCGGCAGGTCGATCCTGAATTCACCGATGGGATGCGTGCCGGGGCCGGCCGCCAATACGATCACGCGGTCGGACATGGCGATGGCTTCATCCAGATCGTGGGTGATGAAGAGCACGGCTTTCTTCTTGGCGTTCCACAGGTCCAGCACTTCGTTTTCCATCAGCTGGCGGGTCTGGATATCGAGCGCGGAGAAAGGTTCGTCCATGAGGATGATGTCCGGGTCCAGGATCAGCGTCTGCGCCAGCGCCACGCGCTTGCGCATGCCGCCGGAGAGCTGGTGCGGATAGCGGTCGCCGAAGCCTTGCAGGCCCACGCGCGCCAGCCATTGTTCGCCCAGTTCTTGTGCCGCCTTTTCCTCATGGCCGCGATACTGCAGGCCGGCGATCACGTTCTGCAGCGCGCTGCGCCAGGGCATCAGCGCCTCGGCCTGGAACATGTAGCCGGCGCGGCGGTTGATGCCCTTGAGTTCCTCACCGAAGACCTTGACGCTGCCCGAGGACGGTTGCAGCAATCCGGCCCCGACATTGAGCAAGGTGGACTTGCCGCAGCCGGTGGGGCCGACCACGGAAACGAATTCGCCCGGCGCAATCGAGAGGTCGGTATTGGCCACGGCGGTGTAGCGCTGGGAACGGTCGTCCTTGGAGACGAAGGTGCAGGTGATGTTGTCGAACTGGAGTGCTGGCGTCATGGTGGTGCGGGCGGCTGCGGCCCGGTTGGAGGAGACGAAAGAAGCTGAAAAGAAGCTGAGCACTCCCTGCCCAAGATGCGCAAATGCCCGTTGCCGGGCATTTGCGGTGCGTTCGCACGGGACGGGAGCGCCTTGCCTGTGCTTACTTGTACTTGGCGTTGGCCTTCTGTACGAAGGAATTGGTGAAGGTCTTGGACAGATCGATCTGCTTGTCCGCCAGCGAGGGCTCGAAGGCCTTCAGCGTGCGCAGCGCCGTATCCGGACCGCCCGGCGGGAAGTAGCCGTCCGGCGAAATGGCCTGGCGCACCTTCATGAAGGCATCGATGTAGAGCGAACGGTCGCCCAGCAGATAGCTTTCCGGGACGGCCTTGATGATGTCGGAGGGACCGGCCTTCTGGATCCACTTCAGCGCGCGCACCATGGCATTGGTCAGGGCTTGCGTGGTATTGGGATACTTCTGCACGAAGGCCGCCGGTGCATACAGGGTTGCCGCCGGCATCGGGCCACCGAAGACATCATTGGTGTCCTTCAGGGTTCGGGTGTCGGCGATGACCTTGATCTCGTTGTTCTGCTCCAGCATGGAGATGACCGGATCGAGGTTGGCGATCGCGTCGATCTGGCCCGAGCGGATCGCAGAGATGGCACCGGCTGCCGCACCCACGCCGATGAAGGAAACATCGGTGGGCTTCAGGCCCGCCTTGGCCAGCACGTAGCTGGCCATGATGCTGGTGGAAGAACCCGGTGCGGTGACGCCGATCTTCTTGCCCTTCAGGTCGGCCACGGTCTTGTAGTTGGGCATGGTCTTGTTGTTGACCGCCAGCACGATCTGCGGGGCCCGGCCCTGCAGCACGAAGGCGACGATGGGCTGGTTCTTGGCCTGCATGTTGATGGTGTGTTCAAAAGCGCCCGAGACCACGTCGGCGCTACCGCCCACCATGGCCTGCAGCGCCTTGGCACCGCCGGCGAAGTCGGAGATCTCGACCTGCAGGCCTTCATCCTTGAAATAGCCGAGCTGCTCGGCAATGGTCAGCGGCAGGTAGTAGAACAGGTTCTTGCCACCCACGGCGATGGAGACCTTGGGTTTTTCCAGCGCCTGCGCGCCGGCGCTGCCGTTGAATGAAAAATAGCCGGCCAGGAACAGGCCAGCGGCGATCAGCAATTGCTTCCAGCTCAATTTCATTGTGTCTCCTCCGTGTGTGGATGGGGGGTGCTGCTTGTTGTCCAGCTTCTTGCAGGCGACCCCGTGCCGGTGCCTGCCTTTGTCATGCTGCTTCAGACCACGCCTGCGTCCCGCAGCTTCTTGATGTGGGCCTCATCATACCCCAGCGATTGCAGGATTTCATCGCTGTGGGCACCCAGCTCCGGGCCCAGCCATCGGGTCTGGCCGGGCGTTTCCGACATCTTGGGCGTGATGCCCGGCAGCTTGACCGGCGTGCCATCGGCGAACTGGTGCTGCTCGAACATGTCGCGCGCCAGGAATTGGGCATCGTTCATCATGTCCTTGACGGAGTAGATCTTGCCGACCGGGACGTCAGCTGCCTGCACCGTGGCCAGGGCCGAATCGATGGTCTGCGTGCTGCACCACTGCTGGATGGCGGCATCGATTTCTTGGGTGCGCGGCACGCGGCCATCGTTGCGTGCCAGGCCCGGATCATTGGCCATGTCGTCGCGGCCGATGGCACTCATGAGACGTTTGAAGATGGCATCGCCATTGCCAGCGATGACGATGTTCATGCCTTCGCCGGTGGTGTAGGTGTTGGAGGGGACAATGCCGGGCAACGCACCGCCGGTGCGCTCCCGCACCACGCCGGCGAAATCGAACTCGGGCACCATCGATTCCATCATGTTGAAGACCGCTTCGTACAAGGCCACATCGACCATCTGGCCCTGCCCTGCCACGCAGTCCGCACCGGACTTGCCGTTCCAGCGGCCACCGCTGACGTCGCGATGGCGCAGCGCCATCATGGCCCCGATCACACCGTGCAATGCGGCGATGGAGTCACCGATGGAAATGCCAATGCGTACCGGCGGGCGGTCCGGATGGCCGGAAACGTAGCGGATCCCGCCCATCGATTCACCGATGGCACCGAAGCCCGGCAGGTCGCGCAGCGGACCGGTCTGGCCGTAGCCGGACAGGCGCACCATGATGGTGGCGGGATTGAGTTGCTTCAGATCCTCATAGCCGAGCTTCCACTTCTCGAGCACGCCGGGGCGGTAGTTCTCGATGATGACATCGGCGTCCAGCGCGAGCTGGCGGGCGATCTCCTGGGCGCGCTCATCCTTCATGTTCAGGGTGATGCTCTTCTTGTTGCGCGCCTGGACCGACCACCACAGCGAGGTGCCGTCCTTGAGCACGCGCCAGTGACGCAGGGGGTCGCCATCACCGGGCGCTTCGATCTTGATGACCTCGGCCCCGAACTCGGCCAGCATGCGCGAACAGAAAGGACCCGCAATCAGCGTGCCCAGTTCAAGAACCTTGATGCCGGCCAGCGGGCCGGGCTTGGATGTGGCTGTGCTCATCGTGCTTGCACCGGATGCCTGGCAGGCGCGGCCTGCGCGGGCGCTCCGGTGTTCTCCTCTTGGTCGATGCTGCGGACCGGGCTCTTGTGGGGTATTGGCCAGTGTCCTGGAATGCGATGGATTCGGGTGATGCTGCGCGGCGGGCGAAGAGCAGTGCGCAGTATGTGGGTGGGTCACCCCCTTGCGGCTCCTGGCCTGACGTCGTACGTGCACGCCGGCAAGTCCACATTCTATTGCAGCATGCGCGCGATGTCGCGCATTTTGACCTGCATGGGCGACGTCATGCCTGCAAGTTTTTCATCTGAAAACGATCCCGTCCGCGATTCGTGCGGATCTTGCGGTCGCCTCGGGTTCAGGTCGAACGGCGATCCAGCATGGCGCGGGCGATGGTGCCGGCGTCCACGTATTCCAGTTCGCCCCCGACCGGTACGCCGCGCGCCAGGCGGCTCACCTTCAGGCCGCGGGCCTTGAGCGTTTCGCTGATGTAGTGGGCGGTGGCTTCGCCTTCGTTGGTGAAGTTGGTGGCCAGCACCACTTCGCTGACTACGCCATCGGTAGCGCGGGTGATGAGTTTTTCAAGATGGATGTCGCGCGGGCCGATGCCGTCCAGCGGCGAGAGCCGGCCCATGAGCACGAAATAGAGGCCTTTGAAGGTCAGGGTCTGCTCGATCATGACCTGGTCCGAGGGCGACTCCACTACGCACAGCTGGGTGTGGTCGCGCTGGCTGTCCTGGCAGGTCTCGCAGACCACCTGCTCGGTGAAGGTATTGCACAGGGCGCAGTGACGAATGGTTTCCAGCGCCTTGGTGAGCGACTGGCTCAGGCCGGCGGCGGCGTCGCGGTCGTGCTGCAGCAGGTGGAAAGCCATGCGCTGCGCGGTCTTGGGGCCGATGCCGGGCAGCCGGCGCAGCGATTCGGTCAGAAGGGTGAGACTGGAGGGCGTTTTCAATTGCGGTCTACGGAATAGCGGAAGGCTTCGAGTGCCTCGGCCGTCATGGAGGGGACGAATTCGATGATCTCGTATTCGGCCACGCCGCCGATGAAGAAGGGATCGGATTCCATGATGGCTTCGATCTCGGCACGGTCGGCACAGTCGGCAATGATGATGCCGCCGGTACGCGGCACCTTGCGGCCGGACATCAGGAATACGCCTTCGGCATATTGCTGGTTGAGGAATTTCTTGTGCGCGGTCAGCAAGGAATCGATTTCGCTTGCCGGCTTGGTGTACGTGATCGAGACGATGAACATGGTGCCTCCACTAAGCAATCCTGCATTCCATCAGAATCAGACTGTCCTGCGCGATGCTGCCTGCGCCCGGCGGTCGCAGCCACCGGGCCGGCACAGCATCAGAACGGCATCTTGAAGCCCGGGGGCAGCGGCATGCCGGCGGTCACGCCGGACATCTTTTCCTGGGCGGTGGCTTCGGCCTTGCGGACGGCGTCGTTGAAGGCTGCAGCGACCAGGTCTTCCAGCATGTCCTTGTCGTCCGCCAGCAGCGACGGGTCGATGGAGACGCGCTTGACGTCGTTTTTACAGGTCATCACCACCTTCACCAGGCCGGCACCGGACTGGCCCTCGACTTCGATGCTGGCCAGCTGTTCCTGGGCTTTCTTCATGTTGTCCTGCATGGCCTGTGCTTGCTTCATCAGACCTGCCAGTTGACCTTTCATCATGCTCATTGCTCCTTGTTTCAATTCACGGAATTCTATCGCGTTTGGCTCGGCGGCCGGCAATCTCGCCAGCAGCGCCGTGCACGTCTCACAACGCCTGGATCGACCCCGGCACGATGGTGGCGCCGAACTCGCGCATCATGCTCATCACGAAGGGATCGCTCTTCATCTTCTGTTCGGCCTTGCGCTGGCGCTCGGCCCGTTCGGCCTCGGCCACCGCGTTGGCGGTATCGGAGACGGCACCGATCTCGGTCTCGACGCGGATTTCCTTGCCGAAACGCTCGGACAGGGCGGCGATCAGTTTTTCGATACTGCCCGAGGAGCGCAAGGTTTCCAGCGGGATACGCAGATGGAAGCACACATTGCCTCCATTGAGCGCTTCACAGCGTACCAGTTCACTCTGAAATGCCATCTGGTGCGCCACGCCGCGCAGCGTGGTGAGGCTGGCAGCCAGCGTCGGCCAGTGGCCATCCCAGCCCAGTTCGGCGGCGATGCGCGCGGTTTCCTGCTGCTGTGCGGGCGTGGCGGCCGGGCGCTGGGGCGCGGGGGGTTCTGCGGAGGCCGGTGCGGCTGGCGCTGGGGCAGCGGCGGGAGCAGCCTGCATGCGTTGCTCCGCGAACTCCGGCATGGGGGCGGACGGCGGCATGGCGGACGCACCGGTGTCATCTTCCCAGGGCGGGATGGAATCGAACGGCGGCGGTTCCGGCATGTCCGGCGGCATGGCGGAGGCGGCACGGACAGCCTTGGGAGCCGGTGCCGCTGCGGCAGCTGGAGCGGCGGCCGGCGCGCTGGCCATCGGCGCAGCTGCTGCCGGGACCGCTGAGGGTGCCGGGGCTGGCGTAGCCGCGGCGGGTCGGGCAGCGCCCTTGCCGCCCTTGCCACCACGCAAGGCCATCAGTGCAGCTTCACGGGCGGATGTCGGGGCTGCAGGTGCCGCAGGCATCGGTGCTGCTGGTGCGGGCGCCGCTGCGGCCGTCGGGCTTGCGGCAGGCGCTGAGGCCGGTGCGGCCGGCGCAGCAGCGGGTACAGCGGCCGGTTGCGCGCGGCTGACCGGCGCACTGGTCACGGCCGCCTGCGGCGCCAGCAGCGGGGCAGCCTGGCGCGGCGTGGCCGGACGAGCACCACCCGGCGCGGGCGCTGCCGGTACCGGACCGCTCGCGCTGGCACTGACCGGGCGGAAGGCCAGCATGCGCAGGAGCGTCATGCTGAAACCTGCATATTCATCGGGGGCCAGGCCCAGTTCATTGCGGCCGTGGACGGCGATCTGGTAGAACAACTGCACATGTTCCGGACTGAACTGAGCGGACAGGCGCAGGATATCTTCGCGATTGGGCAGGTCATCGGCCAGCGCCGCCGGCACTGCCTGCGCCAGTGCAATCTGGTGCAGCAGCGTGCCCAGGTCCTGCAGGGCGGCGTTGTACGACAGGCTGCGGGTGGCCATGTCATCGGCCACACCCAGCAAGGCGGCACCATCCTGCACCGCCAGCGCATCGAGGACGCGGATCAGGTACGACTGGTCCAGCGCACCCAGCATGCCCTGCACCGCTTCCAGGGTGACCTTGCCGGCGGCATAGGCGATGGCCTGGTCGGTCAGCGACAGCGCATCGCGCATGGAACCCGAAGCCCCTTGCGCCAGCAGGCGCAGCGCGGGCGGATCGAATTCGATGCCCTCCTGGTTCAGGATGTTGTCGAGGTGGCCGATGATGTGGCCGGGCGGCATCTGCTTGAGGTTGAACTGCAGGCAGCGCGACAGCACGGTCACGGGAATCTTTTGCGGATCGGTGGTGGCCAGGATGAACTTGATGTGCTCCGGCGGCTCTTCCAGCGTCTTCAACATGGCGTTGAAGGCGTGGTTGGTGAGCATGTGCACTTCGTCGATCATGTAGACCTTGAAGCGTGCATTCGACGGTGCATAGATGGCCTGCTCCAGCAGCTGCGCCATCTCGTCCACGCCACGGTTGGAGGCGGCATCCATTTCGATGTAGTCGACGAAGCGGCCGGCATCGATGGCCACACAGGCTTCGCATACGCCGCAGGGTGCAGCGGTGATGCCGCCGGTGCCATCAGGGCCGACGCAGTTGAGCGACTTGGCCAGGATGCGCGAGAGCGTGGTCTTGCCCACGCCGCGGGTCCCGGTGAAGAGATAGGCGTGGTGCAGCCGCTGCTGTTCGAGCGCGTGCGTCAGCGCGCGCACGACGTGTTCCTGGCCGACCAGGGTGTCGAAGCTGCGGGGACGGTATTTACGGGCGAGAACTTGATAGGACATGGAGTGGCTGCTGTGGGCTTTTTGGCTCAGGGGGGCATTTTAAGCTATTTCGCCGCCGCCAACGCCTTTGCCTGCATCCACTGCGCTGCCGTCCCTTCAAGCCGGGGCGCTGCGCGCTTTCTTGCGCTGATACATGGCGTGGTCAGCGCTGCCCATCAGGTCCGACAGATCGGCATGGCTGGCCGCATCGTACTGGGCCACGCCGACGCAGTAATCCAGCTGGTACTCGCGCCCACCGTTCTGGTTGAAGGCCTGTACGGCCTTCTGCAGATGTGACAGGACCACCGGCACATCGGTCTCGTCGGTATTGGTCAGGAACACCGCGAATTCATCCCCGCCCAGGCGGCCGACGACATCGGACTCGCGCAAGGTCGTCAGCAGCAGGCCGGCAAAATCGGCCAGCGCCAGGTCGCCGGCGGCATGGCCGAAGCGATCGTTGATCTGCTTGAACTGATTGAGGTCGAATCCCAGCATGCAGGCCGGGCGCCCGGTGCGCTTGCTGGTGGCCATGGCGTGCCGCGCCAGCGCCTCGAAGCCGCGCCGGTTGGACACACCGGTCAGGTCGTCGATGGTGGCCAGTTTCACCGCGGCCAGCTCCTGTTCCACCATGGCGGCCAGATCCTTGAGCAGGGCCTGTTCATCCGCATCGAAGTCGCGCGGCTTGAGATCGACCAGGCACAAGGTACCCAGAGTGAAGCCGCTTTCACTCTTGATGGGGCAGCCCGCGTAGAAACGGATGAAGGGTTCGCCGGTGACCTGTGGATTTTCGGCAAAACGCTCATCCAGCCGGGCATCGGGTACGACCGTCATGCCTTCATGCAGGATGGCATGAGCGCAGAAAGAAATGTCGCGCGAAGTTTCCGAGGCGTCGCCCATGCCCACGCAGGATTTGAACCACTGCCGGTTGACATCGATCAGGGTCACCACCGCCATCGGCACGTCGAACAGTCGCCGCGCCAGGCGCGTCAGCCGGTCGAATCGCTCTTCGCGGGGCGTATCGAGGATGCGCAGCGAATGCAGGGCGTCGATACGGGCGGCTTCATTGGCGGGTAGCTCGGCGATTCTCATGGTCATCAGCGCAGAATCAGAATGGACGTGGTTGCCGACGTTAACGACAGGCTTCGGATGACTTTAACCCCAAATTTTTGCAGAAACAAGAAATAGTTGTTCACAATTGCATATATCAATATGAACCGTGAGGACCGACTTTCGTTGCCGCTTGCACCGCCGGAAACGGCAGGCTCCCCAGCTCCCTGGCCTGCCTTGGCATCACTTGCCGCCGGCCTTGTCCGGGGCCTTGTCAGCGCTCTTGTCAGCGCCCTTCTCTGCCGTCTTGTCGTCGCTCTTGCCGGACTTGGCCGCGCCCTCCTTGCCCTTGTTCTCAGCGCGTGAGGCTTTGCCTTCCTTGGCGGCCGGTGCGGCGGCTCCCGCCTTGGCCTGGCCGTTGACGGTCAGGCCATTGGCGGACAACTTCACGGCCGCCTTGTCCTTGATGCCCTTGACGCGCTTCTCCAGATCGGCCCAGTCCTTGAAGGCACCGCCCTTCTGGCGCTCTTCCAGGATGCGTTTGGACATCGAGGGGCCGATGCCGCGCACCCCATCCAGGGCGGCCTGGTCGGCCTTGTTGACGTCCACCTCGGCCCAGGCCAGGGCGGTGGCGGCGAAGAAGCTGAGGATGAACAGCAGGGTTTTCTTCAACATGATGTGTCCTTTCGACTTTCAACGTTCGGTTGGAGGAAAAAACAAAGGGCAGTCCACCGGAAGATGGACTGCCCTTGCTCAACGAAAACCGAACCCGCCTGTTGACCGAAATTCCGCTAGAAACAGTCGTCAAATCAGACCGCCAGCAACTCCTCGCGCGTGACGGTGGCGGTGCCCAGCTTGCCGACCACGATGCCGCCGGCCCGGTTGGCCATGGTCACCGCATCGACCAGCGAGGCCCCTGCACCCAGCATCACGGCCAGCGTGCCGATGACGGTATCGCCGGCACCGGAGACGTCAAAGACTTCACGCGCCATGGTCGGGAAGTGCGTAACCTCGCCCTCGCGATACAGGCTCATGCCCTCTTCCGAGCGGGTCAGCAGCAGGGCTTCCAGTTTGAGCTCGGCGCGCAGCTTCTGGGCGCGCTCGGTGAGGTCTTCCTCGTTCTTCCATTGGCCGACGATGCGCACCAGTTCCGACTTGTTGGGCGTGAGCACGGAGGCCCCGGCATAGCGCGCGAAATCATCGCCCTTGGGATCGACCAGGATACGCTTGCCGAGCTTGCTGGCCGTCGCGATCATCTCGGCAACGTTGACCAGGCCGCCCTTGGCGTAATCGGAAAAGATGATCACATCGTAATCGGCCACCAGTGAATTGAATTGCGTGAGCTTGTCGCGCAACACCGTATCGGTAGGCGCTTCTTCAAAATCGATGCGCACCAGCTGCTGCTGGCGGCCGATCACGCGCAGCTTGACGATGGTGGAAATGCCAGGATCGCGGTTGAGATGGCTGCGAATGCCCATCTCGCCCAGCATGCTCTCCATCACGCGCGCCGGTTCATCGTCGCCGGTCACGCCCAGCAGCGCCGTCTGCGCACCCAGGCTGGCGGTATTGCGGGCCACGTTGGCGGCACCACCCAGGCGCTCTTCCTTGCGCTCCACGCGCACCACCGGTACCGGGGCTTCCGGCGAGATGCGATTGACTTCGCCGAACCAGTAGCGGTCCAGCATGACGTCGCCCACGATGAGGATGCGGGCGGAATCCCAGGCTGCCGCGATGTTCTTGTCCACGATCTTGTCCGTCTTCAGGTTCAGGGGCGCGGCAGCTTACTGCGCGCGGGCTTGCAGGGAACGGCCGATGCCGTAGTACTCGATGCCGCTGTCGGCCATCAGCTGCGGATCGAACAGGTTGCGGCCGTCGAAGATCACCGGATGGTTCAGCGCCGCCTTGACGCGTTCCAGATCGGGGCTGCGGAAAGCCTTCCATTCGGTGACGATGGCCAGTGCATCCGCACCCTGCAGGGTATCCATCGGGGAAGCCGCAAAGCGGATCTGCTGCAGACGGTCGGACTCATCGGCGAAGTCCAGTTCCAGCACGCGTGCAGCTTCCTTCATGGCGACCGGATCATAGACCGCCACGCTGGCACCACGGCGCACCAGTTCGCCGATCAGCACGCGCGAAGAGGCCTCGCGCATGTCGTCGGTATTGGGCTTGAAGGCCAGCCCCCAGATGGCGAAATGCTTGCCGGCGAGGTCTTCGCCGAAGCGCGTCACGACCTTCTTGCCCAGCACGTGTTTCTGCAGGTCGTTGACCTGCTCCACGGCCCGCAGGATCAGCAGCGACTGGTCATAGTCCCGCGCAGTGCGTTCCAGCGCCTGCACATCCTTGGGGAAGCAGGAGCCGCCATAGCCGCAGCCGGCGTACAGGAAACTGTGGCCGATGCGCGGATCGGAGCCGATGCCGTGGCGCACTGATTCGATGTCGGCACCGACGCGATCGGCCAGGTTGGCCAGTTCATTCATGAAGGAAATGCGCGTGGCCAGCATGGCATTGGCCGCATACTTGGTGAACTCGGCCGAGCGGACGTCCATCCAGTAGGTGCGTTCGTGATTGCGGTTGAAGGGTGCGTAGAGCTTCTTCATGAGGGTCTGCGCACGCAGGCCTTCGGCGGTCTGGTCATGGCCGATGACGATGCGGTCAGGACGCATGAAGTCTTCGACGGCCGCGCCTTCCTTCAGGAATTCCGGATTGGAGACGACCGAGAAGCTCAGTTCAGTCTTGCCACGCCCGGCCAGCTCCTCCCTGATTGCTGCCGTGACGCGGTCGGCAGTTCCGACCGGCACGGTGGACTTGTCGACCACGACCTTGAAACCTTCCATATGGCGGCCGATGTTGCGGGCCGCCGCCAGCACGTATTGCAGGTCGGCCGAACCATCTTCATCCGGCGGCGTGCCGACGGCGATGAACTGAATGTCACCATGGGCCACGCTGGCTGCCACATCGGTAGAGAAGTGCAGACGACCGGCAGCGCGGTTGCGGGCCACCACTTCTTCCAGGCCAGGTTCGTGGATGGGGATGCCGCCGTTGTTGAGGATGTCGACCTTGCGCTGGTCAACGTCCAGGCAGAACACGTCGTTACCCAGTTCGGCCAGGCAGGCGCCGGTCACCAGGCCTACGTAGCCGGTGCCGATGATGGTGATTTTCATGGTAGATCCAGAGTTCAAGTACGGCCCGCGAGGGCCTCAATTCATGACATTCAATTCTTCAGTGCGGCGCGGCGGGTACGTTTCCCACTGGCTGCAGCCCGGGCATTGCCAGTAGAACTGGCGCGCCTTGAAGCCGCAATGGCTGCACTGGTAGCGCGCCAGCTTCTGCGTATAGCCGTGCACCAGGGTCTTGACCACGGCCAGCTCGGGGCGCACGGTCTGGGGCGCGCTCATCATGCGCGCTTCCAGGAACTTGTCCAGGCCCAGCAGGGTCGGCGTACGGCGCAGTTCGTCGCTCACCAGCACATTGGCGGCATCGATGCCGTCGGCGTCCAGCACGGCCTTGAAGACCACTTCCAGCAGATCGATCGACGGGGCTTCCGCCAGGTAGGCGCGCAGCAGGTTGATGCCCTCCTGCGGGCGACCGACGGCGATGTAGCCATCCATCAGGCGCTGCGCCACCAGGGCGGTGTGCGGCACGCTCTGGTGCTCGACCCGACGCCAGGTTTCCAGCGCGCCTTCGATGTCGCCGCGCGCGCGCAGCGCATCGCCGATCAGCATGGTGGCGCGTACGCTCTTGCGGTCGGCGGCCAGGGCCTTGTCCAGCAGGGCCATGGCAGCATCGGTGTTGGTGCGCACCAGTTCATCAGCGGCCAACTCGCAGTAGAACTGGGCGATTTCGCGCTGGCGGCCGCCGGCACCCGTGGCTTGCAGGATTTCGGCGGCGGAGATGGCGCGCTCCCATTCCTTCTCGCGCTGGTAAATCTCCAGCAGGGCGCGGCCGGCCTGGGCGCTGTAAGGGGTGTCGATGAGCTTGTTGAAGGTTTCTTCAGCGCGGTCCAAGAGGCCCGCCTTCAGGTAATCCTGGCCCAGTTCATAGAGCGCATGGCCCTGGTGCTCGGCCGGCAGGTCGGGACGCGCCAGCAGGTTCTGGTGCACGCGGATGGCGCGCTCGGTCTCGCCGCGGCGGCGGAACAGGTTGCCCAGGGCGAAGTGCAGTTCCACCGTCTCGGGATCCAGCTTGACGATCTCGATGAAGGCGTCGATGGCCTTGTCGGGTTGCTCGTTCAGGAGGAAGTTGAGCCCCTTGAAGTAGCCGCGCGGCAGGGTGCGCGACTCGGACAGCAACTGGTTGATATCCACCCGCGCGGCAATCCACCCCAGGCCGAAGAAGACCGGGATGCCGAGCAACCACCAAAATTCAAATTCCATAAACAGTGAGGGGCAATTAGAGGATGTGCTGCGCGGTGATCACGCTGTCAGGCTGCGGCGGCTGGGCCTGCACCTGGGCGATCTCTTCCTGCTGCTTCTGGACTTGCGACAGGGCCTTCCTGTAGCGCGAGGCTTCGCGGCGGTGGCGCATCACCAGCGGCACCATGGCCAGCACGCCCAGGATCGCGCCGATCACGAAGAAGGCCAGCAGCACCAGTACCAGCGGGTCGGTGCGTTCATAACCGAGGAAGAAGTGCATGGTCACTTCCTGGGTATTGCGCAGGGCGAAGAAAAAGAAGAACACGAACAGGATGGCCGCGATCAATCGGGACAGTATTTTCATGGCGTAATCCTTTCTGGCGGGTCGTGGTTAGCCCGGAGGCCCGAAGGCCAAGCTCGCCGGCAAGCGATGCGCAACACCCATGACGATAAAGGCGATGCGCGAGGACGGTGCCGGTCCGCAGCATTATTGCGCTGGCCGGAAAAATCGCGCCGATTTCGCGCGCATTCCCGGTCAATCCAGGGTAAATCGGGATTGTACGTGAAAAAAAACGGCATCCAAAGATGCCGTTCATTTTGTTGATCAGCCTTTACACCCGTTCACCTAGCGGTGCGCGAGTGTGCAGCTTTCAACCATTGTTACTGCTCGCGGGCGCAGAAAACTTCATCTGCGCACCGCAAGAACTGCCTGGTCACAGGCCCAGCCGGGTCAATCCTCGCGAATTGGCTGGCCGACCATCGCATCGACGCGTTCGCGCAATTCCTTGCCCGGCTTGAAGTGGGGGACCCGTTTTTCAGGGACCATCACCTTGTCGCCGGACTTGGGATTGCGGCCGATACGCGGCGGACGGCGGTTGAGCGCGAAGCTGCCAAAGCCACGGATCTCGATGCGCTGGCCGGTCGCGAGCGCGTCGACCATGGCATCGAGGATGGTTTTGACCGCGTAATCCGCATCCTTGGCAACAAGTTGCGGATAACGCTCAGCCAGACGGGCGATCAGCTCCGACTTTGTCATCGTGACCGGAAGATCAGTTCTTGTTGTCGAGCTTGGCCTTCAGCAGCGCGCCCAGGCTGGTGGTGCCCGAAGCAGCGTTGGAGTCAGCCGACATCTTCTGCATGGCTTCCTGGGTCTCGGCGTTGTCCTTGGCCTTGATCGACAGCTGGATGCTGCGAGCCTTGCGGTCGATGTTGATGACCAGAGCTTCGACGGCGTCGCCAACCTTCAGGTGGGTACCGGCATCTTCCACGCGGTCGCGGGAGATTTCGGAAGCGCGCAGGTAGCCTTCGACTTCGTCGGTCAGCTGGATCACGGCGCCCTTGGGCTCAACCGACTTGACGGTACCGGTCACGATCGCACCCTTGTCGTTCAGGGCTGCGAAGTTGTTGAACGGGTCGCCTTCCAGTTGCTTCACGCCCAGGGAGACGCGCTCGCGTTCCACGTCGATGGCCAGCACAACGGCTTCCAGCTCGTCGCCCTTCTTGAACTTGCGCACGGCTTCTTCGCCGGCTTCGGTCCAGGACAGGTCGGACAGGTGCACCAGGCCGTCGATGTTGCCCGGCAGGCCGATGAACACGCCGAAGTCGGTGATCGACTTGATCGAACCCTTGACCTTGTCGCCCTTCTTGTGGCTCATGGCGAAGTCGTCCCACGGGTTCGGCTTGCACTGCTTCATGCCCAGGGAGATACGACGACGCTCTTCGTCGATTTCCAGAACCATGACTTCGACTTCGTCGCCCAGCTGGACAACCTTGTTCGGGGCCACGTTCTTGTTGGTCCAGTCCATTTCGGAGACGTGCACCAGGCCTTCGATGCCTTGTTCGACTTCCACGAATGCACCGTAGTCGGTCAGGTTGGTGACCTTGCCGAACAGGCGGGTGCCTTGCGGGTAGCGACGCGACAGACCGGTCCACGGATCGTCGCCCAGCTGCTTGACGCCCAGGGAGACGCGGTTCTTCTCTTGATCGTACTTGAGGACCTTGGCGGTGATCTCTTGGCCAACCGACAGCACTTCCGACGGGTGACGCACGCGACGCCATGCCAGGTCGGTGATGTGCAGCAGGCCGTCGATGCCACCCAGGTCAACGAACGCACCGTAGTCGGTGATGTTCTTGACGATACCGGTGACGACGGTGCCTTCCTTCAGGGTTTCCATCAGCTTGGCGCGCTCTTCGCCCATCGAGGCTTCGATCACGGCACGGCGCGACAGAACGACGTTGTTGCGCTTGCGGTCCAGCTTGATGACCTTGAATTCCAGGGTCTTGCCTTCGAACGGGGTGGTGTCCTTGACCGGACGGGTGTCGACCAGCGAACCCGGCAGGAAGGCACGGATGCCGTTGGTCAGAACGGTCAGGCCGCCCTTGACCTTGCCATTGACGGTACCGGTGACGATCTCGCCGGACTCCATCGCCTTTTCCAGCGAGAGCCACGATGCCAGACGCTTGGCCTTGTCGCGCGACAGGATGGTGTCGCCGAAACCGTTTTCCAGGGATTCGATCGCAACGGAGATGAAGTCGCCGACGTTGACTTCGACTTCGCCGTTGTCGTTCTTGAATTCTTCAACAGGGATGAATGCTTCGGACTTCAGGCCGGCGTTGACGATCACGAAGTTGTGATCCAGGCGCACGACTTCTGCCGAGATGACTTCACCCGAACGCATGTCCTGACGCGACAGCGATTCTTCGAACAGAGCAGCAAATTCGCTGGAGGTATCAACACCTGCAGCGATAACGGTAGTGGTAGACATAAAAGAAAGTAAGAAAGATTGGCCGGTATCCGTGTGATGCAATCAGACTGACTTGCACTGCCGTCTTCGTTGCCGCCGACGACATGGGTACTGGGTTAGGTTTATCAACACCCGTCAGACTTTGCATCTGCCGGGCACCAATGGCACTACGGGTACAACAAGGACTTGCCCATGATGGGTACTGAACGGGCCGTTTCAAGCGGATTGCAACGGATTTCAGTGCCCCAGGGCAGCGTACCAGCTGAGTACCTGCTGCACCGCTTCGTCAGCGGTCATGTCGGATGTATCCAGGTGATATGCACCCTCCGCAGCCTTCAAGGGGGCCGACGAGCGGTTCATGTCGCGTTCGTCGCGCTCCTTCAAATCTCTGGAGAGGTCTTCGATATTAGCAGAAAAACCCTTGTCAATCAATTGCTTATAGCGTCTTGTAGCGCGTGCTTCCACACTGGCGGTCAAAAACACCTTCAGACGGGCACCGGGGAAGATGACGGTGCCCATGTCGCGGCCGTCGGCCACCAGGCCGGGAGGTTTCCTGAATGACAACTGCAGGCCGTACAAGGCCTGGCGCACGGTGATCAGTGCCGCGATCTTGGAGGCGGTATTGCCGACCTCTTCGGCGCGGATGGCCTGGGTCACGTCTTCATTGGCCAGGAAGATGTGGCCGCCATCGAAATGACAGTGCAGGTGCTCGGCCGCCTTGGCCAGGGCGTGTTCGTCATCCAGGGCTACGCCGCGGCGCAGCACGGACAGCGCCGTCAGGCGGTACAGCGCGCCCGAATCCAGGTAATGGAAACCCAGTTGCCGCGCCACCTTCTGCGCCACGGTGCCCTTGCCGGAGGCGGTCGGGCCATCGATGGTGATGACCGGTATCTTTGCTTTTTCCATGGCCTGAACCCTTTATCTGTGAATAATTTAGTGCTTTTACTTTCAGAGACAGGGTGTATCAGATCAAGGTTTGCTCGGCAATCTTTTTGAAAACGTCAAAATAATCGGGGAAGGTCTTGGCCACGCACTTGGGGTCGTTGATGCGAATACGGTTGCCGCGCCGCAATGCACCATCCAGCGCCGCCAGCGAGAAGCACATGGCCATGCGATGGTCGTCATAGGTATCGATGGCGGCCGTACCGATCTCGGCCGGGGGGATCACCGTGAGGTAATCAGCGCCCTCTTCCACCTGCGCACCCAGCTTGCGCAACTCGGTCGCCATGGCCGAAAGACGGTCGGTTTCCTTGACGCGCCAGCTGGCGATGTTGCGCAGGGTGCTGGGGCCGTCGGCGTAGAGCGCCGCCACGGCGATGGTCATCGCTGCATCCGGAATGTGGTTGAAGTCGGCATCGATGGCCTTGAGCGGGCCATTGGAGGAGGCCTCGATCCAGTTCTCGCCCATGGTGATGGTCGCGCCCATCTGCTCCAGCGCTTCGACGAAGCGCACGTCGCCCTGGATGCTGTCGCGGCCCACGCCCTCGACCCGGATCGGGCCGCCGGTGATGGCACCGGCGGCCAGGAAGTAGGAGGCCGACGACGCATCGCCCTCGACGTGGATGCTGCCGGGGCTGCGGTAATGCTGGCCCGGCTTGACGGTGAACTGTTGCCAGCCGTCGCGCTCGACCTCGACGCCGAAGCGGCGCATCAGGTTCAGGGTGATCTCGATGTAAGGCTTGGAGATGAGTTCACCGACCACCTCGATCTGCATGGCCTCCTCACGCGCCATCAGGGGCGCGGCCATCAGCAAGGCCGTCAGGAACTGGCTGGAGACGTTGCCGCGCACCTTCATGCGCGCCGATGTCAGCTGGCCACGGCGGATATGCAGCGGCGGGTAGCCGGGATTGCCGGTGTACTCGATGCGCATGCCCACGGCATTCAAGGCATCCACCAGGTCGCCAATCGGCCGCTCGTGCATGCGCGGCACGCCATGCAGCGTGTAGTCGCCCCCCAGCACGGCCAGGGCCGCGGTCAGCGGACGGATGGCGGTACCGGCATTGCCCATGAAGAGATCAGCCTGGTGCACCGGCAGCACGCCGTTGACGCCATGGACGATGTAATCCTGGGTACCTTCGATCTGCTCCCACTTCACGCCCAGGGTCTGCAGGGCCATCAGCATGACCAGCGTATCGTCGGAGGCCAGCAGGTCGAAGATGCGGGTGGTGCCGCCCGAGAGCGCCGCCAGCAGCAGGATGCGGTTGGAGATGCTCTTGGAGCCCGGCAGCTTGACCGTGCCTTGCACGTGCGGGACCGGGTTCAGGTCGATATGGCGGGGGTAGGAAGGCTGTTTCATCTTGCTTGCTTTTCTGTGGATGATGCGGTGATGGAATCGGGCCGCCCAGGCGGCTTTGACGATGTGGCCAAGAAAGAATGTTCAGTTGGCCTTGCGCTCGGCCGCCTCGATGGCGGCCGCCCATTGCTGGCGGGCATGCTGGGCGTTGGCATAGATCTTTTCGAGGCCCGCGCCGTCGCTGTCGGCAATCATCGCGCGTATGCCCTGCAATTGCACCAGATAGGCATCGACCTCGGTGAGCAAGGCATCACGGTTGGCCAGCGTGATGTCGCGCCACATCTCGGGCGAGGAGGCAGCAATGCGGGTGAAATCGCGGAAACCGCTGGCGGCATACTGAAACAGGGTCCCGGCATGCGGCTTGGCGGCGATGTCATCCACCAGCGCAAAGGCCAGCACGTGCGGCAAATGGCTCACCGAAGCGAACACCGCATCATGTTCCTGCGGGGATAGGCGATGGATGATCGCACCACAGGCGCGCCAGGCGGCGGCCACGGTTTCGACATCGGACTCGCTGTTCTCGGGCAAGGCGGTGATGACCACTTTCTTGCCTTCATACAATTCGGCCAGCGCGGCTTCCGGACCATGTTTTTCACGGCCCGCAATCGGATGCGCCGGGACGAACTGCGCAATGCGCTCCCCCATCGCCTTGCGGGCGGCGGCCACCACATCGCTCTTGGTACTGCCGGCATCGGTGACGATGGCCCGGGCCTCCAGATGCGGCTTGATGGAAGCGAGGATGGCTTCGGTCTGCGCCACTGGCGCGGCCACCAGGATCAGATCGGCACCGGTAACGGCGGCGGCCGCATCGGTGGCAATGGCATCGATGATGCCCAGCTCGCGCGCACGCTCCAGGCTGGCCAGCGAGCGGCCCACGCCGACGATGTGCGCGGCCTGGCCGGCACGGCGCAGCGCCAGGGCGAACGAGCCGCCGATCAGGCCCACACCGAAGATGACGACTTTCTTGAACACGTTGAACTCAGCCTTGAAGAATGGCGGGACGGCAGGCGCTCACAGGCCCAGCGGATAGGAGCCCAGCAGCTTGAAGAAGGCGGCGTTCTGGCGCAGCTCTTCGAGCGCCTTGGCGACCTTCTCATCCTGCTCGTGGCCTTCGAGGTCGACGTAGAAATAATATTCCCACGCCCCCATGCGGGCCGGGCGCGACTCGAAGCGCGTCATAGACACGCCGTGCCGCGCCAGCGGTGCCAGCAGGTTGTAGACCGCACCGGCCTTGTTGGGCACCGACAGCACGATGGAAGTCTGGTCGCGCCCCGACGGTGCCGTGCGCAGGCGGCCGATCACCGCAAAGCGAGTGCGGTTGTGCGGATCGTCCTGGATGTGGGCGTTGACCGTCTGCAGGTTGTACTTCTGGCCCGCGATTTCACCGGCAATGGCCGCCACGCTCTTGTCTTCACCTGCCATGCGCGCGGCCTCGGCGTTGGAGGCCACCGCCTGGCGTTCGATGGCAGGATAGTTCTGATTGAGCCACGCATTGCACTGGGCGAGGGCCTGCGAATGCGCGCAGATGCGGGTGATGCCTTCCATGTTGCCGCTGGCGGTCATCAGGCTGTGATGCACAGGGATCGCCACTTCGCCGCTGATGGTCAGCGTGGTCTGCAGCAGCAGATCGAGCGTGCGGTTGATCACGCCTTCGGAGGAATTCTCGATGGGCACCACACCGAAATCGGCGGTACCGGCTTCGGCATCGCGGAACACTTCATCGATGGACACGCAGGGCAAGCCCTCGATGGCATGGCCGAACTGCTGGTACACGGCCTGTTCGCTGAAGGTGCCTTCGGGGCCGAGATAGGCCACCACCACACGCTTTTCCAGCGCGCGGCAGGCCGACATCACTTCACGGAAAATGGTCTGGATATCGGTGCCCAGCAAGGGCCCGGGATTGCGGTCGGCGGCGCGGCGCAGGACCTGCGCTTCGCGCTCGGGACGAAACACCGGGGCATTGGTCTCGGCCTTGACGTGGCCCACTTCCTGCGCGACACGGGCGCGCTGGTTCAGCAGGTCGAGGATCTGCGCATCGATGGCATCGATCTTCTGGCGCAGGGGCAGCAACTTGTCGTCACTCATCTTGCTCTTTCAGGTTCTGCACGGCGCACGGGCGCTACGAGCGGCCGGCGGCGCACCGGGCATGGCGTTGGCTTGGCGCACGGCCACGGCCAGCACTGCGCGGGCGATGATACGCCCGGCCAGATGCGGCGTCAGCCGTGCTGCTGTTCGAAGTCTTTCAGATAATCGACGAGAGCCTGTACGCCCTCGATCGGCATCGCGTTGTAAATCGATGCACGCATGCCGCCGACCGACTTGTGGCCTTTCAGCTGCAGCAGGCCGCGCTCTTTGGCGCCGGCCAGGAAAGTGTCATTGAGCGCATCGTCGCGCAGGAAGAACGGCACGTTCATGCGGGAACGGCAGTCCGCTGCGATCCGGTTGCTGTAGAAATCGGTGCTGTCCAGGTAGCCGTAGAGCAGCTCGGCCTTGGCGATGTTGCGCGCTTCCAGCGCGGCCACGCCACCCTGGCGCTTGATCCACTGGAACACCAGGCCGGCGATGTAGATCGCGTAGGTCGGCGGGGTGTTGTACATGGAATCGTTGTCGGCCACGATCTTCCAGTCGAAGGCCGAGGGACAGAACGGCAGCGCGTGACCCAGCAGGTCTTCGCGCACGATGACGATGGTCACGCCCGCCGGGCCGATGTTCTTCTGGGCACCACCATAGATGACGCCGTACTGCGAGACATCCACCTCGCGCGAGAGGATGTGCGAGGACATGTCGCCCACCAGCGGTGCGCCATCGGTATCGGCGGCGACCTCGGGCGTATATTGGTATTCGACGCCGTCGATGGTTTCGTTGCTGCAGATGTGCACGTAGGCGGCATTGCGCGAGAGCTTCCAGTCGGCACGTGCCGGGATGCTGGAAAACTTGTGATCAGCCGAGGAGGCTGCCACGTTCACGCTGCAGTAGCGCCCCGCTTCCTTGATCGACTTGGTCGACCAGGAACCGGTGTTGATGTAGTCGGCCACACCGGCTTCACGCTTGCCTGCCGGCGAACGCAGCGCCGCCAGGTTCATCGGGATGATGGCGTTCTCGGCAATGGCCCCGCCCTGCAGGAACAGTACCTTGTAGTTGGAAGGGATGTTCATCAGCGCGCGCACATCAGCCAGCGCGGCTTCGATGATGGACATGTATTCCTTGCCGCGATGGCTCATCTCCATGACCGACATGCCACTGCCATGCCAGTCCAGCATCTCGTCGGCTGCCTGTTGCAGCACTTCCTTGGGCAATACCGCCGGACCGGCGGAAAAGTTATAAACCATGTCTGCGTTCGCCATCAAAAAAGACGGCAGGCATGCGGCCCGCCGCCCTGGACTTGCTTTACTCGCCTGCGGCTGGTGCTTCGCCGCCGGCCGCCTCTGCGCCTTCGCCTTCGATCACGTCTTCCACATCGGACTCGACCACGCGCTGCAGGCCCGACAGCTTGGTGCCGTCTTCCACTGCGATCAGGGTCACACCCTGGGTCGCGCGGCCCATCTCGCGGATCTCCGAAACACGGGTGCGGATCAGCACGCCGCCGGTGGTGATGAGCATGATCTCATCGCTGGAATCGACCAGCGTGGCGGCCACGACCTTGCCGTTGCGCTCGCTGGTCTGGATGGCGATCATGCCCTTGGTGCCACGGCCGTGACGGGTGTACTCGGTGATCGGGGTACGCTTGCCGAAGCCGTTTTCGGTGGCGGTGAGCACGGACTGCTGTTCGTTCTCGGCCACCAGCAGGGCGATGACCTGCTGGGTTTCTTCCAGGTTCATGCCGCGCACGCCACGGGCGGTACGGCCCATCGGACGCACGTCGTTTTCATCGAAACGCACGGCCTTGCCGCCGTCGGAGAACAGCATCACGTCATGCGCGCCATCGGTCAGGGCGGCACCAATCAGGAAGTCGCCTTCGTCCAGGTCCACGGCGATGATGCCGGCCTTGCGCGGGTTGGAGAAGTCCGACAGCGGGGTCTTCTTGACCGTGCCCAGGCTGGTCGCCATGAAGACATAGCGGTCATCCGGGAAGCTGCGATTGGCACCCGACACCGGCAGGATCACCGTGATCTTCTCGCCATCCTGCAGCGGGAACATGTTGACGATGGGCTTGCCGCGCGAATTGCGCGAACCCTGCGGCACTTCCCAGACCTTCAGCCAGTACAGGCGGCCACGGTTGGAGAAGCACAGGATGTAGTCGTGCGTATTGGCGATGAAGAGCTGGTCGATCCAGTCGTCATCCTTGGTCGCCATGGCCTGCTTGCCGCGGCCGCCGCGCTTCTGCGCGCGGTATTCGGAGACCGGCTGCGACTTCATGTAGCCAGTGTGCGACAGCGTGACCACCATGTCCTGCGGGGTGATCAGGTCTTCGGTGGCCAGGTCGGTGGCGTTGTGCTCGATGGTGGAGCGGCGCTCGTCCTTGGCACCGATGCCGTAGTCGTTGCGGGCGGCGTTGAGTTCGTCGGTGATGATGGCGGTGACGCGGGCCGGCTTGGAGAGGATATCCAGCAGGTCGGCGATCTGCGCCATCACGTCTTTGTATTCATTGACGATCTTGTCCTGCTCCAGACCGGTCAGGCGTTGCAGACGCATCTGCAGGATTTCCTGCGCCTGTTCGTCGGAGAGCTTGTAGAGGCCGTCGGACTGGATGCCGTAATGGGCCGGCAGGCTTTCCGGACGGAAGGCGTCGATGCCGCCCGGATTGCCTTCGCCAGTGCGGGCCAGCATCTCGCGCACCATGGACGAATCCCAGGCGCGCGTCATCAGTTCTGCCTTGGCGATCGGCGGGGTCGGTGCGGCGCGGATGATGGCGATGAAGTCATCGATGTTGGCCAGTGCAACGGCCAGGCCTTCGAGCACGTGGCCGCGTTCGCGCGCCTTGCGCAGTTCGAACACGGTGCGGCGGGTGACCACTTCGCGACGGTGCGACAGGAAGCATTCCAGCAGTTGCTTCAGGTTCAAGAGGCGCGGCTGGCCATCGACCAGCGCCACCATGTTCATGCCGAAGGTGTCTTGCAGCTGGGTCTGCTTGTAGAGGTTGTTGAGCACCACTTCAGGCACTTCGCCGCGCTTGAGTTCGATGACCACGCGCATGCCCGACTTGTCGGATTCGTCGCGCAGGTCGGAGATGCCTTCGAGCTTCTTGTCGCGCACCAGCTCGGCGATGCGTTCCAGCAGTGCCTTCTTGTTGACCTGGTAGGGCAGCTCATCGACGATGATGGCGATACGGCCTTCGCGGCCATACTCTTCGAAGTGGGTCTTGGCGCGCATGACCACGCGGCCACGGCCGGTGCGGTAACCATCGCGCACGCCCGAGACGCCATAGATGATGCCGCCGGTCGGGAAGTCCGGTGCCGGGACCAGTTCGATCAGTTCATCGATGGTGCAGTGTTCATTGGCCAGCAGGTGCAGCGCGCCGTTGATCACTTCGGTGATGTTGTGCGGCGGGATGTTGGTGGCCATGCCCACGGCGATGCCGGAGGAGCCGTTGACCAGCAGGTTGGGGATTCGCGTCGGCAGGACCGAGGGTTCCTTTTCCTTGCCGTCGTAGTTGGGCACGAAATCGACGGTTTCCTTCTCGATATCGGCCAGCAATTCGTTGGAGATCTTGTCCAGGCGGCACTCGGTGTAACGCATCGCAGCAGCGCCGTCGCCGTCGATGGAACCGAAGTTGCCCTGGCCGTCGACCAGGGTGTAGCGCAGCGAGAAGTCCTGGGCCATGCGCACCAGGGTGTCGTAGATGGAGGCGTCGCCGTGCGGGTGGTATTTACCCATGACTTCACCGACCACGCGCGCGCACTTCACGAACGGGCGATTCCAGACGTTGTTCATCTCGTGCATCGCATACAGCACGCGGCGGTGCACCGGCTTCAAGCCATCGCGCACATCCGGCAGTGCCCGACCCACGATCACGCTCATGGCGTAATCGAGGTAACTCTTGCGCATCTCTTCTTCGAGGGAAATGGGGATGGTTTCTTTAGCGAATTGATCCATTGGAGAGTCGAAAGATGTTTCCCGGCCAGAAAATCGTGCCGGGCGGGCGTGGCCCTTGGACTGATCAGAACAGTGCATTCTAGCACGCCAGGAGGGTCAAAAGCCCGTCAAACGCCCTCAATGACCCTGCAACGGCATGCTTCGCCAGGACACCCGGCCCGGTGCAGGCCATCACCGCATGCGCCGCAAAGCTCCTCCCAGCGCCTGGGAGCGACGAAATGCCAGGTCCGAACGCCTATATATATTAGAGCGCCCGAACTCAGCGACCGGCATTGCCGCCCGGCATCGAATGTTTCTCCGCCGTGGATTGCTGTCAAATGACCAATTTGGGAAAATTTTCCGAAACTCACTTTCCCGGTGCACGCCATCAGGAGAATTCGGAGGGCCCGGGAATAGCGATGCTGCGGAGAAAATGGCAACTACTTGCCCGAGTGAAAATGCGCGAACTGTATGAAATATAAGGATTTTCTTTAAAAAATCCGGCTTTTTTCAGCCTTAAAGGAACAAAAACGGCCCGAAAATATCGCGTTGCGAAGAAACAACACAGTCCCAAAAACGTTGTCTGGACCAATTGGCAAGCATCGCTGAAGGTCAATCCGTGTGGCAGAATGGCGGCTAAGTTCATTACTAGCCCCATGGAACAAGGGCCTGTGACGACCTGAACACATGATATTATTCATTTTTTTGATGTCGTAATCTTGTAGCGCAGTTTATCTGCGGATATCTCACCCGAGAGGAGAAACATGAACAAATTAGCAAAACTCGTCTTCGCTGCTGCGTCCGCAGCCATCGCACTGTCTGCCACCGCTCAGGAAACCAAGGACATCAAGGTTCGTCCCGGCAGCCTGTACCTGCAAGATGGCCGTGACGTCGTGACCCGCAGCGGTTACGGTCTGTGCTGGCAAACCGCTTACGTGAACGGTCCGTGCGAAGAACCGCCCGCACCGGCTCCGGTTGCCGCTGCTGCTCCTGCTCCGGCTCCTGCTCCTGTCGCTGCCCCGACCTCGGAAAAGGTCACCTACGCTGCTGACGCCTTCTTCGATTTCGACAAGGCAACCCTGAAGCCGGCTGGCAAGGCCAAGCTGGATGAACTGGTTGGCAACCTGAAGGCGATCAACCTGGAAGTCATCATCGCCGTCGGCCACACCGACTCGATCGGCTCCGTCGCCTACAACCAGAAGCTGTCGGTTCGCCGTGCTGAGTCCGTCAAGGCCTACCTGGTCTCGAAGGGCGTTGAAGCCAACCGCGTCTACACCGAAGGCAAGGGCAAGTCGCAACCGGTCGCTGACAACAAGACCGCTGCTGGCCGCGCCAAGAACCGTCGCGTGGAAATCGAAGTTGTGGGTACCCGCAAGTAATCGATTGCCGCTACAAGGCTGTTATGAAAACCCCGCTTCGGCGGGGTTTTTTTATTCCTGTTTCATTTGCTGGTCATGCAGGCTTTTGCAAGCACTTGCCCCTTCATTGCGCCGCATCTTGACCTGGCGCAGGCTACCCGCTGCGTCGGATTGGGCTATCATTAGGCCCCATGAACACGACCAATGCGACCATGAACGCCGATCCCCAAGAGATCCAGAAATTCAGTGAACTGGCCCATCGCTGGTGGGACCCGGGTTCTGAATTCCGTCCCCTGCACGAAATCAACCCGCTGCGCCTGGAGTGGATCAACGCCCGCGCCCCGCTGGCCGGCAAGAAGGTGATCGACATCGGCTGCGGTGGCGGCATCCTGGCTGAATCGATGGCCAAGAAAGGGGCCGACGTCACCGGTATCGACCTCTCCGACAAGGCCCTGAAAGTGGCCGACCTGCACAGCATGGAATCCGGCGTGCAGGTGCGCTACGAAAAGATCGCCGCCGAAGACATGGCCGCGCGTGAAGCCGGCCAGTACGACGTCGTGACCTGCATGGAGATGCTGGAACACGTCCCCGATCCGGCTGCCATCGTGCGCGCTGCGGCCAGCCTGGCCAAGCCGGGCGGCAAGCTGTTCTTCTCCACGCTGAACCGCAACATGAAGTCCTACGTCATGGCCATCATCGGTGCCGAATACGTGCTGCGGCTGCTGCCCAAGGGCACGCATGACTATGCCAAGTTCATCACCCCGGCCGAGCTGGCGCACTACACGCGCGAAGCCGGTTTGCAGATCGATGGTTTCAAGGGCATGGGCTACAACCCGCTGACCAAGATCTATTCGCTCAACGACGACACCAGCGTGAACTACCTGGTGGCCTGTACCAAGCTGGGCTGAGCGGCCTCGCTCGCGCCTCGCCGGTTCGTTCCCCTCGCCGCAGCTGTCCGCTGCGGCGCTTTTCTTCCTGCCATCCTGAAGCCCATGCCACTCCGCCCTCCCCGCGCGATCCTGTTCGACCTCGACGGCACGCTCGCCGACACTGCTCCCGACCTGGCGGCCGCCGCCAACTACCTGCGCCAGCAAAGGGGCCTGGAAAATGCCCCCTATGAAAGTTTGCGTCCGGTCGCCTCGGCCGGTGCCCGCGGGCTCATCGGTGCAGCGCTGGGCATCCATCCGGGCGATGCGGAATATGAAGACTTGCGCGTACTTTTCCTGGACCGCTACCAGGCCAACATGACGACCCACAGCGGCCTCTTCGACGGCATCCCGGAACTGCTGGCGCAACTGGAAGCGCGCGGCATCGCCTGGGGTATCGTCACCAACAAGGCGGCACGCTTCACCGACGTGCTGGCCCCGCAGATCGGGCTGGGCCATGCCGGATGCATCGTCTCCGGCGACACCACCCCGCATCCCAAGCCGCATCCCACGCCATTGCTGGAAGCTGCCAAGCGCCTGGGACTACCTGCCGAGGATTGCTGGTATGTGGGCGACGACCTGCGCGACATCCAGGCCGGACGCGCCGCCAACATGCCGACCATTGCCGCTGCCTGGGGCTATTGCGGCCATACCGAACCGGCTGCGTGGCAGGCCGATGCGCTGCTGCATGCACCGCTGGACATCCTGACCCTGCTGGACTGATCCGCTTTCCCGCCTTTGCTGGCGCGCGCAAGGAAACTTGAGCGCGCCTTTTCCCTCCTAGCAGTGCCATGTCGCCTCGCATTAGAATGGCGACAACCCGGCGCACGCCGCAGCACCACACACCATCACAACCAGAACCGGCCACCTGCGCAGGCATCGCCCCAGGACGGACCGGCACCGACAAGGGAAACCGTCATGAGCAAGCCGGATCGCGCCTCACTCACCCAGCACCTCGCCTGGCAACGAATGAGACGCCCGCTGCGCTGGGCCGGCTGGACGCTGGCCGTCCTGCTGGTCCTGGCTGCGTTGAGCTGGGCCGCCCTGCCCGCGCTGGTGCGCAAGATCGCCGTCGACCAGACCCAGGCCCAGATCGGCCGCAAGCTGGAAATCGGCGAGATCGCCTTCAACCCCTTCAAGCTGGCCCTGCGCGCCTCCGACATCACACTCTATGAAGCCGATGGCACGCAGCCCTTCTTCAGCGCCAAGGGCTTGCTGGCCGACCTCTCGGCCGCCTCGCTGCTGCGCCTGGCACCGGTGCTGGACGAGATCAGGCTGACTACGCCGCAATTGCACGTGGTGCGGGTAGATGCCGAGGGCAGTGGCCATTACAACTTCTCCGACATCCTTGATCGCCTGGCCGCGCAGCCCAAGAGCGAAGGCCAGGCGCGCTTCTCGCTGGCCAACGTGCAACTGCAGGATGGACAGATCCGCTTCGAGGACAAGGTCAGCGGCAAGAACATCGACATCGCCGCGCTGCAAGTTGGCCTGCCCTTCATCTCCAACCTGCCCGGCAACATCGACAGCTTCGTGCAGCCGCAACTGTCGGCCACCATCAACGGTACACCGCTGCACCTGAAGGGCCGCAGCAAACCCTTCGCTTCGACGCAGGAATCGGCCTTCGCCATCGACATCGACCAGCTCGATCTGGTAGGCTACCTGCCCTTCGTCCCTGCCGAATTGCCGGTGCTGATCCAGAGCGCCAAGCTGAGCACCAAGCTGGATCTGGGTTTTACCCGCAAGGATGACAAGCCGACCGTCACCCTGGCAGGCGATGTGCGCCTGGATGACGTCGCTCTGCAGGACAAGACCCGCGCACCGTTGCTCAAAGCCAAGTCGGTAGCGCTGCAGGTGAAGCAATTTGACGTATTGGCCGCCAGCGGCGAACTGAACCAGCTCACGCTGGAGCAGCCGCAAGTCTGGGCCGGCATGAATGCGCGTGGCGAGATCAACTGGCAGCGTGCGCTGGCCGGTGGCGGCAGTGCCGGCGGCAAGAACAGCGCAGGTACCGCGAAGAAGGATGTCCCCGCTCCTGCGGCCAGCGCACCCCAGCCGGCGCCCCCCATCGTGCTGCAACAACTGACCGTGCGCGGCGGCGAAGTGAACTGGCGCGACGAAGCCAATGCGGCGCCTGCCCAATCGATCAAGCTGAGCAAGATCGACATCAACGCCACCCAGCTCTCTACCGCCGCTGATGCCAAGCCCGCGCACCTGACCCTGTCGGCGGTGGAAAACGGCCATGGCAAGCTGGCCTTCGACGGCCAGCTGCAGCCGCTCAAACCCGGCGTGGCAGGCAAGATCACGCTGGAGAACATCGACCTCGCCGGCTACCAGAATTACCTGTCACGCGCCCCCATCAGCGGCGTAGCCGGCAAACTCTCCGGGCAGACCACACTGCAGCTGCGTGACGGCCATCTCAAGCTCGACGACAGCAAGGTACAACTGGCCGACCTGCGCTTGACGCCCCCGGGCAAGGGCGCACAGCCGCTGGCGCTGGAATCGCTCTCGCTGCAGGCACCCACGCTCACCGATACGCTGGACCACGCCATTCCCTTCAAGCTGCAGGCGCGCTTCGACAAGAATGGCAGCGCCGATCTGGCCGGGCAGGCTGCAGCGCATTTCAGGAGCGTGGCGCTGGATCTGGAGGTGAAGGATCTGCCCATCACGCCCTTCCAGCACTATTTCACCGATGTGCTCAATGTCACCATCAGCAGCGGCCTGGCCAGCGCCAAGGGCAAGCTGGAGCTGACGCCCCCGCTGGACGATCGCAAGCTGGCGCTGGATTACAAGGGCAGCGCCGCCATCACCAACCTGCGCATGCAGGACAAGCAGACCTCCACCGACTTCCTGCGCTGGCGTACGCTGGAACTGGCCGGCATCCAGGCCAAGCTGGGCGGACGTCCGCAAGTGGCGCTGGAGAAGGTGACGCTGTCCAACTTCTACGCCCGCGCCATCCTCTCCGACAAGGGCCGCCTGAACTTGCAGGACATCGTGGTGGCTGATGCGCAGGAACAGGGCTCGATCACGGACGACAGCAAGAAAACCGACAAGCCTGCCAACACGGGAAGCTCGCGCAAGACCGTGTCCGCCACCCCGGTCACGCCGGCGACCGCGCCCGCCGATGCGCCCATCGTGCGAGTCGGCCAGGTGGTGCTGGCAGGCGGCAACATCAACTACACCGACAACTTCGTCAAACCCAACTACACCGCCAACATGACGGGACTGTCCGGCAGCATCGGGCAGATCTCTTCGGAGAAACCGCAACCGGCACCGGTCAACATCAGCGGCAAGATCGACAATGATGCCCCCCTGCAGATCTCGGGCTCGCTCAATCCGCTCTTCAAGCCCATGTACCTGGATCTCAAGGCCAGCGCCAACGGTGTGCAGCTGCCGCGCCTGACGCCCTACTCGGCCAAGTACGCCGGTTATCCGATCACCAAGGGCAAGCTCTCGATGGATGTGCAATACAAGATCGAGAACGACAAGCTGGTGGCCCAGAACGATTTGCGCATTGAACAGCTGAGCTTCGGCGAACGCGTGGACAGCCCGGATGCCACCAATCTGCCGGTGATGCTGGCGGTGTCGCTGCTGAAGGACCGCGATGGCAACATCAACCTGAACCTGCCGATCTCCGGCTCGCTGTCGGATCCGGAGTTTTCGGTCGGCGGCATCATCGTGCGGGTGTTCGTGAACCTGATCGTCAAGGCCGTCACCTCGCCCTTCGCGCTGATCGGGTCGATGTTCCGTGCGGACGAGCATATTGGCGAGCTGCGCTACATCGAGTTCTCGCCGGGCTCCTCGGAAGTCACCGACGAGGTGCGCAAGAAACTGGATGCGCTGGGTTACGCGCTGCATGAGCGTCCGGGCATCAAGCTCGACATCACCGGTCGCGTCGATCCCCAGGTCGATGACCAGGGCCTGCGCCGCGAAGCGCTGGAACGTGCCATGCGCAGCCTCAAGCGTGCCGACCTGATCGCCAAGGAAGGCCAGCCGGACGGCCCGGTGCGCGTGAGCGCGGCCGAGCGCGCCAAGTACCTGGAGCGCGTCTACAAGGATGCCAAGTTCGACAAGCCGCGCAACATGATCGGCTTGAGCAAGAGCCTGCCCGAAGCCGAGATGGAAAAGCTGATCCTCGAGCACACCGAAGTGACCAAGGATGACTTGCGCAACCTGGCCCAGCGCCGGGCCGACCAGGTGCGAAATTATTTGCAGGAACAGAGCGTGATCGATCCGGCGCGCATCTTCCTGATCGCACCCAAGCTGGATGGCGCGGGCATTCCTGAAAAGGAACCGAAGGCGCGGGTCGAGCTGACCATCCAGTGAGCAGGCGATGCGCCAGCGGGCGGCGCGGCTCTTGAAAAGCCATGCGCTGCCCATAGAGTAGGGAGTAGGTTATAATTCACCTCCCGCCGAACAAGCGGGCGCCTCTTGAAGAGACTCGGAGAGAGGCAAGCGTAATACGCAAGTTCACGCGCCCAGCGGGATTTGCGAAGCTTCAACACCACGGGGCCGACTTGGTTTCGACAGGGGTTGCAAAGCGGAACAGGGCATGCCGAGGACTGGTTACCTCGTTAATCCATCCGGAACTGCTTAAATGCAAACGACGAATCTTACGCTCTCGCAGCGTAAATCGCACCTAGAAACCTAAGAAACTTCTAGCTCTACAGCACTTCTTCCCTGGGGTGTGCTGGCAACAGCGGTAGAGTCATTTACAGGGAATCGTGGCGTATGGGGTTACTTCATACGTCATTAAATCCAAGGTAACTCGTCCTGTCGAAGCGTGTGCGTCCGCGTCGCCAGGGTTAAAACCAATTGACTGCACTACGCATGTAGAACTGTCTGTAGAGTGCTTCTGGACGCGGGTTCAATTCCCGCCGGCTCCACCAACATCACGACCATCAGCAATCGGCATCACGCCGGTTCCTGATGGTTTTGTCTTTCTGTCCTCAGCGATTGCATGGACTCGCCGTCTTGACGATGCCGAATCCCGGACGGGTACCCCCTCCTGATCTTGCTGAATGAACAATCTCTTGAACTGTAGCGGCCCAATTTGGATCGAGCATGTCAAAAATTGTTAGAGAATCAGGCACAAAATTCAGCACAGTTTTACCCTGCAGGACGACCGAGCGCGTACCCAAACGACAACGTCCACTCAGTGCATAAGCCCTTGGGCCATGGCTTTCCGCGATTCTTCGTGAAAATTTCGTGTTATTTCAATGAGGTTTTGTCGTACCATTACCCGGTCTTACAAATTGTAACGTTTCAAGACACCGGATAAACGCTGTAAATCAACAAGAAAACAGCGTGTTGACCGCGGGCCGCACCGATGAATGGGGTCCGAACTGGTAGGGGGATCCGGTAAATAACACCGCCAAGCAGAAGCCTAGTGCTTTTCAAGATATGTATTCAGGGGATGTCAGTTTTTCAATCGCGTCGCACGCGCAGTGGGTTCCGGGTATCGAATCCCATGCCGATTGGCAACGCTGGATCAGCGATGATCGCGAGGCCGCTGGTTCGGGGGAACCAGCAGTCAAGTCCATGCCGCCCATGCTGCGTCGACGGACCAGCCCAGTGGGCAAGCTGGCGCTCGAGGCGGCCTATGGCGCACTGAGTGCGGCCTCGCCTGCCATTGCATCCAGCCCCGCCGACGGCGCCAGCAAGGACGCGCAAGACATCCCGGTCGTGTTTGCCTCGCGCCACGGCGAATGCGCTCGTTCGGTGGAATTGCAAATGGCCCTGGCCGCTGCTGCGCCCATGTCGCCCACCGCCTTCAGTCTCTCGGTACACAACGCCAACGCCGGCCTGTTCTCCATCGCCCGTGGCAGCCAGGCCAATACGGTGGCCATCGCAGCCGGCCAGAGTACGGTCGAACATGCCGTCATCGAAGCCTGCGGCCTGCTGGCCGATGGCGCGCGGCAGGTCCTGCTGGTGGTCGCCGATGCACCGCTCCCCACGCTCTTTTCCGATTTCGCCGATGAACACGAAGAGCCCTGCGGCTGGTCCTGGCTGATGCAGGCCGCCGACGAACACGGCGCGCTTCCGACCGTGTCTCTGCAATGGCAACAGATTCAGCCGGGCCACGGCACCCTCCCCTCTGAAAATGCCACCGCTGGCGCGGCCGCGGTGCTGCGCTTCTTCCTCGACGCGTCCACGTCCACCCTGCACCGCCAGGCCGATGGCCGCCGCTGGCACTGGATGCGGCATGCTTGAACGGGCCCTGGCATTGATCGACCGTGGCTGGCGCATCGTGGCCACGGGGATGTGCTTTGCGCTCTTCGGCTTGGGCGGGCTGATGTTGCGGCTGGTGGTTTTCCCCATCCTGCAGTGCCTGGTCCGCGATCCGCAGCAGCGCGTCAAGTGGGCACGCCACATCATCCGCCTGGCATTTCGCGCCTTCGTCGAGGTCATGCACATGAGCGGCGTGATCCGCTATGAAATTACCGGACTCGAACGTCTGGATCGCCATGGTCTCCTGATCCTGGCCAACCATCCCACGCTCATCGATACCGTGCTGCTGATGGCCTTCGTGCGCCATGCCGACTGCATCGTCAAGGGCGCACTGTGGCGCAATCCCTTTACGCGCGGCCCGGTCCGTGCGGCGGGTTACATCAGCAATGCCCAGGGACCTGACCTGATCGAGGACTGCATCCGCTCCCTGCGCAGCGGCGGCAACCTGATCATTTTCCCGGAGGGCACCCGCACGCCCAGCGATGGCCGGATCAGCCTCAAGCGCGGCGCAGCCAATGTGGCCGTACGCGGCGGATGGGCCATCACCCCGGTGCGCATCCGCTGCACGCCCGGCACCCTCGCCAAGGGCGAGAAATGGTGGAAGGTACCTGCTACGCGCGCACATTTCCGGCTGCATATCGGCGAAGACCTCCATCTCGACCACATCATCGCCAGCGAGCAAGCAGCCGGCGCCGACCAACCGACTCTGGCGGCGCGCCAGTTGACGACTTACCTGCAACAGTACTTCACGAAAGAGAACTAGGCGATGCACGATCTGGAACAAGACATCAAGCAACTCATCATCGAGGCCCTCGACCTGGAGGACCTCACTCCCGGCGATATCGACAGCGCCGCGCCCTTGTTCGGGGATGGCCTGGGGCTGGATTCGATCGACGCGCTGGAACTGGGCATGAGCCTGCAGAAACGCTACGGCATCAAGCTCTCGGCCAACTCCGAAGAAACCCGAAAGCACTTCGCCTCGGTTCAGGCGCTGGCTGCGCTGGTAGCCAGCCACCAGGCCACCGCCTGAGCAGCCCTCCACGCTGCACATTTCAATAACGACCCCGCCAAGCCACTTGCAAGAGAAGCAGATCATGACCACTCTCACACCTGACATGACCAAGGACGAAATCACCGTGTGGATCGTCGATATGCTGCACGAGATGTTCGAGCTTGACAAAGCCGCCATCACGCCCCAGTCCAACCTCTACACCGACCTCGACATCGACAGCATTGATGCCGTCGACATCGTCGTCAAACTCAACCAGACTACCGGCAAGCGCATCCAGCCCGACGTCTTCCGTAGCGTGCGTACCGTGCAGGATGTGGTCGAGATCCTGGCGAACCTGATGCGCGAACAAGCGCACGCATAAGGCATGAAGCCTCCTGCGATGTCGCGGCTGGCCAGCCTGGCCGGCCCGCTGTTGATCCTGCTGTATCCCCTGCTGATCTGGTATGCCCACGGCAAGCTTGAACCGCGCCTGCTGGCCCTCTTGCTGGTGCTCATCGCCGCCGTGCGCCTGTTCACCAGCCGCACTGGCCGCCCCCTGCGCTGGATGGGCGTGGCCGCGCTGGCACTGGCCGCACCGGCCTTGCTCTGGAACGCGCTGCTGCCGCTGAAGCTCTATCCGGTGGCCATCAGCGCCGGCATGCTGGCGCTGTTCGGCTACAGCCTCTACAAGCCGCCCACGGTGATCGAACGCATGGCGCGCCTGAGTTCTCCGGACCTGCCCCTGTTCGTCGTCGCCTACACGCGCCGGGTCACCCAGGTCTGGTGCCTGTTCTTCGCGGTCAACGGCAGCATCGCCCTGGGCACCGCCCTGTGGGCCTCCCCTGCGGTGTGGTCGATGTACACCGGAGTCATTTCCTACGTCGCCATGGGCGTGCTGTTCGCCGGCGAATATCTGGTGCGTCTGTATGTACGCCGCCAGCATCATGCGTGAGGTGGCCGCCATGAACACGACCGCGCAGCTGGACCTGCTGCAGCTCCCCTTCCAGGCCTTCGACGGTGAGCGCGTGATCGGGTGGCGCGATGGGGCCGCACTCACGCACACCGCCTGGCGCGCCGAGGTGCTGCGCTGGCGGCATCTGATCATGGCCACGCCCGGCGAGCGTATTGCGCTGTTCCATCCGGATACACTGCATTTCGCCGCCGCCTTGTTTGGTATCTGGCTGGCCGGCAAGACAGCCTACCTGCCCAGCGATACCCTGCCCGAGACCTGCCGCCAGCTGCGTACCGAGGTCGATGCATTCGCGGGAGACTTCGGTGCCCACTGGCCGGCCCTGTGGCCGGCTGCGGATACCATCCCTGACGATGCTCTCGCACCTTGGCCTGCCCTGCGCGCCGATTTCACCGGACTGGTGGTCTACACTTCCGGCAGTACCGGCCAGGCGCAGGCCATCCCCAAGCAGCTCGGCCAGATGGCCAATGAAGTGGCCACGCTGGAGGCGCTCTTCGGCAGCATCGCGGGCCAGGCCGACGTGGTGGCCACGATCTCGCACCAGCACATCTACGGCTTGCTGTTCAAAGTGCTCTGGGCACTCTGTGCGGGACGTCCCATCCATGCCGGCAGCGCCTTCTTCCCGGAGGATCTGCAGCGCATGACGGGTCCGCGTCCCTGGCTGCTGCTGTCCAGCCCGGCGCATCTGACGCGTCTGCCCGAGCAGGTCACGCAGCCGGACGCGCGGCAGTTGCGCGCCATTTTCTCGTCCGGCGGTCCACTGCCGGCACAGGCCGCGCGCGATGCCGCCCGCCTGCTGGGTCACCGTCCGCTGGAAATCTATGGCAGCTCAGAGACCGGTGGCATCGCCTGGCGGCAGCCGGAGAGTGATCTGCTGCAACGCCTCGAACACTGGCAGGCCATGCCCGGCGTGTCGGTACGCATCGGTGCCGAAGGCGCGCTGCAAGTCCGTTCTCCGCATCTGCCCGATGAACAGTGGTTCAGCATGGCTGACCGCGCGATGCTGGTGGATGGCCTGCCGGCGGCTTTCGAACTGCGCGGACGCAGCGACCGCATCGTCAAGCTCGAAGAAAAGCGCATCTCTCTGACCCGCATCGAACAAGGACTGGCCGCCAGCCCGCTGGTGGCAGACGTGCGCGTGATCGTGCACCAGGGCCGCAGGGCGCGCCAGTTCATCGCCGCCTTCGTGGTGCCGACGGCGCAAGGCCAGGCCGTGCTGGATGGCCAGGGCAAACTGGCCCTCAATGCCGCCCTCAAGGCCAGCCTGGCCGATGCCGTCGAAGCCATCGCCCTGCCTCGCCTGTGGCGTTACCTGCCCGCGCTGCCGTTGAACCCGCAGGGCAAGGTCACGCTCTCGGCACTGACGGCACTCCTGGAAAACACGGGCGCGGCAAATACCAGCCCGCCGACCCTGCCCAGGGTGACCGAACTTGAACGCACCGCCGAGCAGGTCCAACTGGCGCTGGAGATCCCCGCCGAGCTGCTCTACTTCCAGGGCCACTTCCCCGGCTCGCCCATCCTGCCCGGCGTGGTGCAGACCGAGTGGTCGCTGATCCTGGGCCGGCGCTATTTCAGCCTGCCGCCAAGGTTCCTGGGCCTGCAGGCCTTGAAATTCCAGCGCGTCATCACGCCCGGCATGCGCGTCGTGCTGGAACTGCAGCACGATGCGGCCAAGTCACAATTGGCCTTCCGTCTGCATTCGGAGGCCGGGCAGCATGCCAGCGGCCGCTTCCTGCTGGGGGCGGCATGAAGACCGGCATCTCACACAGCACCGTCGTGGTGATCCCGGTCTATGACCACGAACACGCCATCGGCGCGGTGGTCGCCGCCGTGCGCGGCCACGGCTTGCCCTGCATCCTGGTTGACGATGGCAGCAGTCCCGCCTGCGCCACCGTGCTGCAGCAGCTGGCCGCAGCCGATCCGCAGCACATCACGCTGCTGGTCCATCCGCACAACCAGGGCAAGGGCGGCGCCGTCATGACCGGCCTGCGCCATGCTGCCGCAGCCGGCTACACCCACGCCTTGCAGATCGATGCCGACGGCCAACATGACAGCGCCGACATCCCGCGCTTTCTGGCGGCCTCGCAGGCAGCGCCGGCCGCCGTCATCAACGGCAAGCCGATCTACGACGAGAGCGTACCCAAGGGCCGGCTCTATGCGCGCTACCTGACCCACGTCTGGGTGTGGATCAACACGCTTTCACTGGAGATTGCCGATTCGATGTGCGGCTTCCGGCTCTATCCGCTGGCTCCGACGCTGCAGCTGATGGACCAGGCTCACATCGGCCGGCGCATGGATTTCGACACCGAGATCCTGGTACGCCTCTACTGGCGCGGTCTGCGCGTGCAGAACCTCGCCACGCGGGTGCGCTATCCGGCCGACGGCGTGTCGCATTTCCAGGTCTGGCTGGACAATGTCCTGATCTCGCGCATGCATGCCCGCCTGTTCTTCGGCATGCTGCTGCGTGCGCCCGTGCTGCTGGCGCGCGGCAGCTGGCGTCGGCTGGGCGGACGCAGCGCATGAGCCAGCCCCACCGCGCGCGCCATTGGGCGCAGATCAACGAAGTCAGCTTCGTGGCCGGCATGCGCTTGCTGTTCGCGGTCCATCGCCTGCTGGGCCGGCTGCCCTTCCGGCTCATGCTCTATCCGGTGCTGTGCTGGTACATCGCCGCCAATGGCCGCGCCCGCCAGGCCTCGCGCAGCTTCCTGGCGCAAGTCCGCAGCTACCGTCCGCAACTGCCGCTGCGGTCCGGACTTTTTGGCGTTTTCCTTCACTTCGCCGCATTCGGCGAAAGCCTGCTGGACAAGATGTTGCTGTGGGGCGGCCTGTTCCCGATCAATAAAGTTCATTTGACCGGTAGCGCCCATATCACCGATGCCATCGCCGCCGGACGCGGCGGACTCATCATCTGCACCCACCTGGGCAACCTCGAATTGTGCCGCGTGATCGGCCGCCAGCATCCGGCTCTGAAGCTCACGGTGCTGGTGCACACGCGGCATGCCCAGGCGTTCAACCAGATGCTGGCCCAGCTCGATCCCGGCAGCCAGCTCAACCTGATGCAGGTCACCGACATGTCCCCGGCCACCGCCATGGTGCTGGCCGAGAAAGTGGCGCAGGGCGAGTTCGTGGTCATCGCCGGTGACCGCGTCCCGGTCTCGCCGCAGCCTCGGGTAGCTCGCGCATCCTTCCTGGGCCGGATCGCGCCTTTCCCGATCGGGCCCTACGTGATGGCGGCACTGCTGCAATGTCCGGTCTACCTGATGTTCTCGCGCCGCAGCGCCGAGGGCGCGGAGGTGAGCTTCGAAGCCTTCCGCGACCGCATCGTCCTGCCGCGCAAGCAGCGCGACGAAGTACTGGCCGAACTGGCGAGCGCCTACGCCGCACGACTGGAAGCGCATTGCCTGCAAGCGCCCTACCAGTGGTTCAATTTCTATGATTTCTGGGCCGACTCGGCCCTGGACGAACACCATGCCTCACACTGACGTTTCCTCTTCCGCCAGCAGCAGCCCCATCCGCTTCGGTGCCGAGCCTCTCTCCATCGAGGATGTCGTGGCACTGGCGCGGCGCGAGCGCACGGCGCAATTGCACGATGCCGACGGCTTCCGTGCGCGCATTGCGCGCGGCGCCGATTTCCTGGACCGCCTGCTGCGCGAGGATGGCACCATCTATGGCGTCACTACCGGCTATGGCGATTCCTGCACGGTGACCGTCCCGCCCGACCTGGTCCCGGAACTGCCGCATCACCTCTACACCTACCACGGCTGCGGCCTGGGCGCGCTGTTCACGCCGGAGCAATCGCGCGCCATCCTGGCCGCCCGCCTCAATTCGCTGTGCCAGGGTTTCTCGGGCGTGAGCGTGGCCCTGCTGGAACAGATCACCGGCCTGCTGCACCACGACCTGCTGCCGCAGATTCCCTGCGAGGGCTCGGTGGGTGCCAGCGGCGACCTGACGCCGTTGTCCTACCTGGCGGCGGTGCTGTGCGGTGAACGCCAGGTCTGGCGCGACGGTGCCACGGTGGCGGCCGCCGAGGCACTGGCGGGAGCGGGGATGACGCCGCTGCGGTTGCGTCCCAAGGAGGGCCTGGCCATCATGAACGGCACGGCCGTCATGACCGCGCTGGCCTGCCTGGCCTTCGACCGCGCCCGCTACCTGTGCCAGCTGGCCACCCGCATCACGGCCATGAGCAGCTTCACGCTGGACGGCAATGCCCACCATTTCGATGCCACCCTGTTCTCGGCCAAGCCGCATCCGGGCCAGCAGCAGGTGGCCGGCTGGCTGCAGCGCGACCTGCCGTGCGGCCAGGCGCACCGTAACGAAAAGCGCCTGCAGGATCGCTATTCGGTGCGCTGCGCGCCGCACGTGATCGGCGTGCTCAATGACGCCCTGCCGTCGCTGCGCCAGTTCATCGAGAACGAACTCAACAGTGCCAACGACAACCCGCTGATCGACCCCGACGGCGAACGCGTGCTGCATGGCGGCCATTTCTATGGCGGCCACATCGCCTTCGCCATGGACAGCATGAAGACCGCCGTGGCCAACATCGCCGACCTGCTCGACCGCCAGATGGCGTTGATGGTAGACCAGCGCTACAACAACGGCCTGCCGGCCAATCTGTCCGGTGCCCAAGGCCCGCGAGCCCCCATCAACCATGGCCTGAAGGCGCTGCAGATCAGCGCCTCGGCCTGGACCGCCGAAGCCCTCAAGCTGACCATGCCGGCCTCGGTCTTCTCGCGTTCCACCGAATGCCACAACCAGGACAAGGTCAGCATGGGCACGATTGCCGCACGCGATTGCCTGCGCGTGCTGGAGCTGACCGAACAGGTCGCCGCCGCCCTGCTGATCACGGTGCGCCAGGGTGTCTGGCTGCGCAGCCAGCGCCAGCAGGCCGGCGACACGCCCTTGCAGGACCTGCCCGCCGGCCGCCTGGCCGCCATGCAGGCTGCGCTGGCCGAAGACATTGCCGTGGTCGATGAAGACCGCATGCTGGAGCCCGACCTGCGCCTGCTGCTGCAGCGTATCCGCGCCCAGGCCTGGAGCCTGTATGAGTGAGACCGTCCTGCCGGCGGGCAAAGTCACCCTGGCCAATTCCCCGTGGCGCGGCGAAGTCGAATTGCAGATCCAGTTCTATGACCTGGATCCGATGGAAATCGTCTGGCATGGCCGCTATGTCGAATACATGGAAGCCGCGCGCTGCGCCCTGCTCGACGGCCTCGGCTACAACTATCCGGCCATGAAGGAATCCGGCTATGGCTGGCCGGTGATCGATCTGCACCTGCGCTATGCCGCACCGGCCCGCTTCGGCCAGCGCATCCGCGTCAGTGCCGCCATCGTCGAGTGGGAAAACCGCCTGCGCATCGGCTACCTCATCAGCGACGCCGCCAGCGGCGCACGCCTGACCCGCGCCTCCACCGTCCAGGTGGCGGTGCAGATGAACAACCACGAGATGTGCTTCGTATCGCCCCCGGTACTGTGGCACAAGCTCGGACTGACGCCTCCTGCCCCATGAACGCAAGAACCTTCCTCGTCTCCCTGGCCTGGCTGGCGGCGCTGCCCGCTCACGCCGCCGCCCCGGTGCAACAGATCCAGGCCACCCTGGCCAAGCCGGCCGTGATGTGCGGACGCTTCGACCAGACCAAGCAACTGACCGGCATCAAGAAGCCGCTGCAGGCCCAGGGCCGCTTCTGCGTGCTCAAGGGCCGGGGCATCCTGTGGCAGACACTGCAGCCCTTCCCCAGCACCCTGCGCATCACGCGCGAGGCCATCGTGCAGATCCAGGATGGCCGCGTGGCCATGAAGCTCGATGCGCAACAGGAGCCGGTGGTCAAGATGATCAACAGCGTGCTGTTCTCCCTGCTGGCAGGCGACCTGAGCCAGCTCGATACGCTCTTCGAACTCGATGGCAGCCTGCGCGAGGGCCACTGGCAGGTCGCGCTCAAGGCGCGCCAGCCGGCACTGGCCAAGGCCATCGGCGACATCAGCCTGGCCGGTGCCGGCTATGTGGAAAAGGTCGACATGAAGGAAGCCAGCGGCGACCGCACCGAGATCCGTTTTTCGGCCATCAAGACCGGCGAGGGTGCCATGACGGCCGACGAAGGAGCCCTGTTTGACTAAGCCCGCGCGCCGCCAGCCGCGCCTGCTGGCGCTGGCCTGGCTGCTGGCGGTGCTGCTGGTGGCCGGCCACAATGCCTGGCTGTGGCTGGGCCAGCGCGCCAGTCCTGATACCGACATCCTGGCCTTGCTGCCGGGCACCGGTGGCCGCGATGCGGTACGCCAGCAAGCCTTCTCGCACATGGTCGATGCGGCCCAGCAGAAGCTGGTGGTGCTGGTGGGCGACCGCGACTGGAGCCGGGCCCAGGCCGGCGCGCAGACTTACCTCACGGTCTTGCGCGCGCACTCCGGCCTGATCGCCCCGATCAGCGGCGACAACGCGCAATGGCAAAACCAATGGCTCGAAAGCCTGGCGGGCAGCCGCAGCCTGCTGCTCAGTGAGGCCCAGCGCGCCCAGCTGGCAAGCGGCACGCCGCAGGCATGGAGCCAGCGCGCCTTGAGCGGCCTGTACGGCGCGTTCGGCGGACCCCGCCTGGGTGCCTGGCAGGATGATCCTTTCGGACTCTTCAGCGACTGGGTGCAGGAACGCGCCAGGGAGACGCCCGTGCGCCCGCGCGACGGCCAGCTCTTCGTCGAGCGCGATGGCGTGAACTACGCCCTGCTGCTGCTGGAACTGAAGGCCCCGGCGTTTTCCATGCAGGCGCAGGAGCAGATCGTGCCGCTGCTGGCGCAGGCGCGCCAGGCGGCACACGGCGAGGCCAGCGAGGTCATCACCGGCGGCGTGATCCTGCATGCGGCCGCTGCCAGCGCCCAGGCCGGCAGCGAAAGCGCCACCATCGGTGCCGGCTCGCTGCTGGGCATCCTGCTGCTGATGTGGCTGAGCTTCCGCTCGCTCAAGCCGATTCTCTACATCGCCCTGTCCATCGCCGTCGGCTGCCTCGGTGCGCTGTCGGTGAGCATGCTGCTGTTCGGGAAGATCCATCTGCTGACGCTGGTATTCGGTGCCAGCCTGATCGGCATCGCCCAGGACTACGGGATCTACTTTCTCTGCGCGCGCCTGGCCGCGCCGGCCACGCAGGACTCGACAACCCTGCTGCGCCGCCTGTTGCCGGGGCTGGCGCTGATGCTGCTGGCGGCACTGATCGGCTATCTCGGCATGGCCCTGACGCCCTTCCCCGGCCTGCAGCAAATGGCCGTGTTCTCGGCCCTGGGACTGGTGTTTGCCTGGCTCACGGTGGCTTGCTGGTTCCCCCGCCTGATCGGTCCGCACAGCCTGCGTGCCAGCCCGCAAGCGCAACGCTTCGGCCGCAGCATCGCCCGCTGGCCTGACCTGCTGGGCGGCGCAGCCTGGCACTTGGTTCTGCCGGCGGCGGTGGCATTGATCGGGCTGGCCCTCGCCGGCATCACCCGCCTGCACAGCAGCGACGACATCCGCGCCTTGCAGAACAGTCCGCCGGCCTTGCTGCAGGACCAGATCCGCATCAGCCAGTTGCTGGACATGGCCGCCCCGGTCCAGTTCTACCTGGTGCGCGGCGCCTCCCCCGAGGCCGTATTGCGGCAGGAAGAAGCCCTGCGCGAGAAGCTGCAACCCCTGGTAAAAGGCAAGCTCATCAGCGGCGTACAGGCCGTGTCCAACTGGGTCCCCTCGCAACAGCGCCAGCAGGACAACCTGACCCTGCTGCGGCGCGCACTGCTGGAGCCCCAAGGTACAGCGCCCGACGCCGTCATCCTCACCGCGCAAGCCATCGATGAGAGCCCGCAATGGGCGCAAGCGTTGCGCCAGCGCATGCTGGACAACGCCCAGCCGCTCACCCCCGCAGAATTCCTGGCCACCCCGGCCGGTGCCGCCTCGCGCCACCTCTGGCTGGGCCAAGTGGAGGGCCAGTACGCCAGCATCGTGGCCCTGCGCGGCCTGAGCGACTATCGCCAGCTGGACCGCCTGGCCGCCGTGGCCGATGGACTGCCGGGCGTGCAATGGGTGGACAAGGTGGGCGACATTTCGGCCGTGCTGCGCCAATACCGCATCACCATGGGCTGGGCGCTGCTGTGTGCCTACGCTGCCATCTTCGCCCTGCTGGCGCTGCGCTATCGCCGCCGCGCCTGGCGCGCGCTGGCCCCGCCGCTGCTGGCCTCGCTGCTGACGCTGGGCCTGTTCGGCTGGCTGGGCCTGCCGCTGCAGCTGTTCCACGTCCTGGCCGGACTGCTGGTGCTGGGGCTGGGCGTGGACTACGGCATCTTCCTGCTGGAAGCCTCCGGCCACCAGGGTCCCCACGCCTGGCTGACCGTGGGCCTGTCGGCAGCCAGCGCATTGCTGTCCTTCGGCTTGCTGGCCCTGAGCCACAGCCCGCCGCTGCACGCTTTCGGCCTGACCATGCTGTGCGGCATGCTGCTGGTATGGCTGCTGGCCCCTCTGTTCACCCATCCCGGCCGCGAACCGCTCCAGGTTCAGCGCGCACAGCCGGACAAGGAATCCGCATGAAGCCCTCCCGCCTGCTGGCCGCCATGAGCGCCGCCATCCTCCTGCTGCTGGGCGGCTGTGCCAGCCCGCTACCCCCGGATACGCGCCCGTCGGCGCGCCTGTCCCTGCGCCTGCCGCCGGCCGCGCTGGGCCAGGACATCAGCCTGCAGCAACACCTGACGGTGGAGCGCGGCAACCGTGTCGACCAGCTCGACACGGCGCTGGAAATCGATGCCGACCATGTCGACCTGGTCGGCCTGGCGTTTGGCCAGCGTGTCATGTCGCTTCACTATGACGGCAAGCAATTGCAGGTCTGGCGCCACCCCATGCTGCCCAGCCAGGTGCAAGGTGAAGATGTACTGCAGGACGTCCAGCTGACACTGTGGCCCGCCGACGCCATCCGCCAGGCTCTTCCCGAGGGCTGGGAGTTGCGCGAAGCCCAGGCTCAACGTACCCTCCTGCTCCACGGCGAAACGATTGCCGTGATCGACTACCCCGACCAGCGCCGCTGGGGAGGCAAAGTGATCCTGAACAATCTGCGTTACCACTACAAGCTGACCATACAGTCGGTGGTGACCTCTGAATGACATCGCCACACGCATGAGCCTTTATCTGAACGCCCTCGGCATGGTCTGTCCGCTCGGCAGCACGCATGAGGCCATCCGCGCGCGCCTGTTGGCCGGCCACAGCGGCCTGCGCGCCGATGCGCGCTACCGCGACGCCCAAGGCGCGCCGCTGGCCCTGGGCGCGGTGACCGATGACACGCTCCTTCCCGCAGACGACCACCTGCCGCTGCGCGAGCGCAGCCGCAACAACCGCCTGGCGCTGGCGGCGCTGGAACGTATCCGTCCTCAGGTCGATGCCGCCATCGCCCGTTACGGTGCAGAACGCATCGGCATCGTGCTGGGCACCAGCACCTCCGGCATCGCCGAGGGCGAAGCCGCCTTTGCGGCGCGTGCCGCCAGCGGCCGCTTCCCGTCCGGCTACCACTACGGCCAGCAGGAGCTGGGGTCGCCGGCCGCCGCGCTGCAACTGACGCTGGGCACCAGCGGTCCGGCCTACGTGCAATCGAGCGCCTGCGCTTCCAGCGGCAAGGCCATCGCCAGCGCCGCGCGCCTGCTCAACATGGGCCTGTGCGATGCCGTCCTCTGCGGCGGGGTCGATACCTTGTGCGAATTCACCATCTCCGGCTTCACGGCGCTGGAATCGGTAAGCAGCGAACGCTGCAATCCGCTCTCGCTGCATCGCTGCGGCATCAACATCGGCGAGGGTGCAGCGCTGTTCCTGCTCACGCGCGAACGCGCACCGGTCCGGCTCAGTGGCTGGGGCGAGTCTTCCGATGCCTATCACGTCTCGGCCCCCGATCCCGAAGGCCGGGGCGCACAACTGGCCATCGGCCAGGCCCTGCGCCGCGCCGGACTCAATGCCGCCCAGATCGATTACATCAACCTGCACGGGACGGCCACGGCGCAGAACGATGCGATGGAGTCACGCGTGGTGCAGGCACTGTTCGGGCTGGAGGTACCGGTGAGTTCGACCAAGCCCTTCACCGGCCATACCCTGGGTGCGGCCAGCGCCATCGAAGCCGGCCTGTGCTGGCTGCTGATGCAGGATGACAACCCGCACGGCCTGCTGCCGCCCCATCTGTGGGATGGCGTTGCCGATCCGGCGCTGCCGCCATTGGCTCCGGTCAAGGTCGGCCAGTGCCTCGGCAGGCCACTGCAGCACGTACTCTCCAATTCATTCGCCTTTGGCGGCAGCAATGTCGCGCTGGTCTTTTCGCGCGAGGAAAACGCATGAGCTCGCTCCCGCACAGCATCCCGCCGGTAGAGCAGTTGTTGCCGCACGCCGCGCCCATGATTCTCATCGACCGCGTGGTCGCAGTGAGTGAAGACCGGCTGCAGGCCGAGCTGGAGATCCGCCCCGAGAGCCTGTTCCACAACGGCACTGGCGTGGGCGCCTGGGTCGGCATCGAATACATGGCCCAGAGCATCGCAGCCTGGGCCGGTTACCAGGAACGGATCAAGGGCGGCCACGCCAAGATCGGTTTCCTGCTGGGGGCACGCCGCTATGGCTGCAGCGTGCCGGAGTTCGCCACCGGCATGCGGCTGGGTGTATCGGTGCAGTTGCTGCTGCAGGCGGAGAACGGACTGGGTTCCTTCGAGTGCCGCATCACCGACCTGGCGACCCAACAAGAACTGGCGCAAGCCACCGTGTCGGTATTCCAGCCGCACGATGCAACACACTATCTTCAAGAAGGCATGGCATGACCACATCGGGAGCACACAGCATTTTCGTTACCGGCTCAAGCCGGGGCATCGGCCGCGCCATCGCGCTGCGCCTGGCACGCGAGGGATATGACATCGTCCTGCATTGCCACGCCCGGCGCGATGCTGCCGACCAGGTCGCCGCCGAGATCGCCGCGCTGGGCCGCCAGACCCGCGTGCTGCAATTCGACGTGGCCCATCGCGAACAGGCCGCGCAGGCCCTGCTGGCCGATGTGGAACAGCACGGCTGTTACTACGGCGTGGTCTGCAATGCCGGCATCACCCGCGACAACGCCTTCCCCGCCATGCCGGGCGAGGACTGGGACAGCGTGCTGCGCACCAACCTCGATGGCTTCTACAACGTGCTCAACCCGCTGGTCATGCCCATGGTGCGGCGGCGGGCGGCCGGCCGCATCGTGACCCTGGCCTCGGTGTCGGGCCTGATCGGCAATCGCGGCCAGGTCAACTACAGCGCCGCCAAGGCCGGTGTCATCGGTGCCACCAAGGCACTGGCGCTGGAACTGGCCAAGCGCGACATCACCGTCAATTGCGTCGCGCCCGGCCTGATCGATACCGACATGACCGAAGACGCCCCCGTCGACGAGATCCTCAAACTGATCCCCGCGCGCCGCGCCGGCAAACCCGAAGAAGTGGCCGCCGCCGTGGCCTTCCTGATGTCGCCCGATGCGGCCTACATCACGCGCCAGGTGATCTCGGTCAACGGAGGCCTGGCATGACGCGCCCTCGCAACGAGCGCCGGGTGGTGGTCACCGGCATGGCCGGCATCAGTCCCATCGGCACCGACTGGAACAGCGCGCTGGCGCATCTGCAGACCCTGCGCAATGCCGTGCAGCGCATGCCCGGATGGGATGAATACATTGGCCTGCACACCCGCCTGGGAGCACCAGCCGTGGAGTTTTCGCTGTCCGAACGCTACAACCGCAAGACCACCCGCAGCATGGGCCGGGTCGCCCTGATGGCTACACGCGCCAGCGAATGGGCTCTGGCCGATGCGGGGCTGCTGGAAGATCCGCTGCTCAAGAGCGGCCAGTTGGGTATCGCCTACGGATCTTCGGCCGGTACGCCCAATGCCATTGCCGACTTCGCCATGATGTTCGCCGAGAAGAACACCCGCGACATCAATGCCAACACCTACCTCAAAATGATGGCGCATACGGCACCGGTGAACATGGGCGTGTTCTTCGGCATCACCGGCCGCATCATCACCACCTCCAGCGCCTGCACCTCCGGCAGCCAGGGCATCGGCTATGCCTATGAAACCATCCGCAGCGCGCGCCAGGTGGCGATGGTGGCCGGCGGTTCGGAAGAGTTGTGCGCCACCGAGGCTGCCGTCTTCGACACCCTCTACGCCACCAGCGTGCGCAACGACACGCCGCAGCTCACCCCCAGCCCCTTCGACCGCGACCGCGACGGCCTGGTGCTGGGCGAAGGGGCAGGCAGCCTGATCCTGGAAGACCTGGAACACGCCCAGGCACGCGGTGCCCGCATTTATGCCGAGATCGTCGGCTTCGGCACCAACAGCGACGGTGCCCACGTCACCAATCCCAATGCGGCCACCATGCAGGCAGCCATCCAGATGGCGCTGGACGACGCCGGCTTGCCGCCCTCGGCCATCGGCTACATCAATGCGCACGGCACCGGTACCCGCCAGGGCGACATGGCCGAAACCCAGGCCACCGCGCGCGTGTTCGGAAACGGTACGCCGATCAGCTCGCTCAAGAGCTACATGGGCCACACCCTCGGGGCCTGCGGAGCGCTGGAAGCCTGGCTGTCCATCGAGATGATGCGCCACGGCTGGTTCGCCCCCACCATCAACCTGCAGCAGCCCGACCCGGAGTGCGGCGACCTGGACTACCTCACCGGCGATGGCCGGGCGCTGCAGTGCGAGTACGTGATGTCGAACAACTTTGCCTTCGGCGGCATCAACACCTCGCTGATCTTCAGGCGCTGGCCCTGACCTCCTCCTGCCCCTCCCTCTGCATCCACTCATGACAAGGAAAACAAGCGATATGAAGACAATTTCCCTCACCCTCGCACTCACCCTGGCGCTGGCCGCCGCCCTGCCGGCCCAGGCGCGCGATACCAAGCACCTGCTGCCGCTGGACAGTACCGCCGACATGAAGGACAAGGAAGGAATCCTGGATGGCTCGGTCAAGTTCTACTTTGCCGGCCAGGCGCACCCGGCAGTGCTGGAGAAGATCGCCACCGACGTCACCAACCAGAAGACCAATGCCGTTGGCAAGAGTGATGAAGAGGCCTGCAAGTGGGTCTTCCTCTCGGCGCTGGTACAGCTGCACAAGAAGGCCCGCGAGCTGGGCGGCAATGGCGTGGTCAACATCGTGAGCTATTACAAGAAGAATGAAATGGCCAGCGCCACCCAGTTCGAATGCCACGCCGGTGCCACCATGGCCGGTGTCGCCCTCAAGGGTGACATCGTCAAGCTGGGCCAGTAAGCCGCCATGCCATCCACCGTGGCCTGGGTCGTGGATGGCCGCGCCTTCGTCGGCGCGGACGCGTGCCCGGCCACGCTGGGCCGGCTGGCTGCGGTCCTGTCTCCGGATGAGCGCACGCGCCTGCAAGGCTTCCTGCGCCCGCAGCGCGCCTGCGAATTCCTGCTGGCGCGGCTGCTGATGCGGCATGCGCTGATGCAGGCCAGCGGTTGCCGCCTGGACGATATCGAAGTGAGCGAACGGCACGGTGCCGCCCCGCTGGTGCGCATCGCCGGCGCGCCCGCTGATGGCATCACACAGCCAGCGGCCAGCCTCTCGCACAGCCGTGGCTGGATCGCCTGCGGCGTGAGCGTAGGCACGCAGATCGGCGTGGACATCGAAGCACCGGCTCCCGCACGCGACCTGTCTTCACTGGCCGATCTAGCCTTCACGCCGCAAGAATTGTCTGGCCTGGCAGAGCTCAGCGGGGATGAACGGGAAGCCGCCTTCTATCGCCTGTGGTGTGGCAAGGAGGCCGATTACAAATTTCGTCACAATGCCGCCCGGCACGAAGGTCCCGTGGCCGCCGATGCCACGCCGTTTCTGCATCACGAGCAAGGGACGCACTATCACCTGTGCGTATGTACTGCAAGGCCGGCGCGGCAGCATCGTACCCAAGACCTTGCGCTGCAGGCGCTGCTGGAGATGGCGGCTAGCAGTACGGCGCTGGGAGCGTAGCCAGAAGCCAGCAATACAGTGGCAATACACAAGCAAGACCAAAGCAATACAGCAGCAAACCGGAGCAATACACCTTCGCATGGCGCGAGCAATACAGTGGCACTCCGGAGCAACACACAAGACCTACAACCAGCAGACACTTCAAGGGGAAATCATGTCCGCATCACGCACCTGGCTGCTCGCAGCCGGCACACTTCTGTTGACCACCGCCTGCTCCACGCCGGAAGAGCGGATGGCAAAGCTGCAGATCAAGCAGCAGCGGTTGGAGATCAAGGCGCAGCAAGCAGCACAGCGCAACGAGGCCCGCAATGAATTGCGCAACAAGGTTCAGGCAAGCGCAGTGACCGACCAGCGCGGACCGTACGAGAACGTGATCAAGGCCCTGGCCAGCTGCGACGCCAGCTTTGCGGCCACCTTGCGCCAGTTCTCCGGCAGCCTGCCGCCGGCCTTCGTAGTCACGCTCAAGGGCCCGGTAGCCAGCATCGATGTGCCGGATCGTCGCACACCCGGCAGCAACCGCATTGCGGCCGCTGGCAGCGCTCAGGCCTACGGCCAGACCCTGAGCGGCTATTACGACGAGCGCACGGAAAGCAACGGCCAGTTGCAGAAGATGAGCTGGGGCTTCTACAGCCCGGCCGCGCCGGAACAGCTGGCCAAGGTGCTGGGCGCGGCCATCCCCAACTTCAAGCGCACCAGCCGCGAACTGGACGGCAACTACGTGCGCATGGAAATCTTCGATCGCGGCGGCTGGCACCGCACGACGCGCTTCGACTATTACCGCGGCCAGTCCAACGTGCTGGGGGAACGGACCCTGGTCATCGAACCCTCGCGCGACCCCGCCTTCCCCGGCAGCCGCATCGGCTGCTCGGTGCGCGGTGCACAAGTGGCGCAGTTCCAGGATGAGTTGCGGCCTGAGGTGGATTGACGTCTGGCATGGAGATGAACGGGCCGGTTCAAGCCGGCCTCCTCTTCATGTACATCTTGTGGCCGGACCGCAAAAAAGCTAGCGTATGCCCTCATCTATTTGGAGCATGGTCATGCGCTACCGCTTATACGCCAACCCCGTCGGCTTTCTCATCGGCCAGCACGGAAGACACCCGGAAGTCCGGGCCTTGTTGCAGATCCTGGCGCAGGGCGACCAAGAGGTCATCACGGGTAAAGTCAGCGGCGTTGGAATGGTCGTCGCCAGACTCTATGCCAAACATTGATGCGTAAATGCATCAATGCCTCACCGCCCCACACAAACAAAACTCCCCGCCTCATTCACGGACCCGCTCCCCCGATACTGCGGCCAAGCCGGATACCGGCACAGCGGCCGGCTGCGGCCCGGTACCACGGTGGTATCCACCACGATCTGATCCACCGGTGCCTTCCCCTGCTCCACCCATTGCTCCAGCGCAGTCAGTGAATCCCAGGACGCATTGAAAGCCGTACCAAACACGTGCCCATAGCCGGGGATCTCGTAATAACGCACGAAGCCCTCAAGCTGCTGTTCCCCTATCGCCTTCTGCAAGCGCCCCAGATACTGCCGCGTGGCCTGCGTGCTGACCAGCGCATCGGCCGTGCCATGCGCGATCAGGATCTTGCCGCCCTTGTTGCGGAAGGCCGAAAGATCGGTCTGATTCACATCCTGCAAGCCGTTCAACGCCACCACCCGCGCCTGATACCCGCCCGGCCGCAGCGGATCCAACGCCAGCGGATTGAAGTTAACATCGCGCGTAACGAAGTAGCGCACCCACTGATCCCAGAAGGTGCTGTGATACGGCGGACTGCCTTTGCTGCTCACGCCCGGCATCGGATTGGCGGGCTGCTCGGTGCCCAGTCCCAGTGTCTGGATGATGGCCTGGAAAGGACTGCCCGTGCCCATGCCCCAATCCGTGCCCCAGGTGTTGAATCCCGGATAGCGCGTCTCGCCGCTGGCCAGTGGATAAGGCAACTCCAGCGGCGTGCTGAAGACCTTGAAGGCAGCAATCTGCGCGTCCGACAGGCAACCGTCGCCGCCCTCGCCTCCGCCTTCGCAACGCAAGGGCTTGCCGTTGAGCGAGGCCGTGGCCGGATCGAAACGCGCATTGCAGGCATCAACGTTGCTGATGACGCCATCGGCCACGCCATCAAGACGGTCACACGCCGCCATGGCGGCATCGAACAGGAGCTTGCGCTTGGCCGCATCGGGGTAAGCCCCCGGCTGCGCCATGGCCTGCGTCATGCGGCCAAACTGCAGGTTCAGTGCGACGGCATTCCAGGCCGGATACAAGGCGATCACCCCATCCACATCAGAGGGCCAGCGACTGGCCATGGCCAGGGCTTCACGTCCGCCCGTGGAGCCGCCGGCGAAATACACCCGTGCAGGCCGCTGTCCATAATGGGCGGTGACGATGGCCAGCGCCGCGTCGCGCGTCTTCTTCAAGGCATCGCCCGCGAAATTGCGCAAGGCTTCGTCGTTGCTGCCAAACGAACCATCGCGCGAGGTGGTGGCATTGGCCTGGTGGCCGGAATCGCTGGCGAAGGTGGCATAGCCGCGCCCCAAGGGACCGGGCTGCGTGGCCGCGCCGGCAGGGACGTTGGCGGCCACGTCCGGAATGGTGCCGTCATAGCCGCCGCCACCGAACATCAGGGCCTTTCCATTCCACTGCGCCGGCAGGTCCACCTGGAAGCGGATCGCCGGTGCAGCGGGATCGACCGGGCTGATCTCGCCACTCACCTTGCAGTAAGCACCAACAGCCTTGGCGCCGTCGCCGCTGGCAACCACGCTCTCGATGGCCGTCACGCGTGCGCCGCGCGTGGGCAGGCCGATGGCTGCGGCCGGAAGGGTGAAGGTACGCAAGGCGGTGCAGCTTTGCGGCGTGCTCACCGGCGTGTCGGTGACAGGCTTCTCGGGCGCGCTGCTGCATGCGGCCAGCAGCGCGATGAGGCAAGGACTCAACAAGGCCGGATACAGCATGGGCCTGCGGGTGGTTCGTGGCATGGCGGTCTCCTGATGGTCTCAACGTTGTCTACGTAACGCTTGCACCGCCACACTATACGTCACTCAGGCGCACGCCCCTGCCAGGCATTCTCCAGCAAGGTCCGCAATGCCGTCCGCGCCAGCGGGCGCGGATTGGCATAGGCATTCTGCAGGGCGATGTCGGTGCAGCGATCCAGCTCCTCATGCGGCATGCCCAGCTCGCGCAGGGACAACGGTGCCTGCAGCCGGGCAGCCAATGCATGCACACCTTGCGCGGCATCGTCGGTCCCCAGGGCGCGCGCGATGCGCTGCATGGCTTCCGGTGCCGCCGGTGCGTTGTAGGCCAGCGCGTGCGGCAGGATCACGGTATGCGTCTCGGCATGCGGCAGGTTGTAGCTGCCGCCCAGCGTGTGGCACAGCTTGTGATGCAGTGACATGCCGACATTGCCCAGCACCGTGCCACACAGCCAGGCCCCATACAGACACTGGCTGCGCGCGGCCAGATCAGCGCTGCGCGCCACCAGCTGCGGCAAGCCCTCCGCCAGTGCGCGCAACCCCTCTTCGGCCAGCAGCGACATGATGGGGTTGGCATCCGGCGCATAGAGGCCTTCGGCTGCATGCGCCATGGCATTGATGCCGCTGGTCACCGACAGCTTCAGCGGCAAACCCGCGCTCAGTTCGGGATCGTAGATGACCGTGCGCGGCAGCACGCGCGCATCGCGCCCGGTCTTCTTGAGGCCGGCTTCGGTGACGCCATAGATGGGCGTCATCTCGCTGCCGGCATAGGTGGTCGGGATGGCCAGGATGGGCAGTTCGGATTCCAGTGCGATCGCCTTGCCCAATCCCATGGTGGAACCGCCGCCGATGGCGATGGCGCAGTCCGCACCGAGTTCGCGTGCGACTTCACGGGCATGGCGCGCGGTCTCGATGGGCACGTGCATGACGGCCTGGTCGAATATCCCGGCACAGCGCTCACCGATCAGGGCGGCGACGCGCTCGGCCTCGGCGCGCTGGCCGGGCGTGCACAGCACGAGGGCGCGACGCGCGCCCAGCAGGTCGGTTTCGCGCACCAGGTGCTGCAGGCTGCCGGCACCGAAGATCACACGGGCGGCGGAACTGGTATAGGTAAAACTGTTGTGGGCAGGCAGGGACATGGCAGGATCAGGTGCGCTGAGGATTGAGGATGAAATCATAGTCCAGCGTGTAGAACGGTTGCTCACAGGTGCTGCCATCGGGCGCGCGTCCGGCCTCATGGCGCGGCCAGTCGGCGATGAGCGTGGAGCGCACGCCGAAGACGGCATCGGACTCCAGATACGCGTCCCCGCGGCGGAAGACATGGGTGATCAGCGTCTCATATCCCTCGGCCTGGATGCGGAAATGCAGGTGCGCCGGCCGCCAAGGATGACGGCCCAGCGTCTCCAGCATCTTGCCGACCGGTCCGTCATGCGGGATCGGATACGAATTGGCGAGGATGCTGCGGAAGTGGTAGCGTCCCTGCGCATCGGTATGCAGCGTGCCGCGCGCCTGCAACTGGTCGAGGTCGGGATACTGGACATCATAGAAACCATCCTCATCGGCTTGCCACACTTCCATCCTGGCATGCGCGACGGGCTGGCCATCGCGCCCGCGCACGCTGCCGCTGACGAAGCAGGGCTGGCCCTTGGCTCCGTTGGAGATATCCGCACCCAGCGGATAGACCGGCGAATTCTCCACGTGGAAGGGACCGAATACGGTCGCCTCGGTGCAGCCGGCGGGCTTGTGATTCTGCTGCGCCATCACCAGCGTCGACAGTCCCAGGGTATCGGACAGGAGGATGAATTCCTGGCGCTTGTCGGAACACAGCTGCCCGGTCTCGGTGAGGAAGCGGATGCCCTCGAACCATTCCTCCTCGGTCAGTTGTACCTCGCGCGCGAAGGCATGCAGGTGCTGCACCAGGCTGGTCATGATCTGGCGCAGCCGTTCATTGGGCATGCCGGCATGGCGCGCCAGCACGGCCTGGGTAATGGTGTCTTCATTGAGATTGAGCATGGTCTCCTCGTCGCTGTTGTGTGTTGTGTGTTGTGTGTTGTGTGTTGTGCGTGTGTGTTGTAATTGGACTGATTTTTCCGCTGAGCGGTAATATAGGTCTTATCTTTTCGCAGATATATGACGAAAGTGGAAAACTGTTTTCCACTTCGGCCCGCTCCCTTCCCCGGAAAGCCCGTCCCATGGACCGCTGGAATCAATTCGAACTCTTCGTGCAGGTGGCCGAGCTGGGCAGCCTCTCGCGCGCCGCCGAGGCGCTGGGGATGTCCAATGCTGCCGCCAGCCGCAGCCTGGCCGCGCTGGAGGAGCGCCTGGGCGCGCGCTTGGTGGAACGCAGCACGCGCCGGCTGGGGCTGAGCCAGGCGGGCGAGGCCTTCTATCGCCACTGCAAGGCGGCGCTCACGCAGATGAAGGAAGCCGAAGCCCTGGTCAATGCCAACAGCGTCGCCCCCGGCGGCCTGCTGCGGGTGACTTCCTCGCTGTCCTTCTGCATGAAGCACATCAGCCCGCTGCTGCCGCGCTTTCATCGTCTCTATCCGGACATCACGCTGGAGGTGGTCGCGGCCAACCGCTACGTCGACCTGCTCGACAGCGGCATCGATGTCGCCATCCGCACCCGCGAGTTCGAGCCGGATTCCAATATCGCCGTGCGCCGGCTGGCCGCCACGCGCCGCATCCTGGCGGCTTCGCCCGGCTATCTCGCCGCTCGCGGCGTGCCGCGCGCGCTCGATGACCTGGCCGCGCACGACCTGCTGGTGTACAGCCACTCCAACCATCCCAACCTGCTGCACTTCACCCATCGCGATGGCCGCGAACGGCAGCTCGACATCACTGCCCTGATGCAGTCCAACGATGGCCAGATCATCCGCGCGGCAGCACTGGAAGGCCTGGGCATCCTGATCCAGCCCAACTACATCATCTATGACGACGTCGTCGCCGGCCGCCTGGTGCCAGTGCTGGACGAATGGGACCTGCCGCGCCTGACCATCAACATCGCCTACCAGGGCCGCAAGCATCTGCCGGCCCGGGTGCGCGTCTTCGTCGACTTCCTGCTGCAGCATTTCGAGGAAATGGACTATGAGCGCAAGTGGACACGATGAGCAGCGCTGCGCAAGCATTTACCGTACATTCCACCGCACCATACCAATTGGTAAATATTAAATACCGATCAGTATCTTTTATCTTATACTGGTAGTAATCTTGTTGCCCGAGGTGTTGCTGACACCTCGACAGTGTATTGCTGATCGCCTTGCAGACTGTATTGCCAAGGCCCTCAGCGTGTACTGAAGAACACCGCCGACTGTATTGGCGGCATGCAGCGCACTGTATTGCTCGCTGACAAGACTGTGATGCCGCTTCTTGCCCATGAGGAGACCCCCGATGCCCGATGCCACCGTTCGCTCCCTCGATCTGCAACAGGGTCTGCGCCAGCAGCACCTGCGTCTGACCTGCTGCGCGCTGTTCCTGATGGCGCTGTTGACCCTCTGGCCCGGCCGCGCCGCACACGCTGCACAACCCTGGCGCGAAGCCTTGCCCGCGCAGATCCAGACCGTGGGCAGCGGCACCATGACCTGGCTGGGTTTCCGCATCTATCAGGCCACGCTGTGGGCAGCGCAGAAGCCGCTGGATGAAAGCCAGCCCTTTGCCCTGCAACTCGACTACAAGGTCAAGATCAGCCGCGACAAGCTGGCCTCCACCTCCATTGAAGAGATCCAGCGCATGAGCCCGGCCCCCATCGCCGGGCCGACGCTGGCGCGCTGGAAAAGCGAACTGAACCGCGCCTTCGTCGACGTCGCCGACGGCGACGAGCTCGTCGGTGTCTACCTGCCCCAGCGCGGCATGCGCCTGTATGACCGCGACAAGATGCTGGCCGAGATCGCCGATCCCGAACTGGCCCGCTCTTTCTTCAACATCTGGCTGGGCCAGCCCAGCCGCGATGAAAGCCTGCGCCGCCGCCTGCTCGGGGAAACGCCTTGAGCACAGCCCCGCAGCCCGCAACGCCCCCCTCCGCGCGCCTGAGCAATGCCGCCTACGGCCTGCTGGGCGCGCCGCTGGCAATGGCCGCGCTGCCGCTGTTCGTGCAGATCCCGGCTTACTACGCCAGCCATGTCGGCGTGGCCCTGGCACCGCTGGGTTGGGTGCTGTTCGCCGCGCGCCTGCTGGACATGCTGCAGGATCCCCTGTTTGGTCACTTGCTGGATCGCTCGGCGCAACGCCAGAAGCGCTGGATGGCGGCTGCCGGGGTGGTGCTTGCAGTTGCCTTCATCTGTCTCTGGAAGCCACCCTCCACGCCGCAGGCGGCCATGGTGTGGCTGGTGGCGATGCTGGTGCTGGCCTATGGCGCGCACAGCATGCTGAGCATCGCCTATCTGTCGTGGGGCTCGCGCCTGCCGGAACAAGGCATGCGCGCCGTCCCCTGGCGTGAAGGTGCGGGGCTGGCCGGCGTGATCCTGGCCAGTGTGGTGCCGGTCGGCATCCTGGCCTCCGATCCGGCGCTCATCGACCAGCGCATCACCTGGTACTGCCTGTTCTTCGGCGCGGTCCTGGGCGTGGCGCTGCTGTTGCTGCTGCGCCAGCCGGCTCCGCCGATGATGGCGCAGGGCGAGCGCTGGGCCGAGTCGCTGCGCGGACTGTGGGCCAACCGGGCGTTTCGTTCGCTGCTGCCGCCTTATCTGCTCAATGCCCTGTCGGCCGCCATCCCGGCTACGCTGGCGCTGTTCTTCATCGAGGATCAATTGCAGGAACGCGCGCTGGCTGGCGGCTTTCTTGCAGCCTACTTCGGCGCCGCCGCAGTGGGACTGCCGCTGTGGAGCGCGCTGGCACGCCGCTTCGGCACCATCGCCTGCTGGCGTCAGGCCATGCTGCTCTCCATTGCCGGCTTTGTCGGTGCGGTCCTGCTGGGGCCGGGCGACCGCTGGGCGTTTCTGCTGGTGTGCCTGGCCACCGGTGCAGCACTGGGTGCCGACCTGCTGCTGCCCCCCGTCCTGCTGGCGCGGGTGGTCACGCAGCGCGCTTCGGTGGGTGCCGCCTTCGGCATCCTGACCATGCTGGGCAAGCTGGCCCTGGCGCTGGCAGGCATCGCCCTGCCACTGCTGTCAGCGCTCGATTACCAACCCGGCCAAGGGCCCAGCAGCAGCCTGCCGCTGGTCTACGCGGCCCTGCCTTGCGTGCTGAAACTGGCGGCGTTCGTGGCGCTGGGGCGCTATGGCCGTCAGCACGCTGCCTGAGCGATTTTCCGTTCGCAGATCATGAAGAAAAAGACCGACACGCACGCCACTCCCGCCTCCACCCTGCGCCTGATCCTGGGCGACCAGTTGAATGCGCAGCATTCCTGGTTCGACCACGCCGATCCTGAGGTGGTCTATCTGCTCATGGAAGTGCGTTCCGAAACCGACTACGTGCTGCATCACGCGCAAAAGATCCTGGCCATCTTCGCGGCCATGCGGGCCTTCGGCGAGCAGTTGCGCGCGGCCGGACACCGGGTGCGCTATGTCCGTCTGGATGATCCCAGCAACCGCCAGTCGCTGGTGGACAATCTCGATGCCCTGGCCGCGCACTACCAGGCCAGCCGCGTTGAATGGCAGGCACCGGATGAATGGCGCGTCGACCAGGCCCTGCAGCAATGGGGCGACACCTGGGCGCAGGCCCATCAGGGCCAGACCGCCGTGGTCGACAGTGAACACTTCCTCACTGCGCGCAATGAATTGCCGCGCCTCTTTGAAGGCCGCAAGCAATGGCTGATGGAGCATTTCTATCGTCAGATGCGCCGCCGCTTCGAACTGCTGCTCGATGCCGACGGCAAGCCCGAAGGCGGCCAATGGAATTTCGACCACGACAATCGCAAGCGCTGGCCCGGCAATCCGCCCGAGCCCCGGGATTGGCGCCAGCCGCACGACCATGGCGTCCTGTGGGAGATGCTGCAGGCACAAGGTGTGCGCAGCTTCGGCGAGCCCCAGGCCACGCAGCTGCGCTGGCCGCTGGACCGTACCGAAGCCCTGCAGCACCTGGATCACTTCATCACCACCGTGCTGCCGCACTTCGGCGACTATGAAGACGCCATGAGCAGCAAGGCCCGGCGCCTGTTTCACTCGCTGCTGTCCTTCGCGCTCAATGTGAAGATGCTGCATCCGCTGGAAGTGGTGCGCCGCGCCGAGGAGGCCTGGCGGGAAGGCAAAGCGCCGCTGGCGGCGGTGGAAGGTTTCATTCGCCAGATCATCGGCTGGCGTGAATATGTGCGTGGCATCTACTGGTCGCAGATGCCCGGCTATAACGAGCGCAACGCACTGGCGCACCGCCTGCCGCTACCAGCCTGGTTCTGGACCGGACAAACCCGCATGAACTGCCTGCGCCACGCCATCGGCCAGTCGCTGGAGACGGCCCATGCGCATCACATCCAGCGCCTGATGGTGATCGGCAATTTCGCCCTGCTGGCCGGGCTCGATCCCAAGGAACTGCACCATTGGTACCTGGGCATCTACATCGATGCCTTCGAGTGGGTGGAACTGCCCAACACCCTCGGCATGAGCCAGTGGGCCGATGGCGGCATCATCGCCACCAAACCGTATGTCAGCAGCGCCGCCTACATCGGCCGCATGAGCGATTATTGCCAGGGCTGCGCCTACGATCCCAAGCAGAAAACCGGCGCCGACGCCTGCCCCTTCAATGCCCTGTACTGGGATTTCTTCCTGCGCCATCAATCCACCTTCGGCAACAACCCGCGCATGGGCATGGCCTATCAGCAGATCAAAAAAATGCAGCCCGACGAGGTCCAGGCCCTGCAACAACGCGCGGCCGACCTGCGCAGCCAGCTCGATACCCTCTGAACCCGCACCGGCAGGCGCTCCCAGCGCGCGATAATTGCTGCCGGCTGCGGAAAACGCAGGCAAAATACACAAAATCTGACGAACTCACGAAATTCTCTGCATAATGGGCCGTCAAAGGCTTGCCCATGGGCAGCACTGTTGCTTTTCGTCGAAAAACGATTATACCGAATTCAAATTCTATCTAATGAATTTGATTTATTTGTGTAAAATACCGATAATGAATTTATGAAAACCGCAAAGACAACCAGCTCCGAGGTGTGCACCACGCAGGAAGCGGCGCACATCCTGGGCATCTCGGTGTCCTCCGTCCAGCAGTTGGTGGAGGCCGGCATCATTGAGGCCTGGAAGACCAAGGGCGGGCACCGCCGCATTCCGCTGGCGGCGGTGCATGCCTACAAGTCCACGCCGGGCTCCTCGTCGTCCGGCGAGACGGCCGAGCACGGACGCAGCAGTCCGGCAGCGCGTCCCGGCAACGGCCGCACCGCCGTGCTGGTGATCGAGGACAACCGCCTGCAGCGCGAGCTGTATGCCGGTGCCCTCGGCTCTTGGGGCCTGCCGCTGGATCTGGTGTATTGCGACAACGGTTACAAGGCGCTGCTGGAGATCGCGCGCAGCAAACCCGACGTGGTGCTGGCCGATATCGTGATGGAAGGCATGGATGGCTACGAAGTGGTCAAGACCATCCTCCACGATCCGGAGCTGCAGGATGTGAGCATTGCCATCGTCAGCAGCCTGGATGCGGAAGAGATGGCCATGCGCGGCGGTATTCCGGCCGGGGTGGTGTTCTTCCCCAAACCGGTCAATTTTGATGAATTGCGCGGTTACATGCGGGCCTGCTGTGCCCGCAGGGAGCGCGAGACCCGCTAAGGGATCAACCAAGAAAGGCCAGCAGTGCCATGGATGACCGGAAACACCCCCCTCTCCCCCTCCGGTTCGCGCGCATCGACCTGCGCCTGGCCCTGGGCCTGTTTTCGCTGTTGCTGATCTGCGGTCTCTGGCTGGGGGCGTTCAAGGAACTCAACGCCAGCCGCGAGAACCATCTGCAGGATGCCCGCCGCGATGCCCAGTCGCTGTCGCGGCTGTTCCTCGAACATGCCTACCGCACCATCGAGGCCGCCGACCAGGCCGCGCTCTATCTGCGCTATCGCTATGCAGAGCGCGGCCAGTCGCTGGACCTGGCTACCGAGATCTCCAACGGCCTGGTGGCCCGCAATGTCTACAACCTCTTCACCATCGTCGATGCCAAGGGTGACGTGGTGCTCTCCAGCAAGCCCTTCACTCCGCTCAACCTGGCCGACCGCGAGCACGTACAGGTGCACATGCAGGGTGGCGAAGACAAGCTGTTCATCAGCAAGCCGGTGCTCGGGCGCGTCTCCAAGAAATGGTCGCTGCAGCTGACCCGCCGCATCAACCGTCCTGACGGCGGCTTTGGCGGCGTGATCGTGGTCTCCATTGATCCCCAGTATTTCACCAGCCTCTACCACCAGATTGATGTGGGCCGCCATGGTGTCATCACTCTCGTCGGCACCGACGGCGTGGCGCGCGTGCGCCGCACCGGCGACCTCGATGCCATGGGCGAGCAGGTCAGCGGCGGCAAGGTCTACAACGCCATGCTGGCGCAGGGCAGCGGCGTGATCGAAGCGGCCAGCCGCATCGATGGCCGCGAGCGCATCTATGCCTTCCACAAGCTGCGCGACTATCCGCTCTATGCCTCTGTCGGCATGGATATCGAGGAACGTCTGGCCCCTTATTACCGTGAGCGCAACCGGACCCTGACGCAGGCGTCGCTGATCACGCTGGCCGTGCTGATCTTCAATACCGCACTGATCTGGATGGCCGGCTCGCTGGTGCGGAGCCGCCAGGAAGCCATGCAGGCCAGCCACGCCAAGTCGCGCTTCCTGTCCAACATGTCGCATGAATTCCGTACCCCGCTCAACGGCGTGCTGGGCTATTCGGATGCGCTGCGTGAGGAACTGGGCGAGTCGCCGCTGGCGCAATACGCCACCGCCATCCATGACAGCGGCAACCGCCTGCTGGAACTGGTCGAGTCCATCCTCGAAGTGACCGCCCTGGAAGACCGCCGCGTGGCCGTGCATCGGGAACCGGAGAACATCCGCGAACTGGTCAGCCAGGCCATCGCCCGCCATTATCAGGCGGCCCAGACCAAGGGCCTGCAGCTGGAATGCCGTATCAGCGACGACGTCCCGCAGATCATCGTATGCGACCAGCGCAAGGTTCTGCGCGTGCTGGAAAACCTGATCGGCAATGCCGTGCGCTATACCGACACCGGGCGCGTGCTGGTCGAAGTTGACCGCAGCAGCGACCAGCTGGCGATCCGCATCAAGGACACCGGCATCGGCATTCCCGCCGGGCAACTCGATACCATCTTCGAGAAGTTCACCCAGGCCGATGACAGTGAGCGCCGCGCCAAGGACGGCGCGGGCCTCGGGCTGACCATCGCGCAACGGCTGGTGACGCTCATGGGGGGCCAACTCATGTTACAGTCCAAACAACATCAAGGATCGACGTTCAGCTTCACATTGCCGCTGCAAGAGCCGAAGTAAATCGGCCGCCAAGCCATGAGAACAGAGGGGATTACCGTGCAACTGGGCCAGTCACTGACCGATTATCACCACATCGACCCGAGCCAACTGCTGGAAGCGGTGGGCGGGGACACCGGCACCGTCGCCTCACTGGCGCGCACCTTCGCCGACAGCGCGCCGGCCATCTTTGCCCGGCTGGAACAGGCTGCCCGGGATGGCAATGCCGAGCGCAGCCGGCACGAAAGCCATAGCCTCAAAGGCATGAGCGCCATGTTCCAGGCCCAGGCGCTGACGATGCTGCTGCAGCAGACCGAGCAGGCCGCCCGCAACGGCCAGACGCCGCGTCCGGAAGAACTGGCGCAATTGCAGGCCAGCTTCGCGCTGGTGCTGGATGAAATCGGGCGCTGCGCGCGCTCCTTTCCCCAGTCCTGACCTGCACGGGCGCATCTTCCCTGCCCGCCCTGCCCATGACGCCATCCACGCCTGCTCCCGGCTCGCCGCCCGCACCGCCGCGCATCCGCAAATCCGCCGTCACGCTCGGTGCCCTGCTGTTGGGGCTGCTGGCGGCGACCGTCTTCATTTCCGGCAGCCTGCTGTACCGCGCCAGCCTCAACGACTGGCGCAACGACCTGGCCACGCTGTCCACGGTGCTGGCCGAAAGCACCGCCCAGACCATCTCCTCGGCCCGGCTGGTACTGGATAGCATCCAGTCCGACATCGAAGCCGCCAACGTCAGCGATGACGCCCAGCTGCGCGAACACGTCAGCACGCCCGAGTACTCCCGGACCATGCGCGAAAAGATCCGCGGCCTGCCCTTCATCTCGGGCATCGGCATCAGCAATGCGCAGGGCCGCATCATCAGCCTGTCCCGCGTATTTCCGCCGCCACCGCTGGACCTCACCGACCGCGACTACTTCTTTCATCACAGCCAGAATGCCTCGACCGAGGATTTCCTGAGCGAACCGGTCAATTCGCGCGCGGCGGGCGTACCCACCTTCTATCTCACCCGCCGCATCAATGATCGCCAGGGCCGCATGCTGGCCATCGTGGTGGTGGCGCTGCCCTGCGCGTTCTTTGAAGATTTCTTCAGTGCGGTGACCAAGGACAAACCCTTTTCCATCCTGCTCGCACGCGAGGACGAGAAACCCCTGATCGCCACCTCCCTGGTGCACGACACCACCGTGCGGCGCGACATCAAGCCGCTGGCCGACCTGCACCTGCCGCGCCCGCCCGGCACCGACGCCAAGCAACCCTATTACTTCATGCAGGCGCACTGGCTGGGCATCCACCGGCCGGTACGCAATGCGCCGATGTACCTGGAAATCGGCGTGACCGACAAGGTCTATTTCAGTGAATGGCTGGAATCGATGTATCCCTTGATGCTGGTGGCGGCCATCAGCCTGGTCGGCCTCATCGGCGGCTTCGGCGTGGCCCTGCGCCAGGTCCGGCGGCGCGAACAGGATGCGCAGCTGGCCCTAGAACTGAAGGAAGAAGCGGACCATGCCAACCAGGCCAAGTCGCGGTTCCTGGCCATGGTCAGCCATGAAATCCGCACCCCGATGAACGGCATCCTGGGCCTGTCCGAACTGCTGATGGAATCGGGCCTGTCGAGCAAACAGCAGCACTATGCCGACAGCATCCACAACGCCACCGGCGGACTGGTGCGCATCATCAACGACATCCTCGATTTTTCCAAGATCGAATCCGGCAAGCTGGATCTGGAGGGCGTGGCCTTCCACCCGGCGCGGCTGGTGCGTGAGGTGGCCGAACTGTACCGGCCCTCGATCCACAACAAGGACGTGCAGCTGGATGTGCGCATCGATTGCGACGACGCGCTCTGTCTGGTCGGCGACCCCTCGCGCCTGAAACAGGTGCTGGGCAACCTGCTGAGCAATGCCATCAAATTCACCCAGGCCGGCTATGTGCGGCTGAGCATGTCGGCGCAACGTGAAGAGGAAAGTCCGGAGCGCTGGCGGCTCTTCTTCGCCATCGCCGACAGCGGCATCGGCATTGCCCCGGAAGCGCTGGCCCAGCTGTTCCAGCCCTTCACCCAGGCCGACACCTCGATTTCGCGCCGCTTCGGCGGCACCGGGCTGGGCCTGGCCATCAGCAAGAATCTGGTGGAACTGATGGGCGGCAAGATCGCCTGCCAGAGCGTGCCGGGGCAGTCCACCAAATTCAGTTTCGACATCCTCTGCCCGGAAGGGGTGGCGGAAGCCCGCCCGGACGCGGCCCCGGAGACGGTAATGAAGAATAAGGCTTCACTTGCACCGGAAGCCCCCGCCAGCGCCGCCTCCTTCCCGCCAGCGCCTCCCGCGCAGATGCCCCCGCTGTCGGCGCTGACGCCGCCGCCTGCACCTGCAGGGGCAGCTTCGCCCCTTACCGGGGCGCGCATCCTCGTGGCCGAAGATACCGAAATCAACCGCCAGTTGCTGCGCATCCTGCTGGCGCGCCGCGGCTGCATCCTGGAAGAGGTGGAAAACGGCCAGATGGCCCTGGATGCCCTCCGCAGTGCCAGCTATGACCTGGTGCTGATGGATTGCATGATGCCCATCATGGACGGCTACCAGGCCACCGCCGAAATCCGCGCCTTTGAACAGGCCAACGGCCGCCCGCGCACGCCCATCATCGCCCTGACCGCCAGCGCCATCGAAGGCGACCGCCAGCGTTGCCTCGACGCCGGCATGGACGACTACCTCAGCAAACCCTTCACCCAGGTCGGGCTGATGAATGCCGTCGAAAAGTGGCTGCAGAAAGCATGAAAACGCCAAATTTCCTCAGGATTCAGGAAAATCCTTAAGGAAATAAAACAACTGCTTAAATTGTTTTATTTGATTTATTTGTTTGGCCGTCCTATGATGGTTCCTGAGCGCACATCACTATTCCAAATACAGCGCATTGATCAGGAGTGTCATCATGAAATGGTTCTACGATCTGAAGATCGCCCACAAGCTCAACGCCGGTTTCCTGGTGGTGTTGGTGTTCATTGTGGGCCTGGGGGGCTTCTCGCTGATCCAGCTTGAGCAAGTCAACAAGAGTTCTGCCGAACTGGCGCGTGACTGGTTGCCCAGCATCGACAGCCTGTCCAAGATCAGCCTGGCGCTGGCTCGTTCGCGCAGCTTCGACATGCAGCAGGTGCTGACCGACGACAAGAAGGAAGAACAGGCGGCGCGCGAACGCGGCAACAAGCAGATGGCGCTCCTCGAAAAGGAAATGGCGCGCTATGCCACTCTGGTCTCGGACCCGCGCGAAAAGGAGCTGCAACCCGAAATCGGGCGCAACATCGCCGCCTACAAGGCCGCCCACGAGCGCATGGAAAAGCTGTTCATTGATGGCCAGAAGCAGGCAGCCTATACCGTCCTCACTGCCGACTCCACGCCCGTCTATCGCAAGCTGCAGGACATGATCAATGAACTGACCGAGGTCAACGCCAAAGGCGCTGCGGCCTCCGAACTGGCAGCCGGCAAGGTGTACGAGCAAGCGCGCATGGCCATCTTCGTACTGATCGCCGCCTGCGTCGTGCTGGCCCTGACCTTGTCCTGGTGGATTGCCCGCCTGGTCTCGCGTCCGCTGACCCAGGCCGTCTCGATTGCCCGCCAGGTGGCCGAAGGCGACCTCACCGCCCGCATCCCCACCGACGGCGGCCGCGACGAAACCGCCCAGTTGATGGCCGCCCTGAAACAGATGAACGACAACCTGCTCAACATCGTGCAGGAAGTCCGCACCGGCACCGACACCATCAGCACCGCCTCGGCCGAAATCGCCACCGGCAACATGGACTTGTCCTCCCGAACCGAACAACAGGCCGGTGCCCTCGAAGAAACCGCGTCGGCCATGGAAGAACTGACTTCCACCGTGCGCCAGAACTCCGACAATGCACGCCAGGCCAACCAGCTGGCGGTCAACGCATCGGAGGTGGCCGAAGCCGGCGGCCAGGTAGTGGGAAAGGTTGTTCACACCATGGATGCCATCAATGAATCGTCGCGCAGAATCGCCGACATCATCGGCGTCATCGACGGGATCGCCTTCCAGACCAACATCCTGGCCCTGAACGCCGCCGTGGAAGCGGCCCGTGCCGGGGAGCAGGGACGCGGCTTCGCGGTGGTCGCCTCGGAAGTGCGGTCGCTGGCCCAGCGCAGCGCTTCGGCCGCCCATGAAATCAAGGCCCTGATCGACGATTCGGTGGCGAAGGTCGATACCGGCACCAAGCTGGTCGGCGAAGCCGGCCAGACCATGAACGAGGTGGTGGCCAGCGTCAAGCGCGTCTCCGACATCGTGGCCGAGATCACCGCCGCCGGGGCCGAGCAGAGCCAGGGCATCGAGCAGATCAACAATGCGGTGGTGCAGATGGATGAAAACACCCAGCAGAACGCCGCCCTGGTGGAACAGGCTGCCGCCGCCGCCAAGGCGCTGCAGGAACAGGCAGCGCGCCTGAGCCAGACGGTGGGTGTGTTCCGCCTTGATGCCAGCGACGTTCCGGCCACGGTGCATGCCAAGCCTGCCAAGCCGGCGATGGCCGCCGCCGCGGCGCGCAACATCACTCCGGCCCGTCCGGCAGTGGCCGCACCGCGTGCCAGAAGCCTGGGCCAGACTGCACCGGCGACACGCCCGGTCACACCGGCCAAAAGCCAACACGACAGCGCCGACAACGGCGACTGGGAACAATTCTGAAGACCCGAGGACGACATGGACGCCTTTCAAAAAGAAATCGACGAACGCACCAACCTGACCTCCAGCAACAAGTTCGAACTGCTGCTGTTCCGCCTCGGCAACCCGGAAGGGACCACCGACAAGCCGGGCGAGCTGTATGGCATCAACGTCTTCAAGATCCGCGAGATCGTCCCGATGATGGACATCACCGCCGCCGCCGGCATGCGCTCCCCGATGCTGGGCATGGTCAACATCCGCGGCCAGGTGATGTCGGTGGTGGACCTGCCGGCAGTGGCCGGCTGCAAGCCGGGCCATGGACTGAACATCCTGCTCATCACCGAGTTCGCCCGGCACACCCAGGCTTTCGCGGTGGAATCGGTGGAAGAGATCGTGCGCCTGGACTGGAGCCAGGTCCTGCCGGCCGACTCCAATGCCTCCGGCAACGTGGTCACCAGCATCGCCCGCCTCGACTCGGCCCAGGATGGTGGCCGCCTGGTGCAGGTGCTGGACGTGGAACAGATCCTCAACATGGTCTCGCCGGTCAAGGAACAGATGCAGCCGCCGACGCCGGGCAGCAACGAGTTGAAGATCAAGCCCGGATCGGTCGTACTGGCCGCCGACGATTCACGCATGGCACGCGCCCTCATCGAGCAGTGCCTGACCGATCTCAAGCTGCCCTACGTGATGACCACCGACGGCCTGCAAGCCTGGAAGAAACTGCAGGAGCTGGCCCGCGAAGCGGAACAGGAACACAAGCCGCTCACCGACAAGGTCGCCATGGTGCTGACCGACCTCGAAATGCCGGAGATGGATGGCTTCACCCTGACCCGCAAGATCAAGGCCTCGGACCTCTACAAACAATTGCCGGTGGTGATCCATTCTTCACTGACCGGTGCCGCCAACGAAGACCATGTGCGTTCGGTGGGCGCCAATGGTTATGTCGCCAAGTTTTCCCCGCCTGAACTGGCAGCAATGCTGCGCAAGGTGCTGCCCCCCTGACGGCACCTACTTGCAGAGCCAGGAACGGCGCTTTTTACAAGCGCACGGCCGACACCCCGTCGGCCGGCAAGACCGGCCCCACGCCACCCCCACGGTGCCGTGGGGCTTTTCTTCATATGGCCGCGGTGCAGCACCCCGCCAATCCGGGCTGGCTTGAGCTATCTCAAATTATTTCGAGGCCAGGCTCCTAGAATCGGCAGTGAACATCCCTCCGGCACGCCCGCGCCCTGCCGGCGATGCGGATGTCTCCGCCCCGACCCGCGTACGGTCGCGCCCTGTATCAGGAGGCTGGCCATGATTCCCACTGCCGATCGTGTCGTTTCCCTCGCCCCGTCTGCCGACAGCAACGGACTGGCCCAGCGCATTCCGGCCCTGCTGGCGGAGATGGATGCCGAGCACCGTGAGGTACTGGAGAGCGTGGCCGCGCTGGCGATCGTGCCGCCAGCCGGTTTTGCCAGCGCTTATGCAGCCCTGGTGGCGCAGATCGAGGCAGGATTCCGGGAAGAAGAAAAGATGATGGATGAGATGGGCTACAGCGATCTGCGTGCCCATCGCCGCGACCATGCGGAACTGCTGGCGCTGCTGCACCGGCTGCGGCCTTATCTGGACGATGGCAACGCGCCGCTGGCCGATATCGTCATGGGCATGATCCCGGCCATGCTGGTACGCCATATGGCGGGAATGGATCAGGCACTGGCGCTGGCCTTGCGCGTGCGTGCCACTGCAGCAGGGCCATGCTGAACTGAGCACGGCCCGGCACGGATCAGGCCGGAAAATTCAGCCTGTGGCGCTCAGGCATTCAAGGGGGTGGACGCAAGGTCCGTGCGGTCGCTGCGAATGCTCTCCGGCCCGGTACCGTAATCGGCCAGCGTGGCCCGGTAGAAATCAATGAACTCGTTTGCCGGCAAGGGCTTGGCGAACAGCCAGCCCTGGGCGAAGTCGACCCCGTGCTGGCCCAGATAGGCGGCCTGCTCCAGGGTTTCCACGCCTTCGGCGACGATGAACAGATTCAGGCTCTTGGCCATGGCGATGATGTGATCGATCACGGCGCTGGTGGCTGCGCCCGTGCCGATGGTGCTGACGAAGGACTTGTCGATCTTGAGCGCGTCCATGGGCAGGCCCTGCAGGTATTGCAGGTTGGAATAGCCGGTCCCGAAGTCATCGAGCGCCATCGAATGCCCCAGTTCGCGCGCGCGTGCCAGCGTCACGCGGGCCGAGGCAATGTCCATGCAGCCGCGTTCGGTGGCTTCCATCCACAACTGCTCGGTGCGGATGTCGGTTCCGGCAAGCGTCTGGCTGACCACGTCGATGATGCGGCCGGTCTTGATATCGTGGGCAGCGACGTTGACCGCCACGTGCAGGGCCCGGTCGGCGCGCAGGGTATCGCCCAGTTCTTGCACCACGGCCGCGATGACCTGATCGGTCATGGGCAGGATCAGTCCGCTCTCCTCGGCCAGCGGCACGAACAGGTCGGGCCGCACGATGCTGCCATCCGGCCGTCGCCAACGGATCAGCGCCTCGGCACCGATGCAGCGGCCGCTGGCCAGCTCGATGATGGGCTGGTAGTAGACAATGAACTCCTTCTTGCGCACCGCCAGCTGCAAATCCGCCAGCGGCGACAGGCGCGCCTGCGATATCCGCAGCACCAGCATCACCAGTCCCAGCGCGAGCAGCACGCCCACCGGCAGGAACCAGCGCTGCTCGCCGGTCATGGTCTCCACCACATGCTGGCCGTCAATGATGGCGGCGGCGGTCCAGCCGTCGCGGCTGACGGTGGAGACAAAGAACCCATCGAAATCCTGGTTGCCCACGCCGCGCAAGGCGCGACCGGCCATGCCGCTGGCGATGGGCATGCCGTACTGCGCGACCAGCCCGAAACCGTTGCGCGCCAGCACCACATGCACGCCATCTTCCAGCACCACGTCGACAAAGCGTTCGCGATGCACCAGCGCCGCATGGGCACCGTACTGGATGGACATCATGCTGGGCCCATCGCTGATGTAGGAAGCCTGTTCCAGCGCCACGCCGACGCCGTCCGCCGTGGTGAACACCGCCTCCGGCTGCGGACGGCGCAGCGCCTGCGCGCGGCGATCCCAGGAGGTGCACTTGAGCTGGCCGTATTCGTAGTAGCCCATTTCCTCGATGGCACCGGAACTGACGGCGATCAGGCGCATCTGCGCGATGTGCTCATCCGAGCAGGGAAACAGCAGCAGCGGCGACATCGACTTCAGCGCCCGCTGGGTATTCTGGAAAGTGGCCTCGGCGCGATCCACGACCGACTCGGCATAGCGCGTCAGGCGCTCGTGCTCGGACTGGACCACCGCCTGGCGCGACAGCCACAGCATGCCGATCACCGGCACCGTGGCCGCCACGATGGTGGCAATGACGGTCAGGACCACCACCTTGTTCTTGTTGTTCACATCGCCCCCTTGTGCTGCCGCTTGCTTCGCGGCCCGTTTGCCCCGGAATTTCTGTCTGATGCTCATCATTAGATCGCGATTAAGCGATTAAATCAATTTAATCATTTTACAAATGAGTGAATCGTCTTTGCATGGCTTGGGAAAAGTCCGTAAACCACGCCTGAATAAACTAATATTATCCTTATAAATCAATGACTAATGAGATATTTCAAGCGCATTGAAAAAGCGTTTTCGCCTTGATAACACAGTGGGGCCGCAACAACGAATTTACCGGTTATTCCCTTAAAGAATCATTTTTTTAGCAATTTCAATGAATTTGTGTTTTAATGATTCCATCAATCAATTTTTCGGGAATCGATCATGCGTCTCAACCTGCCCGTCACTCAACAAGAACGCGAGATCGATGCCCATGCCTCGATCGTCTCCAAGACCGATATCAAAGGCCGCATCACCTACGTCAACCCGACCTTCATCCACATCAGCGGCTTCACGGAAGAAGAGCTGATTGGTGCCCCGCAGAACATCGTGCGCCATCCCGACATGCCGGAGCTGGCCTTCGCCGACCTGTGGAGCACGCTCAAGGCCGGCCTGCCCTGGACCGGACTGGTCAAGAACCGCTGCAAGAATGGCGACTTCTACTGGGTCAAGGCCAACGTCACGCCGATCTGGGAACGCGGCAAATGCACCGGCTACATGTCGGTACGCACCAAGCCCACGCGCGCCGAGATCACCGCCGCCGAGCAGGCCTACAAGGAACTCAAGAAGGAAAGCGCCGGCATCGCCGTGCATCGCGGAGAAGTGGTGCCGACCGGCCTGCGCGGCAAGTTGCGCCAGGTCTCGCAGGTATCGCTGAAGACACGGCTGGATCTGGGCCTGGGCACTGCGGCCGCCGGCATCTGTGCGCTGGCCTTCCTCAACGGGCAGTGTGCCGAACACGCCAGCAGCCTGCCGACCCTGGCCGCTACCGGCGTCGCCCTGGGCAGCCTGGCGCTCCTGCGCATGACCCTGGCTACGCGCATCTTCAACCCCTTGCGGCGTGCCGTGGCGCAGGCGCGCCGGGTCGCGGGCGGCGATCTGTCGGCCGCCGACCTGCAGGCGCGCCGCGATGAAATGGGTTCCCTGCTGCAGGCCATGGAGCAGATGCGGGTCAATCTGGTGGCATCGGTAGGCGACGTGCGCCGCAGCGGCATGCACATTGCCCAGGCCACCGGCGAGATCGCACGCGGCAACATGGACCTGTCCTCGCGTACCGAATCACAAGCGAGCAGCCTCGAAGAAACCGCTGCCAGCATGGAAGAGCTGGCCTCCACCGTGACCCAGAACAGCGAGAACGCCCGTCAGGCCAACCGCCTGGTGGAAGAAGCGCTGACCACCACGCGCGATGGCGAAGCGTCCATCCGTCACATCAACGACACCATGGATGCCATCCACAAGAGTGCCGAGCAGATCAAGCAGATCACCGGACTGATCGACGGTATCGCCTTCCAGACCAATATCCTGGCCTTGAATGCCGCCGTGGAAGCAGCGCGCGCCGGCGAACAGGGACGCGGCTTTGCAGTGGTCGCCGGTGAAGTGCGCAACCTGGCACAACGCTCGGCCCAGGCCACCAAGGAAATCAAACAGCTCATCGACGAATCCTCACAGCGGGTCGGTACCGGTGTGAAGCTGGCCGGCGACATGCGCGACACCATGGGCGGCATCATGCGCGCAGTCACGCAGGCCGCCACCGCCGTGGCCGAGATCACCGCCGCCTCGGGCGAACAGCAGACCGGTATCCAGCAGGTCAACGAAGCCGTGGTCCTGATGGATGAAGTGACCCAGCGCAACGCGGCGCTGGTGGAAGAAGCAGCGGCCGCCGCCGGCAGCCTGGAGGAGTCGACGCAGCAGATGATCCAGGCCATCAGCGTGTTCAACCTGGACGGCATGGCAGCCACGGCCGTGGCCTCGCCCACGCACGAAAACAAGCGTGTGGCCCTGCCCCGCGCTGCCTGACCTGGAGGGCGCGGCTCCAGCCCCTGATCCGGAGCCATCGCTGAGGAGGCGAACATGGGACACAGCGAAGCATTGATGGCCAACGAGTGCGCCAGCCAACGCACCCATGCCGATGACGCGCCCGACACCCGGGCGCTGGTCAAGGCCAATGCACGGTATCGCCACATCATCGGCAACACCCCCGCCATCATCTACAGCAGCGTGCCCTCGGGCGATTTCCAGCTCACGTTCGTGAGCGAAAACGCCTCCCGCGTGCTGGGCTACGAGCCCTGGGAGATGCTGGACGATCCCAACTTCTGGTTCAACCACATCCATCCAGACGACACCGCCGCAATCTTCTCCAGCCTGGCCATGCTGTTCGTGGAAGACCAGAAGATCTACGAATACCGTTTCCGCACCCACGACGGCAGCTACCTGTGGATGCACGACACCCTGCGCTTGATCCGCGATGCCGAGGGCACGCCGCTGGAAGTCATCGGCCTGATGACCGACATCACCGGCCGCAAGCAGATGGAAGACACCCTGCAGCGCCAGGCCGAGGAACAGCGCGCCCTGATCGAACAGCTCAAGATGGCCCAGGCCCAGCTGATGCAGTCCGAGAAGCTGGCCTCCATCGGCCAGCTGGCCGCCGGGGTGGCGCACGAGATCAACAATCCGATCGGCTTCGTCAACGCCAACCTCAACACCCTGGGCAACTACGTGGCCACGCTGCTCGAAGGCATCAAGCTGTACCAGTGCGTCACCAGCGGCAGCCTGCCCTCCAGCGTGGCGCAGTCGGAGGTGCAGGCCTTCGAGGAGCGCGCCGACCTGCAATTCCTCAGCGAAGACGTGACCGAGCTGCTGGCCGAATCCAACGAGGGCCTGCAACGCGTCAAGAACATCGTGCAGTCGCTGAAGGATTTCTCGCGCACCGGCGAGAGCAACTGGCAGATGGCCGACCTGCATCGCGGCCTGGACAGCACGCTCAACATCGCCAACAACGAGCTGAAATACAAGGTCACCATCATCAAGCAATACGGCGAGCTGCCCATGATCAAGTGCCTGGCCTCGGAACTGAACCAGGTCTTCATGAACCTGCTGGTCAATGCCGCCCAGGCCATCCAGGAGCGCGGCAGCGTGACCATCCGCACCGAACGCTGCGGCCAGCGCGTGGCCGTCTGCATCAGCGATACCGGGCACGGCATCGCGCCGGAACACATCAACCGCATCTTCGAACCTTTCTTCACCACCAAGCCGGTCGGTAGCGGGACCGGGCTTGGACTGTCGCTGTCCTACGGCATCATCAAGAAGCATGGCGGCGATATTCATGTCAGCAGTGCACCGGGCAAAGGCACCACCTTCCGGATCGAATTGCCCATCGATCCCGCCAGCGCCCAGCCGCCGAGCAAGGCCTCGGGCGAACCAGGAGACGCATCATGACCGCCATCCACAGCCAGGAACTCCAGACCCTGCAACAAGCCGACCCGTTCGCCCTGCCGCCGCCCTGCGTGCTGCTGGTCGATGATGAACAGAGCATCCTGTCGGCCCTGAAACGTACCTTCCGGCCCCAGGGCTATCGCCTGCTGACGGCCACCAGCGCCGAAGCCGGGCTCGACATCCTGGCCAGCGCCGATGTCGACCTGGTCATTTCCGACATGCGCATGCCCGGCATGAACGGGGCCCAGTTCCTGGCCCAGGTCAAGCAGCAATGGCCGGCCACCATGCGCATCCTGCTGACCGGGTATTCCGAGATCGGCAGCACCATCTCGGCCATCAACGATGGCGGCATCCACCATTACCTGTCCAAACCTTGGGAAGACCGCGAGCTGCTCATGGTCGTGACCCACGCGCTGGAGGAACAGCAGTTGCGCAAGCAGAAGATGGCGCTGGAACGCAAGGTGCGCGAACAGAACCTGCAACTGGCCGATTTCAACCGCCAGCTGGAACGCCAGGTGCAGGCGCGTACGGAAGAATTGCGCCAGACCGTCCTGTTCCTGGAGAACGCCCAGGAAGAGGAACAGAAAGCCTTCCTCTCCATGCTGCACGTGTTCTCCGACATCAGCGAACTGCGCGCCGGCCTGGCCAACGGCCAGTCCGCCCGCATCGCACGCTGGTGCGAACAGCTGGGGCTGCGCATGGGCATGAACAGCCATCACGCCAAGGAGATGATGATGGCCGGCATGCTGCACGGCATCGGCAAGCTGGACTTGTCCGATGAACTGGTGAAGAGGCCCATCGAAAAGATGAGCAGCGATGAATTGCAGCGGTTCCTGTGGCATCCGGTCAAGGGCCAGATGCTGCTGACACCCATCCCGACCCTGGCCGAGACCGGCGAGATCATCCGCCACCAGCATGAGCGCTATGACGGCCGGGGCGTGCCGGAAAGCCTGTCAGGCGACGCCATCCCGCTGGGCTCGCGCATCCTGGCCGTGGTGCGCGACTTCGAAGGTCTGTGCAATGGCGGCATCACCAGCCACAACGTGAGTCCCGAGAAAGCGCTGTCCATGCTGCGCACGCATGCCGGCCATCGCTATGACCCGGTGGTGGTCAACACCTTCATCGCCATGATGGAAGAGCAGCGCATGGCGCTGGAACAGCAGACCCGCCTGCTGTCCCCGGCCGAGCTGAGGGTCGGCATGAAGCTGGCCGAGGACCTGCGCACCAAGTCCGGCGTGCTGCTGCTGAACAAGGAACACGTACTGGACGAAGCCATCCTGGCACGCTTGCGGCGCTTCGAGCAGATCGATGAGATGCCGCTGAAGGCCAGGATCCTGTTGCATTGAGCGATAACCCGAACCCGGCGGCACCTGCCGCCGACCCACTGAACGCAGCCATGCCGGCAACAGGCCAGCTGCATCCACCCGATGCATCACAAAAAAGACCCGACAAGGAAACCGATGAATACCGTAAGCGACCCCCTCCTGACTGACATCCCGGCGCAGGACCAAGAGCACTACCACCAGGCTATCCGCCGCGCACTGGACCGTACCCAGGCCATCATTGAATTCACGCCCACTGGCGAGATCGTCAGGGCCAACCGGCTGTTCCTCGAAGCCGTCGGCTATGAGCTGGAGGAACTGCAAGGTCAGCACCATCGCATCTTCTGCGAGCCCGAGTATGCGAAGTCGCAGGAGTATCGCAGCTTCTGGCGCCGCTTGGCCGACGGACAAGCCGAGCACGGCCAGTTCCTGCGGCAGACCAGGGACGGACATCCGATCTGGCTGCAGGCTTCCTACAATCCGGTGCTGGACCAAAACGGCAAGGTGACCGGCATCATCAAGTTTGCCACCGACATTACCGCGTATCGCCAGCGCAGCATGGAGCAGGCCGGAATGATGGAAGCCATGGCACGCTCCACGGCCATCATCGAATTCGACCTGCGTGGGCAGATTCTGGGGGCCAATCCGAATTTCCTGCGCACCATGGGCTACACGCTCGACGAGATCAAGGGCCAGCATCACAGCATGTTCTGCCAGCCGGCACAGATCCAGTCGCCCGCCTATCGCAACTTCTGGGCCGATCTCGGCGAAGGCCGCTTCCAGGCCGGGCGATTCGAACGCCTGGCCAAGCATGGCGTACCGGTCTGGATCCGGGCCAGCTACAACCCCATCCTCGACGAGTCCGGCAAGATCATCAAGATCGTCAAGTTCGCCTACGACATCACGGCCCAGGTCAGCAAGGAAATTGAAATCAGCGACAGCATCACCGAAATCAAAGGTTCGATGACTGCGCTCACCGCTTCCATCGAGACCATCTCCACCGAGACCGAGACCACCCTCTCGCGCGCCCGCATGGCCATGAGCGCCGCCAGCCAAGGCAAGACCACGCTGGAGCGCACCATCCATTCGATCAGCGAGATCCAGACCTCGGCCAAGCGCATCAATGAAATCGTCGACCTCATCGCCGGCATTGCCGGCCAGAGCAACATCCTGGCCTTCAATGCCGCCATCGAAGCGGCGCGTGCAGGCGAACACGGCATCGGTTTCTCGGTGGTCGCCGACGAGGTCCGCAAGCTGGCCGAACGGTCCACCCACGCCGCGCGCGAGATCTCGGGCATGATCAGCCAGACTTTGCTGCTGATCGACCAGGGCGTGCGCCAGTCGACCCAGGTCACGGACGCCTTTGCCGACATCTCGCAAACCGTGGACGGGACCTCCGCCTCGGTGGATGCCATCCGCGCCTCCAGCGCACAGCAATCGCGTGAGACCCGCAGCGTGCTGGACGTGCTGACGCGGCTGGATGAAATTGCCCACCAGGCCTGACGATGACCGATGACGCTCTCTACCTGCCGGGCGGCGTGGTGTGCACCATGGATGGCGTGGATTTCGCCATGGCGCTGCCCGCCGTCCGCACCGCGCTGCCGCTGTCGGACCTGCCACCGCCCTTGCCGCGCCGTGCCGGTGCCTGCGTCGGCCTGGTCACACTGGAAGGATGCTGCATCCCCTTGCTGGACCTGCGGCGCTGGCTGCAGTGGCCCAGTGCCGAGCGCACCAGCCCGGGCGATCCGCAGGTCGCGCTTGTCCTGGAATCGCAAGGACGCCAGGTGGCCATCAAGATCGATGCCACCAAAGCCGTGCTGCGCGAGCCCCTTGCACTGACGACGCTGGCCCAGCGTTCGACGTCGGGTGAAGAATTGTTCCAGTCTGCAGTCAGCGTTCCCGCCATGGGCGCACTCCCCGTACTGGACGAGCAACGGCTGTTTGCCTTGTGTGAAGTCTGGCAGCAGGCCGACGACGGCGCAAAGCCCGGTGCCACCAGGTCACCGGCACCTGTTCAGCGCAGCCAGGGCACAATGCTCCTGGCGCGGTTACGTATCGGACCGCAGCAGTTCTGCATACCGTCGGACGATGTGGTCGCGGCCGACGTGATGCCCGCCATCTCCAGTATCGCGTTGCAATCGGCACTGCGTGGCTACACCAGCTGGCGCGGCCGCAAACTGCCGGTGCTGCCGCCGGCGCTGCTGGGTGCCGATGGCGAAGCCTGCACGCCCTATCTGGCAGTGGTGCAGCATGCCGGTGCCTGGGCCGGGATACCGGTCAGCGCCACCGAGGGCGTTCATGCAGAGGACATGACGCGCCTGCGCCCCGCTGATGAGGCCGGGCTTTCCGCCTCGGCACTGGTGCGTGGACTGCTGGCCACCCAGCACGGTGGTCACATGGCGCTGCTGGATGCGGCAGCGCTGACCAGTTACTGCCCGCTGGGAAGCGATACCGCCCCTGGCATGCAGGACGCCGCCTCCGGCCAGCCGCGTCCCGTGAGCACGTCGGCACACATGATCGTCAAGGGCCGCCATGACTGGGCCTTGCCGATGGAGGATGTGGTGCGCGTGACCACCCTGCCCGATGATCTCGCCTGGCAGCATGGCGTGAGCGGCGATGGCCAGCCGTGGAGCGTGGCGCACATGGTCCACGACGGCCGCAGCCTTGCCGTCTGGAACATCGACGCTCGCGTGCTGGACAGGCGGGACCGACAATGCGCTGCGCCCGGTAGCGGCGGCGGGCACAGCGTCGTCATTGTCCGTGTCGGCGATAGCGAAGCCGGGGTAGTCTTCGATACGCCCCAGAAGATCGTGGCGGCGACGGCATGCCGGCGTGTCTCGCTCCAGGGCCGGGGGGGAAAGCGCATGCACCTGGTGCTCACCCGCCAGGCCGACAGCGAGGCCGAGCACACCTACGCGCTGTGGGACCACCGGGAGCAGTTGGTCCCGTTGCTGGCCTGTGCCGGGGCGCGTCCCGGACCGCTTTCTGAAGCAAGACGCGCACAATAGGCGGATGCATCCCGATGGGGGCAGCGTTCAGGGGGAAACCAAGCTGCCAGACCGCAATAACAATAATTCGACAACCATGACCAGAATCACCCGAAATACCTGCCTGTTCCTGCTGATCGCCTTCAGCCTCTTGCTGGCCGGCGTGGCCGGCCTGTCGCACCTGAACCAGAAGGAGGTGCGCGACAGCCTGGCGCTGGACAGCCGCTGGATCCGCGACGACATCGAATCCCTGCTGCGCCGTTACGAACACGGCCTGCGTGGTACTCGGGGGGCCATCCTGGCCATCGGTGCGGACGACCTGAGCCGCGAAAAACTGTTGCGCTACATGGACAGCCGCGATCTGGCGCAGGAATTTCCCTGGGCCGGCGGATTCGGCTTCATCCGCCACGTTCCGCTCGCGGCGCTGCCCGCCTACGAGAAGAAGATGCGCGAAGACCGCCTGCTGTTTTCCGGCATCACCCAGCTCGCCGACAACCCCGGCGACCGCTACGTGATCGAATACATTGAGCCCCTCGCCCCCAACCGGCCGGCCCTGGGCCTGGACATCGCCTCGTCGCCGGAACGCCGCTCGGCCGCCGATCACGCCATGCTGACCGGCCGCGCGGAACTGACCACACCGATCAGGCTGGTGCAGAAGGAAGGGGGAACGGCCAATGCCTATCTGTTCCTGCTGCCCATCTATGCCGGCTCGGTCACGCCGCCGACCATGGAGCAGCGTCAGGAAAGAATCCTCGGCTGGGCTTACGCGCCGCTGTCGGTGCACGACATCCTCTCCGAACTGAGCCGGCGCTGGAACATGCATGCGCTGGAGATTCTGGTGGAGGACGTCGCCAGCAATACCGCAGCCGTCGAGCTGTTCCGCAGCAGCGGCTTTGACCAGATCGAGGGTGCCGTCAGTCTGGAAACGGCCGTGCCCCTCTATGGCCGGGCCTGGAAACTGAGTCTCCGCGCCGCCCCCGAATACGCGCAGGCCCACCAGTTCATCAGTGATCGTGCCACGCTGCTTTCCTGCATCACGCTGGCCATGTTGATCCTGGCCAGCGCGCTGGCCTATCAGGTTTTCTCCACCCGTGAACGCAAGCTGCAGGAAGCCCGTGCCCTGCTGGCCGCCGTGGTGGACAGCTCGCCCGACGCCATCGTCACCACCGATGCCCGGGGACTGATCACTTCATGGAACCGGGGGGCCAGCGACACCCTGGGCCTGCCCGAAGGACGTGCACTGGGCACGGCCCTCTCCACGCACGCAGCGCTGCGCGAGCTGGACCAGCAGGGCAGTACACGCTCCACTTCCCCAGGCTTCAGTCCCGGCACCAGCCAGCAGGAGGAGCCCCACGTGATCAGCTTGCAGGGCGAGTCGATACGCTACGCCTCGGCCCTGATGTTCCCGCTGCGCGATGGTGCAGGCCGGCAGATCGGCAAGGCCTTCATGCTGCGCGACATCACCCGCGAGAAGCGCATCGAGCGCCAGCTGCACCGCATCAACGAGGAACTGGAGCTGACCGTGCAGCAGCGCACCCATGCGCTGCACCAGGCCAAAACCATGCTGCAGACCGTGCTCAACGTCATGCCCTCGCTGGTCGGCTACTGGGACAAGCATCTCATCAACCGCTTCGCCAATGCGTCCTACGAGCGTGTCTTCGGGCGTGAGCATGGGGAAATCACCGGCATGTACATGCTGGATCTGGTCGGGACGGAACTGTATGAAAGCGCCCTGCCCCATATTGACGCGGTGCTGGCCGGAGAGAAGCAAACCTTCGAGCGCACCTTCACCGATGCCGTCAACGGCTACAAGCACGTCCTCACCACCTACATCCCCGACGTCAACGAACAAGGTGAAGTCAACGGCTTCTATGTCGTGGCGCACGACGTCACCGAGATCACCCACAACCGCAACCAGCTCAGCGAGGCACTGGCCCAGAACCAGTCGCTGCTGGACCAGGTGCAGCAGTCCAACGCCCTGCTCAACAACGTGCTCAGTTCGGCCACCGGCGTAGCCATCATCGCCACGGCACCGGACGGCGTGATCACGCTGTTCAATCGCGGGGCCGAACGTATGCTGGGCTATCGCGCCGAGGACGTGATCGGGCAGATGAAGGAGGAAGCCTTCTCGGGCCGCCTCAACCATCCCGCCATCCGCGCCCAGGCGACACTGGACGAGAAGGCCGTGAGCGACCTGCGCTACCGCCGCAAGGATGGCGTGACGCTGCCGGTCACGCGTCAGCAGACCTCCATGCTGGATCACCGCCAGCGCCACATCGGCGACCTCTACATCGCCATGGACATGAGCCTGCAGCGCCAGCAGGAAGCCGAACTGGCGGCCGCCCGCGACCAGCTGATGCTGGCCGCCGAAGTGGCCAAGCTGGGCGTGTGGGTCTGGGACCGTACCGGGGACACCTTTGAGTTCAACCGCCAGATCGCCGAGATCTACGGCATCGGCGATGGCCGCAGCGGGCAGGTGACCACCTATGAGGGCTGGCGCAGGCGCGTGCATCCCGACGATGTCGGCTATGTCGAATCGGCCCTGCAGGCGGCGCTGGCCGGTACCGGAGAATTCGAGCCGGTGTTTCGCGTGGTGCGCGCCGACGGCAGCATCCGCTTCGTGCAGGCACGTGCCCACGTCGACCGCAACGGCATGGGCGCGCCGGTGCGCGTGATCGGCATCAACCTGGACATCACCCAGCGCATCGAATTCGAAAACAACCTGGTCGAGGCGCGTCTGAAGGCCGAACAGGCCAACTCCGCCAAGAGCCTGTTCCTGGCCAGCGTCAGTCACGAGATCCGCACCCCCATGAATGGCGTACTGGGCATGATCCAGTTGCTGCAGAGAACGCAACCGCAGCCAGCCCAGCGCGACTACCTGAACAAGGCCGAGATCTCGGCCAAGTCCCTGCTCAACCTGCTTAATGACCTGCTGGATTTCTCCAAGATGGATGCCCGGCAGGTGCAATTGGATATGCAGGCGTTCTCGCTGGAGCATTTCCGCCACGACCTGACCGCGATCCTGGCCGGCAACCCGCCGCAGGAGGGCGTCAGCCTGCACATCGAGCTGGATGGCGACCTGCCGCAGCGCGTGGTGGGCGATGTCTATCGACTGCAGCAAGTGCTGGTGAACCTGATCAGCAATGCGCTCAAGTTCACGCATCTGGGCCGCATTGACGTGGAGCTGCGGCGGCTGGCGGCGGACAGCACCCGGCAAGTGATGCTGCAGGTGGAAGTCAGCGACACCGGCATCGGCATTGCCCCGGAACGGCTGCAGGACATCTTCGATGCCTTCACCCAGGCCGAAGCCTCCACCACCCGCCGCTATGGCGGCACCGGGCTGGGGCTGGCCATCAGCCGCCATCTGGTGCAGCTCATGGGCGGCCAGTTGCAGGTGAGCAGCGAACCGGGACGCGGCAGCCGCTTCTGGTTCGACCTGCCCATGGAGATTGAGGACGCCACGCCGCTGTCGCAGGCATGCGCAGCGGACGAGCAGATGCAGGCCGGGCATGCGCCCGCCGGCGAGACCGCGCGTGAACTGGAAGGGGTGCAGATCCTGCTGGTGGAAGACAATGCCGTCAATCGCCAGGTCGCCACCGGCCTGCTGTCCCTGTATGGCGCGCACATCAGCTGCGCCGAGAACGGCAGCACGGGCGTGGCCATGGCCTGCGATCCCGAGCGCCACTTCGACCTGATCCTGATGGACCTGCAGATGCCGGACATCGACGGTATCGAAGCCACCCGGCGCATCCGCCGCCAGCAGGATCTGCGCCACATCCCGATCCTGGCCATGACCGCCAATGCCTCGCCGGAAGACCGCCGCCGCTGCATCGATGCCGGCATGGCGGGACACATCGCCAAGCCCATCGACGTGAGTACGCTGGTGCCGACACTGCTGTCGCATCTCCAGCATGACCGCAGCATCGCTGCGGAAGAGCCGCTACCCGCCGAGACCACGCGCGTGGACGTACCGCCCGCCGACCGCCAGCAGGTCGACCTCTACGCAGACCTGATGCGCCGCTACCGTCAGGCCAGCGACGTCTATCGCACCACGCTGGATGCCGCCGGGCCGGAACTGGAACGCCTCTTCGCGGACTACGACGCGGCGCTGGCGCAGGCTTCGCCGGGCGGCATCGAGCAGGCCGCCCATGCGCTCAAGGGCTTGTGCGCCACCATCGGGGCCAGCGGCCTGGCGGCGTATTTCGCCGGGATAGAGCGCGTGTGCCGCGCTGGCGAAGGAGTGCCGTCCGATCGTCTTTTCCCGGCCTGGCGCGAAGAACTGGTCGCGGTGCGGCGCGATGCGGGTGTGGTCTTGCAGCAACTGGCGATGCAGGCGCTGCAGGGTGTTTCCGGCTCACCGGGGCCGGCTGCGCCGCAGGCCGGCGCGGAGCCGGCGACGGCGACGGCGACAGCAGAGGCTTCCGATTTTCCTGATAGGCAGGCGCTGCGGGCCTTGCTATTGTCGAGCAACCTCGAAGCGCTGGACTTGGCCGAAGCCATCGGCAAGCGCCATGGGCTGATGCAGCAGACGCGCTACCAGCAGTTGTGGGAACTGATCGAGAAGCTCGATTTCCCGGCGGCATTGGCCCATCTCGATGACCATTTCGGAGAACCTCGTTGAAACGCATCCTGGAAGAACTCTCATCTCTGCGCGGCAGCCGTCCGCGCGTACTGCTGTGCGATGACCAGCCCATCAACATCCGTCTCGCCAATGCCCTGCTCAAGGGTGACTACGAGATCTTCATGGCCACCAGCGGCCTGCAGGCCATCGAGCTGTGCGAAAAGGTGGTGCCGGACCTGATCCTGATGGATGTGAACATGCCCGGCCTGAACGGCTACGAGACCTGCGAACGGCTCAAGCAGAACACCGCCACGCTGGGCATTCCGGTGATCTTCCTGACCGGTTTGCAGAGCGAGGAAGACGAGGTCAAGGGCTTCGATGCGGGCGGCGTGGATTTCATCAGCAAACCGATCAACGGCACGGTGCTCAAGGCGCGCGTGCTGACGCACCTGACGCTGAAACTGCAATCCGATTTCTACCGCAACATCGCCGTCACCGATTCGCTCACTGGCCTGTTCAACCGCCGCAAGTTCGACAGCGAGCTGGCCGAGAAATGGGAGCTGTGCAAGCGCTCCGGCCAGGCCATGTCGCTGCTGATGATCGATATCGACTACTTCAAGAAGTACAACGACCACTACGGCGACCAGGCCGGCGACCACTGCCTGGCCGAAGTGGCGCACGCCATCCGCAGCAACTTCCACCGCAGCTATGATTGCGTGGCGCGCTACGGCGGCGAGGAATTTGCCTGTATCCTGCCCATGGCAGGCCGCGAGCAGGCCTTGAAACTGGCACGCGACGTCTGCGACGCCGTGACCCGCCTGCACCTGCCGCATGCCCGCTCCGAAGCCAGCGAATTCGTCACGCTCAGCATCGGCGTGGCCTCGGTCGATGTACCCGGTCACAGCAGCACGCCGGCCGCGCTGATTGCCCTGGCCGACCAGAACCTGTACCAGGCCAAAGCGCACGGCCGGGCGCAGGTGTATTGCGCCACCCCCGTCGAGGACGCTGCCTTGCAGTCCTCAGCGTCCTGATCCCCGCTGCAGCACCGTCCGAACAACACAGCCGGCCCTGAGCCGGCCACCGGCGTTGGCGCTGGAGATGCGCATCCAGCCGCAAGGCAGGAGAGAGATGGCCGCCGTCCTGATCGCGATCCGGCCGTTGTGTCGGCTGCCCTTCCCCATCGGTCGCTGCGCCGCAACGCGATATCGAAAAATAACGAGGAAATATCCGAATAAATTTGAATTTACCGGCCTGAATTTCAAGCTTCGTCGACTATTTTCGACATCCCGGTAAAACTGCGTTTTTCTTCCCGCATGTCCTTGTCAACTGCAACAGTTTCCCCGGCAAGGGAGCGGTGAAGCCCATTGAACCCGTTCGATGCGTCCCTATCGGTCAAGGAAGAAAAACATGACAACTGCACATCTCGCTCATATCGTCGGTGGTGAAGATTCTCACGGCGGACCGCTGGTCCGCCTGCTGGAAGCCGCCGGATTCCATGTCGCCCATCACCCCTCGGCCGACCAGTTTCTGCAGCACACCACCGGTACCGCGCGTGGCGGACTGGTTCTGGAAGTCCACATGCAGAACCTCGACGCGCCACGTCTGCGCTCGCTGCTGGATGAACGTGAACTGGGCCGGCCGCTGATCGTCATCACCGGCGCACCGCCGGCCTCCACCCCGGAGGACAAGCGCTACGGCCCGCACGACCCCGGCCAGCGCCTCATGAGCGTTCCGGCCGGCGATGCCGGCACCCAGCCGATGGTGCGCCAGCAGCTGGTGGAAGCCTTCCGCGGGGCGCTGATGCCCTTCGATGAATCGGGCCCGCAGATGCGGCAGCAGCAGGAGCACCACCAGCGGCTCAAGACCCTGACCCGGCGCGAACGTGAAGTGCTGGAACGTCTGGTGAAAGGACGGTTGAACAAGCAGATCGCCGCCGAACTGGGGACCTCGGAACGGACCGTGAAGGCCCATCGCCAGCAGGTCATGCGCAAGATGAACGCGGGCTCGCTGGCCGCGCTGGTGGCGGCGATGACGCGCTACTGAGTGAAGAAAACTGACGGGGCGGCCGATGCCGCCCACTTGCCCTGCCCCTGCTCCATCACGGTCACCGGAGCTCAGCCGGTGACCGACTCCTCCGACTCCACCCGATTGCGTCCACCGCGCTTGGCCTGATACAAGGCCTGGTCGGCGCGCGCGTAGGCTTCCTCGAAATCGCTGCCGGCGGCGGCCCAGGCCACGCCGAAGCTGGAGGTGACCGGACGCGCCGGCAGGCACTGGAAGCGGTCACCGGCAATCGCCTGGCGAATCCGTCCGGCCAGGATCACGGCCTGCTCCAGCGCCACGCCGGACAGCAGGATGGTGAACTCCTCGCCGCCGACGCGCCCGATGACGCCATTGCCTGCCAGCGTGGTGCGCAGGCGCGCGACCAGCTCGCGGATCACCGCATCACCGGCCGGATGGCCGAATTCATCGTTGATGCGCTTGAAGAAATCGATGTCCAGCACGATCAGGGACATCGGAGATTGCTGCAGGATCTGGTGCGCCTGCTCGAACACAGCGCCGCGATTGAGCGCACCCGTGAGATTGTCATGGCGCGCCTTGTAATCGAGCTCATCGCTCAGTTGCTTCAGGCGCGCATTGAGCAGGTTCAGTTCGCGCTCGGTGCGGTCGCTGCGCGAGATCAGGCGGCGGCTCTGGCGCATCAGCTGGCCATAGTGCTGCACCAGTTCTTCCAGCGCCGCACGATGGCTGGCCGGCTCGCTGGCAGGATCGGCCAGCACCGCATTGGCGCGGTGCAGGGCTTCGGCTTCGGCCGCGAAAAGGTCGCCGCCGTGCATCAGCTCTGGACCGCGTGATCGTGGAAGACCAGCGCGGCGAAATCTTCCTGCAGCTCCTGGCCGAATTCGAAGATGGTGTCGTCTTCCTCGTCGTGGTACCAGTTGAGGACCACTTCGGTGCCGCTCTCGGCCTTCTCGTTCAGGGCATCGAAGAGCGAGAACAGCATCTTGGTGCTGGAGCTGTTGAAGTAGGCCAGCGCCACGTTGACGGTGATGGTGCTGCCCTGCTCATCGTCGGCCAGGAAGCGGCGCAAGGTGGTGATGATCTCGCCCCAGAACTGGGCGGCATTCTCGGGATAGGATTCGCCCTTCAGCGAAAGCGTGCGCTGGTCGAAGCGGAAGTCCACTTCGGGAGAGCTGGCGCTGGCGGCGATGAATAAATTGTCCATGGTGTCGTGTGTCAGAGGCAGCGGGCCCTCAGATGGTGGCCCGGAGATAGAAGGTCTGCGCGCCATCGGCGGCGGGCTGGGAGAATTCGAAGTCCAGCGGTGCACTGGCATCGCGCGCCACCGTCAGGAAACCCAGGCCCGCACCCTTGCTGTCGGCCGGTGTTTCGGCGCGCAGCATTTCCTTGTAGGCCGCCTTGATTTCTTCATTGGTCAGCGAGCGCAGGTGTTCCAGCTTCTCGCGCAGCTTGTCGGCCATCTCTGCATCGACCGGATTGGCGCAATGCAGAAAGTAGCGGCCATCGGTCTGGGTGATGTAGACCGCCCCGTGGCGCATTGGCGGCTCTGTGACTTTTCCTTCCTTCTCATGCAGATCTGCCGAGTAGTGCACGATGTTCTGCGCCATCTCGATGAAGGAAGAAAACAATTTGCGCCGGGTCTGCGCCAGCGCGCCGGTATGCTCGGCGCGCAGCTTCACGGCCTCGGCCATGGCGGCGATGATGGTCTGGGAAAAATAGCCGACGTAGTAGAAGACGATGTCGCGCCGTGCGACATAGCTGTGGAACTCCGCCCACTCCTGCTGGATACCGTTCATGCGTGTGTTCCGTGTTGAGAATCTGGTTGAGAGCCTGGCTGCGCGGCATCCAGGCGGACGCCGAAGAAGCAGATGTCGTCACGCCGCCGCTGCGTACCCTGGTAATGCCCGTGGATGTCCATCACCACGCGGCCCAGTGCCGGCATGGCCAGGCTGCCGTGTTCCAGCAGGGTACGGCGCAGGCGCTGCTTGCCGAAGGCGATGTGCTTAGGGCCGCCGATCTGGTCGATCACGCCATCGGTGCAGACGAAGATCATGGACCCCGGCGCCAGGTGCTGGCTGTGGTTGTCCCACTGCATGTCGTCGGGCGTATCGACGTAGCCCAGGCCGACGCGCTTGCCTTCGATGGTCAGCACCTCGGTGCCATCGGCCACCAGCAGGAACAGCGGCATCTTGGCGCTGCTGCTGGTGAGGGTGCGGGTGGCGCTGTCGAACCAGAAGAAGCAGGCATCCATGCCGTCGTCCGATTCGGAGGGCTTGCCGGACTGGCCATGCTGTCCCAGCACGCGCTTCATGCTGCGGTTCACTTCACGCATGAGACGTGCCGGATCATGCGGTCCGTGCAGCTCCAGCGCCTGCTTCAGTGACGACGAAGCGATCAGGGTCAGGAAGGCGCCCGGCACGCCATGGCCGGTGCAATCCGCGACCGCAGCAAACCAGCCGCCGGGATGCGGTTCGAAATGATAGAAGTCGCCGCCGACCACATCGCGCGGTTCCCACACCAGGCAGGCATCGGCCAGCGCCTCGGTCATGGCCGCGCGCGAGGCGCTCAGCATGGCGCGCTGGATCACGCTGGCGTAGTCGATGCTTTGCATGACCTGGCGATTCTTCTCTTCCTGCATCGCCACCAGTTCGCGCATCAGGGCCAGGCCCGCACCGAGCCCGGCCAGCTGGCCCTGGTCGACGATGATGAAACCATCGGCCAGGGTCTTGTCGCCCGAGGCCACGGCCAGCGCACCCAGAGTTTCGATGGGGGTATCGGCTTCGACGATGAGGGGGTCCTTGTCCATGAACGCGATGCAGCTCTTGCGCTCGTAGAGCTCGCGGTGATACGGCTTGGACATCTGGGACATGAAGATGTGGCGGCTGATGAGCCCGATGGGCCGCTGCCGCTCCACCACTGGCAGGCTCACCAGCTCCTTGTGCTGGCCGAAGATCTCCAGGACGGTAGCGTTGTTCTCATCGAACTGCACCACCGGCACCTGGACCGCCAGCGCTCCCGCTGTCGGTTGGAACAACTTGCTCCCTGTCGCCGGAGTCAGACTGAAATGACTTTCCACCGTGCTCGCCCGCGTCGTGATTTTTGGATAGACCGCGGATCATATTTCATTCCTGTGACAACAATGTGACGCTGTTGAGCGACAAGTTATCTTGCAAACGAGACGGACAGTCTCATCGCATCGCAATCCGCGTTCACGGCTTGCACTGCAAATGGCGAGTGACCGTTTCCCACTGCGCGTGCCAACCAGCGAGATCGGCGCAACGCCAATGCACCAGCGACTGGATGCTCGACTGCAGATGAATCAGCGGATCGGCCAAAATCGGTTCGTGATGTGCGATACGGTTGCGGAACCTGCGCAAGCGCTCCAGTTCCGTGTGAATTACCTGCCGCGCTTGTGCGGGCCGAAGCGGATGCGGAAAATTGGGAAAGCAATGCAGGATCTGACTGTCCCAGATACGTCCTTGATAGCGCACGGTGAACAGATGGCACCAGAAAGCGAACCTGAGCTCGGCGATGACCTTGCCTGTGGCACCGCTCTGCATTTTGCCCCGCGCACGCATCAACTCGGACTGCGGCTGAAAATGCGGTCCTTTGGGATTGGGCAGGCTGCGCTCGAAGTTACGATTCCATGGCCAGTCCTTCCCATAAATACTGCAAAGGGCGCTGTCCACGGCATTTCTGACAGTGACCTCGCACACGTGCAATGACGCAAAGAAGGCCGCAGACATCAAGGCATGCCAGCTGTACTTGTCGATAGGATGGGTATTGGTGGAGAAGCCCGCCGCGCCCTGAAAGGTTGCCAGTCGGGTGGCTGAAAGCGCGCCGATGATGTTGTCGATTTGCGATGCCGTCAAGGTATTGCCCATGTTCCATCTTCCTATCCGTTGGCGCGTGTGCTACCATTTTTCGGTGAGCTTGTGGACACGCGGGCGTCAGCCTCCCCCACAGGACAGATGATATGGAACACGGCCCACTTCGGTGGGCCGTTTTTCATATCAAGCTTGAACGATCAAATTTCTTCCAGACGACTCGCGTTCTTCAGATCACGAAGAACCCATGCGTCCCATCCCTCCCCAATTGTTCCACCAAGCCGAATTCCCAATCGAGATAAGCCTGCATGGCGCTGGCCGCATTGTCGGTCCCTTCATAGGGACGACGATAGCGGTCGATGCGCGATGACAGCAGATGGGTCTCGCCTTTCTCCAGTGGCAGACCGGCCTGTGACCAGGCCGCATTGCCGCCCTCCAGCAGGAACACCGGCTGGCTCACCAGCGCCTGCAGGTCCGGCACCGCAAACTGCGCCAGCAAGGCGCTGCCGCACGTGATCACGAAACGCGTGGCCGAGGGGAAGCGGCGCGCTGCCGCCGCAATCTCCGAGCGCAGCACAAACCAGGCACCCGGAACATGTCCGGCCACATAGCGCGCGCTCAGAGCCACATCCAGCACCACCGTGCCATCATTGGCCTGCAGCCAGCGCTGCAGCTGCTGCGCGCTGATGCGCTGCTCGGGCCGCAGTGCCGCCACCGGCAGCTCGCGCGGGGCGTCGCCGCTGACCGTGAAATCGGCCGCCGTCACGCCGTCGACCACAAATACTTCCCACGCCATCTGTGCCAGCCATGAGGCAGTCATGTCAGCACGCACGCCATCGTCATCCACCAGCACGATGCGAGCACCACGCACGGGGGCATTCATCTCGGTCTCCTGCACCAGCTGCCCGCCAGGCGCGGAGAGGAAGCCCGGCAGATGTCCGGATCGGTATTGCTCGGGCGTCCGTACATCGAAACGGTAGACGGTGCGGTCCGGCTGTGCCAGGTCACCCAGGCGTGCCAGTGCAATGCGCTTGACGCCCGCACGATCAGCCACGCTGCGCGCCTGCCGACGCGCCTGTTCACGCTGGCTGGCCTCGACCGTTTCCGGGAAGCGGCGTGCCTGCCCGTGTTCCAGCGTCTGCCCCGCCAACGTCCAGCCGATGGTGCCATTGCGCAATGCATGGACCGGATTGGGCAGCCCGGCATTGACCAGCGACTGCGTACCGATGATGCTGCGCGTACGGCCTGCACAGTTGACGATCACGCGCGTCCTGGGATCGGGCGCAATGGCGGGCAGGCGCAGCACCAGCTCGGCACCGGGCACGCTGATGGAACCGGGGATGTTCATGTTCTGGTATTCGTCGAAGCGGCGCGCATCGACCACCACCACGTCTTGACCGCTGTCGAGCAGGGCCTTGACCTCTTCGGCCGCCAGCGACGGTGTATGACGCTTCGATTCGACCAGTTCGCCAAAGGCCTTGCTGGGCACGTTGACGTCCTGGAACAGCTCGCCCCCGGCCTCGCGCCAGCCCCGCACGCCACCGGCCAGCACGCTCACGCGCGTGTAGCCGAGCGCACGCAGGCGCAGGGCGGCGCGGACCGCCAGGCCTTCGCCATCATCGAGCGTGACGATGCGGACATCGCGGCGCGGCAGCCGGGCAAAGGCATTCAACTCCAGATGCGAGAACGGAAAATTGGCGGCAAACAGCGGATGGGATTGCGCATGCGGCGCTTCCTCGCGCACGTCGAGCAGGGCGATTTCCTCGCGCGCCAGCAAGGCGGCGCGGACTTCAGCATAGGAACTCACGGGCAGGGAAGCAGTAGCGTGTTCTTGACTCATGGTGTGGCAGCGTCGGTGGACTGGTCCCAGATATTGGGCAAGGTGGAATTGGAATAACCGGAGATGAACGGCACCCGCCGTCCATCGGGATGGTAGACGGAACGCCGCACGGCACCGATGTTGGCACCATAGACGTGGATGCTGATCGAGACCTGGTCGGCAAAGGCATTGCTGACCTGATGCACATCGTGCAGCGGTGGCAGATCCGGCGACACCGCCTCGACCTGCCCGGCCTGCAACAGCGCGCGTTCCCCCACGGGCTGCAGCTGCTGCTCCTGCCAGGCGAAGGACTGCGCATGCTCGGCCCCGCGCAGCACGCCGATCAAACCCCAGACCGTGTGGTCATGTATGGGTGTGCGCTGGCCCGGCCCCCATACAAAGCTCACCACCGAGAAACGCTGCGCCGAATCGGCATGCAGCAGGAACTGCTGGTAGCGCTCGGGATGCGGCTGGGCATAGGCATCCGGCAGCCAGTCATCGTGGGCCACCAGGTTGCGCAGCAAGGCAGCGCCGCCATGCAGGATGGCGGCCTGGTCAGCACGCGCATCGAGCAGCCCGGCAAACCCGGTCACGAACTCGCGCAAGCGCCAGAGCTGCCGGGTGGATGAATCGGGTGTGGACATGTCTCCCTCTCTGTGGACAACGGATGGCTGCGGTCCGCAGCAACCGGTCTGCGCCGGCTCAGACCCAGACTATAAATCATTTGCGCCATGCGCTTGCGACCCGCCCTGCACGGCGTCGCCAGCGCAGGCAGGCGGCGTTTCAGGCGATGACGTTTTCTGCACCATGACCGCCGGCCTTGGCCTCGGCGGCCTCGGTCTGGCGATGGCGCACTTCGGCACGGATCTGCTGCGGGTTCCTCAACAGATTGAGGATGGGGCAAGTCGCCTCCACGGCTTCAAACAGGGCTTGCACTTCCTCCTTTGACGCGGGCGAGTCGAGATGCACCACATAGCCGATGTCATGCGGCCAGACCGGAATGTCTTCATGGCCGGGACGGCCGCCGCGCGGGTCGATGCGGCCGCTGACTTCCACCTCCAGCGAATCGATGGGGACCTGCCGGTGTGCTGCCTGGATCAGGAAGATGTGGGTAACGCACGAACCCAGCACGCCCAGTTGCAGCTCCGGCGAACTCGGCCCCAGGTTGTAGCCGGCGAAGTCCGGCGGGCTGTCGCTGATGACCTGGTGGTCGCGGATGCGGATGCGGCGCACGCCGCTGCGGCCCTCGGCGCTCACGCGCGCAGCCAGCTGGTTGGGGCCGGCATTGCCGGCCGCGATCAGGGCTTCACGCGCCAGCACGGCACTGCGTTTTTCACTCAGGTAATGGTTCAGGGATGTCATGGCGTCCTCCTGCAGGCAAGGGTGGATGAGGCGAAAAAAGGCAGCCAGTGTCCCGCCACGCCACGGCCGCGAGCAAGGAAGCAATCCGCATATCGATAGCCATTTCCTGTCGCATATCCATTGTCGATCTTGTTCGTTTGCGATCACGCGGCGCTATTGCATATTGGCGTTCTTACAAAGCTGGGCTTGCATTGTCCATGCCGGTCCCAGCCCTTCCTTCCATTTGCGGAGCCACGCCACCATGACCCAAGACATCCTGCTGCCCGACCAAGACCTCCACGCCGATCTCGCCAGCCCCAAACGCCGCAGCCTGCTGCGTGCCGGTGGCGGTGCCGCGCTGGCCGCACTGACCGGTGTGGGCGGCACGCTGGCGGCCAGCCAGGCCTGGTCGGCCGGCCCGCCACAGAAGGTCACCTTCGCCTGGAGCCAGGTCGCCTTCTGCCTCTCGCCGGTGGTGGTGGCGCAAGAAAAGGGCTTCTTCGAAAAGAACAACCTGCAGGTGGAATTGCTGAACTGGGGCGGCTCCACCGACCAGCTGCTCGAAGCCCTGGCCACCGGCAAGGCCGACGTCGGCGTGGGGCTGATCCACCGCTGGCTCAAGCCGCTGGAATCGGGCTTCGACGTCAAGGTGATCGGCTCGGCCCACGGCGGCTGCCTGCGCATGCTGGGCGTCAAGGAGGCAGGTGTCTCGGACTGGAAGCAGCTCAAGGGCAAGACCATTGGCGTCTCCGACATCAACAGCCCGGCCAAGAATTTCTTTGCCATCCACCTGGCCAAGCGCGGCGTGAACGTGGAGAAGGACGTCGAGTGGCGCGTCTATCCGGCCGACCTGCTGGACGTGGCCGTCAAGAAGGGCGAAGTGCAGGCCATCGCCGACGGCGACCCCAATCTCTACCTGATCGAAAAGCGCAATCGCGGCGTCTTCGCCGAGATCGGCAACAACGCCAAGGGCGAATACCAGGACAAGATCTGCTGCATCACCGGTGCGCGTGGCGAGTTCGTGCGCAACAACCGGCCGGCGGCCGCAGCCGTGGTGCGCGCCATCATCCAGGCCTCGGACTACGTGGCGGAAAACCCCAACGAAGCCGCCAAGCTCTACGCCAAATATTCTCCCAAGATTCCGGTGGAAGACCTGCGCGCCCTGCTCACCGACCTCACCTATCACAACCACCCGACCGGCACCGTGCTGCGCTCCGAAGTCGAATACTTCGCGCGTGACTTCCACACCGCAGGCGTGCTCAAGAAGAGCACCGATCCGGCGCGCTTCGCCAATCACGTGACGGTCGATGTACTGGCCTGATCGCCAGCCCGCCCTCTACAACGGAGCATGAAATGACTACCACCACTGATCACCTGCCCGGGCAAGCTGGCGCTGCGCCGCAAGCGGCCGCCCTGCAACGCGTTGCGCGCCTGAATCTATGGCGCGGCGGCCTGCTGGCTGCCGTCACCTGGCTGGCACTGGGCACGCTGGTGCTGCAATGGCCGAACAAGGAAGTCGGCTTTTCCGACTGGGCCTATACCGATGAATTCGGCGTGGCGGCGCTGACGGTGGCCGCAGTGCTGGCCCTGCTGTCGGTGGGCGGCCCGTGGACGGCGCGCGTGGTGTTCCTGCTGCGTCCGGCGGCACAATGGCTGATCGCCCTGCCGCTGCTGCTGGGCGTGTGGGAAATCCTCACCGCCAAGCTGGGCGTGCTGCCCACGCCCTTCTTCGCCCCGCCGCAAGCGCTCATCGAAGTCTATGGCGAGGACTGGCCGCGCCTGGGTCTGTCCACCGCGCATTCGCTGCGGCTGCTGGCGCACGGCTTTGCCAGCGGTGCCACGGTCGGCTTCGTGGTCGGCGTATGGATAGGCTGGTCGCGCATCGCCGGTTACTGGGTGCATCCGGTGCTGCGCTTCCTGGGTCCGGTACCGGCCTCGGCGCTACTGCCGCTGGCCTTCTTCTTCGCACCCTCCAGCTATGCCGCCGCGGTGTTCCTGATCGCACTGGCCAGCTTCTTCCCGATTGCCGTGCTCACGTGGTCGGGCGTGGCCGCCGTCAGCAAGAGCTACTACGACGTGGCCCGCACGCTGGGCGCGTCGGAACGCTTCCTGGTGCTGCGGGTCGCGATTCCGGCGGCACTGCCGCAGGTCTTCGTCGGACTCTTCATGGGACTGGGCGCGGCCTTCTCGGTGCTGGTCACCGCCGAGATGATGGGCGTGAAAGCCGGGCTGGGCTGGTACCTGCAATGGGCCCAGGGCTGGGCCGCCTACAGCAACATGTATGCGGCGCTGTTCGTGATGGCCATCCTGTGCTCGGGACTCATCACGCTCTTGTTCAAGGTCCGCGATCACGCCCTGTCGTGGCAGAAAGGCACCGTCAAATGGTAAGCATCACTTCTCCCGCCGCCGTCCCTGCGGCCACTGCGGAGGCCGGCGTGACCGGCGCGCAGATCGATATCGAACAGGTCAGCCACTGGTTCGAGCGCAAGGGCGGGCAAGGTCCGCTGCAAGTGCTGGACGAGGTTTCGCTCAAGGTTGCGCCCGGCGAATTCGTCGCCCTGCTCGGTCCCAGCGGTTGCGGCAAGTCCACCCTGCTGCGCCTGGTGGCCGGGCTGGAACCGGCCACGGCCGGCCACATCCGGCAAGACGGCCAGCCCATCACCCGGCCTGATCCCTCGCGCATCGTGGTGTTCCAGGACCCGACGCTCTATCCCTGGCGCACCGTCTGGGACAACGTCGCCCTGGGCCTGCAGGCACGCGGCCTGCTCAAGCAGCAGCGCCATCGCGTGGACGATGCGCTCACGCTGGTGGGCCTGGAGGAATTCGCCGATGTCTTCCCGCATCAGCTCTCCGGCGGCATGGCCCAGCGCGTGGCCTTGGCGCGGGCGCTGGTCAATGCTCCGCAACTGCTGATCCTGGATGAGCCGCTGGGCAAGCTGGACTCGCTCACGCGCCTGTCCATGCAGAGCGAACTGGTGGCGCTGTGGCAGCGGCGCGGTTTCTCTTCGCTGCTGGTGACGCACGATGTGGAAGAGGCGCTGTTCCTGGCGCAGCGGGTCATCATCTTCGGCCAGCGGCCGGCCGCCATCCGCGCCGAGATCCAGGTCGACCTGCCCTACCCGCGCCATCGCGGCGATCCGAAGCTGGCGCAGTTGCGCCACGAAGCCTTGCGCCACCTGGGCCTGGATGCCAGCTGGTAAGCGATGTCGTGGACGGATAGCCTGCAGCTCGATTGGGAAGCCTGCATCAACCTGATCCTGCAGACCATGCAGGCATTGCAGCTAGGCCTGTTGCAGTTGCTGGGCTGGCTGCATCTGGTGCCGACCATCGATGGCCAGCCGGCCTGGCCCTTTGCACTGCGCCTGTCCGGCGAAGTGATGTTGATCGACCGCAACGTGGTGCGCGCCCTGCTCGCCGCGCTGGCCTGGCAGGGCGCAGCCTTGCTGTTGCTGGCCCTGGCCTGGCGCTGGCGGCGCGGCCGCTGGCCGCTGCTGGGCGTCGCCGTGGCGCTGGGCTGGTGCGCGCCGTGGCCCGATGCCGCGCTGCTCACCACGGCGGCCACGCCGACCAGTTTCCAGACCTCTCCTGCGCCTTTTTCAGCCACCAGCATCGTGCGCGGTGAGCAAGTCTATGCACGCCATTGCCTGGCCTGCCATGGCGCCGATGGACGCGGCAACACGCCCCTTGCCCTGTCGCTGCCGATCGCCCCGCCCAACCTGTCCAGTGGCTTGCTGTGGCGGCGTTTCGACGGCGACCTCTACTGGAGCCTGCGTCATGGCAAGGGCAGCATGCCCGGCTATGCCGAGCGCCTGAGCGTGACCGAGCGCTGGGACCTGATCGATTTCATGAAAGCCAATGCCGCCGGCGTGGCGGCCCGCGAGACCGGCACCTGGCCGCGTCCGGTGGCCCTGCCCGACCTGGCGCTGGATTGCCGCCGCGCTGGCGTGACGCATGCACGGCAATGGCAGGGCCAGCGCATCCGGCTGGTGGTGGCCGGGACCAGTGCACCGGCGGAAGACCCTCGGCTGCAATCGGTGCTGCTGGGCAGCGACGGGCGTGCACCGCGCAGTGCGGTCGGCACCATCGATTGCGCCAGCCATGACGCCAGCGCCTTGCGCGCCATCGCCATCCTCACGGGTCTGACGGTGTCGCAATTGCCCGGTACCGAACTGATCGCCGACCGCGACGGCTGGCTGCGTGCGCGCAGCAGCGACGGGGCCTGGTCGCAGAGCGACATGCTGTGCCGCTCTCCCCTGGCAGGCGCGGCGGCCAAACCCGCCAATGCAGAAGCGGCCGGCGGCATCGACCAGCTCATCGCTGCCATGGATGCCGAACCGGTACGCTTCATCAAGGGTGGCTTCGTGCATTAGCGGCCGGCACGCACCTCATCTTCAGCCTCTCCGTCATCACCGTCAGTGAGCGGCCGTACCCACATCACGGTGCGGGACTACAGACCGGCTCGTATGGACTTTTTACTATTAGAACCCATACATGGAGGACAGCATGAGCGATACCAAACCCGAAGGCCTTCCGCCCCAGCACCAAGCCCATCAACCCGGCAGCGAACAAGAGATGCACCCGCGCCCGCACAGCGCACCGGCCGGCCAACCCGGACGGCGGCTGGCAGGCAAGGTCGCGCTCATCACGGGCGGCGACAGCGGCATTGGCCGTGCCGTGGCGCTGGCGTATGCGCGCGAAGGGGCAAAGCTGGCCATCGTCTATCTGGATGAGGAAGAGGATGCGCGACTGACCCAGAAAGACATCCAGGCCATGGATGCACCCTGCCTGCTGATCCCGGGCGACGTCGGTTCGCCGGAGTTCTGCCGCAGCGCCGTGCGGTCCGTGATGGATGCCTATGGAAGGCTGGACGTGCTGGTCAACAATGCGGCCCAGCAGTATCCGGCCCAGAGCATCGAGCAGATCTCGGCCGAGCAGCTTGAGCACACGTTCCGCACCAACATCTTCTCGATGTTCTATCTGGTCAAGGAAGCCATGCCCTTCCTCACGCGGGGCGCGCGCATCATCAACACCACCTCGGTGACCGCGTATCGCGGCAGCAAGCATCTGGTGGACTATGCCGCCACCAAGGGCGCCATCGTGGCCTTCACGCGTTCGCTGTCGCAGCAGCTGGCACCGGCCGGCATCCACGTCAATGCAGTGGCACCGGGGCCGATCTGGACGCCCCTGATTCCCGCCAGTTTCAGTGAGGAAGAAGTGGCCAGCTTCGGCAAGAACGTGCCGCTGGGACGGCCGGGACAGCCCGATGAGGTGGCACCGGCCTATGTCTTTCTTGCCACCGAAGGCGCCTCCTACATGACCGGTCAGGTGCTGCATCCCAATGGCGGGGAGATCGTCAATACCTGAGCTTGTCTGCAGGCATTGCCTCAAGCTGTCCCTACATGCAGGGACGGCGGGTTGCCTCAGGAAAACCCCGATGGCAGCCATGTTGCCGCCGGTGCATGATGAGCTTGCCCCATGACTTCGCGAGAGTCCACTCATGCACAAGACCGCCCTGATCGCTACCACCCAGCCCGAAGTCAGCCGTGCGCTGACCGAATGGCTGGCCATCAACGACATCGACATCCAGATCGCCAGCAGCGGCACTGACGCCATCGAGCACATTGCCCTGGACCGCCCTGACGTGGTGCTGGCCCAGCTGGCCATGGAAGGCATGAGCGGCCTGCGTCTGGCGCATTACCTCAAGGCGCAGGAGCAGCTGGCCGACGTGCCGGTGATCCTGCTGTGCCGCGATGAGCGCGAGATGGATCTGGTCAAGGGCAAGTGGCCGGCTTTTCTCTGTGCCGGCGCGCTGCATCCCGCCCTCATCTCCGAACTGAAGCGCGAGCTGGTCAACTGAAACTCAGGCGACCGTCTTTGCCGCACGCCGGCGGCGGCGCCATTGCGCCACGCCCAATCCTGCGCCCGCCACGGCCGCCAGCAACAGCGCCGCGCTGAGCGCGCGATGCTGCGCGACCCAGCGGCGCGTGCTGCGCCATGCCTGCACGTACGGGAAGCGGGCGGCGGCGGCAAAGTCCGGCTCCACGCAGTTCTGGCCGAAGTCGGCCGAGAACGGCACGGCCGCCCCTTCCTTCACGTAGCGCAGATAGAGTTGTTCTGCACGCGGCTGATCGTAATAGACGAAATTCACCCCTTGGCACAGCACCGCCGCGAAGGCTTGCGAGCGTGCGGGCAAGGCATCGGCGGATTTCATGACGTAGTCCGCCGCGATATCCCGATAATGGAAACGCTTGTAGGGCTTGGCTTCAGTGGCGGCATAGCGCTGGCGCTCGCCATCGGTCACCAGCGGACCGGGGAGATCGGCCTGGGCTCTGGCTTGCGGGTTGTCCGGCAATGGCTTGTCCTCGTTGCCATACATGCCCATGCCGCGTCCGGCACCGCCCGGATAGCTGCCGCCGTAGACGGCATAGTCCGGTCCCTGTTCATAGCCCATGATCTCCATGCCCTGGCGGCGCGCAATGACGGCGGCCTCGTACCAGCCCTGGGCACGGCTGCTGGCGCGCCAGGCATGCTGCCCGCGGTCCAGTGCCTGGCCGTACTCGCGCGCCTTGGCGCGCATGCGCCAGCCGGCCGGGACTTCGTGGCCCTCGGCATCGTAGGTGCTTTGGATGAAGCGCTCGTCGCGGTCGTCCGGGAAGTAAGGCAGCGCTTCTTCCACGCGCCCGTCGCGTACCAGGCGCCGCGCCAGCAGCTGGCGCAGGTTGTCTTCGACGGTGATGGCCGACAGGCCCACGGCCACCCAGCGCACCGACTGCGGTCCTCCACCCTGCTTCTGCACTGCCTTGGCCACGGCCTCCGCTGTCGGCATGGGCGAGGCCGGGGCATGGGCATCGACGTAGGTTTTCAGTTCATCGGTGGTCAGCACGCGCTCGGCCACATAGGCCATGTCATTGGCGTAGGCATAGTCGCCGTAATAACCGCCGCGTGACTGTCGCGCGCTCTCGCTGGCGGCCCGATGGAACTGCGCCAGCGCTTCCACATATTGCCCGCGCGAGAGCGTCAGCACGCCCTGTTCGCCCATGAGCAGGCTGGCATTGGATGGGTCCAGGCTGGCGTCATTGCGCGGGAAGGCCTGCGCAGCGCGCGCGTAGGCTTGCACGGCGGCGGCGGTGTCCCCCTTGCGCAGCGCCAGCTTGGCGCGTACCCACCAGGACAAGGCGGTCTCCTGCCGGTTCGCCAGCGTGGCAGCGAGGTCGTAGCGGCCGGTGCGATAGGCCAGCGCGGCCACGCGGTCGGCCCCTTCGATCTTTTCCGGGCCGCGCCGCTTGAGGGCATCGACCAGGGTCACCAGGACGCTGTTGGGCTTGACCTTGGCACTGCGCGCCGCATCGGGATAGCCGGACGAACCGCTGTTGGGCGCGGACGGATCGTAGTAACTGTCGCCGTTGCCGCTGCCTTCGGCCATGTCGCCCACGCGCGCCAGCGCATAGGCCACCAGCAGGCGCTGTGCGACCGGATCATCGATCAGCGCCGCGCTGATGTCGGCGTGTCCCAGGCTCCATGAGGCCAGTGCCGTCAGCGAATCCTGCGCGTTGGTTGACCCGCGTGCCGCCTGCTCTGCATACAAGCGGATCGCCTGCTTGAAATCGGACGGCGGGATGGTCTCGCCGCAATCCCGCCCTTCATTGAAATCGGACCAGTTGCAGGGACCGCTCTGCCCCGACAGCATCAGCCGCGCCTGCTCGCCGTAACTGGCCACGGCCAGCCCCAGCGGATCGGGCGCGCCGCCCACGGCCAACGTGCGCGCTCTGGTGAAACTGGCAATCGCCTCGGCACGCCGTCCCTCAATGGCGTGCAGACGGCCCAGCATGAAGGCCGCCCATACCGCGCGTTCGCTGGCCTGCTGCGGCGGCAGTGCCAGTACCGCTTCGAAACGTTGGCGTGCCGCTGCCAGGGCATTGGCGCGAAAGTCCTGCGCCCCTGCCGTGTAGAGACGAATGGCCGGCGGCAAGGCCGCACCGGCCGCATAGGCGGACTCGCCATCGGAAGCGGCGCGCATGGCCTGCAGGGCAGCCCACTGCGCGCCCTCCAGCTGGCCCTTCTCGATCATGCGCAAGGAATGCGGATCGTCGGGCTGGCCTGCAGCCTGTTCGTAGCCGCTGCGTTCATCGGCTTGCAGCTTGTCGGCCGGGGTCACCAGATGCGCAGCTTCCCAGGCGAAGGAATTGGCGGGCGTATTGCTGAGGGTACCGGCGCGGTCATCCAGCAATTGCAGCGGAAAATCCGGCCCGCAGGCCACCACCGTGGCCGCACCCAGCACCAGCAGGCTGCTGGCGGCGCAGGCGATTTTGGTCATGCGGCCCAGGCGGGGCAGGCTGCGCTGGCCCGTGGCGCGGGGGGCAACGGCAGAACACTTCATTTTTGTCATCAGGATCCCATTTCCAGTGTGAGTTCGGGGGCCGGCGTGCCGTCGGCACAGCGCAGCCAGCCGATGGTACGGCTGCTGCCGGCGCGCAGCAGGCCAGCCTGGCCCAGGCGCAGGTAGCGTCCCCGGGCATCGCTTTCCAGCGTGTAGCCATTGATGCCGTCACCACTGCAGACGTTCCCTGAAGACGCTGCATCCCGTGGCGCGAGGTTCACCCGCACGCGCAGCGGCAAGGGCGCGTCGGCATTGCCGGCATTGTCGATGCGGATATCGGCGGGCGCGTCGTTGCCCTGTCCGGCGACCAGTTGCACCGCCAAGCCTCCCTTGAGCGGCTTGCGTTCCAGCACGGCCAGCCAGGTCGAGAGACTCCAGGCGCGGCGGTCATCGCCGGTCGGCAGGCGAAACCAGATCAGCCCGGCCAGTCCCGGCGGCGGGGCCGCTTCCACTTCGGCCACGAAGCGCGCCATCACTTGCGGTTCAGCCATCAGTTCACGCCCCAGGCCGCCGGTCAGGAGCGCACGTTCGCTTTCGACTGCGGCGATGCGGCCCTGGCTGTCCCAGCTCACGCGCGAGCCATAGGCCGGCAGCGCCACGTGCCAGGGGCGGCGCGTCTGCGCGGCGTACTGGCGCATCCAGTCGCGGGCGCGCTCGCCATCGAAGAGGCCCAGGCGCGGATCGAGCACGGCGTGGACCTGCAGCGTGGAAGCATCGGCCACGGCCAGTAGTGGCGCCAGCTGCGGGCTGGCCAGCCAGGTCGGCAAGGCCGTCACGGTCAGATCCGTCGGGGCAATCCGGGCCTTGAGGCTGCGCAGGAAGGCGGTGTATTCGGGCAGGCGCGCCGTGGCGCAGTCGTAGTCGATTTCCAGCGCAGCCGGTTGCAGGCCGCGCTGGCGCCAGGCGGCCAGCAGTTCGAGCAGATGATCCTGGATCGCGGCCGCATCGAAGCGCGCCAGCTGGCCGTTGATGCGCACCGTCATCAGCAGCGGGCGGCCGGTATTGGCCAGCGCCTCGGCGTCGGGCGTGATGTCGATCCAGCGGCCGGAGGCCCCCAGTTCGGCCGCCAGCACGTGCCAGCGCGCCACCTGGGCATTGGAAGCGGAGAGTGCGGTGCGCAGGGACGGAGTCCACTGGCGCTGCCAGATGTAGACGTCCTGGGATAGCTTTTCGGCAGGGAGGGGATGGCGGGAACACGCCGCCAGCAGCACCGCCAGCAGTATCCAGGTCAGACACAGGCAACTGCGCCCGGCAAAGCGCGCGGGCAGGAAGGCGAGGGGCATGGTCGTCGGCGAGGTGGAGTTCCGGTTGGCCGGCATTGTACGCGAGCCGACGCCCAAAAAACCAAGGCCCGGCACCTTGCGGTCACCGGGCCTGGTCAGCCTTGCAGGCGGGGCGCGATCAGGCCTTGTAGCCCTTGCTGCTCATCGGCACGAAGGCCAGCAGCACGCCCAGGATGGACAGGCCGATCACGTACAGCGCCGGCCCTTGCGGGTCAGCCTTGATCCACAGCGAGATCAGCACCGGCGTCAGTCCGCCGAAGACCGCATAGGCCATGTTGTAGGCGAAGGACAGGCCGGTAAAGCGCACCGGCGGCGGGAAGGCGCGGGTGGAGACGATGGGGGTCAGCGAGATGCTGCCCACGAACAGGCCCACCAGTGCATAGCCCCAGATCAGCGACTCGGGCGAACCCGGCAGCTGGCCGTAGAACCACCAGGTCGACAGGCCCAGGCCACCCCAGCCGATGATCATGCTGGCGCGGGTACCGATGCGGTCGCACAGCCAGCCGATGGCCAGGCAGCCGATGGTCAGCATCAGGGTGCCGGCGCAATTGGCCTGCATCACCAGCTTGGCCGGCAAGTGGTGTACGGTCTGCAGGTAGGACGGCGTCATCAGGATCACCACCACCACCGCGCCCGACAGGCACCAGGTCATGCCCGCGGTCAGGACGCTGGCGGCGCGGTGTTCGCGCAGCACGGTCTTGAGCGGCAGTTCATTGGATTCCTTGCGGCGCGCCGCCAGCTCGCGGAACACCGGGGTCTCTTCCAGATAGCGGCGCAGGTAGACCGAGACCAGTCCGAACACGCCGCCCAGGATGAAGGGAATGCGCCAGGCGTAGCCCGCCACTTCAGCCGGTGCGTAGACGCTGTTGATGAAGATGCCCATCAGCGAACCCAGCAGGATGCCGCCGGTGATGCCGGCGGTCAGCGAACCGACGCCGAAGCTGTAGCGGTTGGCCGGCACGTGTTCGGCCACGAAGACCCAGGCACCGGGCATTTCACCGCCGATGGCAGCGCCCTGCAGGGTACGCATCAACAGCAGCAGGATGGGCGCGGCCACGCCGATGCTGGCGTAGGTCGGCAAGAGGCCGATGACCAGCGTGGGGACCGCCATCAGGAAGATGGACAGCGTGAACATGCGCTTGCGGCCGATCACGTCGCCGTAGTGGGCGATGATGATGCCGCCCACCGGACGCGCCAGGTAACCGGCGGCGAAGATGCCGAAGGTCTGCAGCATGCGCAGCCATTCCGGCATGTCGGCCGGGAAGAACAGCTTGCCGACCACCGCCGCGAAGAACACGTAGATGACGAAGTCGTAGAACTCCAGCGTGCCGCCCAGGGCGGACAGCCCCAGGGTGCGGTAGTCGGAGGAAGTGAGCGGTCGGTGCTGGGACTCGTTCAGAGCCCCGGTAAATTCAGCAGATTCAGCGGAAGTGGTCATGATGGTTCACTAACGGCAAAGCGGCGACCCGGTCCGCCGCCACATCGCCCCGGGACAATGACGCCCATGGCAATGCCGCAGCGGGCCGGATGGCCTGCTTCAACTTGTTCGTTCGGGTGGCCGCAGAGGGCATGCCAGGAAAGATCAGGACATGTCTGCGAAGGACAGATTCAGCGGAAAACGTAAAGCGAAGAAATACGATTTAGCGTCGAAACTTGCTTAATGATACCCCAAAAACCGGCAAAGCTTCCGCAACGCAGCATTTCTTGCTGCCCGGGCAGGGGCTGGCAGCATCCCTGCCGGTTCCGGGCCGATATGAAGTTTCCTGACCTGGAAAAGCAAAGAAGCTCGCCAGGCAGCCACTGCTGCAAAGCGAGCTTCATGACAATGTGAAGCAACTGACCAAAATCCGGGAGCGCCCTGCCCGCCCCCGCACATGCGAGCCGGCAGCGGCAGCGCAGCCTCAGGATTCCAGCACGATATCGACCGCCGAGGACCGGCGCAGCATCAGGAAGCCTTCGCCATAGATGTTACGGATTTGCATGGGCGCTTCCTCCAGCGAGCGCAATTTCTGGCGCACGCGGTAGATCAGGGCATCGATGCGATGCGCATCGTATTCCTCGCCGCCGGAACGCAGCAGGTCGAACAATTGCGCGTGCGAGACCGGATAGTTGGGGCTTTGCAGCAACGCCGCCAGGGCAGTGCTTTCCTTGTCGGTGAATTGCAGTGCCACCGAGCCATTGCTGGAGAGGCGTCCCGAGCGGCGGTTGAAGGCCCATTTCTCCGACTGCGGCGAACTCTGGTGCGGCGCGGTCTTCATGCGGCGCGCCAGGGCCGTCAGCGTGGCCGAGACTTCTTCCAGCTTGACCGGCTTGACCAGGTAATAATCGGCCCCGTCGCTCATGCAGCGCACCCGTTCCTCGCTGCGGGTAGCAGCGGTCAGGATGATGATGCCCATGGACGGGAAATTCTGCCGCAACGATGCCAGTTCGGGCAGCAGGCTGCCGTCTGGCAAGCCGATGTCGGATAACAGGATGTCGGGCTGACGACTCTTGAGGATGTCCCTGGCCTGGCCCAGTGCCGAGCAGACCGAGATCTCGTAACCCAATTCCCCCACATGTGCGCTCAACGTGTTACGCCAGTCGAGATCGCTTTCTACGATAAGTACTTTCATCACTCTTGTGTTCCGGACGAAACCTGTTTTTATGACTGCCGGAGCATCCCCGCTCCCCCTCCGGAACCTGACCCCGGAGCCAGCTGCAGGCGTGGAAATGCTTTCCATAATCACAACGTTATACAGAAAATATCTGCGGATAAAATCATAAAAACTCGCAGATGCCTTACACCTGAAAACTCCACTGGGCCTGGCTTTGCGCGTGTTGGCGCAAGAGGCCGGTGACCGTCCCGAGCAGGTGGTCGACCGAACAGGGTTTGAGCAGGAAAGCGGCGATCGTGGGAATGCGCGCACTGGCCGCCGGCAGGTGGGCGCTGATCAGCACCACCGGAATCGGGGAAAAACGTTCATGCGACTTGATGTAGCGCGCCAGCTCCATGCCATCCATGCGCGGCATGCGCAGGTCGGTCAGCACCAGGCTGGGGGCCTGCTCCTGCATCTGCGCGATGGCATCCACGCCATCGGCCGCCGCCACCACCTGCAGTCCGCCCTGCTGCAAGATGCCGCACAGCATCTCGCGCGACTCGGGATGATCTTCCACGACCATCACGGTCGGTGCCTTGCTGATAGTTGCCACCACGTCTCCCTCCTGCCCTCTGTCCCGCACCAGATGTCACGGTGACTTGTTGTGACTGATGGTGATGGTTGGCGACAAAACGCGATATCAGGAAATTCCTGAAACTTGGACAACATTGCGCAAACGCAAGGCACAAGCGGGGCCGGCACGCAGCCAGGGGCGTGCGGGCAAAAGCGAAGGGAAGCAAGACGCAAGGCCGCGCCCGGCCAAGGCAGAGCTTGGCTGCAGGCGGACTCAGACGGGGGGATGGATCAGGGGCGTGCGGTCAGCAGGCGCTGGATTTCGGCCAGCATTTGCTCGAAGAAGACCGGCTTGCGCAGGAACAGGTTGTGACTGGATTGCGACAGATCGTGACGTTCCGGGGCACCACTGCACAGGATGATGGGCAGCGTGGCGCCTCCCGGCAACGCGCGCAGGGCCGCACACAGCTCCAGCCCGTTCATCACCGGCATCATGCAGTCCGAGATGACCAGGTCCGGCCAGGCCTGCTGCGCCTTGGCCAGCGCGTCGGCCCCGTGCACGGCGGTCACCACCCGATAGCCATGCAGCTCCAGCAGCATGGCATAGGTATCGGTGATATCGATCTCATCGTCGACGATCAGGAGCAGGGGCAGTGCCGCCTGCTGTGGGGGTGACGCTCCGGACATGGTCAACGTCCATCCGCAACCGGCGCGGCAAGTGGGGTCACCAGGCCATCGATCTCGATGCCGGCATCCGAAATGTTCATCAGGCGGCTGGCACCGTCGTAGCCGTTTTCGCGCAGTTTCATCACGGAAATCTGGCGGCGGTTGACGCTGTCCTTCACTACGTATTCCAGCAGCATCATGTTTTCGTACAGCTGCGAGGAATTGGGGTCGACCTGCGGCTGCGATTCGCGGAAGTACGGCAGTTGCTCGGTGATGAAGGTGGTCACGCCGCGCGCGCGCAGTTCATTGGTCAGCGCCACCAGGAAGGGACGCATGCGCTGCTGCTGCACCACGATGCTGCGCAGGCCATCCACGCCATCGATCAACAGGCGCGTCACGCCACGGCGCGCGATGTTGTCCAGCATGCGCTTGGCGAGGTCGTCGCACAGCATTTCCAGCGGCAGCTGCCACATCACCTGCAGCGCGCCGCTGTCGATATGTTCGTCAAGCTGCATGCCGGCCTTGCGGGCCTTGGCCAGCAGGCGTTCGGGGGATTCGTAGAAGCCCAGGATCAGGCATTGCTGGCCGTCCTTGAGGCCTTGTTCGATGAAGTGCAGCCCCATGAGCGTCTTGCCCACGCCGGGGCTGCCCAGCAGACAGGTCAGCGAACCGCTGACCACGCCGCCGCCGATGCACTTGTCCCAGGACGGGATACCGACGCTGACATAACGATCCGAGGTACCCGGCACCTTGCCGGCGCGAGTGGCGGTGGCTTCGAAGCGGGGGAAGATCTCGACCCCGCTCTGGTTGATCTCGAAGACGTGCTTGCCCAGCAGGTGATTGGCCCCGCGCAGCTTGAAGACCTTGATCTCGCGCTCCAGCTGCATGCCGGACTCGTGCTGGCTCAGTTCGATGACGCCATCGACCAGGGTGTTTTCGGACTCGGGCATGTTGCCTTCCACCGGCGACAGCAGCAGGGTGGTGCAATTCATGGTGAACACCAGCGCATTCAGGGAATGCATGAATTCGGACAGGTTCAGGTCCGACGGACCGGAATCCCGCACCGAGCGGAACCCGTCGATGATCAGCATGGCCGGGCGATGGCGATTCAGTTCGGCACTGATCAGGCGCAGCAGGCCGCGCAGGCCTTCGCTGGCCAGCGCACCGTAGCCGCTCAACATCTGCATCTGGTCGCCGACCAGGCTCTCATCGAAAAAGTCAAAATTGCTCACATGATTGAGCATCTTGGCGTGCGATTCGGCGATCAGCGTCAGCAGCATCACCTTGTTGCCGCTGCGTGCCTGCGCAAAACCGACCTGCGAGGCCAGCGTGGTCTTGCCGCTCCCGGCCAGTCCCTGGATCAGATAGAGGCTGCCCGCCGGCAGGCCGCCGCCCAGGATTTCGTCGAAACCGGCAATGCCCGTGCTGATCAACGAAATGCGGCTGGGCCGCAGCGTCGCAGCGGCAGCAGGTAAGGGAGACTGCGGGAGATGGCTCATGTGGATGAAGGCTCGGTGCTTATTATTGTGCAAAGATTTAATGAGTTTTTCGTCATTATACGATTGCCCACGGTATGACTAAGGTTGTCATACACCGCAAAAGTTGCACCTTGGGGAGGTAAATACCTGCGCCGCGCGCAGGCGCGCGAGCAAGGCCGCAGGGGCCGGGAAGGCGGCGGGAGGTAGGGGGCTGGCCGCAAGCTCATCAGTACGCGTGGCCGGCCACCCAGGCCCGGCCACGGACTGCGGGCAATCAGCGCAGCTTGAAGACGCTGACCGTATTGGCCAAGCCGGCCGCCTGTTCCTGCATGGATTGCGCGGCGGCGGCGGCCTGCTCCACCAGGGCCGCGTTCTGTTGCGTGACTTCGTCCATCTGCGACACGGCGCGGTTGATCTCGTCGATCCCCACGCTCTGTTCGGTACTGGCCGCCGAGATCTCGGAGACCACATCGGTCACGCGCTTGACGCTCTCCACCACTTCCGACATGGTCGACCCGGCCTGGCGCACCAGCGTGGTACCAGCCCCGACCTTGCTGACCGAATCGTCAATGAGCTGCTTGATCTCCTTGGCAGCGGAAGCGGAACGCTGGGCCAGCGAGCGCACCTCGGAGGCCACCACCGCAAAACCGCGCCCCTGCTCGCCGGCGCGGGCCGCTTCCACGGCGGCGTTCAGGGCCAGGATGTTGGTCTGGAAGGCAATGCCATCGATCACGCTGATGATTTCGACGATGCGGTTGGAAGCATCGTTGATCGCTTCCATGGTCTGCACCACCTCGCCCACCACACCGCCGCCACGCGCGGCCACGCCCGAGGCGGCCATGGCCAGCTGGTTGGCCTGGCGGGCGTTGTCGGTATTTTGCTTGACGGTGGAGGTCAGTTCTTCGAGGGCCGACGCGGTTTCTTCGAGGGCAGTGGCCTGCTGCTCGGTACGGCGCGACAGGTCCAGGTTGCCGGTGGCGATCTCGGTGGAGGCGGTGGCGATGCTGTCGGTGCCATTGCGCACCTGGCCCACCACCTGGCGCAAGCCCTCGTTCATGGTCTGCAGGGCTTGCAGCAGCTGGCCGGTTTCATCCTTGCTGTGCACGCTGATCTCGGCCCCCAGGTCACCCCCGGCCACGCGGCGGGCGATGCCCACGGCATCCTGCAAGGGGGCGGCGATGATGCGCCCCATGGTGATCGCCAGGCCCATGCCGATGGCCAGGGCCGCGATCAGCAGTCCCAGCACGCCCACACGCGACTGGCTGAAGGTGTCATCGGCACCGGCGGTGGCGGCATCGCCGCCCTCCTGGTTGATCTTGATGAGCTTTTCCAGATCAGCGAGGATCTGCGGATAGAGCTTGTTGGAGTAGCCGAGGAAGAGATCGCGCCCCTGCGCATTGTCCTTGGCCAGGAAGGCGGCCACGATCTTCTTGTGCTCGGCCAGGAATTCCGCAATCTGCGCCGCGACCTTGGGATAGATCTCGCGCTCCTGCGGGGTATCGAGGGTGGCGGCGTAATCCTTCATGGTCTTGTCCAGACCGGTCAGGATGGCCTGGCTGCGCGAGACCAGGCCATTCATCGCCTCGACATCGCCGTCGTAGATCGCCAGCTGCGATTCGGTGCCGCGCAGGCGCACGAAATACAGCTTGATGTCGCCCAGCTTCTTCTGTGCCGGCATCCAGTCGCGCGAGATTTCAGAAGACGCATTCTTGACCTTGGCCAGCTGCTTGATCGAAAAGATCCCCAATATGGCCATCAGCACCAGCACCGCCAGGAATGCCAGCTGCAGTTTCCTGGCAATCTTCAGATTCTTGAACCACCCCATCATCACCCGCCCCTGATCGAATTGAATGTCACCCATGTCGCAACGGCACGCCTGTTGTTCTTCTGAGTGGCGTACCGTTCCCCGCGAGAATTATCACGAAATCTCCCCTGCACCAATCGCCGGAAGAGAAGCGCTTTTATGGCGCAGATGCCTTGCTGCAACACCTTCCTGCACGCCGGGGCAAACCCTGTTAACATGCGCAGCGTTCATGCTGCAGCATCACGTCAGCAAACAGTCAGCAAACAGTCAGGCATCAGTGAGCAATACAGTCGCAACGAAGCACCAATACAGCACCGATACAGTAGCAAACCACCAGCAATACAGCTGAAAGACAGCTGCACGCATCCTCCACCACAAACCGCATCGTCCTGGCCATCGAGGCCGCCGCCTTCGGGCCTTCCTCGCACCAGGTACATGCCAACGCCGCCAATGAACCGATTTCCCCGTCAAGTCACCATGTCCCGGCGCAGCCTGCTGCTGACCGGCGTGAGCCTGCTGGGCAGCTACGTCGCCTTGTCCAGCCTGCCTTCCTGGGCCATCCCGCAGCCTGACAGCCCGCAACTGGCCCCCTTCATGCGCCTGTCCGCGCTGCTGGTCAATCACCGCCTCAATCCGGCGGTGGGTGCGCGCATGCTGGAAGTGGCCGCGCGCGAACACGCCGACCTCGACACCCTGATGCGCCAGTTGCTGGCCATCGCCGAACAGAAGCAGGCCCGCAAGGTGGAAGACTTCTTCGCCGATATCCCCGCCGGCCCGCAGCAGACGCTGGCCTACTGGATCATCTTCGCCTGGTATACCGGCTGCTCTTCGCCCAAGCGCAATGCCACGGTCTTCACTTATGAAGAAGCGCTGACCTACCAGACCACGCTGGACGTGGTCGCCATCCCCTCCTACGGCATCAGCGGTCCCAACCGCTGGCGCCAGGTCACGGTGCCGCTGGCCGACATGCCGCGCTTCTGATCCCTGCAACCTGTGGAAAATCAACGTATGAACAGCAACAACAAGGCCGAGGTGGTCATCGTCGGCACCGGCGTGGTGGGCGTGCTCATCGCCGAACAACTGCTGGATGCCGGCATCCCCGTACTGATGCTGGAAGCCGGCCCGCGCGTGGCGCGCGCCGAGGTGGTGGAAAATTTCCGCAACCTGCCGCTGGCGCTCAAGGGCGATCCTTCCTCCTGCTATCCGCCGCGCCCGTGGGCACCGCATCCCATGCCCTCCAGCGAGAATCCGGACGATCACTACCTGGAACTCTCCGGTCCCGACAAATACGCCCAGACCTTCATCCGCTATGCCGGCGGCTCCACCTGGCACTGGGCCGGCACCTGCTGGCGCCTGACGCCGGAAGACATGCAGCTGCACACGCTCTACGGCGTGGGCCGCGACTGGGCCTTCGGCTACGACGTGCTGGAACCGTATTACACCCGCGTCGAACACAAGCTGGGCATCTGCGGTCCGTCCGACCCGGCCCTGCAATGGCCGCCGCAACGCTCGGCGCCCTACCCCATGCCGGCCCTGCCCTTCAGCCCGGGCGAGCAACGCTTCACCGACGTGGTCCGGGAACTGGGTTACCACAACATCCCGACGGCCCAGGCGCGCAACAGCGGCATGCCCTACGATGAGCGCCCGGCCTGCTGCGCCAACAACAACTGCGTGCCGGTCTGCCCGGTCGGTGCCAAGTACGACGCCGCCACCGCACTGGCGCGCCTCGAATCCAAGGGTGCCACCATCCTCACCGATGCCGTGGTGTACCGGGTCGAGACCGATGACGCCAACCGCGTGAACGCAGTCAACTACTTCGATGCCAACAAGGTCAGCCATCGCGTCACCGGCAAGATCTTCGTGCTGGCCTGCAACGGCATCGAAACGCCCAAGCTGCTGCTGATGTCGGCCAACAGCCGCAACCCGCACGGACTGGCCAACAGCTCCGACCAGGTCGGCCGCAACATGATGGACCATCCGCAACTGACCATGACGCTCACGCTGTCCGAACCCTACTGGTCCGGTGTCGGTCCGGTGGTCAACAGCGGCATCATGGAAACCTCGCAGGGCAGCTTCCGTTCGGAACATGCAGGGGCCTACTTCCGCTACAACAATTTCGCGCGCAACCGTTTCGTCACGTTCGCCGCCTTGAAGAAGGGACTGGTCGGCCAGGCGCTGGACGAGGAAATCCGCCGCATGACCGCCTGCACCGCCGATGTCGTGCTGGCGCATGAAGTGCTGCCCGATGCCGACAACCGCCTCACGCTCTCGGCCAAGAAGGACTGGCTGGGCCTGCCGCGTCCGTCCATCCATTACGACGTGGGCGACTACACCCGCAAGTCGGCCGAACAGTATTCGCTGCCCATCGGCCGCAAGATCGCGCAAGCCATGGGCGCCACCGACATCAAGGTCAGCCCCGCCTTTGCGCAGAGCAAGCACATCATGGGCGGCACCATCATGGGACTGGATGCGGCCAATTCGGTAGTCGATCCCGACTGCCGCGCGCACGATCACGACAACCTGTTCCTGCCCGGTGGCGGCGCCATGCCCAGCACCGCCTGCGGCAACAGCACCCTGAGCATGGCGGCACTGGGCCTGAAGGCGGCCGATGCCATCGTGCGCCAACTGCAGAAAGCCTGAGGACGAGCATGCGACCATTGAACCTCCTCGCCCTCGCCGCTGCCCTGCTGGCCACGTCTGCAATGGCGCAGACACCCGAGCCGGCGAGCGCGCCACCTGATGTGCCCGCTGCAGCACCGGCCCCGACCGTCTCGCCCGAAGCGGCACTGATCGAGCGCGGCCGCTACCTGGCGGTGGCCTCCGACTGCATCGCCTGCCACACCGCGCCGCGCGGCAAACCCATGGCCGGTGGCCTGGCCATCGCCTCGCCGGTCGGTGAGATCATCGCGACCAACATCACGCCCTCCAAGTCGCACGGCATCGGCAACTACAGCGAAGCGCAATTCGCCGCCGCCCTGCGGCGCGGCGTGCGCGCCGATGGCGCCAACCTGTATCCGGCCATGCCGTACACCGCGTATGCCGCATTGAACGATGCAGACGTGCATGCCCTGTATGCGTATTTCATGAAGGGCGTGGCCCCGGTCGATACCCCGACCCGCGAAACCGCCCTGCCCTTCCCGATGAATATCCGGGCGTCGATGAAGGTGTGGAATGCGCTGTTCCTGAAGGACCAGCCGCTGGCCCCGGCCCCGCAGCGTTCTGCGCAATGGCTGCGCGGACGCTACCTGGCCGAAGGCCCGGCGCATTGCAGCAGCTGCCATACACCGCGCGGCTTCCTGATGCAGGAGAAAACCAATCTCGCGCTCTCCGGTGCCCAGGTCGGCCCCTGGTATGCGCCCAACATCACGCCGCATCCCACGGCCGGCATCGGCACCTGGAGCCAGGATGAGCTGGTCGCCTATCTCAAGACCGGCCGCGTGGAAGGCCGTGCCCAGGCCGCCGGCAGCATGGCCGAGGCGATCACGCACAGCTTCTCCAAACTGACCGACGAGGACCTGCGCGCCATCGCCGTCTACCTCAAGGAGACCCCGGCCATCGGCCCGGATTCGTCGACGCCGCCCACGCTGGGCACGCGCTTCGAACAGGGCAAGGCCGGCAATGCGCTGGCGCAGTTCCGTGGCCGCACGCTGGGCGCCGACAGTCCCGAGGAGATCCGCGGTGCGCGCCTGTTCTCGGCCAGTTGCGCTTCCTGCCACGGCTACAACGGACAAGGTACGCGCGATGGCTACTATCCTTCGCTGTTCCACAACTCGGCCACGGCGGGCGTGAATGCCAACAACCTGATCGCCACCATCCTCTATGGCGTGGAGCGCGAGACCGAAGACGGCGGCCATGTCTTCATGCCGCCCTTCGGCGACCAGCCCAATGCGCTCAACAAACTCTCCAACGAGGATGTGGCAGCGCTGTCGAATTATCTGCTGAAGTATTACGGCAACCCCGACCTCAAGGTAAAACCCGAGGACGTGGCCGTGATCCGCGAGGGCGGCCCGCGTTCGCCGCTGCTGCTGGTGGCGCGCATCGGCATGGGCGTGGGCGCGGTGGTGGTGGTATTGCTGCTGTTGCTGGGCACACTGATGCTGTTGCGGCGCAAGCGCATCGATCCCGAGCACGACTGGAAATAATTTACCTGCCATACAAAAAGCGCTGTTCCCCTCACAAGGAACAGCGCTTTTTTTACTTCCTTTCTTCAGCCAGACCGGATCAGGACTTGGCGTAACGCCCTTCCAGATCAGCCTGCGCACGCAGACGCTCATACTCGTTGAGCGGCATCGGCTGGGCATCACGCTCGCCCAGTTTTTCCAGCGGGATGCGATAGGTCTCGCGGGCGGACAGCGCTGCCAGTGCCGACACGATGGTGATGCCGAAGGCGATGCCGCCCACGGTCAGCCAGATATTGCTGGAGCCCGGAGGTGCCACCGCGGTGAACAGTGCCGGCAGCATGGCCGTGATGGCGGTCCCCAAGTTCTGCGCGATGGCCATGGCCGAGACGCGCGAACGGGCCGGGAACAGTTCCGGATAGAAGCTGGGGAAGACCGCGTTGTAACCCTGGTAGACCACGCCCCACATCAGGATCGACATCACGAAAGCCAGTTCGACGTTGCGGATGCTGATCGCATACAGGTAAGCGAAGGCGAACAGGCCCGCCAGCAAGGAACCGACGATGATGGGTGGACGGCGGCCGATGCGATCCGACAGCTTGCCCACATAGGGAATCACCAGCACCGCCACGATATTGCCGACCACCGGAATCCACAGGTAGACATCCTTGGCGAAGCCGATGCCATAGGCCGGCTGCACCGCATAGGCCGCGCCGAAGATGGTGGCCACCACCGGGATCACGTTCATGAGCGCCATGCAGACCACGCGCAGCATGTTGGGCGAACTGTCGCGGAAGGCTTCCACCACCGGCGAGCGGCGCTTCAGTTCATTCTTGTCGGTGGCCTTGAACAGCGGGGTCTCATCCACGGTGCGGCGGATGATCCAGCCGGCGATGATGACCAGGAAACTCAGCAGGAAGGGAATGCGCCAGCCCCACACATTGAACTGCTCGGCCGGCATGTAATGCGCCAGCGGCAGGAACACCGCGGCCGCCAGGATCTGCCCGGCCTGCACCCCTTGCAGGGTAAAGCTGGAGTAGTAGCCGCGCCGTCCGAAGGGCGAGTGCTCCAGGATCATGGAACTGGCCCCGGAGATTTCACCAGCCACGGCAAAGCCCTGGGCCAGGCGCATGATGACCAGCAGTGCAGGTGCCCACAGGCCGACCTGGTCATAGGTCGGCAACAGCCCGACGCCGATGGTGGAAAAACCCATCAGGAACATGCACCACAGCAGCACCTTCTTGCGGCCGTGGGTGTCGCCCAGGTGGCCCAGCACGAAGGCGCCGATGGGACGCGCCACATAGCCCACGCCATAGGTGGCCAGCGAGGCGATGATGGCGGTGGTCGGATCGCCCTTGGGGAAGAACAGCTGCGGGAAAATCAGCGAAGCAGCCGTGGCGTAGATGAAGAAGTCATAGTATTCGAGCGCCGAGCCGATCCAGCCGCTGGCGGCGGCCTTCTTGCTCTGCTGCGAGTGATCGCTGGAATGAGAGGATTGCATGGTGTCTCCGTGGTGTTGCCGGGCAGGCCGTCATGCTGATGCGATGACGGCCTGCCGATATTAAGAAATGGCTGGCTCAGGGGCGAACTCAGAAGCGATGCAGGATACCCATCTGCAGTCCGATCAGGCTCTTGCCATTGATGTCGGCCCCGGCCAGGTTGCTGCCCGGTCCGGCCGAGCCGCTGAAGCGCCAGCCGGCATTGGCCTGGTTCTTCATGTAGTTGGCGAATCCATAGAGCGTGGTCCGCTTGGAGAGGTCATAGTAGGCGCCCACGTTGCCGCCCTGTGCACCACCATCCTTGTGGGAGGTGTCGACCATCACGCCATACAGCGCGCCGATGCGCAGCTGCGGGGTCAGGCGATAGTCCGCCGAGACCTGGTAGACGTTGTAGAAGCGCTGGATATTCGGATCGTTACCGGCAAAGAAATTGTTGGGATTGCTGACATTGTTGAGGATGGTCGCGGCATTGTTGCCATTGGCGTTGGCGGTGGTGTTGTTGCTCCGTACGTAGGCCAGGTAGATCTTGCCCGGGCCATAGTCGTAGTCGGCATACACGTTATGGTATTGCACCGTATTGCTGTACAGGCCGCCGGCATTGGGTTTTGCCACCAGGCCGGCATAGCCTGCGCGATACGGGCCGTTAGTGTAATCCAGACCGAACTGATAGACACCACGGCGGCCCAGTCCCTCGCCTGCGGTCTCCGGCATGGCGTAGTGGATATCGAACTGGAAGCCGGCCCAGCGCGGCGACTTCCACGACAGGTCATTGTCGAAGCGCGACGGCACGCCGAAGGTATTGATGATGGAGCCGTAGGTGGTGCGCTCGGTATAGTCGATGGCACCGCCGATGAAGAAGGGCACACTGTTCTGGCGGCCCACGCGGAATTCCCCTGCGGCCGGGGTCTTGATGCCGACCCAGGACTGGCGGTCGAACAAACGTGTACTGTCGGCCAGGCCGCCGGTGTCGCCGGCGAATCCGTTTTCCAGCGTGAAGGTGGCGGCATAGCCGCCGCCCAGATCCTCATAGCCTTTGAGGCCGATGCGGCTGCGCAGGATCGCGCCATCGTTGAGCGCCCACAGGCTCTTGCCGCTGCTGCTGTGCATGTAGCCCAGGTACTGGTCGACCGTGCCATACAGAGTGACGTTGCTGGTGCTCTGCGCCAGGGCCGTGGTGGAGGCGGCCAGCAGCAGGCCCATGGCGACGGGCGTGCGCAGTGCGCTTGTCGGGCGGGTGGATCGTGGTGTCATGTCTCGGATCTCTGTTGTGTTTGTGGTTGTGGTGATGGTGGTGGAGCGTGACTCCCGGCACACGCAATGCGTCCCCTGCCGGCGCGCTGCGCGGCATGTTCCGAACGGGAGGAAACGGAGGGCCCGCTGCACCCTGGCGTGTTCAGGGAAGGGGCCGGTGGATCAGGATGAAGGACGCTGCGGTGTCATGGGGTCTCCTCTGTTGTGATCATGCGGCCCGCCCCCTGAAGGGACGGTGTCGCATCGTCAAACCCGCTCGCTATGGTTTTGTTGTGGCGAGCCGGTGGTGCTGCTGATGCTGATGCTGATTTCTGATTGTTGACTGCAGGTTAAGGATCGCTTTATGCGTCTACGCCGCCACCGCTTCGCGCACCCGCAGGCCGCGCCGCAGCACCTGGTCGGTCACCCACTTGGCCGAGCGGCGCGCGCGTTCGGCCACCACGGCCGGCGACATCTGCAGGTAATCGTCATTGAACACTTCAAAGCTGTAGTCGCCGCGATAACCGCCGCGATGCAGGCGCCGCACCATGTCGGAGAGCTCCAGCGAATGCTCGCCCTCACCGGGGAAGACGCGCAGATGGCGCGCCGTCTCCAGCCGTTCTTCGGGCGTACGGATCTCGCGCCACATGAAATCGGACAACTGAACCATGACGATGCGGCGGCCGGGAATGGCATCCAGGTCTTCCAGCGCGCCGCGATTGGCAAGGATGTGGAAGGAATCGATGACCACGCCGAGATTGGCGTGATCGGCCATCTCCACCACTTCCCAGGCCTGCATGTATTGATTGATGTGACGCCCCCAGGACAAGGCTTCGAAGCCCACGCGGATGCCCAGCGGCACCGCCAGGTTGGCCAGCTTGGCCAGGTCGCGCGCGATGTGGCGGGTGTCGCCGCTGGCGTGTTGCGAGGTCGAGGAGCACACCATCAGCAGCGGCGCACCGACCGCCTTGCAGATCTGCAGCAGGTTGCGGGCCACGTCCACCTTGTAGTCGTGCAGGCTGCCCTGCAGGCCTTCGTAATCGCGCATGACCTGGATGCCGGTGACGCGCACGCCGCTTTCGCGCACCAGCTTCACGGCCGCCTCCAGTCCGCCGGGATAGCCGACCAGGTCCTTGGACCACAGCATGAGCTGCGAGAAACCAGCCGCCTTGGAGGCGGCCAGTTTGGATTCCAGTCCACCCGGCAGGGTGATGGTATCCATGCCGAAATTGTCGAGGTTCACAATGCCTCCAGATGACGGAAGTCGTCCGCGGCCACACCCGGCCAGCCGAACAGTTCGAGATACAGCGGCGCCTGCTCGATGAGCATCTCCTTGCCCTTCTGGATGCGGCAGCCCTTGGCCTGCGCCTGCACCAGCAACTGGCTCATCTCGATCTTCATGCCGCAGTCGGCGACGATGGCCTCCGTACTCACGCCTTCCAGCGCGAAGGGCATCGGGTCGCCCACGTGCATGCCCAGCGGCGTGCAGTTCACCAGCAGGTCGACACCGCTGGCGTCGGGCTGCGCAAAGCGCACGCGGGTCGCCGGATAGGCCGCCTCCACGCGCGCCAGCAAGGCTTCGGCCCCGGCGCGATTGGTATCGAAGACGCTGATCTCGGCCACGCCCTGCGCCGCCAGCGAGGCGACGATGGCGCAACCGACACCGCCGGTACCGACCACCAGGGCGCGCGTCCTGTTCCACACCAGCGGACGGTCGGCGGCGGTGCGCGCCAGTGCGCGGATGAAGCCTTCGCCGTCGATCAGGTCGCCCCAGATCACGCCCTCGGCATCGCGATAGACCGCATTGCAGGCACCGGCCACACGGGCGCGCAGGGTGGCCTGTTCGACCGCCTCCAGGGTCATGGGCTTGTGCGGAATGGAGACGAAGATGCCGCCCACGTTTTCCGTTTTCATGAACATCCGCACGGCCTCGCAGTAGCGCTCCGGTTCGATCTTGAACGGGATCACGCGCGCATCCAGCCCGTGGCGCTTGAAATAGGCGTTGAAGAGGGTCGGTGCCTTCACCTGTTCCACCGGCCAGCCGATGACGGGGAAGATGCGGGTCGTGCCTGTGATTTCCTTCATGGTCTCAGTTCTTGTCTTTCTGGCTGCGGACCAGTTCGAAACTGACGCCGCCCTTGTAAAGCTGGGTGAGCGCACCGCGCTCGCTGATCTGGGTAGGCGCGCGGTCGACGAAGATCACGCCGCGCTCCTGCAATTGCCGCACCGCCTGCAGCACGTCGGGCGTGCCCAGGCCAAGGCGCAGCCACTCTTCTTCCCACTGGATGTCTTCGGTGCCTTCCGGGGGTTCCACCAGCTGGATGTAGAACTGGCGGCAGGGGCTGGCCAGCAGGTTGCCCTTGGGCAGGATGCCGAAGAACTGCCCCTCGGGCAGCACCGAAAATCCCATCAACGAGGAATAGAAGTCGATCCATTCACGCGTGCGCTCCGGCCCCACGGCCTGCACCAGGCCGAAGAAATGCATGCCCGACAGCGCCGTGGTCTTGCGCCGCTCCTGGCTGGAGGGCTTGAAGTCGACGTCGTAGATGGAGAAGTCGCGATAGCGGTCCACGAAGTAGATGATGGAGTCGCCACAGCCATGCACGCCCGGGATGTTCAGTTCCATCGCCCCGGCGCGGGTGGGAATCGGCCAGGCCCCCAGTTCGGTCACGCGGCGATAGGCCTCGTTGGCATCGCGCACCCGCAGCGCGATGGCGCTCAGGTTGGTGGCCTGCACCTCATGGTCGAAACCGGACCAGGCCGATACGTCGGCGTTGACGATCACGTTCATCTCGCCCTGGGTGTAAAGCACCACTTCGCGCGAGCGATGGCGGCCGACCTGTTCGAAGCCCATGCGCTCCAGCACGGCACCCAGCGCCAGCGGCTCGGTGGTGGCGTATTCGATGAACTCGATGCCATCGATGCCCAGCGGATTGGTGGGGACAGGATTGTTTTCTATGGTGTTCATCATGATCCCGATGATTTGTCTCGGAGCCGAGTATAGCCAAGCCCACCCCCTGCAAAAAGGCCGATATGAAGCAATACGTGCGATAATCGCGCAACTTGTTCGCCAATCACTCATTTCTGGACTTTTTTTACGATGATCGACCAAAACTCGGTAGAACTGGACATCCAGAAGCGAGACCTGATCGAAGGATTGATGAAGGGTTTTGACGTCATCACGGCCTTCACCAGCGAGTCGCCGCAGCTGACCGCCAGCGAAGTGGCCGAGCGCGTGGGCCTGACCCGCAGCGCTGCGCGCCGCTATCTCCTGACGCTGGTGCATACCGGCATGGCGGCCTCGGACGGCAAGAAATTCTGGCTCATGCCGCGCCTGTTGAACCTGGGCCAGTCCTATCTGGAATCGGCCCGCGTGCCGCGCGCGGTGGTGCCCTTCCTGCAGCGACTGACGCAGCAGCTGCAGGAGTCCACCAACTTCTCGCTGCTCGATGGCGACGAGATCGTCTACGTCACCCGCGTCACGGCCGCGCAGCTGGTCAATGCCGGTTTCGAACCCGGCACGCGCCTGCCGGCCTACACCACCACGGCCGGCCGGGTGCTGCTGGGCATGCGCGAGGATGCGGAGATCACCGCCTATCTCGACCGCGTGACCCTGATCCCGCACACCCACATGGCCATGACCGACAAGGCCGCGCTCTTTGCCGAGATCGTCACCATGCGCAAGCAGGGTTACGGCATTACCGAGAACCAGTTCGAGATGGGCATGCGCGGCATCGCCATCCCGGTGAAGAACCGCAATGGCCGCGTCATCGGCGCCCTGAGCGTGACCTCCAACATCGCCGCCTGCTCGCGCGAGGACGCCATCGCGCGCGGCGTGCCGGCCCTGCAGACCACGGCCAACACGCTGATGATGTGGGTATGAGGACCATGCACAAGAGGAATCCGCGATGAGCGATGTGGAGAAAATCGACGCGCCGGAAGAGGGCAGCGAGGCCGGCGAAGGCGGCCTGGCCCGGCGCGACTGGATCGCCGGACTGGAGAAGGGCTTGCTGATCCTGGAGGCCTTCGACTACGACAACCAGCGCATGACCTCGGCGCAAGTGGCGGCCCGCACCGGGCTTTCGCGCACGGCCGCGCGGCGCTACCTGCTCACGCTGGAACACCTGGGCTACCTGCACAGCGAAGGCAAGACCTTCGCCCTGACGCCCAGGGTGCTGAAAGTGGGCTGGTCGTATTTCGATTCGGCACCGCTGCCGCGCATCCTGCAACCGCACCTGCAGCAGATCACCGGGCAGACCGGCGAGGCCGTCTATGCCAGCGTGCTCGATGGCTGGGACCTGGTCTTCATCGCGCGCAATGGTACTTCACGCGTAATGACCACCGGCTTCGTGCTGGGCGCACGGGTGCCGGCGCAACTGGCCTCCCCGGGCATCGTGATGCTGGGTGCGCTGCCCGAGCAGCAGGTGCGCGAGTGGCTGGCCACCTGTGCCATGACGCCCTTCACGCCGCACACCATCACCGATCCGGATCGCCTCTACGAATTGATCGCACAGGCGCGCCAGCAGGGTTATGCGTTGGTGGAGCAGCAATTGCAGACGGGAGTACGCGGCATTGCGGTGCCGCTCAAGAATCGGCATGCCAAGGTGGTGGGTGCGCTCAGTCTCAGTTTTCCGCTGGCAGTGGAATCGCAGGAACAAACACTGGCGCGCGTGCTGCCCGCTTTGCAGCAGGCAGCCAATGCGCTGATCCATCAGGTGTGAGGGACCAGCGCGTGCTGCCGATTACAGGTCGGTGAAGACGGTCTCGGCCGCCAGGCGCGACTTCGGCAGCTTGGCGTTGAAGTCATCGGCACCGCTGTAGCCCAGGCTCACCAGCACGACACTGCTGAAGCCCTTTTCGCGCAGGCCCAGTTCTTCGTCCAGCACCTTGGCATTGAAACCTTCCATCGGCACCGCATCCACTTCCAGTTCGGCCGCGCCCAGCAGCAGCGTGCCCAGCGCCAGGTAGACCTGCTTTTCCATCCAGTGCTGGGCATCCTTCAGTTCATAGCGATGCAGGTTGCTGTAGAGCAGGCGCGAACCGCGCTGGCCGGCCTTGGCCTCGGCGTTGACGAAACGGCCGTCGGCTTCTTCCTTTTCCAGCAGGGCTTCCAGGTGCGGTTCGCTGATGCCGGTGCGGGCGCACAGCACCAGGACATGCGAGGCGTTGAGGATCTTGGGCAGGTTGTAGGGATAACCGGCTTCGGCAGCCTTGCCGATGCGGGCCTTGGCGGCATCGCTGGAAGCCACCACGAAATGCCAGGGCTGCGAATTCACCGAGGACGGGGCCAGGCGCAGCAGCTCGCGCAGTTCGGCGATGATGTTCTCGGGAACCTTGCGGCTGGGATCGAAGGCCTTGGTGGAGTGGCGTTTACGGGCGGCGTGGAGCAGGCTCATGGGGGTTCCTTGCGTTTAATGGTGTTGGCGTTGAGCATTCAATTTTGCTTAATGCTCTGAAATGCGCATCAATGATCGACTGCGGCTTGAATGACATCATCGGGCAGGATGCGGTTTCAAAAAAGCGGAGCGTGGCAGAAACATTTTCAAAAATAAATTGAAAGTAGAATGAGCGCTTTGATTCGTCTTCTTCATCGTTCCCGCTCATGATCCGCCTGGAAGACCTCGCCATCTTCGTCTGTGCCGCCGACAACGGCAGCCTCTCCGCCGCTGCCCGCCAGCACGATGTGACGCCGGCCGTGGCCAGTGCCGCCATGAAGCGCCTCGAAGGCGAACTCGGTGCCCGCCTGCTGGCGCGCTCCACCCGCAGCCTGCGCCTGACACCCGATGGCGAACGCTACCTGCAATACGCCCGCAACGTGCTGGCCGAAGTCAATGCCGGACGCGATGCGGTGGCCCATGGCCGGCGCGTGGTCGGCGGCAACCTGTCACTGTCGGTGCCCTCCGATCTCGGGCGCAACCTGATGTGCCAGTGGCTCGATGAATTCCTCGCCCAGCATCCGGCAGTGAGCCTGCAGGTACGCATCAGCGACCGCGTGGCTGACATGTTCCGCCAGCCGGTGGAAGTAGCCATCCGCTACAGCCCGCCGGAAGATTCCAGCCTGGTGGCCCTGCCCCTGGCCCCGGACAACCGCCGCGTGCTGTGCGCCTCGCCCGATTACCTGGCTCGCCACGGCCGCCCGCGCACGCCGGCCGACCTGCGCCAGCACAATTGCCTGCGCTATCTGCTGTCGGACATGCTGCATTCGCAATGGACCTTCTTCAAGGACGGTACGCCGGTACAAGTGCAGGTCAGCGGCGACCGCGTCTGCGACGATGGCGAACTGGTACACCGCTGGGCCGTGGAGGGCCGGGGCATTGCCTACAAGTCGCGGCTGGACGTGCTGGCCGACCTGCGCAACGGAAAACTGGAAGCGCTGATGGAGGATTACCAGGGCGAGGCGTCACCGCTGAACCTGGTCTGCACGCATCGCATGAGCCTCTCGCCCACCGTGCGTGCCCTGCGTGAATTGCTCGGTGAGCGCGTTGCGCGTTATCTCACCGATCGCTAGTCAGAAAACATCAAGCCTTGCTGAGCACGCGGCGCAAACCCAGCGACGGCAGCGCCGGCAACACCAGGCCCAGGCACAGCAGGCCCATGCCCAGCAGCAGGTCCGCCGAGAGCGTCTCGCCGAAGATCAGCGAGGACAGCGTCAGGCCCACCACCGGCACCCCCAGCATGCACACCGACACCGTCACCGGCGAGAGGCGCTGGGTCATCTGCAGCACGATCAGGAAGGTCAGCGCAGTAGCCAGCGGACCGGTGTAGGCAATCACGCCCCAGGAGTGCGGATCGGCCAGGAAGGTCGGTGCACCGTCCACCAGCAGCGCCAGCACGCACAGCGGCACGGCGGCCACCAGGGTCTGCCAGGGCAGCAGGTCGAAGTCCAGCTTCACGCCCGGCGTCATCTTGATCTGCAGGATGTTCATGGCCCAGGACAGCGACGCCGCGCCCAGCATCAGGTAGCCGATCATGCTGTGCATGTCCGCATGCAGCAGTGCCGGCAGCACGATCACGGCCATGCCCGCATAGCTGCAGACGGTGGCCAGCGATTGCTGGGTGCTCAGCTTGTGCTTCAACACCAGGGCTGCGCCCGGCACCACCCAGATCGAGGTGGCATAGGCGATCAGCGAAGCGCGGCCCGGCATGACGAAGTGCAGCGCGCCGGTCACCAGCGCCGTGAACAGGCCCATCTGCAGCACGCCCACCCCGGCCACCACCGGCCACTCCTGGCGGGTGGGCAGGCGCAGCTTGCCGAGGGCTGCGGCGATGATGAAACTGAGGATGGCCGCCGACAGGAAACGGCTGGCCGCAAACCACAGCGGCGGGATGAACTGGCTGCCGAACTTCATCACCGGCCAGTTGCCGCCCCAGATGCAGATCGCCACCACCACGCACACCAGGAACAGCCGGCTCATCGGCTGCGGCCGGGAGGAAGCGGGGCTGGCGGATCGGGCGGGTGCGGCAATGGCGGTGGACATCAGGGGCTCCAGAGGGGAAACGGCGCGTTGCAGCAGGCATGCTGCAGCGCATCCAAACGGCTCCCATGGTAGAGAAGAGGCGGCCAATAGTGCTGCCGTATTTGATGGCAGGAAACGCTCCTGGCAGCACTTTCTGCTGCCAAATCGTGTTTTTGAAAATTATTTATCCGCGATAACGCATTTGGTGCAGCATGCACCACTGCGGGCCGGCGAGCGCCCCATGTAAAAAGGGCGGCCTGCCGTCCCGCAGCAACCGCCCCGCTTTTGGTCGATGTGAAGGAAAAAGCGGCCAGGCGGCCGACCAGCCTCAGCGCACGGCCAAGCCCCCCTGCCCCGGTCGATCCAGGGTGAAGACCCCGACCAGATTGACCAGCTTGTCCGCCTGCTCCTGCAGCGACTGCGCGGCGGCGGCGGCCTGTTCCACCAGGGCGGCATTCTGCTGGGTGGTTTCATCCATCTGGGTGATGGCTTCACCGACCTGTTCGATGCCGGCGCTCTGCTCGTGGCTGGCGGTGGCGATCTCGCTGACGACCGTGGAGACGCCCTGGATGCTGGCCACCACTTCCTGCATGGTCTGCCCGGCCTGCTGCACCAGGTGGGTACCGGCATCGACCTTGCCGACCGAGTCATCGATCAGCTGCTTGATCTCCTTGGCGGCAGCGGCCGAACGCTGGGCCAGCGAGCGCACTTCGGAAGCGACGACGGCAAAGCCGCGCCCCTGCTCACCGGCGCGCGCCGCTTCCACGGCGGCATTCAGGGCCAGGATATTGGTCTGGAAGGCGATGCCGTCGATGACGCTGATGATGTCCACGATCTTGCGCGAGGAGGCATTGATGGAGGCCATGGTCTGCACCACCTGCCCCACCACTTCGCCGCCCTGGATCGCCACCTTGGCAGCCCCCGAGGCCAGCTCGTTGGCGTGCTGGGCATTGGCGGCGTTCTGCTTGACGGTGGAGGTCAGCTCTTCCATCGCGGAGGCAGTCTCCTCCAGCGAACCGGCCTGCTGCTCGGTGCGGTTGGAGAGGTCCATGTTGCCGTTGGCGATTTCATCGACCGAGGTCTTGATGGAGGTGGTCGCGCCCTGGATGCCCTGCACGGTATCGACCAGGCGGTCACGCGTGTAGGCCACGGCCGCCACCAGGCTGTGCTGGTCGCCGCCGCTGGTGCGGATGGTGCCGGTGAGGTCGCCGCCGGCGATCTTGCGGGCCATCTCGGCGGCTTCGGCGGGCTCGCCGCCGATGGAGCGGAAGATGTTGCGCGAGACCAGTCCGGCGATGATGGACAGCAGCACGCCCAAGGCCACCAGTACCACGACGGCCTGTACCAGGGCGCGGCGGAAGTCGGCCTCGATGTCATCGGAATAGACGCTGCAGATCAGGTCCCAATTCCAAGGCTTGAAACGCTTGACGAAGCCCATCTTGGGACTCGGCTTGTCGCTGCCGGGGCGCGGCCACCAGTATTCGAGGAAACCCTTGCCGGCCGGCGAGGCACCGGCTGCGGCGATCATCTTGTAGAGCTCGTTGCCCTTGGCATCCTTGAAGGAGAGCATGTTGCGGCCATCGAGCTTGGTGTTGATGGGATGCATGACGATGGTGGAGTCCGCGCCCACCAGGGTGGCGTAGCCGTCGCCGGTATAGCGCTGGTCGCGCACGCGGGCGATGGCGCCTTGCTGCGCCTCGGCGCGGGAGAGCTTGCCGTCGGCCTCCAGCTTGGCGAAGCCGGCCACGGTGGTATAGGCCATTTCGGTCACGTCCTCCAGGCCGCGCTGGCGTTCGGCGATCTGCAGGTCACGGGTCTGGTAGGCGTGCCAGACGGAGAGGAACAGCAAGGCTATCCAGGAAAACACCAGGGGTAGCCAGAGTTTTTTCTTCAGCGAGAGTCGATTCATCATGGGCGTGGAGGCGTGGTCGTTGTCGGAAATGTCGAACGGAACGTCATTGGCGGGAATGACACGACCACGCGGCCCCAGCTTGCCGCCAGGCAATGCATGGCGATCCTCCCCCCATGCAGATTACGGCTTGCAACACGCGCGCTAAAGGCCAAACTGACAATTAATCGATAAATTATTTATAAATTCCTGTTATTCAGGAATCTGCACCTTGGGCCGGGCCGGATCCGGCAAGCCGCAGGGGAGGAATTGCCCGCGCCCCGGTGTGCCCAGTACCTCACCATCGCGCCAGACAATCTCGCCGCGTGAGAGCGTGAGCACCGGCCAGCCCGTCAGCTGCATGCCTTCATAGGGGGTGTAGTCGACGTCGTGATGGAGCATGCTGTTGCTGACCGTGACCTGGCGATGCGGATCCCAGACGGCGATGTCGGCATCGCTGCCGATGGCAATGGTGCCCTTGCGCGGATAAAGGCCATACATCTTGGCCGGGTCGGTGGCGGTCAGGGCCACGAAGCGGTTGAGATCGATGCGGCCCTTGCCCACGCCTTCGGAGAACAGGATGGGCATGCGCGTCTCCAGTCCCGGCGTGCCATTGGGGATGTAGCGGAACGGCACCTCCTTGCCGCCCGGCTTCTTGCCTTGCGGATCTTCATAGCGGAAGGGCGCATGGTCCGAAGAGAACACCGTGAACAGCCCGCTGGCCAGGCCATCCCAGACATATTGCTGGTTGGCCTTGTCGCGCGGCGGCGGGCTGCAGACGCACTTGGCACCGTGGTAGCCGTCATCGAGGTGATCCGCCGTCAGCACCAGGTATTGCGGGCAGGTCTCGGCGTGGATGCGCAGGCCGTGGCCGTGCGCCCAGCGGATCTGTTCGATGGCTTCGCGGCCGGAGACATGCACGATCAGGATGGGCACATCCACCAGCTCCGAGAGCGCAATGGCGCGATGGGTGGCTTCGCGCTCCACCATCATCGGGCGCGAGTGGGCGTGATATTTGGGCGCGGTCAGGCCGGCCTCTTCCAGCTGCTCGGTGAGCCAGCCGATGCAGTCGGCGTTTTCCGCATGCACCATGACCAGCGCGCCTTCCCGCCGCGCCAGCGCCAGCAGGTCGAGGATCTGGCGGTCATTGAGCTTGAGATCGTCATAGGTCATGTAGATCTTGAAGGAGGTATAGCCCTCGCGCACCAGTTGCGGCAGTTCGTTCTTGAGCACCTCTTCGCTGGGGTCGCTGACGATCATGTGGAAGGCATAGTCGATCACCGCCTTGCCCTCGGCGCGGCGATGATAATCCTCCACCGCCGCGCGCAGCGAGCCGCCCTTGGCCTGGGCCGCAAACGGGATCACCGTGGTGGTGCCGCCGCAGGCGGCCGAGATGGTGCCGCTGCGGAAATCGTCGGCCATGCGCAGGCCCTCTTCCATCGGCTGGTCCAGGTGGCAATGCGCATCCACGCCGCCGGGCAGCACCAGCTTGCCGCTGGCATCGATCTCCTCGCGGCCGGGCGGCAGGCCCCGTCCCAGCATGGCGACCTTGCCGTCCTTGATGCCGACGTCGCATTGCATGATGTCGGAGGCCGTTGCAACAGTGCCGTTGCGGATCACCAGGTCAAAGCTGTCCATCCGTATTCCTTTCGAACAAGCGTGGTTCACCCCGCGCCGCCGGCCTGCGCCGGGGCGTGAGACTGAAGATGAAAATGGAAGAGGCCGCCGATGCGGCCGGTGCCCGCGCCAGCGTGAGCGTTAGCGCACGTCGCGGAACAGGCTGCCCCAGCCGCGAATGCGCGAGGGATCCGCACCGGCCTGCTGCAGCGATTTCCACACCACGGTGGAGATGGTGTCGTAGATCGGGATGCCGACCTCGCGCTCCAGTTCTTCCACCAGCGGCGCTCCGCGCAGGTTGGTGCAGAAGATGGTGATGGCCTGCGGCTTGTCTTTGGCCACCTCATGCACCATGGCGCGCAGCTCTTGCGCGCCCACTTCGGAGAAGGAGAAATTGTCCTGCTTGCGCAGGTGGCGTTCGGAGACGCACTCCAGGCCCGAGGCCGCATAGTTTTTGATGATGGCGGCCTGCACGTCGTCCAGGTAAGGCGTGACCAGCCCGAAACGCTTCACCCCGGTGAGATCGAAGATCTCGTTCAGGGCCAGCACCGAGGTGCAGGCCGGAATGCCGGTGGCTTCGGTAATGCGGCGGCACAGGCGCTCATCGGCATCGAAACCCAGCCAGCCCGAGGACGTGCCATTCCACGCGATGCTGCCGACCTTGGCATGCGAGAGCAGTTCGGCTGCGCGCAGGATTTCACTATCGTCGAACTGCGCCAGCGCCTGGTTGGACAGCGCGATCTCGGTCACGCGGAAGCGGCCGAAGTGGGCGCTGGCTTCCGGGATGTCGGCCAGCATGGCGGTGGTGACCGGCTCCAGCGTGGTGTTGGAGGACGGCGTGAGCATGCCGAGCAGGGTGCGGGGGATCATCTTGTTTCCTTTCAGGCTGCCAGCAGTGCAGCGTCGGCATGGGCCAGCGCCGATTCCTCGCGGATCAGGCTCAGCACGTGGCGTTTGTACTGGTTGAATTCGGGCGTGGTGGTATCGCGCGGACGCGGCAGGTCGATGTCGATCAGCTCGCGCATGCGGCCAGGACGATGCGTCATCACCGCCACCTTGGTGGCCAGGATCAGGGCTTCGTCGACGCTGTGGGTGACGAAGACGATGGTGCCCTCGTAGCGCTGCCACAGGGCCACCAGTTCTTCCTGCATTTCCATCTTGGTCTGCGCATCGAGGGCGGCGAAGGGTTCGTCCATCAGGATCACCGAGGGGTTCTGCAACAGCGCGCGGGCAATGCCGACACGCTGCGCCATGCCGCCCGAGAGTTCGCTCGGATAGTGGTTCTCGAAGCCCTTGAGCTTGACCGTCTCGATGAAGGGCTGGGCCGCCGCGCGCCGCTCGGCCGCACTCTTGCCCTGCAGCTTGAGCGAGAAGGCGACGTTGTCCCACACCGGCAGCCAGGGCATGAGGTTGGCCTGCTGAAACACCATGCCGCGATCCGCGCCGGGGCCGGTGATGGGCTTGCCGGCCACCGTGACCACGCCGCTGGTCGGGAATTCAAAACCGGCGATCATGTTCAGCAGCGTGGACTTGCCGCAACCGGAGGGGCCGAGCAGGCAGAGGAATTCCTTCTTCTCCAGACGCAGGCTCACGTGGTCGATGGCCAGCATGTCGGTGCCGCGCTTGCGGTCCTTGAAGACCTTGACGATATCGTTCAATTCGATGAATGCCATGATGCGATGTCCTTGATGGTTGAATGCGTGCTCAGGCCTTGCTCTGCACGGTGGCCACGTGCTGCCAGCGCAGCATGGAATGCATGATCTGCTTGAGGATCCAGTCGGCCAGGAAACCCAGCAGGCCGATGCTGATCATGGCCGCGATCACCAGGTCATAGCGCAGGAAGTAATACGAATCCCACAGCGCATAGCCGAGCCCGCTCTTGACGGCCACCATCTCGGCGGTGACGGTGAGCATCCAGGCGCTGCCGATGCCGATGCGCAGGCCCGCAAAGATGCTGGGCATGGCGGCCGGCAGGATCACGAAACGCAGCAACTGGCTCTGCTTGGCACCGGCCATGGCGGCTGCGCGCAGCAGATTGCGGTCGGCGGTTTTGACGCCGTGGACGGTATTCATCAGGATCGGGAAGAAGGCCCCCAGGAACACCAGGAAGATGGCCGGCTTGTTGGCGATGCCGAACCAGATGATGGCCAGCGGAATCCACGACACCGGCGGAATCGGCCGCAGCATCTGCACCGTCGGTTCGATGGTGCGCTCGACCCAGCGCCACCAGCCGATGGCCACGCCCAGGGCGATGCCCGAGAGCGCCGCGATGAGGTAGCCGGCGGTCACGCGCAGGCAGCTGGCCATGGCGTCGTAGATCCATTTGCCGCTGCTGTCCTGGGCCGCTTCATTGATGCCGAAGATCCAGTCCATCCAGGTGGCGAACACCCGCGAGGGTGCCGGCAGCAGCGAGGCCGGAATCACGCCCGAGCGGGAGAAGGCCTCCCAGAACAGCACCAGCAACAGCGGCACCGCAAAGCGCCACTTGGCTTCCGACAGGGATTGTTTCCATCCGCTCATGATGATTCCTTCAATGCTGTGGGGTGCTGGATCAATAACCCAGTTCGGTCTTGGGCTTGCCGGTCACGCTCATCAGGAAGCTGTAGTCCATGTTCTTCTCGGCCAGCGCAGACACATCGGTAGAAACGTATTTCAGGTCCTTCATCATCCCGGCGATGGCCTTGGTTTGCGTGCGGTACATGCGGTAGTCGGGATAGGCATTGTTGAGGGCTTCGGTGGCGATCTTGGGATCAAGGCCGGTGCCCTTGACGATGCTGTTGATCCAGCCCTGCTTGTCCTTCTGCAGGCCATCCACCAGCTTGACCACGGCGGCCACGGTTTCCTTGACCTCGGCCGGATGCTCCTTGATGACATCCGAACGGGTGACGATCAGGTTGGTCAGACGCCCCGCCGCCTGGTCATACGGATACGCAAAATGCTTGCCAACCCCGGTCATGCGGATCTGCGACGCGAAGGGTTCGACCGAGCAGATCAGTTCCACCTCGCCGCGCGAGAGTGCGGCGGCGTGGTCCGAGGGATTGGGGATGTTGACGAACTGCACGTCCTTGGACGGATCGATGCCGTGGCCGGCCAGTTCGCCGCGCATGTGCAGGTCCTGCGCATTGCCGCGCGAGGCGGCGATGCGGAAGGGCTTGCCTTCGGCCTTGTATTGCGCGATCAGCTTCTTGAGGCCGGCCCAGTCATCCGAGGCCAGCTTGCTGTCCTTGCCGACCAGCATCTCCGAACCGCCGTTGACCTGGCCCGACACGGCCACCAGGTCAAAGCCCTTGTCCAGACCGCTGACGTAGGCCAGGTAGGTGACCTGGGCGATGTCCACGCTCTTGGAGACCAGCGCAGTCAGCGCATCGCTGCCGGCGGTGAAGTTGATGCCTTCGATCTCCACGTTCTGCGCCAGCCCCGGCACCATGGCCATGGACATGCAATGCGCACACTTGGCATAGGCCAGCTTGATCTTGGGCTTGGCCTGGGCCATGGCCGAACCGGCGCCCAAGGTACTGCAGGCCACGAGGCCGGCCAGGGCAAGCGCCTTGAAGAACAGGCCGGAGGGGGACTTGCGGACTTGCTGTTGCATGGTTTTCTCCCAGGTGGACAATCGGAACGAATTATTTTGTGACAATCCTGTTTTCTATTGCCACCGTTTATGCAAAGCCTGTGCCAGCTTGAAAAACGCCTGTCGCACGGTTTGGGAAATCGTCCCAAATCCCTTTTGCAAAGCGCTTTCCCATAGAATTTTCCGACTTCAATTGCCGACGAGAAACGAGAGCGCACGCACCAAAGCAATCCAATCCAGCCAAGCCGGAGCACAAATCCGCCCCGCAAGAGTGCAACATTCATCACCCTATTTTGTGACAATCCATTCCCACAATTTTCCGCTATCATGGCGGGCAAACCCATGTCATCACAGAGACCCATGCGCCCGACTTCCGCCAGCAGCCCCCGCAAGAAAACCAGCAAGCACGAGCATCCGGACACCAGCCCCCTGCCCGGCCAGGCCTTCAGCGTGCGCCCGCTGGCCGGCGACGCCATCTATGAGCGCATCGTCGGGGCCATCATGGAACACCGCCTCGCGCCGGGCACCAAGCTGGTCGAGGAGAAGCTGGCCGGCATCTTCAGCGTGAACCGTACGCGGGTGCGCGAGGTGCTGGCGCGGCTGGCGCATGAGGGCCTGATCACGACCATCCCCAATCGCGGCGCCTTCGTGGCCAGCCCGACGCCGGAAGAGGCGCGCAACATCTTTGCCGCGCGCCGCCTGCTGGAACCGGCGCTGCTGCGCCACCTGTGCGAGCACACGCGGCCCGAGCACATCGCGCTGTTGCGCGCCCACGTGGCCGAAGAAGCGCAGGCCCGCGCCAGCAATGACCGGCGCGCCATCATCCGGCTCTCGGGCGAATTTCACATCCGTATCGCCGACATGGTGGACAACCCGGTGATGAGCAAGATGATGCGCGAGCTGGCATCGCTGACCTGTCTCATCATCGTGCTGTACGATTCGCCGACGGTGCCGGCCTGCACCCACGACGACCATGGCGACATCATCGACGCCATCTCCGACGGCCGCACCGAAGACGCCGTGGCGACCATGCTGGCGCACCTGCACCACATTGAAAGCGTGCTCGACATGTCCGCGCCGCAGGGCGAGGACGAAGATCTGGAAGCATTGCTGGGCATGGTGTAAGGCAACACACGGTGCCCATCACCAATGGAGGAGACAACATGCAAGACGCAAGCCAGGACCTGTTGCTGCGCCATGACGCGCAGGGCATCACCACCCTCACCCTGAACCGGCCGGCGCAATTCAATGCGCTCTCCGAAGCGATGCTGGAGGCCTTGCAGGCGCAGCTCGATGCACTGGCGCAGGACCCGCAGGTACGCTGCGTGATCCTGGCCGCCAACGGCCGCGCCTTCTGCGCCGGCCACGACCTGCGCGAGATGCGTGCCACGCCCGAGCAGGCGTATTACCAGCAATTGTTTGATCGTTGCAGCCACCTGATGCAATCCTTGCGCGCGCTGCCGGTGCCGGTCATCGCCAAGGTACAGGGACTGGCCACGGCAGCCGGCTGCCAGCTGGTGGCGGCCTGCGACCTGGCAGTGGCCAGCGAGGCTGCGCGCTTTGCGGTCTCGGGCATCAACGTCGGTTTGTTCTGTTCCACCCCGGCGGTGGCCTTGACGCGCAACCTGCCGATCAAGCGCGCCTTCGAGATGCTGGTGACCGGCAAATTCATCGATGCCGACACCGCCGCGCAATGGGGACTCATCAACCAGGCGGTGCGTGCGGATGAACTCGATGCGGCCACCGAAGCGCTGGCGCGCGAGATCTGCAGCAAGCCTGCCATCTCGATTGCGCGCGGCAAGGCCATGGTGTACCGCCAGCAGATGATGGCGCTGCCCGATGCCTATGCGCATGCAGCCGAGGTGATGGCATGCAACATCATGGATGCGGAGGCGATGGAGGGGATACAGGCGTTTCTGGAGAAGCGGCCGCCGCAGTGGGAATGAGCTGGCGCTTCTTTATGTGAAGTTTACGGGACCGGGTTCAAGTTTTACCAGGATTAAACGCCGGCGATTCTAAGCTTGCGGCTCTTCAACCCACGGAGCCACCAGCATCATGAATCGCCGCACCCAACAACACATCCAGGATCCCGCACAGCAAGACATGGCACCGCTGGGCCAGCGCCGCCTGCGCAATGCGCAACTGGCCGGTCTGGCTACCCTGGCCGCCGCCGGCGCGCTGCTGGCCATCGCCGTGATCGCACCGGCCCAGGCGCAGGAAGCCGCACCGGCCACCCCCGATGCCAACGCCTCTCCGCTGCACCTGGCCGGCAACATCGGCATCGTCAGCCAGTACGTCTTCCGCGGCACCACCCAGACCAACCAGAAACCGGCCCTGCAAGGCGGCTTCGATCTGACCCATGACAATGGCCTGTATGCCGGTGTCTGGATGTCCAACATCAGCTGGATCTCGGATACAAACCCGGCCGCCTCGGCCAGCCTCGAAGCCGATGTCTACGGCGGCTGGAAACCGGCACTCACCGACTGGCTCACCGGCGACATCGGCGTGCTGCACTACGCCTATCCCGGCAGCTATCCGGCCGGCATGACCAAACCCGATACCACCGAGGTCTACCTCGGCGTGGATGCCAAGTGGATCGCCTTCAAATATTCGTACAGCACCGGCAATACCTTCGGCAATGCCGATACGCGCGGCAGCACCTATGCCGACCTGTCCGTGACGCATGAACTCTTTGCCGGCATCACCGGACTGGCCCACATCGGCCGCCAGCGCTATACCGGCCCCAATGCGTCCAACCTCTCCTACACCGACTGGAAGCTGGGGCTCACGCGCGACTTCTCCGGCTACGTGCTGGGGCTGGCCTGGACCGGCAGCAATGCGCCCGACGCCGGCTACACCCTGCGCGGCAAGAACATCGGCAGCAACCAGTGGATCGCTTCGGTCAACAAGAGCTTCTGAGCCCTGTCCGTCTTCTGACAAGAGAACATCACAAGGAGGTGCATCATCATGCGTAGCCGTTTGCACTGGAAACGTGGCGAGGATCGCCTCCACCCGCTCTCGCCGCGCCATCTGTTCCTGCGTACCGCCCAGCGCCGGCGCTATCGCTGCGTGCTGGTGGCGCTGCTGATCTTCGTGCTCTGCGCCAGCATCGCGCCGCTCACCCAGGCCGTTGCGCCCTACCGCGCACCGGAAGACTACGGCCCCTCGCGGCAGGCCCTGCAGCACCGCGACGAGTGCCGACAGCAGATCAGTGCCTTCATGCCCGGCAAGATCGAGAGCGAGGAATTCGTGGCTCGCACCGACCACGAATACTTCCGCTACGTGGTGCGCCATGCCCTGCGGGAAGTACTCTTCATCTGCGATGCACGCACTGGCCAGATCCGCCGCCAGATTGATATCTGGGGGGATCTTTAGGTTCATATCACGCTAGAACCGCCGCCCCTCGGGCGTTTCGGTCCTGAATCCACAGCCGGGCTGGACAATCAGGCGGGCTGACGGCAAGATGCGGCATCCTTATCGATGCCCCTACTGACCGACCTGCCCATGCAAGCCGACTACGCCACCATCCTGCAGTGGATCTACCTGTTCAATTCCCTGGCCCTGGCCCAGCTGGCCCTGAAGCAACTGGGCCGACGCCGCAAGGCGCGCGCGCTGGAACAACGCTTCCGCGCCGCCCAGACCGCCGAATGGCGCAACACCGCACCTGAGTTCATGAACGCGCGGCTCGGCACCCCGCATGCCCAGGAGACGCGCGAAGACGGCACCCTGCTCTATCGCTGGCGTGGTGAACGGCACTGGCTGGAAGCGCTCTATCGCGAAGGCCGCTGCGAGAGCGTGGAGGTCTCCGATCATCTGGAAGAAAGCTTCCCGACCGTCAATACCTATTTCAACTGCGCCGTGCTGGCGGCCCTGGTCTGCGCCTGGAAATTCTCGGGACTGGCCGATGCACCGGAGCTGCCGGTGGCCGCTGCCGGCAAGCAATACCTGGCCAACTTCATCGTCTTTCTGGCCGGGGCCTGGCTGCTCTCGTTCGTGCTCAAGCGCCAGCGTCTGCTGCTCAATCTGGGCTGCATCGTGATGGTGGTACTGGCCCTGCCGCTGCTGAACTGGCCCTGAGGCCGGTTCACTTCAGTTTCATTCGGCCACCACATCGGCCACCCGATAGCCCACGCCGATTTCGGTGAGGATGTGCACCGGCTGGGCCGCATCGCGTTCCAGTTTCTGGCGCAGGCGCTGCATGTAGATGCGCAGGTAGTGGCCATCCTCCGCATGCGAAGGACCCCATCCGGCCACCAGCAATTGCCGGTGCGTGATGACGCGCCCGGCATCGCGCAGCAGGGTGGCCAGCAGACGATATTCGATCTGCGTCAGGTGCAGCGCCTCGCCGTTGCGGCTCACGCTGCGGGCCGGCAGGTCCACCACCACATCCCCAAGACGATAGCGGCCGCTGGACTGCCCTGCGCCTGACGCCCGCGCATGGCGGCGCAATTGCGCGCGCATGCGGGCCAGCAGCTCGGGCATGCCGAAGGGCTTGACCAGGTAGTCGTCGGCGCCGGCATCGAGCGCTTCCACCTTCTCGGACTCCTGCGTGCGGGCCGAGAGGATCACGATGGGCACGCTGCTCCAGTTGCGGATCTCGCTGATGACCTGCTTGCCGTCGCCATCGGGCAGCCCGAGGTCGAGGATGATGAGGTCGGGCTTGCGGGTGCCGGCTTCGGTGACGCCTTCGCGTGCGCTCTTGGCTTCGTGGACGATGAAGCCCTCCTGTTCGAGCGCACTCCTGACCAGTTTGCGGATGTGCGGATCATCTTCGATGAAGACGATGTTGCCTGCGTGTTCTTGCATGGGGTGTCCTTATTCCTCCGGCAGGGCGGGTTGCGTTTCCACCGGCAGCATGAAGCAGACGGTCGCACCCTGCCCGGCTTCCTGCGGCGCGATCCAGATGCGGCCCTGATGCGCCTCGATGATGGCACGGCAGATCGCCAAGCCCAGGCCGACGCCGGGGGTGGACGATTCATTGTCGCCGCGCGTGAATTTTTCAAAGGCGTGCTGCGTCATGGCCGGCGGAAAGCCGCGCCCGTGATCGCTCACGCAGACCTTGACCTGGGGCTGGCCATCGCTGTCTTCCACGTGCGCACTGATGGCGATGGGGCTGCCGGCAGGCGAATACTTGATGGCATTTTCCACCAGGTTGGCCAGCACCCGTTCCAGCAATACCGCGTCCACGCGCAAGAGCGGCAGGTCCGGCGCGATGCGCGTTTCCACCTGGCGCCCTTCCAATGCTTTGGAGAGCAGGCGCAGGGCCGAGCCGGTCAATTCTTCCAGTGCATTCCATTGGCGATTCAAGGTCACCACGCCTGCCTGCAGGCGCGCCATGTCCAGCAGGTTGTTCATCAGCCCGACCATCTTCTGCGACTGTTCGCTGATGGTGCGCGCCATGGCGCGAGCATCCTCATCCAGGCGCTCGTTGGCAGCCAGCACGTCGGCGCTGCCCACCAGCGAGGTCAGCGGCGTGCGCAGGTCATGCGAGATGGCCGAGAGCAGCGAATTGCGCAGGCGTTCCGATTCCATGGTCACCAGCGCATCCTGGGCCACCTCGGCATAGTGCAGGCGCTCGATGGCCATGGCGATCTGCGAGCAGAAAATTTCCAGCATCTGGCGATTCTCGGGCAGGGCCAGTTGCGCGGCAGCCAGCTGGCGCTCCTCTTCACTGGCGCCTTCGATGGCAAAGGCCAGCACGCCACGCGTGCGCATGGTGGCCGTCAGCGGCAGGTACAGCGCCGCTGCGGAGGGCAAGGTGGCCGTGCCCTTGCCGGCGGCCTGGCCGTTGTCGTAGACCCATTGCGCCACGCCCGCGTCCACGCTTTTGAGGACGTGCGGACCGCCGCTGTCCTGCTCGGGCTCGGCCAGGCGCAACTGGTCGGCGCTGTCGGGCAGGAAGAAGGCGATGCGCGCCCCGAACACGGCGGCCAGATGGCGGCGGCCGATTTCCAGGATCTGGTCCAGCGTCAGCAGCGCCGACAATTCCTTGCCCAGCATGTAGAGATTGGCGGCGCGTCCTTCACGCTGCATGGCCACGCTGGCCTGGCGGCGCAGGCGCGCCGTGAGCGAGCTGATGAACAGCGACACCGCCAGCATCACGGCCAGTGTCAGCAGGTACTGCGCGTCCGACACCGTGATGGAAAAACGCGGATCGACGAAGAAGAAATCGAAGGACAGCACCGACAGCACCGATACCAGCGCCGAAGCCGCACGGCCATAGCGCATCGCCACCAGCATCACACCGACGAGGTACAGCATGATGACGTTGGCCGGATGCAGCTTGCCATCGAGCACGAAGGCCAGCGTCGTGGTGGCCATGCAACTGGCCACGGCCCACAGCGTGCCCCGCGTGCGGCGACGGCGCGTGAGCAGGGCTTCGGCGGCGCTGGCGGCACTGTCGGTGCGGGCCTGTTCCTGCTGCACGCGGGTGCGGCTGCGGGCGATGGTGTAGAGGTCGATCTCGCCACCGCTGCGGGCGATGCGCTGGGCCAGGGTGCCGCGCGGCCAGCGCAGCAGCTGGCGCAGGCCACCCTCTTCCTGGCCGATCACCAGCTTGCCGGCATTGCGGCTGCGAGCGAATTGCAGCAACGCGGCGGACAATTCCTCACCGCTGATGCTGGCCGTTTCCGCGCCCAGGGATTGCGCCAGTTTCAGATAAGAGACCACGCGTTCGCGCGCCTCCATCGCCTGGCGCTGGCCCGGCAGATCCACGTGGACCGCCAGCCATTCGGCCTGCAGCTTGGCGGCCAGGCGGGCCGCTTCGCGGATCAGGCGTTCCTCGCCGGCACCGCTGCCGACCGCCACCACGATGCGCTCGCGCGCCTGCCACAGCTGGGCGATGGAGCGGTCGGCGCGGTACTGGCGCATGTCGGCATCGACGCGGTCGGCCGTCCGGCGCAAGGCAATCTCGCGCAGCGCGATCAGGTTGCCCTTGCGGAAAAAATGGCGCCCGGCCTTCTCGGCCTGCTGCGGCAGGTAGACCTTGCCCTGCTGCAGGCGGGCCAGCAATTCATCGGGCGGAATATCCACCAGCATGACATCGTCGGCGTCATCGAAGACATGATCGGGCACCGTCTCGAAGACGCGGATACCGGTGATCTGGCCGACCACATCGTTGAGGCTTTCGATGTGCTGCACGTTGAGGGTGGTGTAGACATCGATGCCGGCACGCAGCAGTTCGTCGATGTCCTGCCAGCGCTTGGCATGGCGCGAGCCGGGCACGTTGGAGTGCGCCAGTTCGTCGACCAGGATCACGCCGGGCTTGCGCTCCAGCGCGGCATCCAGGTCGAACTCGGGCAGCTGGCGATCACGGTAGGGCACCATGCGCATGGGCAGGCGCGCGAGGCCGCCAAGCTGGGCCTCGGTCTCGGCGCGGCCATGGGTCTCGACCACGCCGGCGATCACGTCCGTGCCTTGCGCGACCAGCGCCTGGGCGGCTTCCAGCATGGCGAAGGTCTTGCCGACACCGGCCGAGAAGCCGAAGAAGATCTTCAGGCGGCCGCGCGCCTGGCGCTCTTCGTCGCGCATCACGCGTTCCAGCAGGTCATCGGGATCGGGGCGGGTGTTCATATCGGGCGTTCAGGGTTGCTGCATTGTAGTGGCAAAAAGCCGGTGGCACGCGGGTTGCGTGCCACCGGCCATCCTGCAGACAGCGAAGGGCTTACTTGGCCGCTTCCGTCTTGGGCATGGGTGCGGCCGCATCCAGCGCCAGGTTCAGCTTGAGCACATTGACGCGCGGTTCACCGAACAGACCCCACTGCGGGGCCTCGCTGTTGACGCGCACCAGCGCACGCACCTGCTCCACCGTGATGCCACGCGCACGGGCGACGCGACCGGCCTGGTACTCGGCCGCGGCCGGGCTGATGTGCGGATCCAGGCCGCTGGCCGAGGCCGTCAGCAAGTCAATGGGAATCGCACCCTTGTTGTCCGGATCGGCTTCCTGCAAGGCCTTGGCGCGGTCTTCAGCGGCCTGCTTCAGGGCCGGGTTGGTCGGGCCCAGGTTGCTGCCGCCGGAGGCCATGCCATTGTTGGGGAAGGTACCAGCGGCCGAGGGGCGGCCCCAGAAATAAGCCGGACTGGTGAAGTTCTGGCCGATCAGTTCCGAGCCGACCACCTGGCCCTGGCGTTCGATCAGGCTGCCATTGGCCTGCTGCGGGAAGAAGGCTTGCGCCAGACCGGTCACCAGCAACGGATACAGGCCGCCCAGCAACACGCCCAACAGGATGAAAAGCGTGATGGCCGGACGCAGCGGATGGGGAGTCGAGGTTTTCATGTGACTTTCCTTGAGAGTCGTAATCGGGTTCAGACCAGACCGAAGGCGGTCAGCAGCAGGTCGATCAGCTTGATGCCCACGAACGGCACCAGCAAGCCACCCACGCCATAGATCAGCAGGTTGCGGCGCAGGAGCACGGCCGCACCCAGCGCGCGATAGCGCACGCCGCGCAGGGCCAGCGGGATCAGTCCCACGATCACCAGCGCATTGAAGATCACCGCCGACATGATGGCCGAATCGGGACTGGTCAGGCGCATCACGTTGAGCGCGCCCAGCTGCGGATAGTTGGCCACGAACATGGCCGGGATGATGGCGAAGTACTTGGCCACATCATTGGCGATGCTGAAGGTGGTGAGACTGCCGCGCGTCATCAGCATCTGCTTGCCGATCTCGACGATCTCGATCAGCTTGGTCGGATTGGAATCGAGGTCGACCATGTTGCCGGCTTCCTTGGCCGCCTGGGTGCCGCTGTTCATGGCCACGGCCACGTCGGCCTGGGCCAGCGCCGGGGCGTCGTTGGTGCCGTCGCCGGTCATGGCCACCAGCTTGCCTTCGGCCTGGTGCTGGCGGATCAGGGCCAGCTTCTGTTCCGGCGTGGCTTCGGCGAGGAAGTCATCGACCCCCGCTTCAGCGGCGATGGCCGCGGCGGTCAGGCGGTTGTCGCCGGTGATCATGATAGTCTTGATGCCCATGCGGCGCAGTTCGCCGAAGCGTTCCTTGATGCCGCCCTTGACGATGTCTTTCAGCTCCACCGTACCGAGGATGCGGATCGGTGCGCCCTGGTTGATGACGGCCGCCTCGTTGTTCCATTCGATCACCACCAGCGGTGTGCCGCCACGGCGGGCGATGGCTTCCACATCGCTTTCCACCTGGGCCGGCAGGCGCTGGTCGGCCGAGCGCACCAGCTTGCGGATGGCGTCGGCAGCACCCTTGCGGATGCGGCGGTTGCCGATGTCGATGCCGGAGACACGGGTCTGGGCCGAGAAGGGAATGAATTCCGCGCCCAGGTTGGCCATCTCGCGTTCGCGCAGGTTGAATCGGTTCTTGGCCAGCACCACGATGCTGCGGCCTTCCGGCGTTTCATCGGCCAGCGAGGCCAGCTGGGCGACATCGGCCAGTTCGCGCTCGGCCACGCCCGGTGCCGGCATGAAGGCGGCGGCCTGGCGGTTGCCGAGGGTGATGGTGCCGGTCTTGTCCAGCAGCAGCACGTCGACGTCACCGGCGGCTTCCACCGCGCGGCCGGAGGTGGCGATCACGTTGGCCTGCATCATGCGGCTCATGCCGGCCACGCCGATGGCCGAGAGCAGGCCGCCGATGGTGGTCGGGATCAGGCACACCAGCAGGGCGATCAGCGCCGTCACCGTGACCGGCGAGCCAGCACCGGCGGCAGTGACCGAGAAGATCGAGAACGGCAGCAAGGTCACCGTCACCAGCAGGAACACCAGCGTCAGTGCCACCAGCAGCAGGGTCAGCGCCAGTTCGTTGGGAGTCTTCTGACGACGTGCGCCTTCGACCATGGCGATCATGCGGTCCAGGAAGGCTTCTCCCGGATTGACCGAGACGCGTACCACGATCCAGTCCGACAGCACGCGCGTGCCGCCGGTGACGGCCGAGAAGTCGCCGCCGGATTCGCGGATCACCGGGGCCGATTCACCGGTGATGGCGCTCTCGTCGACAGTGGCCACGCCTTCGATGACGTCGCCATCGGCCGGTACCGTATCGCCCGCTTCGATGAGCACCAGGTCACCCTTGCGCAGGCTGCCGCCTTCGACCACTTCGCACTGGGCGGCGGCAGCGGCGACGCCACCGCGTGTCTGGTCGCTGCTGCGCAGCTTCTTGGCCATCACGCTCTTCTTGACGCCACGCAGGGCGGCGGCTTGCGCCTTGCTGCGGCCTTCGGCCAGGGCCTCGGCGAAGTTGGCGAAGAGCACCGTGAACCACAGCCAGGCAGCGACGGCGAAGATGAAGCCAGCCGGGGCTTCACCCTTGCCGGTAATCGCCTGGATGAACAGCAGCGTGGTCAGGATGCTGCCGAGGTAGACCACGAACATCACCGGATTGCGCCATTGCACGCGCGGCGACAGCTTGCGGAAGGAATCGGCCAGGGCCGGCTTGACGATCTTGGGATCGAACATCCAGCGCGCAGTCTGCGCGGCGGAAGGAATGGCATCGGCCGGCACGGCTTGGGTGCTGCTGGCCGGAGTATTGCTGGAAGGGGTAGTCATAAGGGTATCCGTTGCGGGTTGCTCCACCGGGCGCAGTGCCCGGCGGAATCCATCCAATCATTTACATCGCCATCATCTGCAGGTGCTCGACCACCGGTCCCAGCGCCAGCGCCGGCACATAGGTCAGGGCACCGACCAGGATCACCGCGCCGATCAGCAGCGCCACGAACAGCGGGCCATGCGTGGGCAGGGTGCCGGAGGTGGCGGCCAGGCGCTTCTTGCCGGCCAGCGAACCGGCCATGGCCAGCACCGGCACGATGATGCCGAAGCGGCCCAGCCAGGTGCAGATGCCGGTGGTGATGTTGTAGTACGGCGTGTTGGCCGAGAGCCCGGCGAAGGCGCTGCCGTTGTTGTTGGCGGCCGAGCTGAATGCGTAAAGAATTTCCGAGAAACCGTGCGCACCGGGGTTGGCGATACCGGCCAGGCCCGCTTCCACCATCACCGACAGGGCCGTGAAGATCAGCACCAGCGCCGGGGTCATGAGGATGGCGATGGACATCATCTTCATGTCGAACACGCCGATCTTCTTGCCCAGGTATTCAGGCGTACGGCCGATCATCAGGCCCGCGATGAACACCGCCAGCACCGCAAAGATCAGCATGCCGTACAGGCCCGAACCGACCCCGCCGAACACCACTTCACCCAGCTGCATCTGCAGCATCGGCACCAGTCCGCCCAGCGGCGAGAGCGAGTCATGCATGGCATTGACCGCACCGCAGGACGCGGCCGTGGTGATGGAGGCAAACAGCGCCGAGGCCGGGATGCCGAAGCGGGTTTCCTTGCCTTCCATCATGCCGGGGCCGGAGGCGTGCAGCGAGGCCAGCATGGGATTGGGCTGCGACTCGGCGTACATCAGCACCAGCGTCAACACCACGAACAGGATCGTCATCGAGGCCAGGATGGACCAGCCCTGGCGACGGTCGCCGACCAGCACACCGAAGCTGGTGCACAGTGCTGCCGGGATGATGAGGATGGCCAGCATCTGCAGGAAGTTGGTCAGCGGCGTCGGGTTCTCATACGGGTGCGCCGAGTTGGCGTTGAAGAAGCCACCACCGTTGGTACCGATCATCTTGATGGCTTCCTGCGAGGCCACCGGGCCCATGGGCAGGGTCTGCTTGTCGGTGCTCTGCGCTTCGGTCACCGGTTCGCCCTTGGCATCTTTCAGGGGCTGGCCTGCGGCATCCAGCTTGGGCACGGTGTAGTTGGTCACTTCCAGCGTCTTCACGTCCTGATACGCACGGAAGTTCTGGATGCTGCCCTGCTGCACCAGTACCAGCGCGAACACCACCGACAGCGGCAGCAGCACGTACAGCGTGCTGCGGGTCATGTCGACCCAGAAGTTGCCGATGCCCTTGCTGCTGTGACGGGCGAAGCCACGGATCAGGGCGAAGGCGATGGCGATCCCGGTGGCGGCAGACAGGAAGTTCTGCACGGCCAGTGCGGCCATCTGGGTCAGGTAGCTCATGGTGGCTTCACCCACGTAGCCCTGCCAGTTGGTGTTGGTGACGAAACTGAGCGCCGTGTTGAAGGAGGAGTCCGGGCTGACGTTGGCCAGCGCGGCCGGGTTCAGTGGCAGCCATTGCTGCACGCGCTGCAGCAGGTAGACCACGATCAGGCCCAGGAAATTGAACAGCACGGCCGCGATGGCGTACTGCTTCCAGTCCATCTCGTGCTCGCGGCTGATGCCGCAGAGGCGATAGAAGACGCGCTCGATGCCGCCGAAGAGACGGTTCACGCGGGACTTGCCTTCCATCACTCGGGCCATGTACCAGCCCAGCGGCAGGGAGAGGACCAGCAGGACGGCCAGGTAGAGGCCGAGCTGGAAATAATTGTTGCTGTCCATGTCAGAAATCCTCCGGCTTGATCAGGGCGTAGACCAGGTACAGCAGGAGGGCGATGGAGACCACCAGCCCCAGCAGATACATGAGGTTCATTTCTTCTCCCCTTCCTGCCGTTCCAGACGGCTGCACAGGGCGATGAAGGCCCACATCGAGAGGCCGCAGACGAGCAGCATGCCTATGTAGAGAAAATCCGTTTGCAACATTTCCCACTCCATTGTTGACGTTGTTGTTCGCTTCCAGGGACGGAAAACGAGACAGTCGAACGATAGGGAAAGCAGCATCAAATCCCGGTAAATGTTTGGCGCAGGAGCGTAAACAAACCGTAAATGAGACGGAGCGGCTCGTCAGCAATGACGAGTCCGGAGAGAGAAAGAAGGGAAAGGAAGGAAAGCGGAAACCGGGCGCGATCGCGCCCGGCGGATCAGACGTCGCCCGCGCGTCCCAGCTCGACGCGGTTCTTGCCCAGGCGCTTGGCGGCGTACATGGCCTTGTCGGCCATGGACAGCAGTTCCTCGGGGCCGACTTCGCCGTCCAGGTTGGGCTGGTAGACCGCCACGCCGATACTGCTGGAGATGTTGACGGTGGAGTGCGTCAGCTGGAAGGGTTCGCGGATGGTGTTGAGGATCTTCTGCGCCACCATCAGCGCGTCTTCCTGGGTCTGCAGGTTTTCCAGGATCACCACGAATTCGTCACCGGCCAGGCGGGCCACGGTATCGACATCGCGCACCGAGCGTTGCAGGCGGCGTGCGAACTCCACCAGCAGTTCGTCGCCGGCCTCGTGGCCGTAGCGGTCATTGACGCCCTTGAAACCATCGATGTCCATGAAGAACAGCGCCAGCAACTGGTCGGCCCGGCGCGCCCGCATCATGCCCTCGGGCAGGCGGTCGCTGAAGGCGCGGCGGTTGGGCAAGCTGGTCAGCACGTCGGTCAGGGCCAGTTCGCGCATCTGGTCGCGGAAGGCCAGGCGCTCGGTGATGTCGTGCAGGAAGGCGATGAACAGGTGGCCGCTCTGGCGCTTGACGTGGCCGACCGTGATCTCGATGGGCAGCTCGTGGCCATCGTGATGCTGGGCTTGCAGCTCGATGCGGTTGTTGATGACGACGCTGGTGCCATCCTTGAGGAATTGCGCCATGCCGCGATTGTGGGCCGCACGCATGTCCGGCGGAATGATCAGTTCGGCCATGTCGCGTCCCATGGCCTGGTCGCGCGGCCAGCCCAGCAGCAGTTCGGCCTGGCGGTTCCATTCGACCACGCGGCCCTGTTCGTCAGCGGCGATGAAGGCATCCTGGGCGTTTTCCAGGATGGCGCGCAGTTCGGCGGCGCTCTCTTCCAGCTGGATCTGGTTGGCCTGCTGCTGGTCCAGCGCTTCCTGCAAGGCACTGGCGGTCTCGTGCAGGCGGCTGGTGCGCTCGGCCACGCGCTGCTCCAGGCTTTCGTTGAGGGAGCGCACTTCGCGCAGGTAGGTCTCTTCGCGCTCGACCATGTTGACCAGGGTCGAGGACAGCAGCTGGATCTCGCGGTAGCTGTTCACCTGCGGAATGGGCACGTCGCCACGGCCCGCGGCACGCTGCTCCAGCGCGGCCGACAGCGCGTTGATGGGGGCCACCAGACGACGCGCGAGGAAGAAGGCCAGCAGTACCAGGATCGCCCCGGAGAGCGCACCGACCACGATCACCCGCTTTTCCAGATCACGGAAGGCCTGCAGCGCCACGGTCTCGGGCTGGCGCACGATCACGCTCCAGTGCAGCTTCATGCCGCCCTTGACGCCCGTGCGGGCATAGCCGCTGACGTAGCGGCGGCCATCGGGCCAGGTCTCGATCAGCGAGCCGCCATTGTCGCTGCCTTGCGCAGCGCGCACGCTGGCGGTATCGAGCTTGGTCTCTTCCATGCCCTTGGGGCCGAGGATGACGGTGCCATCGTCGCGCACGATGATGACGTCGACGTCATAGCGGTTGCCGGCCGGGTCGAGCAGCTTGGCGGCGATGTCGCGCGCCCAGGACCACGACAGATGCAGGCCGACCACGCCGAGGTAATGGCCGTTCAGATCATGCACCGGGGCCGAGAGGTCGACAAAACGCCAGGGATTGGATTGCGGCGGCAGCTTCTGCGCCAGCAGCACGGCCGGATGGAAGTCGGCGCTGTACTCGCCCTTGCTGCCTTCCTGGAACCAGGGGCGCTGCGCCACGCTGGCCCCTTCCAGCAAGCCGTTGGTAGCCACCTGCACGATGCCCTCGGGATTGGCCAGGCCGATCCAGGCGTAATGCGGCACGTTCGCCTGCAGTTCGTTGAAGACCCGGCGGATGCGCGGCAGATCGCGGCCGGAACGGACCGACGGCCGCTGCACCAGCAGGCGCAGGTCGATTTCGCGCTCGTTCATGCCGCGCTCCAGCGCATCCTGCATCTGCCAGGCCAGCTGCTTCATGCGCGTTTCGCTTTCGGAACGCGCATAGCCGCGCGTGAACTGATCCACCAGGATCAGTACCGACACGGTCGTGATGAGCACGGTAATGACCACCCCCAGCGTAATCAGCGACGACAGATTGGGCGGGGATGGGGCTTTATTCTTGTTCAATTCAGACAAAATTGCGACGCGGCTTGATGCATGACGGCTCCCCTGTGAACCGCATAGGTTTACGGCATCTTGCCAGAACAGCTATGGTTTTTCATCGCATTTCCAGAAAAACTTCGAGAATTTTTTTCTACGGCAAAAAACTCATCAATCCTCTCGATTCAAAGTGGAGACAAAAGCGGTAAAAGAGCGCAATAAGCGTCATTTCCTGTCAAACGGGAAATGCAAAAAGACAACGGAGGGCGAGTCTTGGTGAGGATCTTCGCCCTCCGCGAGAAGCGGCGCGCACACCGGCAGTGCCGGGAGCGCAGAGGATGGCAATGCAGAAAGGACGAGCAGCCCGTCAGACTCCGGCACACACGCCATCGGCACGCGGATCGGTCGCCCCTTCGATCAGCCCGTCCGGATGCACGCACACGGCACCGGCGTGACCCATCATGTCGGTGTAGTCCTCCACCACCTGCACTTCATGGCCGGCCTGGCGCAAGGCGTCGATGGTGGCGGCCGGCACCCGCCCTTCCACCTTCAGGTTGGTGGAGACATCGCCCCAGGTGCGGCCCAGCAGCCAGCGCGGTGCGCTCACGGCCGCCTGCAGGTTCTGGCCGAACAGCACGTGGCGGGTAAAGACCGCTGCCTGGGTCTGCGGCTGCCCTTCCCCGCCCATGGTGCCGTAGGCCAGGGTGCGGCCATCGTTGAGGCGTGCCAGCGAGGGGTTCAGTGTATGGAAGGGCAGCTTGCCCGGTTGCAGCTGGTTGGCCCCGTCATCCAGGGTGAAGCTGGCACCCCGGTTCTGCCACACGATGCCGGTGCCGGGCACCACCACGCCGCTGCCGAATTCCCAGAAGATGCTCTGGATGTAGCTCACCACACGGCCTTGCGCGTCGGCGGCGCCCATCCAGATGGTGTCGCCCGGCTTGGCCGGATGCGGCCAGGGGGCGGCGCGCTGCATGTCGATCTGTCCGGCCTCCTGCTCCAGCGCCTCGGCCAGCAGCCAATGCGCGGCATCCACGCTCATGTGGGCCGGATCGGTGACGTGCTGGTTGCGCAGGATGAAGGCGCGCTTGGTGGCTTCCACCAGACCGTGGATGTGGTCGAAGCCTTCGGCCTGCGTGATGCCGAGACGATCGAACAGGCCGATGATCATCAGGGCCGAGACGCCCTGTGTCGGCGGTGGCAGGTTGTAGACGCGGCCTGACGTTAACTGCACCATCAGCGGCTTGACCACTTGCGCGCGGAAGGCTTCCAGGTCGCTGCGGCGCACCGGGCTGCCAGCCGCTTCCAGGCCTGCAGCAAGGCGTTGCGCGAGATCGCCGCGATAGAAATCATCCAGACCGGCCTCGGCCAGGCGCGACAGGCTGTCCGCCAGGGCTGACTGTTTCAGCACCTTGCCTTGGGCCGGGATGCCGTCGGCGGCATAGGTGGCGGCAAAGCCGGGCTGGTCTTTGAGCTCGTCCCACTTGTCGCGGGTCAGTTCATGTTGCGAGCGGGTGATGGGCACACCGTTCTTCGCATGGCGGATGGCATCGGCCAGCAGCACCGGCAGCGGCAGCGCGCGGCCGTAGCGGCGCGCGTGCTCCAGTGCCGCGGCCCAGCCACCGACCGCACCGGCTACCGTCAGCGCCGCATGCGGCCCGCGCGTGGGCACGGCGCTGTGGCCGTGCTGTGCATAGAACTCCTTGGTCGCCAGCGCCGCCGAGGGACCGCAGGCGCGAATGGCCACCGGTTCCTGCCCAGGTTCGCTGATGACCCAGAAGCCATCGCCACCGATGCCGTTCATGTGCGGATAGACCACGGCGATGGCGGCCGCAGCCGCAACCATCGCCTCGACCGCATTGCCACCCTCGCGCAGGATCTGCGCGCCCGCCTGCGCGGCCAGGTGATGGGGAGCGGTGACCATTCCGCCCAGACAGGTCTTGCTGTACAACATGGCTGACTCCTGATGTTCTTGTCGAGATGAAAAAACTGCTGCGAGGATGATACCTGCGGATGGCCGGGCTTTCAGGCGGCCGGCGCTTTGGGCGCATCCATCCACGATACGTGCGCGGCCACGATCCGCCAGCCTTGCGGGCAACGCAGCCAGGTGTGGCTCTGGCGGCCGATGCGCGGTTCACCCTCGCGCGTGAATTCGGTATCGGCCACCGCATAGTCCCGGCCATATGTGGTGATGACGGTGGCGCGCAGGCTGCGCATCAGGTTCTTCGGTGAACGTCCCTGACGGAAGGCGCGGATGGCCTCGGTGCCGACCAGATTCTCGGTGGCACCGTAACGCACGGTGTGCGGGCCATCAAGAAACAGTTCATCGAGGACCTCGACCTGGTTGGTGGTGAGCGCGACTTCGTAGCGTGCAAACGCTTGGCGTACTTCGGCCACCACGTCGGGCAGGTTGATGGCGTAAGGCCGGGTCGATTCCATGTGCAATCCTTGCTGTGACTCAGTGTCAGTGCGCGCCGAGATAGGCCTTGGCCAGCGCATCATTGGCGGCGATCTCGGCGGCCGTACCTTGCGCTACCACGCGTCCGCCTTCGATGACGTAGGCGCGGTCGGCCAGTGACAGCGCCAGTGCCGCCATCTGGTCCACCAGCACGATGGTCATGTTCTCGCGGCGCAGTTGATCGAGGGCGGCAAACAATTCGGCGATCACCTTGGGGGCGAGGCCCAGCGAAGGTTCATCCAGCAACAGCACGCGCGGACGCGACATCAGCCCGCGCGCAATGGCCAGCATCTGCTGCTCGCCACCGGAGAGCAACCCGGCACGGTGATGCAGGCGCTCGCGCAAGCGCGGGAAACGGCCCAGCATGTCTTCGACGCGCGCCTCCACATCCTGCGGATAGAGGAAGGCACCGAGGCGGATATTGTCCAGCACCGAGAGTTCGGGAAACACCTGCCGTCCCTCCGGCACCAGCACTACGCCGTGGCGCACGATCTGTTCGGCGCGCAGGTGCATGAGGTTCACGCCACCGGCGTGAATGCCACCCTGCACCGGCCGATGCAGCCCGGCCAGCGAGCGCATCAGGGTGGACTTGCCGGCACCGTTGGCGCCCAGCAGCGCAATCATCTCGCCCTGCCGCACCTGCAGGTTGATGCCGTGCAGGACCGGCTCGGCGCCATAGCCGGTGACCAGCTCGCCCACGCCCAGCAATTCGTCCGCGCCGCTGACGGCCTTGCGCACGGCCGCCACGGCCTGTTGGGTGCCCTCGCCGAGATAGGCCTTGCGCACCGCCGGATCGTTCTGCACTTCCTGCGGCGTGCCGATGGCCAGGCGCTGGCCGGCATCAAGCACGACGATGCGGCGCGAAATCTGCATCACCAGTTCCATGTCATGCTCGACCACCACCACGCTGATGCCGGCCTCGGCGATGCGGGTCAGCAATTGCGCCAGCAGGGTCTTGTCTTCGCGCGAGAGACCGGCAGCGGGTTCGTCGAGCAGCAGCACATCGGGATCGGCCGCGAGCGCGCGCGCAATCTCCACCAGACGGCGGTCAACGTGGGCCAGATCGGCGCTGGGAATATCGAGCGCACCGCGATAGCCGCAAAAATCGAGCAGCTGGCGGCAACGCGCACGCACTTCGCCAGAGACGAAACCCCGCGCCGACAGCAGTCCGCCCAGACGCCCGCGGCCACAGGCCAGGGCCACGTTGTCGGCCACCGTGAGGCTGCCGAACAATTGCGAAGTCTGGTAGGTACGGGCCACGCCGTGGCGCGCGATGCGGAAGGCGGGCAACCCTGCCAGCGGCGTCTGGCCCAGCGTGAACTGTCCGGCGCTGGGACGATAGAAACCGGAGAGCATGTTCAGCGCAGTGGTCTTGCCCGCACCATTCGGACCGATGAGGCTGGTGACGGCACCGCCGGGGACCTCGAAGCCGAGATCGCTGACGGCCCGCACACCGCCGAACACCATGGTCAGGCCATCGGCGGCCAGCGTGCGGCGCGCGCGTACCGGCAGCGCGACCTCTTCTGCACCCTCCTGCAAGGCGGCAGCGGGGACGGCCTCCACCGGCTTGCGCAGGCGTGCCGCCAGCTTGCCCAGCAGACCGGTCACGCCATCGGGTGCCACCCACAGTACCAGCAGCAGCAAGGCACCGAAGAACAGCAGCCGATAGTCCTCCAGGCTGGAGAGCAATTCCGGCAAGGCCCCCACGATGACGGCACCGATCACCGGACCGAGGATGGAGCCCGAGCCGCCCAGCACCACCACCAGCACGAACAGGATGGACTGCATGAAGCTGAAGGTATCCGGTGTGACGAAGGTGGAGAGCGGTGCGAAGAGACCGCCGGCCAGACCGGCCAGTGCCGCCGAGAGTGCAAAGGCCACGGTCTTGATGACCAGCGGATTCAGGCCGATGGATTCGGCGGCCGTCTCGCTGTCGCGCACCGCGCGCATGGCCGCGCCCCAGCTGCCGCGCGAGAGCCAGCAGTAGGCAGCCAGCACGACGGCGGCGGTGATCAGTCCCAGCACCGCAATCGCACGTTCGGCCTGCAAACCCAGGAAGGCAGGTGCAGCCAGGCCCATGATGCCGTTCTGTCCGCCGGTCAGGTCGCGCAGTTCGATGATGGCGTGCTGGATGATGAAGCTGAAGGCAATCGTGATCATCGCCAGGTACGGCCCCTTCACGCGCAGCGCCGGCAAGGCCAGCAGCACGCCCAGCGCCCCCGCCACCACGGCCGCCAGCGGCCAGGCCAGCCAGAATGAGAGTCCGGCCTTGGTGGTGAGGATGGCGACCGTATAGGCACCGACGGCGTAGAAGCCGACATGGCCGAAGGAAACCTGGCCGGTCAGCCCGATGAGCACATTGAGTCCGATGCCGACGATGGCCACCAGGGCGATGCCGGCCAGCACGAAGACGTAGTAGCTGTTGATCGACAAGGCCAGCGTGATGGCCGCGATCAGGCCGACGGCAGAAAACGCCAGGGCAGCGGGCGTGCCCAGCCCGAGCTTGACCCTGCCTGGCGCAGGAGCCGCTGCCGGATGGGCCGCCGCCTGCAGGCTGCGGGCGATGGAATGGGGTAAACGATTCATACCTTTTTCACCTGTGCGCGGCCGAACAGGCCATTGGGACGAATGGCCAGCACCGCGATCACCAGCGCGAAGGTGATGATCTGGGTATAGCCGGAACCGAGGGTGGCCGTGATGAGCGCCTCGGCCATGCCAAACAGCAGGCCCGCGATCATCACGCCCCAGGCGCTGGTGATGCCGCCGAGGATGGCCACGGCAAAGGCCTTGAGGCCGAACAGCGTACCCATGTCGGCATTGACGTTGAACAGCGGCGCAATCAGCACGCCCGCCACGCCGGCCAGCAGCGTCGAGAGCGCGAAGGCGACCGCGATGGCACGCGTGATCGGGATGCCCATCAGGCGCGCCGCATCACGGTTCTGCACCACGGCCAGCAGGGCCGTGCCCCAGCGCGTGCGGCGCGAGATGGTGTGCAGCAGTGCGGCCAGCGCCAGGCCGATGGCGGGAATGAGAAGGTGCAGCGGATAAACGCCCAGCCCCATGCCGCCCAGTTCGATGGAGGACAGCGCCAGCGGCGAAGGCAGGCTGCGCGGTTCCTTGCCGAAGGTATGCATGACCAGGTTGTCCAGCACGATGCCCAGGGCCACGGTGGACATCAGCCAGGCATCGGAGCCCTGGCGCGCGAAGGGACGCACGGCCAGTACCTCGACCAGCATGCCGTAGAGCGCGCAGGCGGCCAGCGCCAGCACGATGGCCAGCCACATCGGCCAGCCCAGCGTCTGGGCGAAGGTGAAGCACAGCACGGCCCCCAGCATCATGGAACTGCCCTGCGCAAAATTGACGGTGCCGGAGACGGCATACGTCATGTAAAAACCCAGCGCCATCAGACCGTACATGCTGCCCAGTCCGAATCCGCTGATCAGTGCCGACAACAGCAGCATCGCGTTCTCCTGGCGCCACCCTGCCCGCTCATGCAGGCAGCGGCGGCGCATCGTCTTTGCAAAAGGTGTTACTGGGCCAGGCCAACCGGCAGGATGCGGTTGTCGATGAATTGCGCCCAGACGTAGTCATCGGCTTGCAGGGCGTCATGCACGGTCGGGCTGAAGGGCTTGACGTAGGTCTTGATCAGGCCTTCATAACGATCGATCTTGTAGAAGCCTTCGCGCACCGCATCGCCGTTAGTGGAGCCGGCCTTGGCGATGGCCAGTGCGGCCAGCTGCATGCCGTCATAGGCATTGGCCACACCCACGGCCGGGGTGATGTCGTCCGGGCCCTTGATGGCGGGGTACTTGGCCTTCAGTTCGGCCACCACCTTCTCGCCCACCGGCGAGAGCTTGCCGAAGAAGCTGAAGGTCTGGATGAAGTGCACGTTCTTCGCGTTCGGTCCGGCCAGTTCGGTGAAGCGGCCGCCGGCCGGGCCCCAGTGCGAGACCACCGGCACCTTCCAGCCCATGCGGTCGAGCGACTTGACCACCTGGGCCGAGGGGCCGACGTTGCCAACCAGATAGAGGGTGTCGGCACCGGCCGCCTTCAAGCGGCTCAGTTGCGGCACCACGTCGACGTCGCTGGCTTCGAATTTCTCGATGCCGGCCGGCTTCAGGCCCTTCTCGGCGAGCGCGGCGACGATGCCTTTTTCATTCGATTCGCCCCAAGGATTGTTGACCAGGATCAGCCCGGCCTTGCTGCTCTTGAAGGTCTTCTGCGCGTAGTTGAGCATGGCCTTGTCCACCAGTTCATCCACTGCCGACACGCGGAAGGCGTAGTTGGGATTGGCACCATTCTTCGTCACACCGGTGCCGGCTGCCCAGGGGCCGACGAAGGGCACTTTCTCCTGGTTGATGATGGGCACGATGGCCATCGAAACCGGCGTATCCAGGCCCCCGAACAGCACCGCCACCTTTTCCTTGAAGATCAGTTCGCGTGCGGCCACCACGCCCTTGGCCGGATTGCCTTCGTCATCGCGGCGCACCAGCTCCAGCTTGCGCCCGCCCAGCAGGCCGCCCTTGGCGTTGATCTCGTCGATGGCAATGCTCATGCCGCGCGTCAAGGCTTCGCCGGCCTGGGCCGACTGGCCGGAAAGGGCCGTGACCAGGCCGATCTTGATGGGGTCGGCGGCCAGTGCCAGCGGCGACAGCGCGGCGGCGAGGGTGGCGGCTGCGGCGGCGATGAGGGTACGGCGGGTCAGGCGAATCATGGTGTTGCCTCCAAAGGTTTGCGAGAAGTGAGTGTGTGGCTTTGCCCGGCATGACTTATGCAAGGGCTATGCCAAGCGCAGCAGGAAGCATTAATTTTTGCCGACAATATCTCTCTAATATTGGCGGCATTAAATACGGCATATTGCTGCTGATTGGATATTTAACTTGCATTCAATAATGCACAATGCTTGTGCAAACCATGGAGAAAATGATGCACGCCGCACCATCATCAATCACCGGACAGGGAACAACCCTGCCTCCCCTGCCCTATGATCCGGCCGCCCTGGTGGACGAATACCTGCGCGTGCTGATGATTCCCGACCCGGTGGCCGCGCGCCGCTTCGTCTCACCGGAGCTGAAGATCCGCTTTACCGGCGGCCGGGAAATGATCGACCCGGCGCAATGCGCAGCCTTCAACGCCACCCGCTATGGCTGGGTCAAGAAGCGTTTCGAGGGCACCGAAGTGGTAGCCGGTGCCACGGTCGAACAAGCCATCGTCTACAACCGTGGCACGCTGTTTGGCGTGTGGCCCGATGGCGAGGCCTTCGAAGGCAATCGCTACGTGGACCGCTACGTGATCCGCCACGGGCTGATCGTGCAGATGGATGTATGGAACGACAGTGCCGAACGCCTGCTGGTGCGCGCCGGCTTGGCCGAGCTGTAAGGAGGCGGCATGCAAGCGACGATTCTGCCGCCCAATGCGGGCGAAGCGCTGGGCCATGATGATGGACGGGATGCCTATGGCGTGCTGCGCTCGCATGGCCGCTTCGGCTATTCGCCCATCCATCGCCGGCCCGACTATTGCTGGCCCAATGGCGCCAGACTGGCGGTGTACCTGGGCTTCAACATCGAGCACTTTGCCTTCGGTGAAGGGTTGGGTGCCAAGCTGGGGCCGGTCTGTCCGGAGCCCGACGTCCTCAACTATGCCTGGCGTGAATACGGCAACCGTGTCGGCGCCTGGCGCTGCCTGGAACTGTTCGAACAACTGGGCCTGCCGGCCGGCGTGCTCATCAACACCGCGCTCTACGATCATTGCCCGGAACTGGTGGAAGCCTTCGCCGCGCGCGGCGATGAACTGATCGGCCACGGCCACACCAATGCACATCAGCAAGGCACGCTGGACGAGGAAGCCGAAGCGGCCCTGCTGCGCCACTGCCGCACCCGCATCCAGGCCGAGAGCGGCGTAGCGCCCACGGGCTGGCTCTCGCCCTGGATTTCGGAGAGCCTGGTCACGCCCGACCTGCTGCAGGAAACCGGCTATCGCTACAACCTGAACTGGGCCCATGACGACCAGCCGGTACGCATGCGCACCCGCACCGGCGAGACGCTGTGGTCGATTCCCTATCCGCAGGAATTGAACGACATCCCCATGATCGTGGCGCGCCAGATGGATGGCCGCGACTTCGCCCGCATGATCGTGGACAACTTCGACGAGATGCGTGAACAGGCGCTGCGCCAGCCACTGGTGATGGGCATTGCCCTGCATCCCTACCTGGTCGGCCAGCCTTATCGCCTGCGCCATCTGCGCACCGCCCTGCAGCACCTGGCGGCGGCGCGCGATCGCGGCGAGATCTGGTTCACCACACCCGGCGCGATCTGCGACCACGTGGACAGCCTCGAACAATTACGCCAGCCGTTCTGAGCCGGCATGACGCACCAGGAGAATGAATTGAGCACTGCCCAGGCCATGGCCACCCGCACTAATGCCTTCGAAATCAATGACCATGTAGGTGCCTTCGTGCCGCATGGCCGCTTCACCCTGCCGGGCGCTGCCAGCGGCCCGCTGGCCGGGTTGCGCTTCGCTGCCAAGGACTTGTTCGACGTGGCTGGCCACCCGACCGGCGCCGGCAACCCGGACTGGCTGCGCAGCCATCACATCCCCACGCGCAGCAATGCGCTGGTGGAGCAGTTGCTGCAGGCCGGCGCCACGCTGGTCGGCAAGACCCTGACCGATGAACTGGCCTACAGCATTCACGGCGACAACCATCATTACGGCACGCCGGTCAACAGCGCCGCACCGGAGCGCGTGCCGGGCGGCTCCTCCAGCGGCTCGGCCGCCGCGGTGGCGGCGCGCCTGTGCGACTTCGCGCTGGGCACCGACACCGGCGGCTCGACCCGCGTACCGGCCAGCTATTGCGGCGTGTGGGGCCTGCGTACCAGCTTCGGCTTGCTCTCCACGGCCAGCATGGCGCCGCTGTGCCCCAGCTTCGATACGGCCACCTGGCTGGCGCATGATGCGGGGACCTTCGAACGGGTCGGACAGGTGCTGCTGCCCAAGACCGGATCCGCGCAACTGCGCAAGGTCTTGCTGCCGTTCGATCTGCTGGAACTGGCCGAGGCCGACTTCCATCCGGTCGTGCAGCGGGTCTATGACGCACTGCGCAGCGAACTGCCCGGCGAGCACATGCGGCTGTCGGGCGACGAAAGCGAACTGGAGAGGTGGCGTCAGGCCTACATCCATGCCTCGGCCTTCGATGCCTGGCAATGCCACGGAGCGTGGATCAGTTCGGCGCGTCCGGTATTCGGTCCTGCGGTGCAGGCGCGCTGGGACATGGCGCAGAACATCAGCGCCGACACCGCCCGCGCCGCGCGCGAGAAACAGGATCTGGTGCGGCATCGTGTACGCTCCCTGCTGGGCGCCGACGGAGTGGCGGTGATGCCGTCCGCATCCAGCGTGGCGCCCTTGCGTGACGCCACGGCGGCCGAGATCGACCAGGTGCGTGCGCGCACCTTCCGCCTGACCTGCGTGGCCGGACTGGCGGGCTTGCCGCAGGTGAGCATGCCCTTCACCACTCCCGCCGGGCTGCCGATCGGCGTATCATTGCTCGGCCCGGCCGGTAGCGACCTGGCCCTGATCGGGCTGGCGACGCGCCTGTGGCGCAGCCTGCAGGCAGCGCAGTGAGACCGGGCATGATCCACCCCATGACTAGACGATGAGCGACCTCTCTCCCCGCAAGACGGCCAAGCCGACTTCCCGCACTGGCAAGTCCCAGGAGCACGCCACCAAACCGGCAGCGGCACCGGCCCGCCAGAGCCGCGCCGGCCGTCCGCGCGTGCGGCACGACGACCTGGCCGATACCGCGCCCCTGGTACTGGAAGGCGAAGCGGGCGAGGACATCATCGTGCGCATCTACCAGACCGTCTTCGACAGCGTGATGAGCCAGCGCCTCACCCCCGGCACCAAGCTGCCGGAGGCGGCGCTGTGCGAACTGTTCGGCGTGGGGCGCACGGTGGTGCAGAAGGCGCTGCAGAAACTGGCGCACGAACACATCGTCGAGTTGCGGCCCAATCGCGGTGCCGTGGTGGCCATGCCGACACCGGAAGAGACCCGCGAGATCTTCGAGGCGCGGCGCGCACTGGAAGGCGCCATCATGCGGCTGGCCGTACGCAATGCGACGCGCGCCGACCTGGCCAAGCTGCGCCGCCAGCTCAAGGAAGAGCACCAGGTCATGCACAGCTATGCGCAGACCCACTGGGCGCGCCTGGCCTCGTCCTTCCACATGCGGGTAGCCGAGCTGTCGCGCAATGCCACGCTGCAGCGCTATCTGGGCGAACTGGTCTCACGCTGCTCGCTGATCGTGGCGCTGCATGAGCCGGCCGGATATGCAGCCTGCGAGCACGATGAACATACGCATATCGTCGACCTGATCGAGCGCGGCGATAGCGAGGGTGCGGTGGCGGCCATGGAAGCGCATCTGGTCTCGCTGGAGGAACACATTCACCTGGTCAGCGAAAAGAGCGGCAACAGCCTGGCGCGGATGCTGGGGATGGAATAAAGTCATCACCCGCATCACCTGCATCGCTTTGTAGGGATGAAAAAAATGGCGGCAAGGACTGAAGTCCCTGCCGCCATTTTTACGTGCAAACCGTCAATCAGATCGTGACCGATTCCTTCAATGCCTCGCGCGCTTGCGCTGCAATCTCGAAGGAGTGCAGGCGCGCCGCGTGATCGTAGATCTGCGCGGTGATGATGAGCTCATCGGGCGCATGTTCATCGATGAAGGCTTGCAGGCCTTCTTCCACGGTCTCGCGGTCACCGACCACGGCGCAGGAGAGCGAGCGCTCGACATGGGCCTGTTCACCGGGCTGCCACAGCGCATCGATGTCATCCACCGGCGGACGCAGCTGGCCGGGTGTACCCCGGATGAGGTTGAGGAACTGCTGCTGCAGCGAGGTGAAGAGACGCTCGGCTTCGCGCTGGGTATCGGCGGCGAAGACATTCAGGGCCAGCATCACGTAAGGCTTCTTCAAGGTCGCCGACGGCTTGAAGCGCTCGCGGTAGATCTGCACGGCCGACTTCATGAAGCCCGGCGCAAAGTGCGACGCGAAGGCGAACGGCAAACCGAGTTCGGCCGCCAGCTGGGCGCTGAACATGCTGGAACCCAGCAGCCAGATCGGCACTTTGAGACCGCTGCCCGGGACGGCACGCAGGTTCTGGTAGTCCGAGGGTTCGTCGAAATATTCCTGCAGCTCGATGACGTCCTGCGGGAAGTTGTCTGCCGTATCCCCGCCCATGTGGCGGCGCAGGGCGCGCGCGGTGCGCTGGTCGGAACCCGGCGCGCGGCCCAGGCCCAGGTCGATGCGGCCGGGATAGAGAGACTCCAGCGTGCCGAACTGCTCGGCGATGACCAGCGGCGAGTGGTTGGGCAGCATGATGCCGCCCGAGCCGACGCGGATGGTTTTGGTGTTGGCTGCCACGTGCGAAATCACCAGGGATGTAGCCGCGCTGGCGATGCCGGGCATGTTGTGATGCTCGGCCAGCCAGTAGCGTTTGTAGCCCAAGGCTTCGGCGCGCTGTGCCAGTTCCTTGCTGTTGTTGAAGGCCTGGGCGGCGGTGCTGCCCTGGTTGATCGGCGACAGATCTAGGACGGAAAACGGAATCATGCAGGAATCCTTGTCGAGTCGGCACGGCCTTCGCAGGCCGTGCCGGTGGCCGGGTAGCTTCCCCGGAAAAGGCGTGCGGTGGGCGGTGCGCGGACTCAGTCCAGCTTCACCACCAGCTTGCCGAAGTTCTTGCCTTGCAGCAGGCCCATGAAGGCTTCAGGGGCCTTCTCCAGGCCTTGCACCACGTCTTCGCGGTAGTGCAGCTTGCCTTCCTTGAGCCAGGTGCCGACTTCCTTCTGGAAGGCCGCATACAGGTCGGGACGATTGACGTAGTAATCGAAGATGATGAAGCCCTGCACGCGGATGCGCTGCGTCAGCAAGCGGCGCAGGATGGCGCTGCTCTCGGTGGCCAGGCCGCCGCCGTTGTAGTGGGCGATCAGGCCGCACACCGGTACGCGGGCGTGAATGTTGAGCAGCGGGATGACGGCATCGAGGACGGCGCCGCCAACGTTTTCGAAATACACGTCGATGCCGCGCGGGCAAGCCGCTTTCAATTGCTCGGCAAAGTCAGGTGCACGGTGGTCGATACAGGCATCGAAGCCCAGTTCCTTGACTGCCGATTCGCACTTCTGTGCGCCGCCCGCAATACCGACCACGTGGCAGCCGCGCTGCTTGGCGATCTGGCCGACCAGCGAACCGACCGCACCGGTAGCGGCGGCCACGACCACGGTTTCGCCGGCGCGCGGCTGGCCGATGTCGATCAGGCCGGCGTAGGCGGTGTAGCCGGGCATGCCCAGCACGCCCAGCGCATGCGAGGGATGGGCGAAATCGGCGGGCAGCTTGTTGGCACCGCTGCCGTCGGAGATGGCGTATTCCTGCCAGCCGGTATAGGCCATGACCAGGTCGCCTTCCTTGAAATCGGGATGGCGCGAGCTGACCACGCGCGACACCACGCCGCCGGTCATGACGCCATCGATTTCCACCGGCGGTGCGTAGGAAGGCGCATCACTCATGCGGCCGCGCATGTAGGGGTCCAGCGAGAGCCATTCACCGCGCAGCAGCATCTGGCCTTCCTGTACTTCCGGAATGGCCACTTCTTCCAGGCGGAAATTTTCTGCAGTGGGAGCGGCAGCGGGACGCGAAGCGAGGACGATGCGGCGGTTGGTCTTGGGCAATTGAGTCATGGAACTCCTTTCCGTATTCGGTTCATTGAGAGGCGCGGCGCGCCATCGAATCCTTCTGGCCTGATATGGCTTGATTACTGCGGTGCGACCAGCACGTGCCGCGTGACCAGCATGGCCGCTTCCATCGGTGCGCGGTCTCGGCCCAGCTTGGACAGCAGGCTGGCACCCAGCCACTGCTGGTACAGCATGGTGGCCGTGGCCAGCGGTTGCAGCACAGTGTGCAGCGAGCCTTCGGCGATGCCTTCCTCGATGCAGGCGGCGATGCGTTCGATGAAACGCTGCGTGCCGCCGTGCAATACCTGGCGCATGTCGTCGGAGAGATCGGCCACTTCGGCGGAGAGCTTGACCACCAGGCAACGCTGCTCGGCTTCTTCGCAGCACTGGCTTTCCAGCCAGTATCCCCAGTAGGTCAGCAGGCGCTCGCGGGCGCTGCCGCCCTGGCTGCGGTCGGACAGGACGTGATCCAGCCGGTCCAGATAGCCGGCCACATAATGCTCGATCAGTTCGCGGCCATATTGTTCCTTCGATCCGAAGTAGTGATAGAAGGAACCCTTGGGAATCTGCGCCGCCGCCAGGATCTCGGCCAGGCCGACGCCGGTGTAGCCCTTCTGCGCAATGAGCGCATGGCCGGCTTGCAGGATGTGGCGCTTGTTGTGGTCGTAGTGTTCTCGCATCGGCCCATTCTAACGGAAAATTAGACCGGTCGTCTAAGACCGGTCTTTTTCATCAGATCAGCGTGATGCCGGTGCATTGCGCGCAGGTGGAAACAGCGGCCACACCAGCAAGGCCACCCCTGCAGTGACTATCCACACAGCGGGCCAGCCGTGCCAGTGCAGCAGCAGCGGAATGGCCTGGGCGGTGAGGAAGAAGACGCCGAACACGCAGCTGTTGCCCAGTCCCAGCGCGGTGCCGACCTGTGCCGGACCCGCCGCCACAGCCAGCTCGGTATAGGCCACGCCATGCCATGCGGAGACCACCACGCCCGCCGCCACCAGCACGCCGCCCAGCCATTGCAGCGAGACGGAGAGGGTGCTGAGCGAAGACACGCCCAGCAGCAGGAACAGCAGCGCACTGACCAATGCGCAAGCACGCAGATAGGGACGGCGCTGGCCGCGTGTGTCCGTCCAGCGGCCACTGGCAATGCGCGCCACCGCTGCGCCCACTTGCACCAGCGTCAGCAACACGCTGATGAGGAGCAGACCGGCCTGCCCCACTTCATGCAGGAAGATACCGCCGAAGCTGATCAGCGCCACCTGGGGCGCACACAAGAGGCCGGTGCCCAGTGCCAGCCGCCAGACCAGCGGACTGCGCAAGGCCGGCATCGCAGGAGAAATTGCCGTGTGCGAAGGTGATGCCTTGTGCGGCTCGCGCAGCCACAGCAACACCAGCGCGACGCTGGCCAGGCACAGTGCCATCAGCAAGCCATACACCGCACCGAAGCCGGCCCGCGCTGCCAGCGTGGGCAAGAGCAAAGCACCGATACCGCCGCCGAGCGGCACTGCCGTCTGGCGGATGCTCATGGCGAGTCCCCGCTCGCCCTCTGCGAACCAGGCCATGATGGCGCGTCCACTGGCACCGTTGACACTGCCGCCCAGCAAGCCTGCCAGCGTGAGACCGACGCATAGCCACACAAAGGCCGAACCGCCCTGCCCCGGCCGCGCCATCGCCATCAGCAGGCACAGCGCGGCGCTGGTCCCCAATAGTCCGGCCAGCAGCACCTTGCGGTCCCCCAGGCGATCGGTCAGCACGCCCCAGGGCAGTTCACCCAGGGCCACGCCCAGGCTCAGCAATCCGAGCGCCAGGCCCAATTGCGCATTGCTCAGGTGATAGTCGCTGCGCAGCACCAGCGAAGTCACGGGGATCCCGGAAAACACGGCCGAGAAACTGGCATTGGCGGCAACGCCTGCGGCCAGGACCTTCCAGCGATGGGCGGACGGGCTGCCGGGGAGGGTGGCGGGATGAGTGGATAGCGTGGACAAGGCAGGCTCCAGTAGGGATCAGGCCTTGCAGTGTGGCGTGCAGCCGCATGGCTTGAATGCCATAATTCCGGCATTGCCAGCCATTTGACGTTTTCTGCACCATGCCCGCGCGCGACATCGCCTTCCTCATTTTTGCTGACTGCAGCATGCTCGATTTCACCGGCCCGCTGTCGGCCTTCGATGCCGCCAACCGCGTGAGTGGACGCGCGCTCTACCGGATCACGCTGTACTCCGAGCCGGGCGGCCTGATCCGCAGTTCGGCCGGGGCGATGATCCAGACCGAGCGCATCGGCCGCGCCAGTTTCGATACCTTGGTGGTAGCCGGTGGCGGTGCGCCGCGCGAGGGGCTGGTGTCCGAACCACTGCGCCGCTACATCCTGCGCGCAGCCAACCGTTCGCGCCGCATCGCCGGTGTATGCACCGGGGCTTTCGTGCTGGCGGCCGCAGGCCTGCTCAATGGCAAGCGCGCCACCACGCACTGGCGCATGGCGGCCAAGCTGCAACAGATGCATCCGCAGGTAAAGGTGGACAGCGACCGCATCTATTCCTGCGATGGCAAGGTGTGGACCTCGGCCGGCATTTCCGCCGGGATCGACCTGGCGCTGGCCCTGATCGAGGAAGACCACGGTGCGGAACTGGCCAAATCGGTGGCGCGCGAACTGGTGGTGTATCACCGCCGTCCGGGCGGCCAGTCACAATTCTCGGCCTTGCAGGAAATGGATGGGGGCTCGGAGCGCATCCGCCGCGCACTCAGTTTTGCGCGCGCGCATCTGCATCAGGAAGTGACCGTCGACACGCTGGCCGAAGTGGCCTGTCTCAGTCGCCGCCAGTTCGACCGCAGCTTTGCGGCCGAGACCGGCCAGACCCCGGCGCGCGCCATCGAACAGATGCGCGCAGAAGCGGCGCGGCTGCGCATCGAACAATCACAGGACAGCCTGGAGAGCATCGCCCGCGCCACCGGCTTTGGCGATGCCGAGCGCATGCGGCGCGCCTGCCTGCGGCTGTTCGGCCAACCGCCGCAAGCCATGCGGCGGCTGGCGCGGCTGGACGAGGAGTGACTCGGTTCAGCGGGTGGTCAGGCGCACGCGTGTGATTTCGGACGGGGCCAGCAGCCGTTTGGGCGGGCCCCAGTAGCCGGTGCCACGGCTGACGTAGATCCACAGACCCTGCAGGCGCTTGAGACCGGCGACATAGGGCTGTTGCAGCGGCACGAAGAAATTCCACGGGAAGAATTGTCCGCCATGCGTATGGCCCGACAGTTGCAGGTCGAAGCCGGCCTCGACGGCCGCCGTGGCGCTGCGCGGCTGGTGCGCCAGCAGCACGCGCGGATGGCCGGTCGGCGCATCGGCAATGGCGGCATGCGGATCGCTGCGATGGGTCTCGTCGAAATGATGGGCGGTGTAGTCCGTCACCCCGGCCAGCACCAGACCCGCCCCTTCATGGCGCAGGACCACGTGTTCATTCATCAGCACGGTCACACCCAGGCGACGGACTTCATCGATCCATTCGTGGGCATTGGAGTAGTACTCGTGATTGCCGGTGACGAAGTAGGCACCATGCCGCGCCCGCAGTTGCGCCAGCGGCGCGGTGTGCGGGGCCAGCTGGCGCACGCTGCCATCGACCAGGTCGCCGGTGATGGCCACCACGTCGGGCTGCAGCGCATTGACCTTGTCGACGATGGCTTGCAGGTACGGGGCCTTGATGGTGGGGCCAACGTGGATGTCGCTGATCTGGACGATGGTGAACCCCTCCAGCGCCGCGGGCAGGTTGGCGATGGGCACGCTGACCTCCACCACGGCAGCGGTGCGGCGGGCGTTGAGATAGCCGATGACCGTGGCCGCTGCGGTGAGGGCCAGCACCAGCCAGGCGCTCAGTTCCACCATCTCGTGCTGCTGGATGGCCGGCAGGTGCAGCCAAGGCAGCGCGGCCAGCGCCAGCGCGCGCAAGAGCGTGAGCAGCAGCGCCGAAGAGAACGCCCCCATGGCCAGCATGCCGGCCCAGGCCACGCGGTCGGCGGCGATTTCGGACAGGCCGCGCCGCTTGAGATAAGGCACGGCCAGCGCTACCGGCATCAGCAGGAAGGACAGCAGCAACACCGCTGCGCCCAACGTGATCCAGCCCGCGTGGGTGGTCAGGGCCGGCAGCAGCTGCCAGCCTATCCAGGCATGCAGCGCGGCCAGCAGGCCGAGGACGGTCAACAGCGAAAGGAGGCTACGGCGCATGGAAAACCTTTGAAAGAGGACACATTGCCCGGAACTGCGGGGGCCGGACCAAACTTGCCGGAAAGCAAGCATATGAAGGCTTGAGACATGCTTTTCAAGCAATTTCTGCGAAAAACCTCGTAAATCCTGCCCAAAATGGCTCATCGGCAGGCAGCAGAAATGGTCAGATGAAGAAAAAGTCCGCCGCGGGTATGCAATAAGACGCGCAGAGGAGGATAATATTGCCTCTATCCCCCCGTTTTTAATTCGCGCGACCTTGGCGGCGACAGCCGCATCGATGGCAAGAGCATCGACACCAGGCCGCGCCTGCATCATTGGAAGAGTTATTTTGAGTTCAAGCAAAACCAAACGCTGGCATGGCAATGTCGAGGCGATCAAGGCCGAATTCCTCAACGGCGTGATTACCCAGATGAGCTCCTACGGCGACCGCGTCCATTTCAGCATGTTCGGTTCGGTGCAGAAGCCGCACTATGAAGTCATCAACAGCTTCGACAAGAAGATGGCCTTCGATGGCAATCATCACCTGCACCGCGCCGAGGAAACCGAATTCGGTCCCGGCAACGTGACGCCCATCTTCACCCTCGACCAGATCAAGCGCATCGTCGCCACCGGCGGCAGCGGCACCCGCAGCACGCCGCGTTCGGCGCGTGCCTCCTCGGCCCGCAGCGCCGCCGGCAGCGCCCGTCCGACCACCGCCGCCGCCCGTGCGCGCGAAGCGGTCGATGGCGAGAAGTACGCTTACTTCAAGGCCAACCGCCACATGCTGCCGGATGAAATCAACCAGCATTCCGATGAGATCAGCAAGCTGATGCTCAATGGCATGTCGGCGGAACAGGCCTTCGGTGAAGTCATTTCCAAGTACTTCGACTGAGCCTGATACAGGGTCCGGGACGGCAGGCGGCGCAGGCCGTTCCGTCCTCCGAACGAAAATGGCCGGAGCTCAGTCTCCGGCCATTTTCATTGCGGCGCCCTGCTCTGCCGATCAGTAGATTTCCGGCACGATCATGGAATCGGGCACCGGATGGCGCTCGTAATCCTCATGGCGTTCGCGCTCGGGCAGCAGCACGGTCGGATGCGGCACTTCCGCGTAAGGCATCTGCTGCAGCAGATGGCTGATGCAGTTCAGGCGGGCCTTCTTCTTGTCCACCGCCTGCACGATCCACCATGGCGCTTCCGGAATGTGGGTGCGTTCCAGCATCACTTCCTTGGCCTTGGTGTATTCCTCCCAGCGGCGGCGGGATTCCAGGTCCATGGGGCTCAGCTTCCATTGCTTGAGCGGATCGTGGATGCGCGAGAGGAAGCGCAGGTGCTGCTCTTCATCGGTGATCGAGAACCAGTACTTGATGACCTGGATGCCGGCACGCGTGAGCATGCGTTCGAACTCGGGCACCGAGCGGAAGAATTCCTCGTATTGCTCGTCGGTACAGAAACCCATCACGCGCTCCACACCCGCACGGTTGTACCAGCTGCGGTCAAACAGCACGATCTCGCCGGCTGCCGGCAGGTGCGATACATAGCGCTGGAAATACCATTGCGTGCGTTCGCGGTCATTGGGTGCCGGCAGCGCCGCCACGCGGGCCACGCGCGGGTTCAGGCGCTGGGTGATGCGCTTGATGACACCGCCCTTGCCGGCCGCATCGCGTCCCTCGAAGACGATCACCACCTTGTGGCCGGTCTGCACCACCCAGTCCTGCAGCTTGACCAGTTCGCCCTGCAGGCGGAACAGTTCGCGGAAATACAGGCGGCGGTATTCCTTTTCCTCGCTGCCGTGGGCGCTGGAAAATTCGCCGGTGACCGGATCGACGGTGCGGTCTTCCAGCTCCAGTTCCATTTCTTCATCGTAGCTGTCGGCCAGTTCGCGGTGGACGCGCTTGACCAGTTCTTCCTTATCCATCATGTCCTCGTATCCAAGATAAAGTGGCGAACGCTGCACTCCCCTTCGCCTGAAAAGTGCGTGACAACATACCTGCCCATTGTGACCAAGACATGACAGGCCGATAACATCAAAATCAAAGCCTGCCTGCGCTGGCGCATGCGCCTCCATCCTGCGCCATCTGGCGGGAAAGCGCCATGATGCCGCACAGAACCAGCCGGGCGAAAATACGCTATAGTCCCGAAAACGATTCCGGCATAACAGCATGACACTTACAGAACTCAAATACATCGTGGCCGTCGCGCGGGAAAAGCATTTCGGCCATGCAGCAGAAGCTTGTTTCGTCGCCCAGCCCACGCTGTCGGTGGCCATCAAGAAACTGGAAGATGAGCTGGGCGTGGTCATCTTCGAGCGCGGCGGCACCGAGGTCTCGGTCACGCCGCTGGGCGCGCAGATCGTGGCCCAGGCCGAGCGCGTGCTGGAACAGACCGCCGCCATCAAGGAAATCGCCAACCAGAACAAGGATCCGCTTTCCGGTCCCTTGCGCCTGGGCATCATCTACACGATTGGTCCCTACCTGCTGCCTTCGCTGGTCAAGACCATGATCGAGCGCGTGCCGCAGATGCCGCTGATCCTGCAGGAGAATTTCACCACGCGCCTGATCGAACTGCTGCGCCAGGGTGAACTCGATGCGGCCATCATGGCCCTGCCCTTCCCCGAGCACGGACTGAATGTGCTGCCGCTCTACGATGAAGAATTCATGGTGGCATTGCCGCGCCAGCACAAGTGGGCCGAGCGCAAGGAAATCGATGCCCGTGAACTCAAGAGCGAGACCATGCTGTTGCTGGGCAATGGCCACTGCTTCCGCGACCAGGTGCTGGAAGTCTGCCCGGAGATGTCGCGCTTCTCCACCAATGGCGATGGCATCGCCCGCACCTTCGAAGGCTCGTCACTGGAGACCATCCGTCACATGGTGTCTTCCGGCATCGGCGTGACGGTGCTGCCACGCGCCTCCATTCCCGATACCGATACGCGCGAAGGCATGGTGCGCTATGTGCCCTTCGTGGCGCCGGCCCCCTCGCGCCGCGTGGTCATCGCCTGGCGCAAGAGCTTTACGCGGCAGGCGGCCATCGATGCCGTGCATCAGGCGGTGCTGGCGTGCAAGCTCAATGGTGTTCAGATGCTCACCGAAGAGTCGGCCAGCGCGGCCTGATCCCTGCGCGAGCTTGCAAGCAAAACGGGCCTCGCCATTGCGAGGCCCGTTTCGTTTCCCACTGTGGGAAACGATGATCGTCAGGCGATGCGATGGGTGCTCTTCACATCAAACCAATGCACATCCCCCGCCCCGAACGACGCCCCGATGCGCTGACCGGTGCTGACCGGCACATTGGCCGGGCAACGCAGCACCAGCGATTGCCCGCCGCAGCGCGCATGCACCAGCAATTCCGCACCCAGCGCTTCGACCAGCTCCACCTCCAGTGACAGCTGCGCAGCCGAGCCGTCGAGGATGGGCAGCAGGTGTTCCGGGCGCACGCCCAGGATGCGCTCCTGGCCGGCCGCACCGGTCACCGGCTGCGGCAGGCGCACGGTAGCGGTGGCCTCGCCCCTGCTGGCCTCGAAGCTGGCCCCGTCGGCCGACAGGCTGCCCTGCAGCAAATTCATCGGCGGTGAACCGATGAAACTGGCCACGAAGGTGGTGGCCGGACGGGCATAGACTTCAGCCGGGGTGCCGATCTGTTCGGCCACGCCGCGATTCATCACGATCATCCGCTGGCCCAGGGTCATGGCCTCGACCTGGTCGTGGGTCACATAGAGGCTGGTGGTGCGCAGGCTGGCATGCAGCTTCTGGATTTCCAGCCGCATCTGCACGCGCAGCTTGGCGTCCAGGTTGGAGAGCGGTTCGTCGAAGAGGAACACGGCGGGCTTGCGCACGATGGCGCGGCCCATGGCCACGCGCTGGCGCTGGCCACCGGAAAGCTGGCGCGGCGTGCGTTCCAGCAGCGCGCCCAGTTCCAGGATGGCGGCGGCACGCTGCACGCGCTCGTCGATCTCGGTCTTGGACAAGCCCTGGATCTTCAGGCCATACGCCATGTTCTGGTACACCGTCATGTGCGGATACAGCGCATAGTTCTGGAACACCATGGCGATGTCGCGTTCCTTGGGTTCCAGGTCATTGACCACGCGCTTGCCGATGACGATCTGTCCGCTGCTGACTTCTTCCAGCCCGGCGACCATGCGCAGCAGCGTGGATTTGCCGCAGCCCGAGGGCCCGACCATGACGATGAATTCGCCATCGGCGATGTCGGCATCGATGCCATGGATCACGTCGACCGCCTTGGTGCCGGCACCATAGGTCTTGCGGACTTGCTTGAGATGGATTGCTGCCATGATTGTCAGTCTCTAACTCTCGGAATGATATAAATTATTTCTCGGAATCAACCAGGCCCTTGACGAACCATTTCTGCATGACCACCACCACCAGTCCGGGCGGGAGCATGGCCAGGATCATGGTGGCCATCACCAGGTTCCACTCTACCGCCGAATCACCGCCGGAGATCAGCGTCTTGATGCCGATGCCGATGGGATACATGCTGGTGTCGGTGGCGATGATGAGCGGCCACAGGTACTGGTTCCAGCCATAGATGAACATGATCACGAACAGCGCGATGACGTTGGTGCGCGACAGCGGCCACAGCACATCCTTGAGGAAGCGCAGCGGCCCGGCCCCATCGATGCGCGCGGCTTCGGCCAGTTCATCGGGCACCGTCAGGAAGAACTGGCGGAACAGGAAGGTGGCGGTCGCCGAGGCGATCAGCGGTACGCTCAAGCCCGCATAGCTGTTGAGCATGCCGAGATCGGACACCACCTGATAGGTCGGCGTGATACGCACTTCCACCGGCAGCATCAGCGTGACGAAGATCATCCAGAAGAACAGCCCGCGCCCCGGAAAACGGAAATACACGATGGCAAAGGCTGACAGCATGGAGATGGAGATCTTGCCGATGGCGATGATGAGCGCCGTGGCCAGGCTCACCCACAGCATGTTGAGCACGGGCGGTGCGGTCACCTGCCCGGCCGCGCCCTTGAAGAGCACGGCGCTGTAGTTGTTGATGAATTCCCCGCCCGGCACCAGCGACAGCGGCGACAGGGCCGACTGCTCGGCAGTCTGCGTGCTGGCCACGAAGGCGACATACAGCGGGAAGAACACGATCAGCACACCCAGCACCAGGACCACGTGGCTGAGGAAATCGAGGACGGGACGGCGTTCGATCATGCGGCCACCTCTGCAGTGAGGAAGATCAGGAAAGCGTTCATGGCGACGGGCTTCATGCGTATTGCACCTTCTTTTCAACGTACTTGAACTGCACCACGGTCAGCAGGATCACCAGTGCCATGAGCACCACCGATTGCGCCGCCGAGCCGCCCAGGTCGCCGCCCTTGAAGCCATCGGTGAAGACCTTGTAGACCAGGATCTCGGTATCCTTGCCGGGACCGCCGTGGGTAGTGGCGTCGACGATGACGAAAGTATCGAAGAAGGCATAGACCACGTTGACCACGAACAGGAAGAAGGTGGTCGGCGAGATCAGCGGGAAGACGATGGTGAAGAAGCGCTTGACCGGACCCGCACCATCGATGGCGGCCGCTTCGATGAGCGACTTGGGAATCGATTGCAGGCCGGCCAGGAAGAACAGGAAGTTGTAGCTGATCTGCTTCCAGATGGCGGCAATGACGATGAGGATCATGGCGTGCGTGCCATTGATCATGTAATCCCACGGCAAACCCAGCCAGGCCAGCACATGCGAGAGGATGCCCAGCGAGGGACTCAGCAGGAACATCCACAGCACCCCCACCACCACCGGCGAGACCGCATAAGGCCAGATCAGGAAGGTCTTGTAGACCGAAGCGCCCCGGCGCACGCGGTCGGCGAAGACCGCCAGCAGCAGCGAGAGCGCCAGCCCGAAGAAGGCCACCAGCGCCGAGAAGAGCGCAGTGGTGCGGAAGGATTCGAGATAGGTCGGATCGGCAAAGAGCGTCTTGAAATTGTCGAACCAGACGAATTCGGAATAGCCGCCGAAGGCATCCTGCAGCAGCATGGACTGATACAAGGCCTGGATGGCCGGCCAGAAAAAGAACAGCAAAGTGATGATGATCTGCGGTGCCACCAGCAGATAAGGCAACCACTTCGAAGTGAATCGCGCGCGTTTTTCCACGATCGTTCCAGCCAGGGATCGCCTGGCCGCAGAAGTTGAATGAATCGGAAACGGAGGTCAGCTTGACCACATCCCAAAACGGAAGCCGGCGCTGCCCTCCGCGATCACGGAGCACACCGCCGGTTCCTGTCCCGTCACCGCGTTCAGGCGGGACGGGAGGTGTTGCTGATGAGACTTACTGATTGCCCTTGTTGGCCTTCTCGAAACGGGCCAGCAGTTCGTCGCCGCGCTTGACGGCGGAGTCCAGGGCTTCCTTGGCGGTCTTCTTGCCGGTCCAGACGTTTTCCAGTTCCTCGTCGAAGACGGTACGAACCTGGGCGTAATTGCCCAGGCGCAGGCCGCGCGACTTCTCGGTGGTCTTGACGATCATCTGCTTGACGGCGACGTCGGTGCCCGGGTTGCGCTCATAGAAACCGGAGCTCTTGGTCAGTTCGTAGGCGGCCTTGGTGACCGGCAGGTAACCGGTGTCCTGGTGCCACTTGGCGGCCACTTCCGGCTTGGAGAGGTAGCTGAAGAACTTGGCCACGCCCTTGTACTCGTCGCTCTTCTTGCCGTTCATGACCCACAGCGAGGCACCGCCGATGACGGTGTTCTGCGGTGCGCCCTGCACGTCGTTGTAATACGGCAGGGTGGCCACGCCGAACTTGAACTTGGCGTTCTTGCGGATATCCGCATAGGCCGAGGACGAACCGGTGATGATGGCGCACTCGCCCGCATTGAACTTGGCATTGGCCTCGTCCTTGCGGCCGGCGTAGGTGAAGTAGCCCTGCTTGGCCCAGTTCGACAGGTTCTCGATGTGGCGCACGTGCAGCGGGCTGTTCATCTTCAGACGGGCATCGAGGCCGCCGAAGCCGTTGTTCTTGGTGGCCAGCTCAACGTTGTGCCAGGTTGAAAACGATTCCAAATGCACCCAGGATTGCCAGGTCGTGGTGTAAGCACACGAGGCACCGCTGGCCTTGATCTTGGCCGCCATGCCGACGAATTCCTGCCAGGTGACGGGAGGCTTTTCAGGATCCAGGCCGGCCTTGGCGAACATGTCCTTGTTGTAGAACATGATGGTGGTGGAGCTGTTGAAGGGGAAGGACATCATGCCCTTCGGGGTCGAGTAGTAACCGGCCACCGCAGGCACGTAGGCGTTCTGGTCGAACTTCTCGCCAGCCTGCTGCATCACTTCATACACCGGCTTGACCGCGCCCTTGGCGTAGATCATGGTGGCGGTGCCCACTTCGAACACCTGCAGGATGCTGGGCGCATTGCCGGCACGATAGGCGGCGATGGCAGCCGACATCGATTCGTCGTAGGTCCCCTTGTAGACCGGCACGATCTTGTAATCACCCTGGGTCTTGTTGAAGTCGTCGGCCAGGGCATTGACGCGTTCGCCCAGGGCGCCGGTCATGGAATGCCACCAGGTGATCTCGGTTGCAGCGAAGGCAGAGGAAGTGATCGTCGCCAGGACACCGGTCGCGATCAGCGTTTTCATCATGTTCATCAGAGGGAACCTCTCGAAAAAAGGGGTTTTGATGCTAACAACGCTCCATGACAGCCGCGTTACATTAGCCGTACTGCCGGCTTTGGGCAAAAGAAATGCATGTGGCCGTGCAGCACGAAACCCGGGGGATGTCTCGGAAAATAAGAATTCGTTTTTATAAGTTCTGCTGATGTGTAGCACACCGCATCCACTGTCAGCACTTTGTCAGCGCATCAGCAAACAAGCGTTGAAAAGCACGACAGTGCGGAAACGGCGACGCGAATTATAATGCGGACTTTCGATTTTGCGGACATTCCATGGACAGGCTCAGGCTTTACGCGCTGCTGGTGCGCGCCCACAAACCCATCGGCATCCTGCTCTTGCTGTGGCCCACGCTCATTGCGCTGTGGCTGGCCTCGGGCGGCGTACCCGACTGGCGCATCCTGGTGATCTACGTGCTGGGCACGGTGCTGATGCGTTCGGCCGGCTGCGCCATCAACGACTATGCCGACCGCGACTTCGACCGGCATGTGAAACGCACCGAACAGCGCCCTCTCACCTCCGGCAAGATCAAATCGTGGGAAGCGCTGATGGTGGCCGGGGTGCTGGCGCTGGTGTCCTTCCTGCTGATCCTGCCGCTCAATGCGCTGACGCTGCAACTGTCGGTGGCAGCCGTGATCATCGCGGGCAGCTATCCGTATTTCAAGCGTTTCTTCGCCATCCCCCAGGCTTACCTGGGCATCGCCTTCGGCTTCGGCATCCCGATGGGATTTGCCAGCGTGACCGGCAGCGTACCGCTGGCGGCCTGGGTACTGCTGGTGGCCAACATCTTCTGGGCCGTGGCCTATGACACCGAGTATGCGATGGTGGACCGGGACGACGACCTGAAGATCGGCATCAAGACCTCGGCCATCACCTTTGGCCGCTACGACGTTGCGGCCATCATGCTGTGCTACGTGGTGGCGCTGGCGCTGATCTGGGTGGTCGGCCTGCAATACGGACTGGGGCTGTGGTTCACGGCGGGCATGCTGGTGGCCTGCGGTTTTGCCGTGTATCACTACACCCTGATCCGCGAGCGCGACCGCATGCGCTGCTTCGCGGCCTTCAACAACAACAACTGGCTGGGTGCGGCGATCTTCGCCGGTGTCGCGCTCGATTACCTGATGCGCTGATGCGCTGATGTGCTGATGCATTGATGCCAGGCAGGCCCTGCGGCTGCCTGGCGTAAATTCAAAGGAAACGGGATGAAAGCGGAATTTTGGCTCGAACGCTGGCGCGATGGACGCACGCACTTTCACCAGTCGCGGGTGACGCCGCTGCTGCAGAAATACTGGCCGCAACTGGCGCTGCCGGCCGGCAGCACGGTGCTGGTGCCCTTGTGCGGCAAGTCGCTGGACATGCTGTGGCTGGCAGAACAGGGCCATCGCGTGCTGGGGGTGGAGTTGTCGGAACTGGCCATCACCCAGTTCTTCAGCGAGCACCAGCTGACCCCGGCAGTGCATGAAAGCGCGCAGGGCCGCCATTACGTGGCAGGGCAGATCGAACTGATCTGCGGCGACATCTTCGCGCTGGAGAATGCCACCCTGGCCAACTGTGCCGGTGCCTATGACCGCGCCGCCCTCATCGCCCTGCCCCCGGACATGCGTGCGCGCTACGTGGAAGAAATCTATGGACGGCTGCCAGCCCAGGCACGCAGCCTCCTGATCACGCTGGAATACGATCAGGAAAAAATGGAAGGCCCGCCGTTCTCGGTGGCCGAAGAAGAAGTGTTGCGCCTCTACGCATCGCATAGCGAGGCGGTGGCCATCGACCGGCGCGATATCCTGGAGAAGGAACCCAAGTTCATGGAGCGCGGATTGCGGGCGCTGGATACGGTGGTGTATCGCTTGCAGCGCAAGGGCTGAGCTTCCCTCAGACCTCAGCCGTCGTCCTCACCACCGTCACCCGGCTGATGAGGAACTCCCCCTCCACCACCACCCGAAACGGCACCCCGGCCACGTTGAATCCGGGGCCGCCCTCGTCGTCCCAGACCTGGGCTAACGCATCGAAGTCGCGCGGAGTCATCTGCAGCATCTGTGCGCTGATGACGAAGGTGGCGCCGGTCTTCTGCCGGCGCACGATGTCTTCCAGTTTGGCCATGTGAATTCCTGATTCTTGAGATGGCGTCAAGGGCGGCACGCGCAGATGCGCGGCCGCTGCCTCAACGCGCCGGCAGCAGCGCCATCACGTTGACCGGCTTGCCGTTGCGGCGGATTTCGAAATACAGCTTGACCTTGTTGGTATCGCTGTTGCCCATGGTGGCGATCTGCTGGCCGCGCGTGACCATCTGGCCTTCCTTGACCGTGATCGTCGCATTGTGCGCATACACCGACAGCAGCTGCGGCGTGTGCTTGATGATCACCATGTTGCCGTAGCCGCGAATGCCATGCCCGGCATACGTCACCTTGCCCGCTGCAGCGGCCACCACCGTCTGGCCCTGGGTACCGGCGATATCGATGCCCTTCTTGTAGCTGTCAGCGCTGGGGGCGGACTTGCCCTGCGTGGGCCACATCCAGTCCAGCTTGGCATCGGCCGGGGCCGGGGCATCGTCATCATCTTGCGACTTGGGCGCTGGTTTGGCGGCGGGCTTGCCGGCATTCTTGCGCGGTGTGGTCTCCGCACCGGAAGAGGCGGACGCACGCGGCGTCTGCCCGGCGCCGGTACGGGCCACCACGCCAGCCGGCGGGCGCACCAGGATGCGCTGGCCGACTTCGAGGTCATCCGGATTGCGCAGGCGGTTCCAGGTGCGCAGGTTGGCCGGGCTCTGGTCGAAGTCGCGGCCGATGCTGTAGAGCGTGTCGCCGCGCTTGACCGTGTAATAGCCCTCGCTGTCGGCCGTGGAGGCGCAACCGGACAGCAGCAGCACGGAAGCCAGCGGCAAGGCCGCCAGCAGGCCCAGGAAGCGGTCAGCCTGTCCCATCAGGCCTTGCCGAACTCGTCGCCCAGCTCCTTGCTGCGATGGGCGGCGGCTTGCAGGGCCTGCACGATGGCCCCCTTCACGCCCGATTGCTCCAGGCTGGTCAGCGCGGCATAGGTGGTGCCGCCCTTGGAGGTCACGCGCTCGCGCAGCGTGGCCACGGATTCATCGGAGCGGCGCGCCAGTTCGGTGGCACCGGCGAAGGTCGCCTTGGCCAGTTGCAGGCCGTCTTCCGGCGACAGGCCCAGCTGGGCCGCTGCCTGCTCCATCGCTTCGAGGAAGTAGAACACGTAGGCCGGACCGCTGCCGGAGACGGCGGTGACGGCGTCGAGCTTTTCTTCGCTGTCCAGCCACAGGGTCTCGCCCACGGCCTTGAGGATGGAATCGGCCTGCGCGCGCTGCAGGGTCGAGACCTGCGCATGCGGTACCACGCCCGAGATGCCCTTGCCGATCAGGGCCGGGGTATTGGGCATCGCGCGCACGATGGCCTGGTGGCCGTCCAGCCAGCGCGACAGGTCCACCATGCGGATGCCGGCGGCAATCGAGACGATCAGTTGGGCCCCGATGAAGGGCTTCAAGCTGGCCACCACCTCGCGCATCTGCTGCGGCTTGACCGCCAGCACCACCACGTCCGCGTTGGCGAGGGTGCCATCGATGGACTGCGCGGTCGTCACACCGAACTTGTCCTTGAGCGCCTGCAGCGCATCGGCATTGAGATCGACCACGTGGATGTCTTCTGCCGCCGCGACCTTGCCGGCCAGTCCGCCGATCAATGCCGCTGCCATGTTGCCGCCGCCGATGAACGCTATCTTCACTTCCGCTCCTTGTGTCTTGTGTTGAGGCTTGATGATTGGGTAAAAAACTTCACAGGGGCCAAATCGCGTGGCCCCTCACGGGCCGTCACGCGTAATGCCGCGCCCCGAAGATGGCGCTGCCGACCCGCACGATGGTGGCCCCTTCGGCCACCGCTGCCTCCAGGTCGGCCGACATGCCCATGGACAGAGTGTCCAACGCCAGTCCGCCTGTGCGCAATTGTTCATACAGGCCGCGAACCGCCGCAAAGGCGGCGCGCTGTTGCTTCATATCGTCGCTGGGGGCCGGGATCGCCATCAGGCCACGCAGGCGCAGCCGGGGCAATTGCGCCACCTGGGCCGCGACCTCGGGCAATTCCTCCGGGGTCAGGCCGCTCTTGCTGGCTTCGGCGCTGATGTTGACCTGCAGACAAATGTTAAGTGCGTCCAGTTCCTCAGGCCGCTGTTCCGACAGGCGCTGGGCGATCTTGAGACGGTCCACCGAATGCACCCAGTCGAAGTGCTCGGCGATGGGCCGGGTCTTGTTGCTCTGGATGGGGCCGATGAAATGCCATTGCAGTGGCGTATCCGGCACCAGGGCGGGCAGCGCGGCGATCTTGTCGAGCGCTTCCTGCAAATAATTTTCGCCAAAGGCGCGCTGGCCGGCGGCCACTGCTTCGGCCACCGCCTCCGGTCCAAAGGTCTTGGAAACGGCCAGCAGTTGCACCGAGGATGGAGCCCGCCCGGCCTGGCCGGCAGCCTGGGCGATCTGTTGTTGCACGTGTTGCAAGTGTTGAGCGATTGACGACATAATCCGGGAGCCGGAAGGGGCAGCCTGCAGGGAGATAACGATATTGTTGGTCCAACCTTGCCGGGATTATAAATGGACATTGCCACCCTACTGGCATTTGCCGTCAGGAATCAGGCTTCCGATCTGCATCTTTGTGCGGGGCTCGCGCCCTTGCTGCGGGTCCACGGGGCCATTCGCCGCATCAACCTGCAGCCGCTGGACGGCGCTCACCTGCAGCAATCCCTGCTGGCGGTGATGCCCGCGCCCCTGCAGCCGCACTACCGCGCCGGGACCGATTGCGACTTCGCCCTGGCGCTGCCGGGACTGGGCCGCTTCCGCATCCACGCCTTCCACCAGCAACGCGGCCCGGCCGCCGCCATCCGCCCGCTGGGCCAGCAGCCGCCGGCATTGGCCGAACTGCATGCCCCGCCCGCCTGTGCCGAACTGGCCACCCGCCCGCATGGCCTGGTGCTGGTGAGCGGACCGACCGGGTCGGGCAAGAGCAGCACGCTGGCGGCCATGGCCAGGCTCATCAATGAGACGCGCCCGGTCCACATCCTCACCCTCGAAGATCCCATTGAATTCCTGCACGCGCCCAGCCGCGCCCTGGTCAGCCAGCGCGAGATCGGCACCCACGTCGCCAGCTTCGCGCAGGCCCTGCGGGCGGCGCTGCGCGAGGATCCGGATGTCTTGCTGGTCGGCGAGCTGCGTGATACGGAGACCATCCGCCTGGCTCTGACCGCCGCCGAGACCGGCCATCTGGTGCTGGCCACACTGCATGCGGCCTCGGCCGCGCGCGCCGTGGATCGCATTATTGATGCCTTCCCCGAAGGCGAGAAGGACACCGCGCGCGCCCTGCTGGCCGAGGCACTGCAGGGCGTGGTCGCCCAGATCCTGGTGCCGGCCGCTGACGGTGCCGCAAGGGTGGCGGCCCATGAAGTGCTGGTGGCCACGGCGGCGGTGCGCAACCTCATCCGCGAGGGACGCAGTGCGCAACTGCTTTCGGCCATGCAGGCCGGTGCCGCCCAAGGCATGCAGACACTGCAGGCGAGCCTGTCGCTGCTGGTGCAACAGGGCCGCATCAGTGCGGCGAGCGCACGCGAACACGGCCTGCAGGCCTGATCCCCGGTACGGGGGGGCCCGAGCAAGCCCGCCCGCAGCGGTTTAGAATGGCGGCCACACCGATGCTAGCCTCAAGGAACGATCCATGACCACTCTCTACGATTTCCAGCCCAAGCTGGCCGACCAGACGCCCTTCCCGCTGGAACAGCTGCGCGGCAAGGTGCTGCTCATCGTCAATACCGCCAGCAAGTGCGGCTTCACCCCGCAATACAACGGCCTGGAAGCCATCCATCGCCAGTTCCACGCACGCGGGCTGGAAGTGATGGGATTCCCCTGCAACCAGTTCGGGGCGCAGGAGCCGGGCAATGCCGAGGAAATCGGTGCCTTCTGCGAAAAGAATTACGGCGTGAGCTTTCCGCTGTTCGCCAAGATCGATGTCAATGGCGACCAGGCCGATCCGCTCTACCAGTACCTGAAGAAGGAAGCACCGGGCCTCCTGGGCAGCAAGGCCATCAAATGGAATTTCACCAAGTTCCTGGTGCGCCGTGACGGCACCGTCTTCAAGCGCTATGCGCCGCAGACGCGCCCTGAGGAAATGATTTCCGATATCGAAACGCTGCTGGCCGAATAAGTCAGTCCCCTCTTCATGCCGGCCAGCAGCCCTCGTGCAGCTCGCGCCCGGCAGCGGCCAACGCAGCCGGCATGAAATACGCATGGGCCATCAGCAAGCGGCCCGGCTGCGCAGGGTCCGGCGCTTCAAGCTCCACCTCGATCTCCTGCCGCGTGTAGAGCACCGGCACTTCCTCGAAGCGATCCAGTTGCGCCATCATGGTCTCGGGCACTTCCCACACTTCTCCGGCGATGCGGCACGGCCCCTGCTGCCACACCAGCGCCGGATAATGCGGCAAGGCCACCAGCCGCCAGCACTGCACGCTGCGGGCCGGTGCCACGAACTGCGCACCGTCCATCATGAACGCGTTGGATTGCCCGCGCTTGAGCGAACCATAGACGAACACCTTGGGCACAGCTTCTCTCCTGCAAAGCGCCGTGCAGCCCGCCGTTACGGCAATGCACGGATGATCTGGTAAGCCGCGTCGTGCACCGGCACGAAGTGGGTGGCACGCAGGTTGTCCAGGGCCAGCTTCACGCGCAGCGCGTTCTTGTCCAGGAAGACTTCGCGGATCTTGTTGCGGATATCGGCGCACAGCTGGCCCCGATAGACGAAGGGGTCGAAAGGAATCGGCCCCGAACGCCATAGTACCCGCACATCGCTCTTCTTGAGTTGGCCGTCGCTGATCATGCGCGAGAGATTGGTACTGGCCACGAAAGCCGCATCGGCATTGTGGTTCAGCACGGCCATGACCGATTTCTCATGATTGCCTGAATAGCCGATGCGCGAGAAATACTGGTCGAACTGCAGCTTGTACTGGCGCGCAAAGAGGTGGCGCGGGATCAGCGCGCCCGAGGTGCTGTCGGGGTCGGCCAAAGCCAGCACCCGTCCCTTGAGGGAGGCCACGCTGTCATACGGTCCCTGCTGGCGCGTGATCAGCAGCGCGTAATACACCGACGACACGCCGCCCTGCGCCGCAAAATTGGGCTCCACCTGCTCCATCGAAGCAAAAGGCGTAATCTGCGGATCGCCCTTGCGCGCCGTCACGTAGGACGCCGGCCCCAGCCGCGCGACATCGATGGCGCCGGCGATCAGTCCTTCGATGACCCCGCCGTAGGAGGTCGGGATGATCACGTCCACCGGCATCTTCAACCGTTCGCGCAATTCTTCCACCAGCGGTGCCAGGGCCGATTGCTGGTCGACGTCGCGCCCCTGCGGCACGAAGGAAAAGCGCAGCCGCTGCGGCCGTTCACAGGCGCTGCGGTTGGCGGCCAGCGACGGCAGGGCCAACAGCAGGCAGCAGAGCGCACCAACGGCCAGGGACAGGGAAGCGATGCGGGTCATCATGAGAAATCGAAGCTGCCTTTCTGCAGGAGCGGCACCAGCTGGGCGGCGGCGACCGGGCGTTGCAGATAGAACCCCTGCACTTCGTCGCACCCCATCAGCTTGAGGTGCATGAGTTGTTCACGGGTTTCCACGCCTTCGGCCACCACCTTCAAGCCGAGATTGCGGGCCAGCGTGACAGTGGAAGCGACGATCATGCCGTCGCTGTTGTCGTTGCGGATGTCGCGCACGAAGGAGCGATCGATCTTGAGCGCATACACCGGAAGCGCCTTGATGTGGCTGAGGCTGGAATAGCCGGTGCCGTAGTCATCCAGGTAAATGCGCAGCCCCTCGTCGCGCAGTTTTTCCAGGGTCTGGCGCGCCTGTTCCAGGTCGGCGATGAAGCAGCTCTCGGTGACCTCGATCTCCAGCCAATGCGCGCTCAGCTGATGGCGCTGCAGGGATTCGCGCACGGTGGCGATGAGGCGCTCGTCATTCAATTGCTTGGCCGAGACATTGATGGCCACCGGCACCAGCGGCAGCCCGTCGGCACGCCATTGCGCCAGTTGCCGGCAGACTGCCTCGATGATCCAGTGGCCCAGCGGCTGGACCAAGTCATGCGTTTCGGCCAGACCAATGAATTCGCCGGGAAAGATCAGGCCATGCTCGGGATGCTGCCAGCGGATCAGCGCTTCCATGCCGACCACGCTATAGTCCTGCAGCGCCACCTTGGGCTGGTAGTGCAGGCAGAATTCGTTTTCCTTGAGGGCCTGGCGGAAGCGTCCCAGCAACTCCAGCCCGCGCACCGCAATCGCATTGAGCGAGGCATCGTAGAAACGATAGAGGCCGCTGCCAGCGCTCTTGGCGGTGTACATGGCCGAGTCGGCATTGGTCATCAGCGTGGTGATGCTCTGGCCATCGCGCGGATACAGCGCGATGCCGATGCTGGGCGCGGTTTCGACATCGCAGCCCAGCAGATCGGGATACGGTGCGCGCAGGGTTTCGACCAGCTTGTCGGCGATCTCGGCAACCACTTCCTCGCTGCGGATCTCGGACACCAGCACCACGAATTCATCGCCGCCCAGCCGCGCCACCAGGTCGTATTCGCGCACGGCCGCGCGCAGGCGGCGTGCCACTTCCTGCAGCAGGGCGTCTCCCACGGCATGGCCGAGCGTGTCGTTGATGAGTTTGAACTTGTCGAGATCGAGGAAGAACAGCGCGTACAGGTTGCGGCTGCGCCGCGCCCGCGAGAGTTCGGTGGCGGCCAGCTCGTAGAACAGCATGCGGTTGGGGATGCCGGTCAGGTAATCGTGCGAGGCGAGCTGGTAGGCGCGGCTCTTTTCCTGTTCCAGCTGCTGGATCAGGCCGCTCTTCTCGCGCTCGGAATACAGCAGTTGCTCGTACAGGAAACGGCGACGGTGGGCCATCGCGATCAGGCCGCCCGAGAGCACCACCACCAGCAGCGAGATCAGGATGGCCTGCAGGTAATACTGCCGGTGCGCCGGCCACAGCTTGCCCAGCAATACCTGCTGGTCGCGGCTGACCACCACCGCCAGCGGGTAATGCGCCAGCCGGCGCTGCACGCCCACATGCTGGGCCGCATCACCCGGACGCAGTGCATGGATGAGGCCATCGCCCTTGCCGGTGAGCAGGAAGGTGGCGTACTCCTGCCCGGCGTAGTTGGAGCCGCCCGAGAGGATGCCCCCGGCCAGCTCGGCCAGTTGCAGCCCGGCGGTGTTGATGATCTCGATACGGCTGGCACCATCGACGCTGACCTCTTCATAGGTCTTGAGGAAATAGCCGAGATCGAGAATGGCGGCGAAGAATCCCTGCAGCGTTCCCTTGCCATCCTGCAGCGGAATGAGCAGCGGCACGCGCCAGCTGTAGCCGTCGCGGTTCAGGGGCGGCTTGATGATCATCTGGTTCTGTTCACCGGTACTGGTCAGCGTACTCATGAAACCGGCATTGATGAGACGGCTCAGTTCCGGCTCGCTCTTCTGGCGTGCCGAGGAATAGACCAGCCGTCCGCGCGCATCGAACATGGCCACACGCAGGTAGGCCGAATCGCCATTGAAGAGCGGATTGAAATACGCCGAGGATGATTGCTCGCCATTGAGCATGGACTGCCCGATGCGCGAATACAGCAGGGTCTTGCCCAGCACTTCATCCAGATTGGCCGAGACGATGGCGGCCACGTTGCGGCTGTCGGCCACCGAGCCGGCGATGGCCAGCTGTTTTTCATTCTCGATGCGGATCAGCGTGAAATACCACAGCAGCGACAACGCGCCGGCGGCGAGCAGCACCATCCCCGCCGACACGCCCCTGCCCGCGAGCAGTCTGGTCAGCAGCCCTTGTGGCTCGAACGATAACGGCTTACGCAATCCCCACCCGCCTGATCATGGTGCCGAGACCGGCACCTTCGCTTGTCCCTTTTTGACTGGCTGAGGGTAGCGGGCATTTATTTCAAGTGAATGACAAACGCACGAGCATTAACAGAAATTTAATGCTGGCAAACGCGCCGGGGGAACGCTCTTGCCGTGCACCAGATGCTGCGCAAATGATTTATATCGTTTCAGGCAACCGCATAGGCAGCATGCGCAGGCATGGCCTGATCGCGCACATGGGGGATATCGAGCTGGCGCAGCTTGCGGTACAGCGAGGCCCGGCACATGCCCAGTTGCCGCGAGGCGGCGGAGATGTTCCAGCGGCTGCCGTTCAGGGCTTCGATGACGCGGGTGCGTTCATCACGCCCTGGATCGGCGGCGTCGGCCTGGCTGCTGCTCCCGGCGGCCAGGCGCGATGCCGGACGGTGCAGCGGCAGCACCTGCGCCAGCGTCGCGGGCTGGAACTGCATCAGTTCTTCCGGCAGATCACGCAGGGTGATGCGGCCGTCATTCATGACGGCACAGCTGTAGCGGATCACCGCATGCAGCTGGCGCAGATTGCCCGGCCAGGGATAGGCCAGCAGGCGCTGCAGGGCGGCGGGATCGAGCATGCTCTCGTCGGCCGCATGGCCAAGCTCATCGGCGATCATCTGCATCACCAGCGCGGGCCGGTCGCTGCGGTCGCGCAGGGCCGGCAGACGCAGTACGCCACCGGCGATGCGGTAATACAGGTCTTCACGGAAGCGGCCTTCGGCGACCAGGGTTTTGAGGTCCTGGTGGGTAGCGCAGATCAGTTGCACGTCCACCGGTACCGGACGCAATGCGCCCAGCGGAATCACTTCGCGTTCGGAGAGTACGCGCAACAGGCGTGTCTGCAGCGCAAAGGGCATGTCGCCGATTTCATCGAGGAAGAGCGTGCCGCCATCGGCCTGCTGGACCTTGCCCTTCATGCCGCCGGGCAGCGCACCGGAGAAGGCCCCCTTGGCGTAGCCGAACAATTCGCTTTCGGCCAGGCTCTCGGGGATGGAGGCGCAGTTGATGGCGATCCAGCTGGCGCGGCGGCGCGCGCTGTAGTCATGCAGGGCGCGCGCGAGGTATTCCTTGCCGGTACCGGTCTCGCCCAGGATCAGCACGGGAATGCCGCGATCGATCAGGCGCTTGCCGCGCTCGACCAGGTCGCGCATCAGCTCGTCGCCGGCGGCGAGCTGGCCGATGTCGCGATAGCGCGGGGCGTGGCGCGTGGAAGCCGAAAGGGGTGCGGGGGTGAGGCAAACGTCACTGTCAGGCAAGGGCTGCGCTACCGGGGTGGTCGGCATGATGGTCTCCTGTCTTGGACTGCTTTTTTTATCGAGCCGGCTTCCCTCGGGACCGGTTCTTTATGCGCGGGAAGCCGCCTGGGGCGGGCCCGGAGACGTGTCGCAACGGCACGTCTGCGGCAAAGAATAGCCAGTCCGATCCATGACTTCCAATACAATGTACAGACAGAATCAATACCTTGAAGGTATCAAATGATCGAATTGAGACACCTCACCTATTTCCGCACCGTAGCAGAAACCCTGCATTTCGGACGCGCGGCAGAGTTGCTGCATATCTCGCAACCGCCGCTGACACGGCAGATTGCGGCGCTGGAGAGGGAGTTGGGCGCGCAATTGTTCGACCGCAGCAAACGCGCCATCCAGCTGACGTCAGCGGGCAAATATTTTTATCGCGATACCACAGAAATTTTCAAGGCACTGGAGCGGGCCAAGCGCAATGCGGCCTCTTCCAGCACCGGGCAGAGCGGTGCGCTGAAGGTGGGGTTCATGATGTCCTCGGCCTACAACATCCTGCCGGCGGTGACGCGCCATTATTCGGCGGCCTATCCGGAGGTGGACATGCGCCTGAGCGAATACGTGCCCAACCTGCTGGCCACCGACATCGAGGATGAGAAGATCGACGTGGGCATCATGTATCGGCCGGAGGATTGCCGCCGGCTCGACAGCTACACCATCTATGCCGAGCCCTTGCTGGCGGTGCTGCCGCGCGGGCACCGGCTGGCGCACAAGCCCGACATCTCGGCCGCCGAGCTGGCCGAGGATGCCTTCATCAGCATTCCGCGTCCGATTGCGCCGGTGGTGTATGACCTGATCCAGCAGCATTGCCAGCTGCATGGTTTCCGTCCCCGCATCGTGCTGGAGACCAACCTGCAGCAGACCATCGTCAACCTGGTCGGTGAAGGCCTGGGCGTGGCGCTGGTGCCGACCTCGATGCAGGCCATGCATCTGGACACCACGGTCTTCAAACCGCTCATCGGTGCGCCGACGGTGGAGGTGGCGGTGATCTGGAACCGGGAAAATACCAATCCCTGCATACGGACGTTTGCGGAGACGGCGGTGGAGGTGTGGCGGAGGATGCAGACAACGTCGTGCGCAGCCTGAACATAAAAAAGCCCGGACGCTCTTGAACGCCCGGGCATCAAACCGCAGCAGATCGGCTTCCACGCCCGCCTGGCCGCGGTCAACAAACAAGGTTCAACAAGCCGCACTCAGCCGACACAACGCAGCGACAGCCCGCCATCGACAATCATGTCCAGCCCGGTGATGTAGCGCGCGTTGTCGGAAGCGAGGAACAGCGAGGCATGCGCCACGTCCCACGCATCCCCCATGAATCCCATCGGACATTGCGCATTGCGCCTGGCGCGCATCTCCTCGATGTCGCCCCCATAGGAAGCCTTGAGCGGCTCGCGGATCATGGGCGTGTCCATCATGCCGGGCAGCACGCAATTGGCGCGGATGCCCATGGGCGCATACTGCATCGCCACGTTCTTGGTGAAGGCCAGGATCGCCGCCTTGGTCGCCGTATAGCCCAGGTAGGGAAAACCGATCCAGCGTAAAGCCGCCATCGAGGAGATGTTGACGATGGCGCCCTTCCTCTGCTTTTCCATGATCGGCAGCACATGCTTGTGCGTCAGGAACAGGCTGGTCTGGTTGACCGCCACCAGCCGGTTCCAGCTTTCTTCGCTGGTCTCCACCGGCCCGCCGACTTCGGCGATGCCGACGTTGTTGTGCAAGACGTCGACTCGCCCGAAATGCGCCATGGCCGCCTCCGCAATGGCTTTCACATCGGCACTGCGCGAGACGTCCGCCGCCAGCACTTCACACACGCCACCTTCGCGGCGGATGATCTCCTGGGTCTCCAATGCGGCTTCGATGCTGCGATCTACCGCCAACACCCGGCCGCCCTCGCGCGCATACAGCACGGCAGCGGCCTTGCCGTTGCCCCAGCCCTCGCCCACCGAACCGGCACCGGTGACGATGATGGCCTTGTCTTGCATGAGCTTGTCCATCGATGCCCTCTCAGATTTCCAGCACGCCACCGGCAACGAAGCCGCCATCGACCGGAATCACGTGACCGGTGATGTAGGCCGATTCCTCCGCCGCCAGATAGCACACCGCCGAGGCGATCTCATCGGTGGTGCCATAACGGCGCATCGGGACCAGCCGGTAATAGCTCTCGCGCGTCTGCTCCGAATGCATGGCCTGGGTCATGGGCGTGTCGACCGGACCGGGGGCGACGCTGTTGACGGTGATGCCGTACTGCGCCAGCTCGATGGCCATCTGGCGCGTGAGCCCGATGACCGCCGCCTTCGAGGTGCCATAGGCCGTGCGGCCGGCACCGGCGCGGATGCCCGAGATCGACGAGATGTTGACGATGCGCCCCCATCCTTGCTTGACCATCAGCCGCGCCGCATGCTGACCCGCCAGCAGCACGCCGGTCACGTTCACGTTCATGGTCTGCAGCCAGTTGTCGAGGGGATAGTCGAGGAAGGAATACGTGCGCGCCACGCCGGCATTGTTGACCAGCACGTCGCAGCGTCCGTAATCCTTCTCGATGTGGGCGAAGGCCTGGGCAATCGCCTCCGGGCTGCCCAGATCCATCTGCAGCGCGGCTGCGCGATGGCCGGCAGCCACCAGCGCATCGGCGGTCTTGGACGCCGCTTCCAAGTTGATGTCGGCCACCAGGACGGTGTGTCCCTTGGCGGCCAGTTGTGCAGAAATGCTGGCGCCGATGCCCATGGCTCCGCCCGTCACGAGCGCCACGCGGGCGCCGCTATCATTGCGATTCATATTGTCTCCGTGGATGGAGGCGGCCCCGGAAGAGGGAAAGGGGGCCGCCGTTTTTAATTCGTCATTGACAGGTCAATCAAGGAAGCTTCCCGATCGCTCGCAAGACTCATGCGGGGATCAGAGGAAACCGATGGAAATCCAGGGCACGAAAGCCACCACCAGCAGCGCTACCACCAGCGCGGCCAGGTAGCCCCAGACCCGGTTGAACACGCCATCCGGCGAGACCTTGCCGATGGCGCAGGCGGCATAGAAGCCGACCCCGAAAGGCGGTGCGAACAGGCCGATGCCCATGGCCAGGATCACCACCATCGCATAGTGCACGTCATGCACGCCCAGCGAACGCGCCACCGGGAACAGCAGCGGCCCGAACAGCACGATGGCGGGAATGCCTTCCAGCAGGCTGCCCAGCACGATGAAGATGACGATGGTGATCAGCAGGAACCCGGCACCGCCGCCCGGCACGCCCTGCATCAGCGCCACCAGCTTGGCCGAGAATCCCGATTGCGTGAGCGCCCAGGCCATCGCGGTAGCCATGCCGATGATGAGCAGGATGGCACCCGACAAGGCCGCCGATTCGATCAGCATGGGATAGAGCCGCTTGAAGTTCAGGTGCTTCAGGAACAGGTGCATGATCAGCCCGACCACCACCGTATAGGCCACGCCGATGGTGGCCACTTCGGTCGCCGTGGCGACGCCTTCGATGACGGCCACGCGGATGAGCATGGGCAGCGCCAGCGCCGGAATGGCCGCGATCAGGGTCTTGACGATCAGCGAGACCGGCGCGCGCTGCACATCCGGCATCGGCTCGCGGCGCGCCCGCATCCAGCACACGACCGCAATGGCGATGGTGGCAATGGCCGCCGGCATCAGTCCGCCAATGAACAGCGCCGTGATCGACACGCTGCAGACCGCACCGATGGTGATGAGCACCAGGCTCGGCGGAATGGTTTCGGTCATGGCACCGGAAGAGGACAGCAAGGCCACCAGTTCTTCCGGCTTGGAACCGCGCTTCTTCATCTCGGGGAACAGCGCCGGGGCAATCGCGGCCATGTCGGCTGCCTTGGAACCGGAGATGCCGGAGACCAGGAACATCGCCCCCAGCAGCACGTATTGCAGGCCGCCGCGCACGTGGCCCAGCAGCGCGGCCATGAAGTCGATCAGGGTCTTGGCCAGGCCCGACATTTCCAGCAAGGAGCCCAGCAGCACGAACAGCGGCACCGACAGCAGGATCAGGCTGGACATGCCCTCGTCCATGCGGCTGACCACGATCATCAGCGGTGCCGTAGTGGCCAGGGCCAGATAGGCCATGGTGGCCGTACCGAAAGCAAAGGCGATGGGGATGCCGCCGGCCACGCACACGCCGATGAGCAGCACGAAGAACACGATCAGGTTGTAATTGCCCATGCCCAGCAGCATGGGCTTGGCCAGCCACAGCGCGCCGGCAATCACGGCCACCACGGCCAGTGCCGAGAGCAGCAGTCGCATCGTCGTCATGGCCGCCATGCGCGAGACCGCCGCCAGCAGCATCAGGATCGCGCCGACCGGCAGGGCCGCAGCGCGCAGGCCATCGGGGATTTCCAGCGCCGGTGTGGTGATCGGCATCTGCTCCACCGCATGGTCCACGGCCGGGTGGATCACCATCAGCACGAAGATGCAGACCACCAGTGCCGCCACCGTTTCGAGCCACACGCGGCCTTTCTCGGAACACTTGTTGATGATGGCGGTGAGCCGCATGTGCTCGCCACGATCCAGCGCCAGCACGGCCCCCAGCATCGACAGCCAGATGAACAGAATCGAGGCCAGTTCATCCGACCATACCAGGGGGTCATGCAGCGCATAGCGGTAGATCACGCCGGTCAGCAGCACCACGGTTTCAGCCACCACCAGGGCGGCCGCCACGGCACCGACCACGTGCATCACCATGCGATTGAATGCGACCAGCGCGCGCGCAGCCGGGTTCATGTTGACCGGGGCGCGGTAAGTCATTGCAGCTTCCATCATCAAGCTCCAGCGAAATGGATTCAGGGCGGGAGCGCTGCCCTCACGGCGAGGGCAGCGCTCCGGCGCACGGGCTCATGCAGGCATGAGCACCGGCAAACGAAGCGCTCAGGCCAGCTTGCCGGTGTACTTTTCCAGCAGGGCCCAGGGCTCGTCGCCGAACTTCTTCTTCCACTCGGCATAGAAGCCGGCACTGCGCAGCTTGGCGCGGAAGGAATCGGCATCGGCATTGTTGAAGGCCAGACCCTTGCCCTTCATTTCATCGACCAGCGAATCGTTGAGCTTGCGCACGTCGGCACGCTGGTTCATGGCGGCTTCGTTGATGATGCGGGCCATCATGTCTTGCAGATCCTTGGGCAGGCGCTCGAAGGATTTCTTGTTGCCCAGGAACCAGAAGCCATCCCACATGTGGTTGGTGATGGAGCAGTACTTCTGCACTTCGTAGAGCTTGGCGGTGGAGATGATGGCCATGGGGTTTTCCTGGCCTTCCACGATCTTGGTCTGCAGGGCCGAATAGACTTCGGCGAAGTTGATCGAGGTCGGTGCCGCATCGAAGGCCTTGAACATCGAGGTCCACAGCGGGCTGGGCGGCACGCGCAGCTTCATGCCCTTGAGGTCGTCGGCCGCCTTGATGGGCTTGGTGCTGTTGGTGATCTGGCGATAGCCGTTGTCCCAGATCTTTTCAAAGGCGAACAGCGTGGACTTGGCTTCGATCTGCTTGCGCACGTGCGCACCCAGTTCGCCATCCATGGCCGGCCAGACCTGGCTGTAATCCTTGAAGGCAAAACCGATGCCGGAGATCTGCGCGGCCGGCACCAGCGTGCCCAGGATCAGCGGCGAGAGCGTGAAGAAATCAATGGCGCCCGCACGCACCTGCGAGAGCATGTCGGTATCGGTGCCCAGCTGGTTGTTGGGATAGAGCTGCAGTTCGATGCGGCCCTTGGATTGTTCCGCGATGGCCGCGGCCATTTCCTTGGCGCGCGCATTCATCGGGTGTGTCACCGGCAGATTGTTGGCGTACTTGAAGGTGAACTCGGCCGCATGCGCGGAGGTCGATACCAGGCCGGTAGCGGCGGCAGCCGAGGCCACCGAAGCCGTCTTCAGAAAATGGCGGCGCGTGATCTTGCCAGTGGATTGTTCCATCTGCTTGTCTCCTGTCTGTCTGTTTGTAATTTTGAAAATCGCTGAATCCGGCGCTACCAGGGGTGCTGGATCGGGCGTGCAGCTCCCTGTTCCGGGTGGTCAACACTGCCTGTGCCTCGACAGAGCAAATTGGATGCCAAGCCTCCGGTCTTCCCTTGTCGGCATGGCGCTCCCCCTCTCCCTCAACGGCACTGCGCCTGTATTCTCTGCGATAAGGGCGGGCCTGTACAAGCGCGCAATCATCGCCGCCGCCATTTATTTGCGCGCAGCGTGACTGCGACACCTGTCGCAGAAGTGTCGCTGCACTGTCGCAGCGGTCGACACCTGTTCATGCTGCTCATGGGCAATAACGCATCCATCAGACTGCTGCAGCGCAATGATTTACGTTAACGTAAAGTACGTGATATCTTCATGCGGTCGGCGGGCACTGCCCTGTTCCGTTGGATTTTTCCTGCATTTCGGGAATGAGCGGGCGGCCTGCCGGACACATCAGCACGCATCAACATCAACAACAAAGCGAGACCCGGCGCGGCTTTGCGCCGGCACTCTCAGGAGACGGGCAAGATGCAGGCCGGCACCTGGCGCGATGCGCCATCACCGGCTGCGCGATGCCGAGGCAAGGGATGCGCAACACCGGCTGCATGCGGTGGCGCGAGCGGTCCTGCGCGTGGCATCGATTTTGCATATTGCCCCTGTGTGTAACGGAGCGACCCCGCTCCATTGACCCCGTGACTACGGACACAAGGACAACCCCATGACTGTTTCTGCATCCTCACCCTGCATCACCGGCTGGAACCATTCGCAGTTCGGCAAGCTCGACGGCATCGATCCGGAAGTGCTGATCGGCCAGGTCGCCAAGGCCGCCATCGAACACGCCGGGCTGCAACCGGAAGACATCGACTCGGTGCACTTCGGCACCTTCAATGCCGGTTTCCTGTACCAGGATTTCCCTTCCTCGCTGGTGCTCAACACGCTGCCGCAGCTGCGCTTCAAACCCGCCACGCGCTTGGAGAATGCCTGCGCCACCGGTTCGGCGGCGATCCATTCGGGCCTGCAGGCGATCAAGGCTGGCGAATCGAAACACGTGCTGGTGATCGGCTTCGAGAAGATGACCGAACTGGCCACCGCGCAAGTGGGCGAGGTGCTGCTCAAGGCCTGCTACGCCAAGGAAGAAGCGGGCATTCCGGGTGGCTTTGCCGGCGTCTTCGGCAAGATCGCGCAGAGCTACTTCGAGCGCTTCGGCGACCAGTCCGATGCGCTGGCGATGATCGCGGCCAAGAATCACAAGAACGGCATGGTCAATCCCTATGCGCACATGCGCAAGGATTTCGGTTTCGATTTCTGCCGCACGGTCTCCGACAAGAATCCGTATGTGGCCGGTCCGCTCAAGCGCACCGACTGCTCGCTCATTTCCGATGGTGCAGCTGCCCTCGTCATCAGCGCTGCCGATGTGGCCAAGTCCATGCCGCGCGCGGTGCAGTTCCGTGCGGCGGTCCACGTCAATGATTTCCTGCCGTTGTCGCGCCGAGATCCAACCCGCTTCGAAGCGGCCGAGCTGGCCTGGAAGAAGGCGCTGGGCGCAGCCAGCCTGAGCCTCGATGATCTGTCGCTGGTGGAGACGCACGACTGCTTCACCGTGGCCGAACTGCTGGAATACGAAGCCATGGGCCTGGCCCCGCACGGCCAGGGCGCACGCGTGATTGCCGAAGGCATCACCGCCAAGGACGGCAAGCTGCCGGTCAATCCCTCGGGCGGGCTGAAGTCCAAGGGCCATCCGGTCGGTGCCACCGGTGTCTCGATGCACGTGATGGCGGCCATGCAGGCATCCCATGATGCGGGCGACATGCAGATCGCCAATGCGCGCTATGCCGGCGTGTTCAACATGGGCGGCGCGGCGGTGGCCAACTATGTGAGCATCCTGGAGCGTGTGAACTGAAAATGCGGTAGCAGCACCGGCGCGCCGTCCTGTCGTTGAAGGCCGGTGCGCCGCATGAAGTGATGTACAAAAAACAGAACAAGGCAGCACGCCAATTTCCATCAGAATTCCATCAGAAGAATCGGGACGAGTGAGACGATGTTAAGCAAAGTGATGAACCTGGGCCGCCTGCTCTCGGACGTGGCGCGCCGCTTTCCGGAGGAGCCGGGACTGATCCTGGCGCAAGGCGCAGCCGATGGCAGCGACCGCCTGATCCCCTGGCGCGAGATCAATGCCCGTGTCGATGCGCTGGCCCATGCCCTCACCCGGCGCGGCGTCAAAAAGGGCGACAAGATGCTGGTCCACTCGCGCAACAACCAGCAGATCTTCGAGAGTGCCTGGGCCGCCTTCAAGATGGGCGTGGTCTGGGTGCCGACCAATTTCCGCATCACGCCGCCCGAGGCCGCCTATCTCGGCCAGTCCAGCGGCGCCTGCGTGATGCTGTATGACCGCGGTTTCGCACCGTATGTCGATGCGGTCAAAGCCGCCTCGCCAGCACTTGAACACGTGGTGGCCCTGGCCGACGCACGGCCGGGCGAACTCGATTACGAAACCCTGGTGGCCGATGGCAGCGGCGAAACCTTCCGCGAGGCCGAAGTCGATTACGACGATCCGCTGTGGTTCTTCTACACCTCCGGCACTACCGGCCATCCCAAGGCGGGCATGCTCTCGCACGGCCAGATGGCCTTCGTGGTGACCAATCACCTGGCCGACCTGATGCCGGGCCTCACGCATCAATCGCGCTCGCTGGTAGTGGCACCGCTGTCACACGGCGCAGGCGTGCATGCGGTGGTCAATACCGCGCGCGGTGCGGCCAGCATCCTGCTCTCTTCCGAACGGCTGGTGGTGGAGGAAGCCTGGCAGCTGGTGGAAAAATACAAGGTGGACAATCTCTTCACCGTGCCCACCATCGTCAAGATCCTGGTCGAAGATGAGTCCGTGGACCGCTACGATCACAGCTCGCTGAAACACGTCATCTATGCCGGCGCACCCATGTATCGCGCCGACCAGGTCCATGCATTGAAGAAGCTGGGCAAGGTGCTGGTGCAGTATTACGGCCTGGGCGAAGTGACCGGCAATATCACCTTCCTGCCGTCCTATTTGCACTTCGAGGATGACGCCCATCCGCAGGCACGCGTGGGGACCTGCGGCATGCCGCGCACCGGCATGCAGATCGCCATCCTGAACGACGATGGACAAGAACTGGCGCCCTTCGAGACCGGCGAAATCTGCGTGCGCGGACCGGCCGTCTTCATGGGCTATCACAACAATCCGGAGGCCAATGCCAAGGCCTTCAAGCATGACTGGTTCCATACCGGCGACCTCGGGCATGTGGACAAGGATGGCTTCCTCTACATCACCGGACGTTCCTCTGACATGTACATCTCGGGCGGCTCCAACGTCTATCCGCGCGAGATCGAGGAAGCCCTGCTGACGCATCCGGCCGTCTCCGAAGTGGCGGTGCTGGGCGTGCCCGATCCCAAGTGGGGCGAGAGCGGGCTGGCGGTGATCGTCTGCAAGGCTGGCCAACAGGTCGATGGCGAGGCCTTGCTGACGCATCTGGAAACCCGCATCGGCAAGTACAAATGGCCGCGCCGCTTCGTCTACTGGGACAGCATGCCCAAGTCGGGCTACGGCAAGATCGTCAAGAAACAGATCAAGGCGCTGCTCGAAGAACAAGGCGACTACCGGCTATGAAACGCGCCAGCCAACCTGGCGAGACCACGGCCAGCACCGGTTTCCTGGCGGTGCGCAAGTTCCTTCATGCAGGCCAGCCGAGCTATCCGCGCACGCTGGACCTGGAGGCCGATCCGGCCGAGGAACTTCGTATCACCCTGCAACCAGGCACGCCGGTGGGCCCGGCCTTGCGGCGCGTGCTGGCACGCTACGGCCAGCGCGGCGGCGTGGGACGGCTGTGCGGCGGGACTGCGCGGCGGCTGCATTATCACCGCATCGAACAGACCGGCGATGTCAGCCGGCCTTATGACTATGGACCACCGCATGTATTGGAAGGCGTCATCAGCTTCGTGACCGGCGCCATCACCATCGGCCAGAACGCCGATGGAAAAGTCTTGCTGCATTGCCACTCAGGTTTCATCGATGGCGATGGCACGCTGCATGGCGGCCATCTGCTGCTCGACACGGTGGAGGTGGGCGACGATCCGCTCATCCTGCGCCTGTGCCTGTTCTCCCGCAGCGCCTTCGTCGTCAACAGCGATGAAGAGACGCACTTCAGTCTATTGCATCCGACACCCATGGAATGATGATGACGCTCCCCGCCCATGACAGCGACTCCCTTGACGACCACATCCACGTAGAACAGGGCCAGCTCGGCAAGCTGGTGATGGCCCGGCTCAAACCCAACCAGGACCTGACCGAAAGCGTGGAAGCGCTGTGCCGCCAGCATGGCATGGACAAGGCCATCGTGCGGGGCGCCATCGGCAGCCTCATCGATGCCCATCTGCAATACGCCACTCCGGCCGGGGTGCGTGCGATGGAGATCAACGGGCCGGGTGTGGAAATCCTCAACGTCTTCGGCGAAATCGGTTTTAGCGATGGACCGGCCAGCGCCCATCCGCTTCAGGGCGTGGTGGCCGATACCGAGGGCCGCATCTTTGCCGGACGCTTCGTGCGCGGCGCCAATCTCTCTTTCATCACCATCGAGATCACCTTGCAGGAATGGATTGCGGTCAAGCAATCCGAGGCGCTGCCGGCCTGAATCACTTTCCTTTCCCCCATGAAAAATGCCGCGCGGCTCATCACCGGGCGGCATTGTTTCATTCTTGGACTAACTATCGGATCAGGCTTCCGTATGCAGCGTGGCTTCGGCTTCCTGTTCGATCTCGACTTCGGCGCGCGCGGCTTCTTCTTCGCTCAGCAGGCCGCCTTCCCACTTGGCCACCACGGCCGAAGCGATCGAGTTGCCCACCGCATTGGTAGCCGAACGGCCCATGTCGAGGAAGGTATCGATGCCCAGGATCACCAGCAGGCCCGCTTCCGGGATGTTGAACTGGTGCAGCGTGGCGGCGATCACCACCAGCGAGGCGCGCGGCACGCCGGCGATGCCCTTGGAGGTCAGCATCAGCACCAGCATCATGGTGATCTGGGTGGAGATGGGCATGTGGATGCCATAGGCCTGCGCGATGAAGAGCGTAGCGAAGGTGCAGTAGATCATCGAACCGTCGAGGTTGAAGGAATACCCCATCGGCATGACGAAGCTGGAAATCTTGCGCTTGACGCCAAAGCGGTCCAGCGCGTCCAGCAGCTTCGGATAGGCCGCTTCCGAGCTGGCGGTGGCGAAGGCCAGCAGGAAGGCTTCCTTGATCAGCGCCAGCAGGTGGAAGATGCGCTTCTTCAGGAACACGAAGCCCACTGCGATCAGGATCACCCACAGCAGCACCAGCGAGAAGTAGAAGTCACGCATGAAGACCGCGAAGCTGACCAGGATGTCCAGGCCATTGACGGCGACCGTTGCGGCCATGGCGGCAAACACCGCCACCGGCGCGAACTTCATGACGTAGACGGTGATCTTCAGCATGGTGTGCGACAGGTCGTCGATGACGAGCAGCAGGTGCTTGCCGCGTTCACCCAGCGCCGCCAGGGCGATGCCGAAGAACATGGAGAACACCACCACCTGCAGGATCTCGTTCTGCGCCATGGCTTCCACAATCGACTTGGGCACCAGGTGGTTGAAGAATTCCTTGACCGTGAACTTGCTGGTGGCCAGGCCAGCACCGGCAGCATCCGGCGACGGCAGCGCCACGCCGGCGCCCGGTTGCAGCAGGTTGGCCATGATCATGCCCAGCGCCAGCGACACCAGCGAAGCGATGAAGAACCAGGCCAGCGACTTGCCGAAGATGCGGCCCACCGACTTGGCGTCGCCCATGTGGGCGATGCCCACCACCAGGGTCGAGAACACCAGCGGTGCGATGACCATCTTGATGAGGCGCAGGAACAGGTCCGAGGCAATCGAGATATAGCCCGCCAGCTCCTTGGCCTCGCCCTTGTCGTAGTGATTGAAAATCAGGTAGCCGACCAGGATGCCCAGCAGCATGGCTGCAAAGATGTAGGCGGCTTGTGGAATGCGTTTCTTCATGTGTTCTCCTGCCCTCGCTCGCCACCGGCACGAGGCACCGGTGAGAGGACGATGATGTAAGGCTTGCGGGCGGCGCCGGCCGGTGCGGTGACAGGGGCGCCATGCTTTTGGATGGTCAGAAAGCGTCAGTTTCTGATGAGAAACTCTGACCGTTTTTTCCCGCCGCGCGGAAAAAAGGACGAAGCTTATTGACTTATGCCCCCCGCCGTCAAGGCTAAGCAGGTAAAACTGCCCCAAAACGCAGCAAACCGTCCACAGGAGCCGGAATGTGGCGATTTTGCCAACATGCCTGAGGCCAACTTGTCAGCGCTTTGTCAGCCACGAAACACCCGCCTGCAGGGGCTTCAGAGTGCGGTCGTCACCGGTGCCGTGGCGGCCGGATCGCTCATGCTGGGGCGACCGGTTTCCAGATGGCCCGCCAGCCGGCGCAGCCAGTGCGGCCGGTCCTGCAGTTGCCACTGCAGGTCGTACCAGTGGTGGCTGGCCGCCAGATCCCAGGCGCTGCTGACGCTCTGCCCGGCCGGCACGTGCAGCACGCGCGGGGTGTGGCCGTAGGCCAGATCGGTGACCGTGGCGATCAAGGGTGCCGGGCCGGGATTGAGCAAGCTGACGTTCAGCACGCCGCGGGCCGCATCGTAATGGCTGCGCAGTTCCGGTTCCGGCTGCGACGTGCTTCCGGCCTTCCCTGCGAAACGGCGGAAATAGCCGTTCGGTCCCCACACGCTGAACTGGTAACGGCCTCCGGCAGCAAGCGGCCAACTGTCAGCGAGCTGCTTGCCGGCTTCCACGGTATAGCCGCGCGGTGCGCTACCGAGGACATCGTCGTGGACCTGGAAATGCGCGCCCTGCCGGCCGACATTGTCGAAGCGCAGGATGTAACGGTCGCCCTCGCGGCTGCCATGCACGTGCAGCGCATAGGGCAAGGCACAGGCAGTCCGCACGCCCGCTTCCTGCGGCGCGATGGACAGCGCGGCGCCGGGTGCGGGCGCGCTGATGGCGACCGGACGTTTGCATTGCAGGTCGGAATCGGCCAGGTAGTGGGTGGTATCGGGCAGGCGCGGTGCCGAAGTATCGCGCCGGCTGAAATCCAGCGTCGATGTGAGGTCGCCGCACACCGCACGCCGCCAGGGAGAAATGTTGGGCTCGATGACGCCGAAGCGGCGCTCGATGAATTGCAGTACGGACGTGTGATCGAACACCTGCGAATTGACCCGTCCGCCGCGCGACCATGGCGAGACCACGAACATCGGCACGCGCGGGCCCAGCCCGTAGGGCAGCTGGTCGGCAATGAACTTGCCCTGCTGGCTCGCGGCCACCACGGCATGGCGCTCCAGCGCGATGTCCACCGTGCTCTTGCCGGAATCCGGCACCGTGGGGGCCTGCGGCGGGACCACGTGGTCGAAGAAGCCGTCATTCTCGTCATACATGATGAAGAGCACGGTCTTGCTCCACACCTCGGGATTGGCGGTGAGCGCATCGAGGATGTCGGAGAGATAGCGCGCGCCATACAGCGGCGTGTAATCCGGATGCTCGGAATACACCGCCGGCGGCAGCAGCCACGACACCTGCGGCAGCTTGCCCTGCTCCACATCGGCCCTGAGCTGCGCGACGCTGCGGGACCTCATGCCGCGCGCGTGCAGGGAGGAACCGATGGGCGCATGCACGAAGTTCTCGAACGAAGCCAGCATGTTGGTGCCGTAGTTGCCACTGAACTTGTCGAAGTCAGTGCCCTGCTGGTAGACCTGCCAGGAAATGCCGGCCTGCTCCAGCCGTTCCGGATAGGTGGTCCAGGTGAAGGGCGGCAGCTTGGTGCTGCTGAACTGGTTGTCGATGTAGTCGGTATTGTCCAGCAGCGGCCCGCCGCCGCTGCCCAGCGGATCGATCATGCCGGTCATCAGGTACATGCGGTTGGGATGGGTGTTGCCGGGAATCGAGCAGAAATACTGGTCGCACACGGTAAAGGCATCCGCCAGGGCATAGTGGAAGGGAATGTCCTCGCGCACGTGATAGCCCATGCACAGATTGCCCTTCTGCTGCGCCCATTGATCGGCGCGTCCGCCGTTGATGGCACCCTGGGTGGTGGCCCAAGTGTGCGGCAGGCTGCCGACGCATTGCGCATTCATCGCCGGATCAGTGGTGTCGTAACGGAACGGTGCGATGACGGCGGCGGGATCCTCCTGACGCGGCTGGAACCAGACCGGATGGCCATTGGGCAGCGTCACCGGAAAGCGGTCGTTGTAGCCGCGCACACCGGACAGATGCCCCAGGTAGTGATCGAAGGACCGGTTCTCCTGCATGAAGACCACGATGTGCTCGACGTCCTCGATGCTGCCCGTGCGCACCCGGGGCGCAATGGCCAGGGCCTTGCTGATCGAGGCCGGCAGCAGCGCGGCGGCGCTGGCGGCACCGGCCACGCTGGCCGACAATCTTAGGAAATCGCGTCGACTGGTTCCGCCCATGGTCCTGGTCCTCGTGCGGGCAGCCAGGCGCGACAAGACCTTGCGGGCTTCGCCTGACTACACCGCTGGTATCGGTGAAGGCGAAAGTCTAAGTTTTTGATCTGACAGGACAATGACATCGTGAGACGCATCACGATGTCATCCGGACTATCCTGACTATCCTGACTATCCGCGTCCTCAGGCCTGTTGCAGGGCGCTGTCCAGCAATTCGATCCAGTGCCGCACCGGCGTGTCGGTCCCGGATTGCAGGTGCGTGACGCACCCGATGTTGCCGGTGACGATCATGTCCGGATCGGTGGCCTGCAGCTTGCTGATCTTGTTGTCGCGCAGACGATAGGAAAGCTCGGGCTGCAGTACCGAATAGGTGCCGGCCGAACCGCAGCAGAGATGACTGTCCGCACACAGCTGCACATCCACGCCGGCCGCGCGCAGGATGTCCTCGACCTTGCCGCGGATCTTCTGGCCATGCTGCAGGGTGCAGGGCGGGTGATAGGCCACGCGCTTGCCGTTGAAATCCTTGAGCTTGTGCTGCAGCTGCTCTTCGAACTCGGGCAGGATCTCGCTGATGTCGCGCGTCATGCGGGAGATGCGGCGCGCCTTCTCGGCGTAATCCGGATCGTGCTGCAGCAGGTGCCCGTATTCCTTGACGGTGGCCCCGCAGCCGGAGGCATTCATGACGATGGTGTCGGCACGCACGCCGTCACGTCCTTCGATGTAGGGCCACCAGGCGTCGATGTTGCGGCGCATGTCGTCGAGGCCGCCGTCCTGGTCATTGAGGTGATAGCGGATGGCCCCGCAGCAGCCGGCCTTGGGCGGCGCGAACAATTGCACGCCGAGGGCATCGAGCACGCGCGCGGTGGCGCTGTTGATGTTGGGGGCCATCGACGGTTGCACGCAACCTTCGAGCAGCAGCATCTGGCGCGCATGCGTGCGCGTCGGCCAGCTTCCCGCATCCTGCGGCAGCGGCACCTTGTTCTGCAACAGCTTGGGCAAGAGCGGGCGCACCATCTGCCCCGCCTTCATGGCCGGACGGAAGATCCACTTGCGCGGCACCAGCTCCTTCAAGGCAGTGCGCAAGACACGCTCGCCGAAGGGGCGCTGCACCTGCTCTTCCACCACCTTGCGGCCGATGTCGACCAGGCGCCCGTACTGCACGCCGGAGGGGCAAGTGGATTCGCAGTTGCGGCAGGTCAGACAGCGGTCCAGGTGCGATTGCGTGGCGGCCGTGGCGGGCTTGCCTTCGAGCACCTGCTTGATGAGATAGATGCGGCCGCGCGGGCCATCCAGTTCATCGCCCAGCAGTTGATAGGTGGGACAAGTGGCGGTACAGAAACCGCAATGCACGCAGGAACGCAGGATGCTGTCGGCTTCCTCGCCGGCCTGGGTGTTGCGGATGAAATCAGCCAAGTTGGTCTGCATGATGATCGCTTGGAAAAGAGGCGCTTACAGGCTGGCGTACAGGCGGCCGGGATTGAAGATGCCCTGCGGGTCGAATTGCTGCTTGAGACGGCGATGGATCGTTTCCACCGCCGGCTGCAAGGGGTGGAAGACACCGATGGCCTTGTCGCCGCCACGATGCAGGCTGGCGTGTCCGCCCACGGCCAGTGCGGCGGCACGGATGGCAACGGCATCCACATTTCCCTCAGGCCGCAGCCAGCGCTGCGCCCCGCCCCACTCGATCAGCTGGCGGCCCGGCAGGTCGACGGGCGGGGCCACCGACGGCACCGACAGACGCCACAGCGGGGCTTGCGGGTCGGCGAAGAAAGGATGGGTCTGCTCGCGCAGGTCGGTCCAGTAATCTTCCGGATTGCTTAATTCGGTGCCACCCATCTTTTTGATTGCTGAATCCACGGCAGCCTGTGCACCCGACAAACGGATCGTGAGCACATTGTTGACCCAGGCGCTGGCCACCAGCGGCAGGGGTTGCCCTGCGCTCTGGTTGAGCAGGCGCAGCGCACCTTCCTGGTTGATCTCGAAGACGCGGGTACTGCTGGCGATGGGACGCGGCAAGACCTTCAGCGAGACCTGCAGGATCAGTCCCAGCGTGCCCAGCGAACCGGCCAGCAGGCGCGAGATGTCATAGCCGGCGACGTTCTTCATGACCTGTCCGCCGAAGTGCAGTTGCTCGCCCTGTGCATCCATGAGCACGGCACCCAGTACGAAATCGCGCACGGCACCTGCGCTGGCGCGCGAGGGACCGGACAGGCCGGCCGCGACCATGCCGCCGACGGTGGCCGCACCACCGAAACGCGGCGGCTCCCAGGCCAGCATCTGCTTGTGCTGGGCCAGTGCCGCATCGATCTCGGCCAGGGGCGTACCGCAGCGGGCGGTGATGACCAGCTCGGTCGGTTCATAGTCGATGATGCCGCTGTAGGGGCGTGTGTCGAGCAGGTCACCGGCGGGCGCTTGTCCGTACCAGTCCTTGGTGCCGCCGCCACGGATCTGCAGGGCGCGGCCGGAGAGAATGCGTTCGCGGAAGGAGGCCAGCACGGCGTCCATGTCTTGTTGTGCTTGCATGGTCAGAATCTCGGCAGATCGGGAAAGCGCAGCTGGCCGCGCTGCACGTGCATCTTGCCGTACTCGGCACAGCGATGCAGGGTGGGAATGGCTTTGTCCGGATTGAGCAGGAAGGCCGGGTCGAAAGCGCGCTTCAACTTGAAGAAGGCCTCGCGCTCGGCGGGTGAAAACTGCACGCACATGGAGTTGATCTTCTCGATGCCCACGCCGTGTTCACCGGTGATGGTGCCGCCCACTTCCACGCACAGCTCCAGGATCTCGGCACCGAACAGTTCGGCGCGATGGAATTCGTCAGCGATGTTGGCATCGAAGAGGATCAGCGGATGCAGGTTGCCATCGCCCGCATGGAAGACGTTGGCGCAGCGCAGGCCGTATTTCTTTTCCATCTCGGCGATGCCCAGCAGCACTTGCGCCAGCTTCTTGCGCGGGATGGTGCCATCCATGCAGTAATAGTCGGGCGAGATGCGGCCGGCGGCCGGGAAGGCGTTCTTGCGGCCGGACCAGAAACGCAGGCGCTCGGCTTCCGACTGCGAGCAGGCAATCGCCGTAGCGCCGCTGGCGTTGAGCACGTCGGTCATGCGGCCGATTTCTTCCTCCACCTCTTCCACGGTGCCATCGGATTCGCACAGCAGGATGGCTTCGGCATCGATGTCATAGCCGGCTTTGACGAAGGGCTCGACCATGCGCGAGCTGGTCTTGTCCATCATCTCCAGTCCGGCCGGGATGATGCCGGCGGCGATCACGTTGGCCACTGCATTGCCGCCTTTGACCACATCGTCGAAGGAGGCCATGATCACGCGCGCGGCCTGCGGCTTGGGCACCAGCTTGACGGTCACTTCGGTGACCACGCCCAGCATGCCTTCGGAACCGATGAAGACGGCCAGCAGGTCCAGGCCCGGGGCATCCAATGCACCGCTACCGAGTTCCACGACCTCGCCTTCGATGGTGACCATGCGCACGCGCAGCACGTTGTGCACCGTCAGGCCGTATTTCAGGCAATGCACGCCGCCCGAATTCTCGGCCACGTTGCCGCCGATGGAACAGGCGATCTGCGAGGACGGGTCCGGCGCGTAATACAGGCCGTGCGGGGCCGCTGCTTCGGAGATGGCCAGGTTGCGCACGCCGGGCTGGACCACGGCGGTGCGCGAGTACTTGTCCATCTTGAGGATCTGGTTGAACTTGGCGGTGGAGACCACCACGCCATCGGCGATGGGCATGGCCCCGCCCGACAGGCCCGTGCCAGCACCGCGCGGCACGATCTGCACCTGCAGCGCGTGGCAGGCCTTCATGATGGCGATGACCTGCGCCTCGTTCTCGGGCAGCACCACCACCATGGGCAACTGGCGGTAGGCGGCCAGGCCGTCGCATTCGTAGGGGCGGGTGTCTTCCTCGTCGAACAGCACGCAGTGCGCGGGGACGACCCGGCGCAGGGCATCGACGACTTCGCGCTGGCGGGCCGGCGCGAAGGACGGTTGGGCGGGAGCATTCATGCTGGACCTCGGCGGTAAGCTAGGCAGGCGTGCGGCGCTGGATGTCCCTCTTCTTGCATCCGGTGCTGCGGCTCACGCTGTCTCGTTTGTTGTCAGCCCGCATGGTGCGGGCTTTTTCAGTCCGACAAGTGTAACGAATTTTGCCGCCCTGCACGGTGCCGTGTTGCCTGGCGGCCCACTGAAAAGAATTTCCGGCCGCCGTGAATTATTTTCAGGGCGGCCGGACGGGGCGGGCGATGCAAAGCCGGGTCAGATGTTGCGGAAGGCGTTCTGCATCCAGCTGATGAAGGTATCGACCTCCGGCCGCTCGCGCACCGCGCGCTCGTAGACCACGTAATACGCATGTGGCGGGGTACGCAGGCGCACATCGAACAATTCCACGATCTCGCCCCGGGCCAGCAGTTCTTCGGCGAAGTGCTGGCGCGTCAAGCCAATGCCGTAGCCGTGCCGCACCGCTTCCAGCAGCAGGCCCAGGTCGTCCACGCGCAGGCCGGACGAGGGTTCCACCCAGTCCTTCAGGCCAGCCGCTTCGAACCAGGGCTGCCAAGGTTCCAGCGCCGAGCGAAGCAGGGTCGCATGCTGCAGGTCGGAGGGCGACTTCATCGGCGGCAGGGTCTTCAGGTAGCCGGGGCTGGCCACGGCGAAGGCCGGTTCCTCGAACAGCTTCTCGGTGATGATGTTGGGATAGTTGCCGGCACCGAAGCGGATCTCGACATCGCTCTCCGAGAGCGACAGGTCATACAGCGGTACCGAGAGGTACAGCTCGACCACGATCTCCGGATGGCGCTGGGTGAAATCGGCGATGCGCGGCATGAGCAGGTGGCGCGCGAAAGTCGGCGGCAGCATCACCTTGATCTTGGGCTGTACGGCCGCATTGCGGTGGGGCATCGGGAAATCGGTCAGCGTGCGCAAGGCACTGCGCACCACGTCGAGGTAGCGGCGGCCGAATTCGGACAGGCCGATGGAACGGCCATCGCGATAGAACAGGCGCTCGCCCACAAAATCTTCCAGCAGGCGGATCCGGTGCGAGAGTGCCGACGGGGTGATGCACAGTTCCTCGGCGGCAATCGCAAACGAGTTGTGACGGGCTGCCGCTTCGAAGGCGGACAGGGCGTGAACGGGGGGAAGGCGGGTGGCCATGAATGGTGGATTCCTGCTGCGGTTCAAGCAAAACTGATGAAAACTAACATTGCGTTGCCGAAAAACTAAAAGGCCAAGCGCGTAAAACTAAGTTTTTCTCCCCTGGCCTGCGTGATGCATCGACCTCACTGCTCCCAGCGCAGGATCTTGCCGGGGTTCATGATGTTCTTCGGATCGAGCGCATGCTTGATGGCGCGCATGACGGCAATGGCGCCATCACCGTGTTCCTGGATCAGGAAATCCATCTTGTGCAGGCCCACGCCGTGTTCGCCGGTGCAGGTACCGTCCATGCCGAGGGCACGCGCCACCATGCGGGCGTTGACGCCTTCGGCGCGGGCGATGTCGGCCGGGTCGTTGGGGTCCACCATCATCTGCACGTGGAAGTTGCCATCGCCGACGTGGCCGATGATGGCGTGAATGAGCCCCTGCTCTTCGCAATCGGCCTTGGTGGCCAGCACGCATTCGGCCAGGCGCGAGATCGGCACGCAGCAGTCGGTGGAAATCGCACGGGCACCGGGGCGCAATTGCAGCAGCGCGAAGTAGGCGTTGTGACGGGCGGTCCAGAGACGGGTACGGTCTTCGGGGCGGGTAGCCCATTCGAAACCGAGCGCATGGAATTCCTTGGCGATGTCCTGCACCAGCTCGGCTTGTTCCTTGACGCCGTTCTCGCTGCCATGGAATTCGAACAGCAGCAGCGGGTTGACCGGCAGGTTCAGCTTGTCGTGGGCGTTGATGGCGCGCACGCCATTTTCATCGAGCAGTTCCACACGCGCCAGCGGCACGCCCATCTGGATGGTCTGGATGACGGTGTTGACCGCATCGGCCACGCTGGGGAAGGAGCAGATCGCGGCCGAAATGGCTTCCGGCTGCGGATACAGGCGCACGGTCACTTCGGTGATGATGCCGAGGGTGCCTTCGCTGCCCACATAGACGCGGGTCAGGTCGTAGCCGGCCGAGGATTTCTTGGCACGGGTGCCGGTCTTGATGATCTCGCCTTGTGCCGTGACCACGGTCAGCGTCAGCGTGTTTTCCTTCATCGTGCCGTAGCGCACGGCATTGGTGCCCGAGGCGCGGGTCGAGGCCATGCCGCCCAGCGAGGCATCAGCGCCCGGATCGATGGGGAAGAACAGGCCCGTATCCTTGATCTCCTGGTTCAGCTGCTTGCGGGTGACGCCGGCCTGGACGGTGGCCGTCAGGTCTTCGGCGTTGACGGCCAGGACCTGGTTCATCTGCGACAGGTCCACCGTCACGCCGCCCTGCAGGGCCAGCACATGGCCTTCCAGCGAGGTGCCGGCGCCGTAGGGGATGATGGGGGTGTCATACTGGCTGCAGAGCTTGACGAAGGCCGCGACTTCCTCGGTGCTGTGGGCGAAAACCACGGCGTCCGGCAGCATGGGATCGTAGGAGGATTCGTCGCGGCCGTGGTGCTCGCGCATGGCCAGGGTGGTGGAACAGCGCTCGCCGAAGAGGGCCTTGAGCTCGTCGAGCAGGGCCTGGGGCACGGGGCGTTTCAGTTTCCGGGCGTCAACTAGGTGGTTCATGCAATGTCTCTCAGGGGTCTGGTGTCTCGGTGTTCTTATGGTCTTGTGCGGGGAAGATGCAGGGCCGGTGAAGCGGCATCCCCTGCCGCTCCAGTGGACTGACCACTGATCCAATCGATGAATTTTACTCTCTTGCCGACTTTAGTTTGCGCAAATGTCCCCCTCCATGCTGCGTGATCGGACAAATCAAGTGAATTGTTTACGCCTTTTTCCAGCAGACGCGTCACGGCTCGCAGCGCATGGGAAGCGCTTGCCTTGGACGGGCCTTGCGCTTAAGCTCCCCGGCGGATCAACAAGGAGCAATGATGGGCAACCGACTTTCGAAGATCGCCACCCGCACCGGCGATGATGGCAGCACTGGACTGGGCGATGGCAGCCGCGTGGGCAAGGACAACCTGCGCATCCAGGCGCTGGGCGATGTGGATGAGCTCAATTCGCAGCTGGGCCTGCTGTTGTGCGAGACCCTGCCGGCCGCGCTGCGGGAGGAACTGGTGTCGATCCAGCATGACCTCTTCGACCTGGGCGGCGAGCTGTGCATCCCGGGCTATACGATGCTGGCCGATGCGCACCTGGCGCGGCTGGACGCCCTGCTGGAAAAGTACAACGCCACCCTGCCCCCGCTCAAGGAATTCATCCTGCCGGGTGGCTCGCGCACGGCCGCGCTGGCGCACGTATGTCGCACCGTGTGCCGTCGCGCCGAGCGCAGCGTGGTGATGCTGGAGAAGGCCGAGGCCGGCGTGAATGCGCCGGCGCGGCAGTATCTGAATCGCCTCTCCGACCTGTGCTTCGTGCTGGCGCGCGTGCTCAACCGGGAGGCGGGTGGACAGGATGTGTTGTGGGAGAAGGGGCGGGAACGCTGATCGGTGTTCCACCGCACGAGAAAAGCGAAACGCCCCGCGGGAAACCGGCGGGGCGTTTTCAGTTTGGGTGACGCAATGACTTAGATTTACGCGGCGATTTTCTTAGTTTCCGGCGGACAAAAACTAAGGTTGGGAAACGAGCATCCTCAGCCGTTGTTGACCACCAGCTTGGGCTCATCCTTGCCAAAGCGCTGGGTGATGGACTGGGCGATGCCATCGGCATCCAAGCCGCACTGGGCCAGCAGTTGCGCGGCGTCGCCATGATCGATGAAGCGATCCGGCAAGCCCAGGTGCAGTACCGGCTTGCTGATGCCGGCGGCGGCCAATGCCTCGGAGACGGCAGCACCGGCGCCGCCCATGATGCAGCCCTCTTCCACCGTCACCAGCGCATCGTGCGAGGCGGCCAGCTGCTTGACCAGTTCCACGTCCAGCGGCTTGATGAAGCGCATGTTGGCCACCGTGGCGTTGAGCTTGTCGCCCGCGCCCAATGCCGGTGCCAGCAGGCTGCCGAAGGCAAGGATGGCGACATCCTTGCCCTGGCGGCGGATTTCACCCTTGCCCAGCGGCAGGGTCTCGAGCGATTTCTCCACCGTCGCACCGATGCCGGCACCGCGCGGATAGCGCACCGAGGCCGGGCCGGGATACTGATAAGCGGTCGAGAGCATCTTGCGGCACTCATCCTCATCGGAAGCCGCCATCACCACCATGTTCGGGATACAGCGCAGGAACGCCAGGTCGTAATTGCCGGCGTGGGTCGCGCCATCGGCACCGACCAGACCGGCGCGGTCCAGGGCGAAGGTCACGTCCAGGTTCTGCAGGGCCACGTCGTGGATCAGCTGGTCGTAGGCGCGCTGCAGGAAGGTCGAGTAGATCGCCACCACCGGTTTCATGCCCTCGCAGGCCATGCCGGCGGCAAAGGTGACGGCGTGCTGTTCGGCGATGCCGACGTCGTAGTAACGGTTCGGGAATTTCTTTTCAAAGCCCACCATGCCCGAGCCTTCGCGCATGGCCGGGGTGATGCCGACCAGCTTCTCGTCGGCGGCGGCCATGTCGCACAGCCAGTCGCCGAAAACCTGGGTATAGGTCAGCTTGCCGCCCGCGCTGGGCTTGATGCCTTCGCTGGGGTTGAACTTGCCGGGACCGTGATAGAGCACCGGATCGGCCTCGGCCAGCTTGTAGCCTTGTCCCTTCTTGGTGACCACGTGCAGGAATTGCGGTCCCTTCAGGTGCTTCAGGTTCTGCAGCGTGGGGACCAGCGAGTCGAGGTCATGGCCATCGATGGGGCCGATGTAGTTGAAGCCGAATTCCTCGAACATGGTGGCCGGGACCACCATGCCCTTGGCATGTTCTTCCAGGCGCTTGGCCAGTTCCAGCACCGGGCCGGGCAGTACCGACTTGCCCACGTCACGCGCCTTGGCGTAGAACTTGCCCGACATCAGGCGCGCCAGGTAGCGATTGAGCGCTCCCACCGGCGGCGAGATCGACATGTCGTTGTCGTTGAGGATCACCAGCAGGTTGATGTCCTCGTGCACGCCCGCATTGTTGAGCGCTTCGAAGGCCATGCCGGCGGTCATCGCGCCGTCGCCGATGACGGCGATGGCATGGCGGTCCGAGCCCTGGGTCTTGGCCGCCAGCGCCATGCCGAGCGCCGCCGAGATCGAGGTCGAGGAGTGGGCGGTGCCGAAGGTGTCGTATTCACTTTCGATGCGGCGCGGGAAGCCCGAGATGCCCTCCTGCTGGCGCAGCGAGGCCATGCGCTCGCGGCGGCCGGTGAGGATCTTGTGCGGATAGGTCTGATGGCCCACGTCCCAGACGATGCGGTCCTGCGGCGTATTGAAGACGTAATGCAGCGCGATGGTCAGCTCCACCGTGCCCAGGTTGGAGGACAGGTGGCCGCCGGTCTTGGAGACCGAGTCCAGCAGGAAACCGCGCAGCTCTTCGGCCAGCGGCTTCAATTGATGGCGGGACAGGCGGCGCAGGTCGGCCGGGTCGTTGATGGTATTGAGGAGCATCTGTTCTTACCGTGTTGGGGTCTGAAGGCCGCGCCTGGCACATGCCGCGCGGTCCGTCTTCATGCCGGGTTACGTCGCTTAAGTCTTTCTCTGCACGATCAGGTCAGCCAGCTCGCGCAGGCGGCGGGCCTTCTCGCCGAAGGGTGCCAGCGCCGCGTGGGCATTGCCGCGCAGCTTCTCGGCCAGCGCCTGCGATTCGGCCAGGCCCAGGATCGAGACATAGGTCGGCTTGTTGTCCGCCGCATCCTTGCCGGCCGTCTTGCCCAGCGTGGCCGAGTCGGCCGTGGCATCGAGGATGTCGTCCACCACTTGGAAGGCCAGGCCGATGGCCCGCGCATACTCGTCCAGCGCTGCACTCTCGTCGGCGCTGAGCGCCTTGCCGCCCAGCGCGCCCAGCAGCACCGCTGCGCGCAGCAGGGCACCGGTTTTCAGGCGATGCATCTGTTCCAGCTCGGCCAGCGACAGGGTCATGCCCACGCTGGCCAGGTCGATGGCCTGGCCGCCGCACATGCCCACCGAACCGGCCGCCTGGGCCAGCAGGTTCAGCATGCGCAACTGGCGTGCCGTCACGCCGGCATCGCTCTTGCCAAGCTCGGCCTCCAGCGGGGCCGACAAGGTATCGAAGGCCTGCGCCTGCAGGGCATCGCCGACCAGCAGCGCAGTCGCTTCATCGTACTGTACGTGCACCGTGGGCTTGCCACGGCGCAGGGCATCGTCATCCATGCAAGGCATGTCGTCATGCACCAGCGAATACACGTGGATCATCTCCACCGCAGCAGCAGCCCGGTCCAGCAGCGCGCGCGGGGTGTCGAAGATGTCCCCGGCAGCATAGACCAGCAACGGACGCACGCGCTTGCCGCCATCCATGGCGGTATAGCGCATGGCTTCGTGCAGGCGCGCCGGCACCACCGAGGTCGCGGGCAGGAATCGGTCCAGCACGTCTTCCATGCCGCCCTGCACTTGGCGCATCCAGTCGGCAAACGTCAGCGGGGCCTGCGCACTGGCGGCCGGCATCTGTGCATTCATCAGTCGTCCCCGCCAGCAGCGTCCGCCGCATTGAACGGCTTGAGCATGTCGCCTTCGAGCAGCTTGACCTGGCTGTCCACCTTGTCGAGCTGGCCGGCGCAGAACTTCACCAGTTCGGAGCCGCGTTTGTAGGCAGCCACCGAGGCTTCCAGCGGCAGTTCGCCGGCTTCCATGCGGGCCACGAGCTGCTCCAGCTCTTCCATCGCTTCCTCGAAAGAAGCAGGCAAGGCGGCGCTCGCCGCAGAGGCGGCAGCAGAGGAAGCAGCGGCAGAGGTTCTAGGCATATCGACCCATTCAAAATTCCAACCCGGTATTTTAGAACAAACCGGCGATGCCCAAGTCAATCGAGGGCGTGGAAATGTCAGCGGATTTCGAGCCGAGCTTGTAAATTCGGCCAATTTACTGGCATTTTGGCCACAAAACCCGGCCCCTTATGGGGGTTTTGTGGCATAATCCTCGGTTCTGTCCAAAATTTCCTCTTCATATTATTTGAACACAGGTTTTTGCGGATTTTCTTCCTTAGGTTGGTGCAAATTAATTTGGGGGCGGAAATGTCCGATCTTGCTACTTTTGCCAAATTGGCGCGTTCAAACGCGCAACTTCCAGTCCACGTCTACTTTGACGAACCGCTCCATCAGCGGGAACTGAAACAACTCTTCCAGCAGGGACCTCGTTACGTCGGCCATGAGCTGATGGTGCCCGAGGCTGGCGACTACTCCACGCTGCCCTGGGAAAACGAAGGCCGCATGCTGGTGCGCAATGCGCAGGGCATTGAACTGCTGTCCAACGTCTGCCGCCACCGCCAGGCCAAGATGCTCGATGGCCGCGGTCACGCCAGCAACATCGTCTGCCCCCTGCATCGCTGGACCTATGATCTGAAGGGCGAATTGATCGGCGCGCCGCATTTCGGCGAGACGCCGTGCATGAACCTGTCCAAGACCCCGCTGCAAAGCTGGAATGGCCTGCTGTTCGAGAACAACGGCGTCAACATCGCCGACAAGCTCAAGCATCTGGGCGTGACGCGCGACCTGGACTTCTCCGGCTACCTGTACGACCACACCGAAGTGCACGAGTGCGACTACAACTGGAAGACCTTCATCGAGGTCTACCTGGAGGATTACCACGTCGAGCCCTTCCATCCTGGCTTGGGCAACTTCGTCAGCTGCTCCGACCTGAAGTGGGAATTCGGCCGCGACTACAGCGTGCAGACCGTGGGCGTGAACCACGGCCTGATCAAGTCCGGCTCGCCGACCTATGCCAAGTGGCAGGAAAAGCTGCTGCAATTCTCCAACGGCAAGCCGCCCAAGTACGGTGCCATCTGGCTCACGCTCTATCCCAACATCATGGTGGAGTGGTATCCGCACGTGCTGGTCGTGTCCACGCTCTGGCCGACCGGTCCGCAGAAGACCACCAACGTGGTGGAGTTCTACTATCCGGAAGAGATCGCCCTGTTCGAGCGCGAGCTGGTGGAAGCCGAGCGCGCCGCCTACATGGAGACCTGCGTCGAGGATGACGAGATCGCCCTGCGCATGGATGCCGGCCGTCGTATACTGATGGATCGCGGCACCAGCGAAGTCGGTCCCTACCAGTCGCCCATGGAAGACGGCATGCAGCACTTCCACGAGTGGTATCGCCAGCAGCTGGACGTGCCGCAAGGAACCAGCACACCATAACCAGGCCAACAGGCCGCGCAGGGGGAAAGCAGATGCAGGCATCGCGGCAAGCTCACGACGGACGTAGTCTGCGCCGTCATTGTCGCCCGCCCTCCCGCATCCGCCCCTCCCGCTCCAGCTGCAAGACGGCAGCCCCGGTTCACGCCGGGGCTGCCGTTTTATTTGGTGCTCGCCACGCGTGCGCCTTCCCCACTCTCCCCTCACACTACTGAACCGCCGCCATGCAATCGCTCTGGATGCTCGTCGCCTCATTCCTCTTTGCCGTCATGGGCGTGTGCGTCAAGCTCGCCAGCCAGTACTACACGACCTCCGAGATCGTGCTCTGCCGTGGCGTGATCGGCGTGCTCTTCATCCTCTGCCTGATCCGCCTGCGCGGGGGTACGCTGCGCACGCCTTTCCCGCGCGATCACTTCATTCGCGGCGGTGTGGGCGTGGTCTCGCTGTGGATGTGGTTCTATTCCTTCAGCCTGCTGCCGATCGCCACGGCCACCACGCTGAACTACATGTCCTCGATCTGGATTGCGGTGATGCTGTTCGTGGCCGGCTGGTGGCAGGGCCACAAGAAATTCGAATGGGGCCTGGCCGGCACGGTGGCGCTGAGCTTCCTCGGGGTGGCACTGCTGATGCGCCCATCGCTCAATGCCGAGCAGTTGCTGGGCGGTGCCATCTCGCTGGCCTCAGGTGTGCTCTCGGCACTGGTCTACTTGCAAGTACGCAAGCTGGGCCTGCTGGGGGAACCGGAGTACCGCGTGGTGTTCTACTTTTCTGCCACGGGCGTGTTGGCCGGCCTGGTCGGCAGCGTGGTGACGGGACGCGTGCCGCTGTGGCACAGCCACTCCTGGATCGGTGCGCTGCTGGTGCTCATGATAGGCTTGACGGCCACCACGGCGCAGATCGCCATGACGCGCGCCTACCGGCTCGGCAATACCCTGGTGACGGCCAACCTGCAATACACGGGCATCGTCTTTTCCAGCCTCTTCGGCGTGCTGATCTGGGATGATGCGCCGGGCTGGATCGGCTGGCTGGGCATGGCGATCATCCTGGCCAGCGGCATGCTGGCGACGTATCGCAACCAGCGCAAGAGCCAAGCCGTGGCCAAGAACGTACCCAAGGTGGACCCGATCGCCACCGAAGTCTGAATCCAGGAATCCATGAATCCCTGAATCCTGCCCGCTTGCAGGGCTTATGAACAAAAGGAGAGCCGCATGACCTACCAGACCCTCATCAGCGCCAGCGAATTGAAATCGCGTGCGCAGTATCTGAACGTTGTGGTCGTGGACTGCCGTCACGACCTGACCAACCCCGCCTACGGCCGTGAAGCCTATGCCGTCGGCCATCTTCCGCAGGCCCGCTTCGCCCACCTGGATGAGCTGCTCTCCGGTCCCAAGACCGATGCCGCCGGCCGCTTCCATGGCCGCCATCCGCTGCCGGACCGCCAGCAGTTCGTGCAGGCGATGCGCGACCTGGGCATCAACAATGACACCCAAGTGGTGGCGTATGACGCCCACGGTGGCATGTATGCCGCACGCCTGTGGTGGCTGCTGCGCTGGATCGGCCACAGCGACGTGGCCGTGCTCGATGGCGGCATGGAGGCCTGGCAGGCGCTGGGTGAAACGCTGACCAGCGAGACGCCGGCACCGGCTGCGCCGGGCAACATCCAGGATCTGTCCTCGCTGGTCAAGACCGTGGATGCGCAAGCCCTGCTCGACAATCTCAAGAGCCAAACCCTGCAAGTGGTCGACGCGCGCGCACCGGATCGCTTCCGTGGCGAGAACGAAACCATCGATGCAGTGGGTGGACACATTCCGGGCGCGAAGAACCGCTTCTTCAAGGACAACCTGCAGGCCGATGGCCACTTCAAGAGTGCCACGCAATTGCGCGAGGAATGGCTGTCGGTAGTGGGTGATCCGCAGGCTGCGGTCATGCAATGCGGCTCCGGCGTGACCGCCTGCCACAACCTGCTGGCGCTGGAAGTGGCGGGCTTGCCGGGGGCGCATCTGTATCCGGGTTCCTGGAGCGAATGGAGTTCCGATCCGCAGCGTCCGGTAGCCACCGGCAACTGATCCTTGCAGGGAGGCGGCTGCACCCTATGGCAGGTCGGGTGCCACGCTACCTGTCATTCCCGTGATCCCCGCCTCCTGCAGGCGGGTCACGAAAGCTTCCACGAACTGCTGCACCATGGCCGGCGCATCGCGTCGGCGCAGCAGGGCCACCTCCGAATGGAAATCGGCATCCTTGAGCGCGGGAAAACTGACGCCCGCCGAGAGTGAAATACTGGCCATGCTCTGCGGTACGACAGCGATGCCGAAGCCCGCATTGACCAGGCTCAGCAAGGAATTCTTGCGCGAGGTGGCACGCGCCACACGCGGATAGAAACCGTGCGCAATACAGCGCTCGGCCACCAGATAACTCAGCCCGCCGCGATCGCGGTGCGGCACCGTCACGAAGAATTCATCCCGCAATTCCGCAATCTCCACTTCGCTGCGCGCGGCCAGTCGATGGGTGGCAGGTACGGCCGCCACCAGACGCTCACGGTAGAGCACGGTGCTCTCCAGATTCGGATGCGCGCGCAGGATGGGCAAACGCGCCAGGCCGATATCGGCACTGCCTTCGACGATCTCGCGGGCCTGGTATTCGGAGGGAGCCTGCGAGATTTCCAGCGAGATGCCGGGGAAATCCTTCAACGCAGCATTGAGGGTCGGACCCAGCGGTGCCGACAGCGGCACCGAGCTGGAGTGCAGCAGGCGCAAGGCCCCGTGTTCGCCCTTGCCGATGGTGCGCGCCTGCGCTACGGCGCGGTCCAGGTCGAGCAGGATGCGGCGGCTGCGTTCATAAAAATCCTGGCCCGCCTGGGTCAGCTCGAAGGCCTTGGCCTCGCGCTTGATGAGCAGCACATCGAGGTCTGCTTCCAGCTCCTTGATCTGGCGGCTCAACGCTGATTGCGCGATGAAGAGGCGCTCGGACGCGCGGGTATAGCCGCGTGCCTCGACGATCTCGACGAAGTAGCGCAACTGCCGGATGGAAATCATGCTGTTCTCCCCTGCCCGGTTTCGCCGGCGCATCCATCTCGTTTCGAGATGGCGGGCCGGCTGATTTGATATTGGCGTACCGCGCGCGGCACCCCTACAGTGAAGCCATCCGCAACCCCGCCTTCAGGCGATGAAAGGATGGATCGTGCTCCAGGATCTCTTGTTGTTCTTCGGCCTGCTGGGCCTGGTCTGCAGCGTGGGCATGCGCTGGATATTGCGCCGGCAACGCGACACGTCCGCGCGGCCGGATGCCCTCAGTGAACGTGCGCCTGATGCGTCAGTGCCAGCACGATCAGCACGCCCGCTGCAATCAGGATCACCTGCGGGATCGTCTCGCGCAGCGTGGCGCGGCGCTGCATCTGCGGCATCAAATCGGAAACGGCGATGTAGATGAAGCCCGAGGAGGCAAACACCAGCACGAAGGGAATCCACTCCATGCCGCGTTCCAGCATGAAGTAGCCCAGCACGCCGCCGGCCACCGCCATCAGGCTGCAGATGAGGTTGTAGACATAGGCGCGGGTGCGCGAAAAACCGGCATTGAGCAGCACGATGAAGTCACCGATTTCCTGCGGGATCTCATGCGCGATGATGGCCAGTCCGGTGACCAGGCCCAGGTGCGGATCCGCCAGGAAAGCCGCCGCAATCAGGATGCCATCGGTGAAATTGTGCAGGCCGTCGCCGACCAGGATCATCCAGCCGGCCTTGCCGGCTTCCTTCTTGTCGTGACCGTGGTGATGGCCGTGGCCATCGTCTTCGTGGTGGTGCGAGTGGCGCAGGATGGCCGTCTTCTCCAGCAGGAAGAACACCAGCAGGCCACCCAGCAGCACCGCGAAGAGCGTATGCGGTTCGGCTTGCGATTCAAAGGCTTCCGGCAGCGCATGCAACAGCGAGGTCGACAGCATGATGCCCACCGACAGGCTGACCATGCGCTCGACCACCTTCGACAGCAGCGCGAAGGAGAACACCGCCGCAGCGGTAATGCTGACCACGCCGGCCAGGGTGGTGGCCAGCAGGATGGAGACGAGTGTGGAGTCGATGACGGACCTCGGGCGAAAGACGATGCAGGGGCAAATGGCAGGCGTGCCAGCCGCGCAGCCAAAGCCCGCTATTGTACGCCCGCCGCCCGGCCGCTGCCATCGACGCGGCGCGAGCCGGCCAGCAGCAGCGGATTGATGATGAGCACGATCTGCCCGTCCCCCAGTACGGTGGCCCCGACCATGCCGGCCAAGGTCGCCACCTGCGGCCCGACCGGCTTGACCACCACTTCGCGGCTGCCGCTGACGTGGTCGGCCATGATGACCATCAGTTCATCGCCGTTCTTGATGAGCAAGGCAAAGGCCGAACCGGCATCACTGGTGCCCGGCAGCGGCACTGGCGGCGGCTCGTCCAGCAGGACGTGCAGCGGATGCAGCAGCAGTTCCCGGCCATTGACCTCCAGCGTGCGCCGCGCCAGAGCCTGGCGCGCCTGGTCGCTGCGCAACTGGATGACGCTGTCGATGAGGGTGGAAGGAATGGCGTACTGCTGCTGCCCGTGATGCAGCAGGCAGACCTGCTGCACCGCCAGCGAGAGCGGCAGGTAGAGCGTGAAGAGCACGCCCTGGCCGGGCCGCGAATGCACCGTCATGCGCCCGCCCAGTGCCGCCACTTCGGCGCGCACCACATCCATGCCGATGCCGCGTCCGGCCAGGGCAGAGACTTGCGATTGCGTACTGAAGCCGGGTTCGAAGATCAGCTCGGCCAGGCGCGTTTCGCTCCACTGTTCCACGCCCGGCAATCCGCGTTGCATCGCCTTGTGGCGAATCGCGGCGAGGTCCAGCCCGCGGCCGTCGTCGCTGACGCGGATGACGGCTTCATTGCCCTCGTGCCCCGCCTGGATGCGCAGGCAGCCATTGGGCGGCTTGGCGGCCACGCGGCGCACCGGCGCTTCTTCGATGCCATGCACGGCGGCATTGCGCAACAGGTGCTCCAGCGGGCCCATGAGGCGTTCCAGGATGGCGCGGTCGATTTGCAGCCGGCAGTCCGACAGGTCCAGTACCAGTGGCTTGCCGGTTTCAGCCGCGACCTGGCGCACCAGGTGCTGCATGCGCGGCTCCATGCTGTTGAACTTGACCATGCGCGCATGCATCAGCTCCTGCTGCAGCTCGCGCGTGGTGCGGCCTTGCTGGCGCAGGCCTTCGCGGGTTCTCACCACCCGTTGCAGCAGCCGCTTCTGGCGCGCCACGGCAGCACTCAGGGCGGCTTCCATGGCCTTGGCCAGTTCGGTCAGACCGGTCGCGGCCTCGTCCCGGGGCTGCAGGCTGCCCTGCTCCCAACTGCGCTGCCATCGCTGCAGCTGCTGTGCCATGGCGTCCAGATCTTCACCCAAGAGGCGTGCGTCGCCCTGCAGGGCCCCGATTTCGTTGTCCAGCTGGGCACGACTGATGGAAACTTCACCTACCTGATTCAGCAGCTTGTCCAGCACGGTGGTACGGATACGGACCAAGGGCGCAGTCAGCCGCCCCTCTGCCGCTGCGGTGCCGGGCAAGGCGGAAGGGGCGGCCTGTGTGCCGGCTGCGGACAACGTGACCATGCCCTGTTCCAGCGTACTGAAATGCTCCACGGCCTGGTCATACAAGGCCAGCAGCGCCGCCACGCTCCGGGGGGCCGGGCTGCCCTCGCCGAGACGCTGCAGGGCTCCTTCCATGTCGTGCAGGCAGCGGCTCAGGTGCAAGGCCCCCACCATGCGCGCACTGCCCTTGAGCGTATGCAGCGGGCGCGCCAGTTCGGCCAGCAGACTGGCATCGACCGCACCAGGCTGTCCGCCCTCCGACAGCACCAGCAAGGTCTCGCCGATACCGGCGATGAGCTCTTGTGCTTCTTCCAGGAAGACCGGCAGCAGGAGTGGATCGATCAGCTCCGGTGCCTGCGGTTCGCTGGCCGGGGCAAGCGGGCCTTCCAGCTGGCTGGCCAGGGAATGGATGCCGGCTTCCAGCAGACTGCGGGTGCCTGCATGTGAGCTGCCATCGCTGCCCTGCTGCTGCAAGGTCTCCAGCAGTGCCGAGGCGGAGGAGGCAAAGGCAGCGGCACCGCTGGCACCGGCATAGTCACGCAGCGCCGCCAGCGTACGCAGGGCCAGTGCCGGCAGGCCGGGACGCGCTTGCTGCTGGTCGAGGCGGGCACACCAGGCGGCGCTTTGCTGGCGCACGATGGCCAGCAGCGGACGCAGGGTCTCGCGCAGACGCTCATCGCCCGCGCCGGACCGGATGCCGGATCCGGCCTGAGTCTGGACTGTTGCGTTGTCGGTACCGAGGATCATGGCAGCAGCACCGGCTCAGGAAACTTTGACGCGGAAACGCGAGACCGAGCTTTCCAGCTGGCGCGCCGCATCCCACAGTTCTTCATAGAGCGAGGCGACCTGTTCGCGGCTCTGCTCGATGATGTCGTTCTCGCTCAGGATGCCCTGGATCTGCTGGGCCACCCCATTGGCCGAGACCGCCTGTTCGCGGGTCGATACCGCCATGCCCTGGATCAGGTCGGCCAGGCGCTTGGAGACGCTGCGGATATCGGCCAGGGCGCTGCCGGCCGCGTCCGACAGCACGGCACCATCGGTGACGCCATTGGTGGATTTCTCCATGGCCACCACCACATCGCGGGTATCAGCCTGGATCATGCGCACCAGCGCGCCGATCTCGCGCGTGGCGGCGCTGGAGCGCTCGGCCAGGTGCTGCACCTCCTCGGCCACCACCGAGAAGCCGCGCCCGGCCTCGCCCGCCGACGCTGCCTGGATGGCGGCATTGAGGGCCAGCACATTGGTGCGTTCAGTGATATCCGAAATCAGGTCGGTGATCTCGCCGATCATCTGCGAGGACGCGCCCAAGCGCTTGATGCGCTCGGAGGTCTCGCGGATCTGCTCGCCGATGCCATCCATGGCCTTGACTGCATCTTCCACGGCACGCGCGCCGCGCTCGGCCACCACCACGGCGTGGCGGGCCACATCCGCGGATTCATCGGCCGACACCGAGATGCCGGTGATCTGGTTGGACATTTCCAGCATGGCCTGGGCGATGCGCTGGATGCGCCGGGCCTGCGCACGGGCAGCGGCCCCCAGCTCGGTGGTGGTGCCGCGCACGTGTTCGGAACTCCAGGCCACCTTGGCGGCCATCTGCGTGACCTGTTCGACCAGCCCGCGCAGGGCTTCCACGGTGTAGTTCACGGAATCGGCGATGGCACCGGTGACGTCGTCCGAGACCGTGGTGTGCACCGTCAGATCGCCATCTGCCACGCGCTGCAGCTCGGTCATCAGCCGCAGCACGGCGGCCTGGGTCAGGTGGTTGGCGCGCATGGCCTTTTCTTCTTCCTGCTGGGCCAGCTGGCGCTGCAGTTCGGCTTCCTGGCGGCGGGCTTCGGCGGCGGCGGCATTATTGCGGCTGCTCTGCAATTGCACCTGGGCGATGCCGATGGCACTGAGCAGGGCCATTGCCATGGCGCACAGCATGGCCCAGAAGGTCCAGGAGCGCGCTTTCAGGGCGACGCGGTAGGCATCCTGCAATTCGGTGAGGTGGCGTTTCAAGGTTTCGTTTTCCATGAACACCAGTTGCTCGGAACGCTTGGCCGCGATGAAATTCTGCAGGTTGCCGAGGATGCCGGCGATCTGCGGCTGGTATTCGCCGAAGACCCGCGTGAGTTCCTGCAGCTTGCTGCGCAGGTCAGCATCGGTGGCGGCGCGCAGGCGCAGCATCTCATTGCCTTCCAGCAGGCTCTTCAACAGGTCGCCAAAGGCGGTGATGTCCTTGCCGAGCATGAAGGCAGTTTCCGCATTGACGCCGTCGGAGGTGAGGAACTCATTGGAGCTGCGGCCCAGGCGCAGGGTCAGCATCACCAGCTGGCTGGCGGCGGCCATCTCGCGCGTGGTGGGCCGGCCCTGCGACTGCAGCATGGCGATCTGCTCGCTCAGATCCAGCATCACGGGCAGCAGCTGGTTGAGGCGCTTGAGCGTGGTACCGAAACCGGTCAATTCCTTTTCCATGCCGAGGATGGTCTCGGCGGCCAGATCGGTACGACGCCACATGCGGGCCACGTTGTCCAGTGCCGGCTTGAGCGCCGGATCGGGCAGGCCGATGTTCTGCCCTTGATACGGGCCGCCGCTGCTCAGCAGCAGCAGGCCGCGATTGAATTCGAGCCGGCTTTGCGCCAGCTGCACGAAGGCCTGGGGATTGCCCTGGATGGCATTGGGTACGGCCTTGCCAATGCGCTGGGAATGCATCACCAGATCCGAGGCCAGGTTGGTCTGCAATGTCGCCAGCAGGTACAGGCGCGCGCCCAGCCACATGAACAGGCACAGGGCCGCCAGCGACAGCGCCAGCACGCCCAGCAGCACCCGGGTCTGGGTACGCAGGGAATAACGGTGCAGCCAGGGCAGGCGCAGGCCAGGGCCGCCCTGCCCGGCCGACCGGCCTGGATCGTCTCCGGCCACGGCAGCGCTCCCGGTGCCGGCCCCAGGGGCGGCCGGGAACTTCTTTTTCGACAGATACGGCAAGGTCGGTTCCATGGCCGGCGTTCCTATTCCCTCTTTACAGATCTCGCAGATCTTCTGGATTTCTCAGGTTTTTCTGATTTTCAGGCCTGCAGCTGCAGTGGCTTGCAGAGGCCGCCTCGGCGTCGCTTGCGACACCGCTGCTAGCGGCCGATCTGCAGAAAACGGCTGTCCTGGCTCAGCAGCGACAGGTCCAGTTCATCCCATTGCTGACCACCGCTGTCTTTATAACGTCCGGCAAGGCCCAGCAAGGGAATTTCCGTATCGTAATTTTTCGATATTTGCGTCATTTCTGTGATGTCTCGCAGGCCCAATACCCTTGACACCAGCAAGCCGCATTGCGGTGCCAGGCCGTGAGCCAGCAGCAGGACGTGGCTGCTGCGGCCGATTTCCTGGGGGACGGCACCGGCCAGGCCCATGAGATCGGCCAGGCCGATCAGGCTGCCGCGGATGTTGAGCAGGCCGCGAAACCAGTCGCGGGTGGCGGGTACGGGGGTGATGGCAAGGCCGGACAGCGGTACGATCTCGCCGGCCTGAGCCAGCGGGACCAGATAGCAGTGTTCGCCCATGGCCACCGCCAGGCGGCGCGAGCGCATGCTTTCGTTGTCGGAAGCGGCCATGCGCGCCAGCAGCGAAGCCTGGAACTGCTCCAGTCCCTCGCGCTCCGGCAGGCCGGGAAAGCTGCGGGCGGCGGGCGCGTTGATGACGAAATCCTTGGTGTGTGGCATACCAGCCCTCATGAAGCGGTTAAGAAAGGCCATGCCGCCGCACGCTTGCGCGCACGCCGAAGCGGGCCAGCGGCGCGATGGCGGGGCTGGGCTCAATGGACAAGACCGTCGGGGGAGATGCCTTACAGGGGCCGGGCGGACGTCTGTGCGTCCTGTTATCCGGTCATGCGGGCAAAGCTGGTACTGCTCACGATTTTACCCAGAAAAGTTCGCTGCTTTTCCGCCCGGCAAAGACATGGCACCAGCAGGCAGAAAAAAATGATGGGAAAACGCGACGAAAACCGTGACAAAGCGAGAGTTTGATGTAGATCAAATCCCGTAAGGCGGGAAAACAGGAGGGTGAGCGGCAACTCCCGGCGAAGGAAGCGCCGCCAGCGTGCCGCCGGGCAGATGGCCGCGGGACGCAATGCCGAAGCCGTCGGCGGCGGTGCAGGCGATCAGGAAGCGATCAGATCGCGACCATCTCGAAATCTTCCTTGCGGGCGCCGCATTCCGGGCAGGTCCAGTTGATGGGCACGTCGTCCCAGCGGGTGCCCGGGGCGATGCCTTCTTCGGGCAGGCCTGCTTCTTCGTCGTAGATCCAACCACAGATCAGGCACATCCAGGTTTTGAATTCGGTTTGGCTGCTATTCGTCACGGCTGACTATCCCTAAAATCAATCAAGTAAAATGCTAAGTCAGCTATCTTAATCTACTCGACGTGCAAAACCAAACTCCTCCCCTCATCCTCAGCTTCGGCGCAGCTGATCCGGTCGGCGCCACGGGCGTCCAGGCCGATCTCGCCACTTTCGCCGCCATGGGCTGCCACGGTTTGTCGGTGGTGACGGCTTTGCTCATCGGCGACACCGCCCGCGTCGAAGACGTGCAGGTGGTCGACGTCGACTGGGTCGCCGACCAGGCCCGCGTGATCCTCGAAGACATGGCCGTGGCCGCCTTCAAGGTCGGTGCGCTGGGCAGCATCGAGAACATCTCGGTGATTGCCGAGATCGTCTCCGACTATCCCGACGTACCGCTGATCCTGGATCCCTTCATCAGTGCCCTGGCCAACCAGGAAGACGAGGATGATCGCCTGATCGCCATCCGCGAACTGCTGATCCCGCAGGCCACGGTGCTGATCTGCTCGGCCGGCGAACTGACCCGCCTGGCCGAAACCTGGCGCGAGCCGGTGCCGGGCGATGCGTTGGAGCTGGATGCGATGCGCATCATCGAAATGGGCTGCGAATACCTGCTGGTGACCAATACCCAGACCGACCTGCAGGAAGTGGCCAATTCGCTCTTCGACGAATCCGGCCTGGTGCGCCAGGATGCCTGGCCGCGCCTGCCGGGCTCCTTCGTCGGTGCCGGCAGCACGCTCTCGGCGGCCATGGCAGCGATGCTGGCCAATGACCTGGAAGTGCCGCTGGCGGCGTCCGAAGCGCAGGAGTTCACGCTGGCCGCGCTGGCCAATGCGCAGCGCATCGGCATGGGCAAGCTGCTGCCCGACCGCTATTTCTGGGCGCGCGAATCGGAAGATCCCGCCGATCTGGACGCGCCGCCTTCCATCAACTGATTCACTGCACCCGGACGGTATCGTCCGCACACTCATGACCAAGACCAATGCATCCCTGTTCGCCCGCGCCCAGCAAAGTACGCCGGGCGGCGTCAATTCCCCGGTTCGCGCCTTCCGCTCGGTAGGCGGCACCCCGCGCTTCATCGAACGCGCCGAAGGCCCCTGGTTCTGGGATGCCGAAGGCAAGCGCTACATCGACTACATCGGCTCCTGGGGCCCGGCCATCGTCGGCCACGCCCATCCGGAAGTGGTCAAGGCGGTACAGCAGGCAGCTGCACGCGGCCTGTCCTTCGGTGCACCGACCGAGGCTGAAATCGAGATGGCCGAAGAGATCATCAAGCTGGTGCCTTCCATCGAGCAGATCCGCCTGGTCTCGTCCGGCACCGAAGCGACCATGAGCGCGCTGCGCCTGGCCCGTGGCGCCACCGGCCGCGACAAGATCATCAAGTTCGAAGGCTGCTACCATGGCCACGCCGATTCCTTGCTGGTGAAGGCAGGCAGCGGCTTGCTGACCTTCGGCAATCCGACCTCGGCCGGGGTCCCTGAAGACTTCGCCAAGCACACCCTGGTGCTGGACTACAACAACGCCGCCCAGCTGGAAGAGGCCTTCAAGAATGCCGGCAACGAGATCGCCTGCGTGATCGTGGAACCGGTGGCGGGCAACATGAACCTGGTGCGTGCGTCGGATGAATTCCTGCGCACCATGCGCCGCCTGTGTACCGAATACGGCGCCATCCTGATCTTCGATGAAGTGATGTCGGGCTTCCGCGTGGCACGTGGCGGCGCCCAGGAATTGAACGGCATCGTTCCCGACCTGACGGCGCTGGGCAAGGTGATCGGCGGTGGCCTGCCGGTGGCCGCTTTTGGTGGCCGCGCCGAGGTGATGAAGCATCTGGCACCGCTGGGTGGCGTCTACCAGGCCGGTACCCTCTCGGGCAACCCCGTGACGGTGGCGGCCGGCATGGCGACCCTGAAGATCATCCAGCAGCCGGACTTCTACACCCATCTGACGGCCCAGACCCGCAAGCTGGCCGATGGCCTCGCCGCTGCCGCCAAGGCAGCCGGCGTGAGCTTCGCAGCCGATGCCATCGGCGGCATGTTCGGCCTCTACTTCGATGCCAAGGTGCCCACCAGCTATGCCGAGGTGATGCAGGGCGACAAGGAACGCTTCAACCGCTTCTTCCACAAGATGCTGGATGCGGGCGTGTACTTCGCGCCTTCAGCCTTCGAAGCCGGCTTCGTGTCGGCCCAGCACAGCGATGCGATCATCGAGGAAACCATCGCCGCTGCGGCCAAAGCCTTCATCGAACTGGGCTGAGGCTGGTGCGGGCAGTTCCGGTGGCGCCTGGCCGTTCCCGGAAATGCCCGCTGCACGGTGGGTCCAGGGCGATATGAAGGTTCTGGACATGAAAAAAGGACGCCGAGGCGTCCTTTTTCTTCATCTCCCCGCAAAGCTGCGCCAGGCGGGGAGTCTGGCAGCGCTTACACCGAGAACGAAGAGCCGCAACCGCAAGTGGTCGTGGCGTTCGGGTTCTTGATGACGAATTGCGCGCCTTCCAGGTCGTCCTTGTAGTCGATTTCGGCGCCCACCAGGTACTGGTAGCTCATCGAGTCGATCAACAGCTGGACGCCGTTCTTGCTCATGGTGGTGTCGTCTTCGTTGACGATTTCATCAAAGGTGAAACCGTACTGGAAACCCGAGCAACCGCCGCCCTGCACGAAGACGCGCAATTTCAGGTCGGGATTGCCTTCTTCCTCGATCAGCTGGGCCACCTTGGCGGCTGCGCTGTCGCTGAAGTTGATCGGGGCGGGCATGTCGGTTTGTTGCAGTTCGGCTACGGCATTCATTTCGGGCTCCTGCTGGGCTTGAGGCGGATCAATACATTAGATCGATAAAGCCATTATAAGCGCTTGCGGATTTTCATGCTTCCGACGATGCAGCCAGCTTCAGCACCGGCGTCTCCACCTGCTGGTCATGGCTGAGCTTGCCGGAGACCAGTGCCCCGCCATGCATCTCCAGCGCCTTGTAGAAGACATTGCCGGTAATGCGAGCCTTGGGCTGCAGCTCCAGCAGTTCGGTGGAGTGGACATCGCCGACGATCTCGCCGTTGACGATCAGGTGTGCCGCGCGCACCTCGCCGACCACCTTGGCGTGCTCGGAGATGACCAGCACGCTGGGCTGGCCGGTTTCGGCGTTGATGTTGCCGGTGATGGCGCCGTCGATGCGCAGGCCGCCCTTGAAGCCGACATCGCCCGTGATGCTGGTGGACATGCCGATCAGGCTGTCGATCGTGCTTTTGGTCTTGCGTGTAAACATGGAATCACCTCACAGATCTACCGACTGCTGGGCACGCACCTGGCCGCGGTCGAGAACTCGGACTGCCACCGACTTCACGATGGCACCTTCGGGAATGGTCAGCAGGCCTTCGACCCGCTGGTAATACTTGAATGCGAGCCGATAGCGCGCCTGGTCAGCGGAATTGCCTTCCGGGAAGTTGATGGTAACACCTTTGCCGCCCTGCACCATATTGACACTAAGCTGCAGGTTTCCTGCAAACTGTTGCGTTCCCCCACCACCTTGCATGACCAGCACGCGATAGCGCAGCTGGTTGGGCGCGGCTTGTTCGGCCTTGAAGCGCTGGATAGTGATGCCGGGTGCGCCCAGGTTGGTCGGCAGCAGGCTGTCGAAGAAGGCCAGATCTTCCTTCTGGCGGTTGATTTCCGCCTCCATGTTCTTGACCTGGGTCGCCAGCGTGGCTTGCGCCGTCTGGGCAATCTTCAGTTCATTTTGCGACGCGTTGGAGGCAGATTGCAAGCGCTCATTTTCCGCGGTCAGCTTCTTGACCTGTTCGCTCAGCTGCTCGATCTGCTCGCCGGCATCGCCATGCAGGCCGGGCAGGTTGTTGCGGCCGAGCTGGTAAGTCCAGACCGCCGCCGCCGCGCCCACGGCCACCACCGCTGCCCACAGAAGGATCAGCAGCGGCAGCGGCAGATGGCGCTTGATGGTCATCTTCGGCGCAGAAATCGTCATGCGCCGACGCCACAAGCGGTACTTCACGGCAGGACCGGGACCTGCTGCAGGCCGCTGGTTTCTTCCAGACCGAACATCAGGTTCATGCACTGCACGGCCTGGCCGGAAGCACCCTTGACCAGGTTGTCCTGGACCACCAGCACCACCACCGTGTCGCCATTGTCCGGACGATGCACGGCCAGGCGCAGCATGTTGGAAGCGCGCGTGGTGCGGGTCTCTGGATGCGAACCGAAGGGCAGCACGTCGACAAAGGGCTCGTCCTTGTAGGCGTCTTCGAACAGGGCCTGCAGGGCAGCGTTGTCGATGTCCTTGCTCAGGCGGGCGTACAGGGTGGAATGCATGCCACGGATCATCGGCACCAGGTGCGGCGTGAACAGCAGGCCGACCTTGTCGCTGGTCAGGTGCGACAGGCGTTCGATGGTTTCGGGCGAGTGGCGATGGCCGGAGACGCCATAAGCCTTGAAGTTGTCCGAGGCTTCCGAGAACAGCAGGCTCAGTTCCGCCTTGCGACCGGCGCCGGAGACGCCGGACTTGCAGTCGGCGATCAGGTGCGAGGCATCGATCACGCCGGCCTTCAGCAGAGGTGCGAAGCCCAGCTGCATGGTGGTCGGATAGCAGCCAGGATTGCCCACCACGCGCGCCTTGCGGATGGCCTCACGGTTCAGTTCGGGCAGGCCGTAGGCGGCTTCCTTGAGCAGGTCAGTGCAGCTGTGCGGCAGCTTGTACCACTTCTCGAAGGCGGCCACATCCTGCATGCGGAAGTCCGCGGCGAGGTCGATCACCTTCACGCCGGCGGCCACCAGTTCCGGGGCCTGGGCCATGGCCACGCCGTGCGGGGTGGCGAAGAAGACCACGTCGCAGTCGGTCAGGCGCGCCTTGTCGGGCGAGGAAAAGGCCACATCGACGCGGCCGCGCAGGGAGGGATACATCTCGGATACCGGCATGCCGTCTTCCTTGCGCGAGGTCACGGCCTCCACCCGGGCTTGCGGGTGGGTCGCAAAAATACGCAGCAATTCGACGCCGGTGTAACCGGTTCCGCCAACGATACCTACCTTGATCATGTCTGTTCCTTGCGAGAAAAGGCGAAGAGAAAACGCCGTGGCGGACGAGCGCCGGACGCGCGTGCAGGGCACGCTGAAAAGCGGTCAATTTTAGCAGGAGAATATTTCCCGCTGATTTCCGCTCGGACAGTAATTTCCGCAAATAGCCGAAATTATCGTCACACTACGAGACGTTGCGCAAGCAAGCCAAACCTGCAGCCGCAACGCATAAAAGCAAAAAGCCGCCGGCACAGATGCCGACGGCTTTCCGTAATACAAGAAACGATTAACGCTTCGAGAATTGCTTTGCGCGACGTGCCTTGCGCAGACCAACCTTCTTACGTTCGACTTCACGCGCGTCACGGGTGACGAAGCCCGCGTTCGACAGAGCCGACTTCAGGCCGGCGTCGTAGTCGATCAGGGCGCGGGTGATGCCGTGGCGAACAGCGCCGGCCTGGCCGGATTCGCCGCCACCGTGGACGTTCACCTTGATGTCGAAACGTTCGACGTTGCCGGTCAGTTCCAGCGGCTGACGGATCACCATCAGGCCGGTTTCGCGGGAGAAGTACTCAGCGGCGGGCTTGCCATTGACGATGATGTTGCCCGAACCTGCCTTGATGAAAACACGCGCCACTGCACTCTTGCGACGGCCGGTTCCGTAATTGTAGTTACCGATCATGTCTGTTCCTTAGAGGGCGAGGGGTTTCGGTTGCTGCGCGGCGTGCGGATGGTTGCCATCTGCATAAACCTTCAGCTTCTTGATCATGGCGTAGCCCAGCGGACCCTTGGGCAGCATGCCCTTGACGGCCTTCTCCAGCGCACGGCCGGGGAAACGCTGTTGCATCTTCAGGAAGTTGGTTTCGTAGATGCCGCCCGGATAACCGCTGTGGCGGAAATAGGTCTTCTCAGTGGCCTTGGTGCCGGTCACGCGCAGCTTGCCTGCGTTGACGACGACGATGAAGTCACCGGTATCGACGTGCGGAGTGAATTCGGGTTTGTGCTTGCCGCGCAGTCGGAGTGCCACTTCGCTGGCAACACGTCCGAGGACCAAGTCCGTCGCGTCAATCACGAACCACTCGCGCTGAACCTCATGGGCTTTAGCGGAAAAGGTCTTCATGTTTGACTTTCTCTATCAGTATATAAACGCTCAAATGGCGGTTCCGCTCATGCGGGCCAGCCGGCGGATGCCTGCTGTCCTGGGTACTTCGCTTCGCGGACTCATCCTTTTATCTTCCCGAGCGCATGGGAAAGCCGGCAAGTATAGCCTTTTCAAGGACTTAGCGTCAAAAGGTTTCGGGGGATTGTGGCGTCAATCCGGCAATTTGCCGGGGTTTTATCGCTGGAAGACTGCATTTCATTGCCGGTGGCACAACTTTGCGTCGCACTTTGGCCAAGCTTGGCGAAAAAAGGACAAAAAAAACCCGGACACTGAGGTTCCGGGTTTAATCCACACCAATGAGGAGGGTGGAGGAGACATCGTTACGTGCTGCAAAAACTTCCGTTGAATTCAATATAGCAAAGCGGTTTGTGCAACGCAATAACGCGAGGCGAATAAATTTGTAACTGTCTGCAAGCGGCGTCACTGCTGGGTTACAAGTTGCTGAAAGCACAGTGGAAACGCGATAGATGAATATTCATTCGACAATTTTTCCGCAGCGCAAAAATCACGGAGCTTCACATGCCCTCCCCTGCACCGGCTGCAGGTATGCGCGTCAAAAGCTACAATACGCAGCTTCATTGAACCGATTGGGACGAGACAGATGGAATGCACAGTACGTTGGACCGGCTTGTCCGGCATGACCTTCACGGCGGAAACCGGTTCGGGCCACCTGCTGACGATGGATGGCGCGCCCGATGGCGGCGGCCGCAACCTGGCCCCGCGTCCGATGGAAGTGGTGCTGGCCGGTACCGGTGGCTGCACCGCCTATGACGTGGTGGTGATCCTGCGCAAGAGCGGCCAGGACGTGCGCGGCTGCGACGTGACCCTCAAGTCCGAGCGCGCCGAGACCGATCCCAAGGTGTTCACCAAGATTCATTTCCACTTCACCGTGCGTGGCCGCAACCTCAAGACCAACGTGGTCGAGCGCGCCATCAAGCTGTCCCACGACAAATATTGCTCGGCCTCGATCATGCTGGAGAAGACGGCCGAGATCACGCACTCCTTCGAGATCATCGACGACCTCACCGATACGTCCTCTGCAGCCGTCCAGCAGCAGTAAGATCCGGATACAGGATGCAGCAAGAAAAAAGCGGCCGAGGCCGCTTTTTTCATGTCCGGCGATCCGGCTGTCTTCCGGATTCAGATCCGGTAAGCCACCGTAGTCATGACCTTGGCCATGGCCTTCATCAACCCGCGCACCGGCGCCGGCACCTCGGCAGCGCCCAGGTCACGTGCGGCCTGGCCGTGCTCGATCTCATCAAGACGCATCTGGTCGACGATGGCGCGCGAGCGGTTGTCCTGGGCCGGCAGCTTGTCCAGGTGGCCCAGCAGGTGGTGCTCGACCTGGCGCTCGGTCTCGGAGACGAAGCCCAGGTTGCGCGCATCGCCCAGCCGTGCGGCGATGCTGCCCAGCACATAGGCGCCGCCATACCACAGCGGATTGAGCAGGCTGGTATGCGACCCCAGTTCGCGCAGGCGTTCGGCGGTCCAGGCGAGGTGATCCTCTTCCTCGATGCCGGCGCGCCTGAAGGCCGCTTTGATATCTTCCGTCTGGGCGAAGCGGCCCTGGGCGTCGTAGAGCGCCTGGGCACAGACCTCGCCCACGTTGTTGACCCGCATCAGCCCGGCCGCGTGGCGCTTCTCGGCCTCGTTCATGACACCGTCCGGCAGGCCGCGCCCCGGGTTGGGACGGCTCTCGAACACCACGCCGCTGATCACGCGCAGCGCCTTGTCGAAATCGGTAATCAGTTCATCGACGACTTGCATACAGCTCGCCTTTCTCTCGTTGTGATGGACATCCCGGCCGCGCCGCCTGGGCGCGCGGACCGGGGACGAAGGAATACGGCTGATCCCTGAAACGGATCAGACCATCTTCCAGTGGATCTGTTCGCCCGCCGACAGCGGCACCACCGTGGCATCGCCCATGGGCAGCTCGGCCGGGATGGCCCAGGTCTCGCGCTGCAAGGTGACGGTGCCGGTATTGCGCGGCAGGTTGTAGAAGTCCGGACCGTTGAAGCTGGCGAAGGCTTCGAACTTGTCCAGCGCACCGGCGCTGTCGAAGGCCTGGGCATACAACTCCAGCGCATGCAGCGCGGTGTAGCAGCCGGCGCAGCCACAGGCGTGCTCCTTGGCCCCCTTGGCGTGCGGGGCCGAATCAGTACCGAGGAAGAACTTGTCATTGCCCGAAGTGGCTGCCGCCACCAGCGCCTTGCGATGGGTCTCGCGCTTCAAGACCGGCAGGCAGTAGTAGTGCGGACGGATGCCGCCCTTGAAGATCTCGTTGCGGTTGAAGAGCAAATGGTGCGCCGTGATGGTGGCGGCCGTCGGGCCTTCGCCGGCCAGCACGTAGTCGGCCGCTTCCTTGGTGGTGATGTGCTCGAAGACCACCTTCAGTTCCGGCATGGCCTGGCGCAGCGGCTTCATGATGCGCTCGATGAAGACCGCTTCGCGGTCGAACAGGTCGATCTCGGGATCGGTCACTTCACCATGGACCAGGAAGGGCATGCCCACTTCCTGCAGCACCTCCAGGGTCTTGTAGCACTTCGACAGGTCGGTCACGCCGGCGTCGGAGTTGGTGGTGGCACCGGCCGGATAGAGCTTCACGGCCTTGACGAAGCCGCTTTCCTTGGCACGGCGGATTTCCTCGGGCGGGGTGTTGTCGGTCAGGTAGAGCACCATCAGCGGCTCGAAGGACATGCCTGCGGGCAAGGCGGCCAGAATGCGATCGCGATACGCACCGGCCTGCGCGGTGGTGGTCACCGGCGGCTTCAGGTTGGGCATGACGATGGCGCGTGCGAACTGGCGTGCCGTATGCGGCAGCACGTCCTGCATGGTGGCGCCGTCGCGCAGGTGCAGGTGCCAGTCGTCCGGGCGGGTGATGGTCAGTACATTGCTCATTGCGGATCTTTCGGTCTTGGAGTGGTGTCGGTCTGAGGATTACGGATCAGGCAAGGCATCCCGGCGGATGCGGGCTGTGGAGAGCCAGCCGCGATGTCTTCAAGGGCGACATTCTACCGTAGCCGTCAAGCACCCCGGAGGGCAAGCCCTGACCCGCTTTTGACCTGGCACAAACGACAAGGGCCGCCCCGTTGCCGGGGCAGCCCTTGCCGCGATACCAATCTGCGCGATCAGTGGGTGATGATCTTGGCCAGGAAGTCGCGTGCGCGTTCCGAACGCGGCGAGGCGAAGAACTCATCCTTGGCGCAATCTTCCACGACCAGGCCCTTGTCCATGAACACAACACGGTTGGCGACCTTGCGGGCGAAGCCCATTTCGTGGGTCACGACCATCATGGTCATGCCTTCCTGGGCCAGGCCGACCATGACGTCGAGCACTTCATTGATCATTTCCGGATCCAGCGCCGAGGTCGGTTCATCGAACAGCATGGCGATCGGGTCCATCGACAGTGCGCGGGCAATCGCCACACGTTGCTGCTGGCCGCCGGAGAGCTGGCCGGGGAACTTGTCCTTGTGCGCCAGCAGGCCCACGCGGTCCAGGTACTTCAAGCCCTTTTCAGTGGCCTCTTCCTTGGAGCGGCCCAGCACCTTGATCTGGCCGATGGTCAGGTTCTCGCGGATGGAGAGGTGCGGGAACAGTTCGAAGTTCTGGAACACCATGCCGATGCGCGCACGCAGCTTGGACAGGTTGGTCTTGGGGTCGCCGACGGAGACGCCATCGACGGTGATGGTGCCTTTCTGGAAAGGCTCCAGGCCGTTGACGGTCTTGATCAGTGTGGACTTGCCGGAACCGGACGGGCCGCACACCACCACCACGTCGCCCTTCTTGACGGAGGTCGAGCAGTCGGTCAGGACCTGGAAGCTGCCATACCACTTGCTGACATTGTTGAGTTCGATCATTTGATTCTCCTGGATTTCTGAATTCTGGATTCACTGGCCGCCAGCCTGGCGCGACAAAGCGCGGGCGGCGGCCGTCAAAAACATTTAGCGGATGATGGCGATCTTCTTCTGGAAGCGCTTGACCAGTTGCGACAGGCCAAAGCTCAGCACGAAATACACCACGGCCACGAAGAGATACATTTCCACCAGGCGGCCATCACGCTGCGCGATCTTGGAAGCGCTGGTAACGAAGTCCGGCACCGAGCCCAGCACGTAGACCAGCGAGACGTCCTGGAACAGCACGATGGTCTGTGTCAGGAGGATCGGGGTCATGTTGCGGAAGGCCTGCGGCAGCACCACGTTGCCCATCATCTGCCAGTAGTTCATGCCGATCGCATAGCCGGCGAACACTTGCCCGCGCGGAATGGACTGGATGCCCGAACGCATGATCTCGCAATAATACGCGGCTTCAAACAGGATGAAGGTGATCAGGGCCGACTGGAACGCACCGACCTGGATGGGTTCGGAGGCACCAATGATCCAGGCACCGATGAAGGGCACCAGGAAGTAGAACCAGAAGATCACCAGCACCAGCGGAATGGAGCGGATCAGGTTGACGTAGGTGGTCGCGATGAACGACAGCGGCTTGTTGGACGACAGGCGCATCATGGCCAGCAGCGTGCCCAGGATGATCCCGCCCAGCATGGCCGAGAAGGTCAGGATGAGCGTGAACTTCAGGCCGGTCGTGAAGAGGTAGACCCACGAGCGCTGGATGACGTCGAAATCGAAATTGCTGAACATGGATCAATGCCCTCCTGCGCTGGTGCTGCCGCCGGTGATGTAGCCCGGAACGGCGGTGACCTTTTCCAGCAGGCGCGCCATCAACAGCGCGATCACGGAAATGATCAGATAGATGATCGTGGCACCGCTGAGCGCCTCGAAGGTCTGGAAAGTGAATTCGCGCATCGAGTAGGTTGCGGCAGTCAGTTCCACCAGGCCGATGGTCAGTGCCACCGAGCTGTTCTTGATGATGGCGGCGAACTCGTTGGTCAGTGCCGGGATGATGATGCGGAAGGCCATCGGCAGCAGCACGTAGCGATAGGTCTGCACCGGGGTCAGGCCCAGGGCGGCACCCGCCATGCGCTGGCCGCGCGGCAGCGCCTGAATGCCGGTGGTCACCTGCACGGCCACACGGGAAGAGGTGAAGAAACCCAGGGCCAGGGTCGCGGTCACGAAGGACGCATCCGGCAGGCTCTTGATCCAGTCACCGATGGCGCTGGGCAGCAGTTCCGGCACCACGAAATACCACAGGAACATCTGGACCAGCAGCGGAATGTTGCGGAACAGTTCCACGTAGCCGTTGGCAATGCGCACCACCCAAGGTTTGGTGGTGGTCCGCAGGGTACCGAAGATGGTGCCCAGGATCAGTGCCATGATCCAGGCGCAGGCGGCTGTGGCCAGGGTCCATTTCAGGCCCGCCAGCAGCGTGTCGATGTAGGGAATGCCATCGGGAGACATCTCCCAGAAGATTCCCCAATTCCAGTTGTAATGCATAAATGGCCTCGTCTGTGGTTCGAAGTCTGTGTTCTCGGGCGCGGTCACCAGGCAAATGCCGCGCCGCTTCTTGTTGGTTCAGCGCCTTGGCCACCCCGGCATTGCCGCAAGGCAAGCGGGACAGTTCCGGCTAAACAAAACGGGGGACAGGCCCCCGTTTCGTTCGATTGCACGAAGCAATGCGCTTTTACTTCTTCTTGCCCAGGTTCTTCTGCGCTTCCGGCACGACAGCGTAGGCAGCCGGATCGTAGGAGTCGGTCGGCTTGGCCAGAACGGCCTGCAGCTGCGGGCTCATCGGCACGTTCAGGTTGACACCCTTGGGCGGGATCGGCGACTGGAACCACTTCGCGTAGATCTTCTTGATGTCGTCACCCTTGTAGACCACGGTCAGGGCTTCGTCGACGACCTTCTTGAAGTCGTTGTCGCCCTTCGGCAGGATCAGGCCGTACGGCTCGACCGACAGGGCTTCCGAGGAAACCTGGTAGTCAGCCGGGGCCTTGGAGTTGGCGGCCAGCGAGGACAGCAGGATGTCGTCCATCACGAAGGCGGCGGCACGGCCGGTTTCCACCATCAGGAAGGCTTCGGCGTGGTCCTTGGCAGCCAGGATGTTCATGCCCAGGTTGCGTTCGGCGTTCAGTGCGGTGATCTGCTTCAGGTTGGACGTACCGGAGGTCGAGACCACGGTCTTGCCCTTCAGGTCATCCAGCGTCTTCAGGTTGGCCGACTTCTTGGACAGGAACTTGTTGGCGGTCACGAACTCGGTCACCGAGAAGGCCACCTGGTTCCAACGTTCCTGGTTGTTGGTCGCGGAGTCGCAGGAGATGTCGGTGGTACCGTTGGCGATCAGCGGGATGCGGGTGGCCGAGGTCACCGGCACCATCTTGATGTTCAGCGAGGTCAGGCCCAGCTTCTTCTGGATCGCGGTCGCGGCCTTCAGGCACAGGTCGATCGAGTAGCCCTGGTAGGACTGCTTGTCGTCCAGATAGGAGAAGGGAATCGACGAATCGCGCACGCCCAGCGTCAGGGTGCCCGAGTCCTTGATCTTCTTCAGACGGCCGGTGAATTCCTCAGCATGCACCGAGCTCATCAGTACGCTTGCCCCAACCAAAACCCCTGCTAGCTTCAATAACTTCATTGTGTGACCTCCTGGAAAAATTTTTTACGTAACGGTTCAAATGGCCTGGTAGCGAATCCGCTTGCGCGCTGCCCCTACCGGGCTGGCCGGCCGTATTGACGAGCCTGTTATTGTTCTCTGCCGTGTCGCCTATTCTGTGTGCTAACACAGTTCTTTGCCAGCTTTGTTTGCTCCACCACTGGCGATCTCTGGCGATGACCACCCCCTCGGTGAAGCGCAGACTGGCAAATTACCCGAGCGCAACTGTCGGCGGGCGCATTGTACGACATATGCCGCCCGGTCTGGCAATCCGCAGAAACCCTCATGGCGGCGGTACCACGATCCGACGCAATGAGGAGGGTTTCGCACCTCGCAGGAAGCCCTGAAGAGGACGTCGGCAGCACGGCAGCAACCCCATTCCTTTCAGCAATATCCATGCCAGAAACGCCATCCGCACGCAGCACGCGAGCGCATGGGCGTGCTGCGGCAGGCAGCATCATGACAGCGGTGATCGGGGAATGGACAGAAGCCGGAGGCACCAGCGCAGAGCCAGTGTGGACGCCGCTTGCAGGGCGATATGCAGAAACGTGCAGGGAAGAATGGAAGCCAGCGTCAGTGCGGCGAATGCGAGTGCGACAAACGTGAAGAGACAGGTCAAAACCACACCGTCCGATAACGTGCACGACATCGGCATGACAGGCCGCAGCAGCCCGTGCCGGATCATCCGCACATGCGGCAGCGCCCGGCATGTTGATGCCGGGTCCGTCACTGAAGATCTTGCGCCGCAAGGCTGGTTGGCCTGCGGTGCGCATGCGCACAGCAACCACGTCTCCTCCGAACCAGAGTGCTCTGGAATCATGCGGCCGACGGTCTGTGGCGCAGTGCGCCGCCGTCTTTGGCCGTGGTGGCCCGGTGCTCGCCGGACCGTTTTTTTTACAGCATCACTGCATCACGGATACAGGCCGCGCATTTCACGCGCCTGCAGCACGCGGGTACACGCCACGATGAAGGCCGCGGTACGCAGCGACACGTTCTTCTCGTCGGCCAGCTGCCAGACGGCGGCGAAGGCTTCGCGCATGATGCGGGTCAGGCGCAGGTTGATTTCGTCTTCGGTCCAGAAGAAGCTGGAGAAGTCCTGCACCCATTCGAAGTAGCTGACCGTCACGCCGCCGGCGTTGGCGATCACGTCCGGCACGATCAGCACGCCCTTGTCGCGCAGGATGTCATCGGCGGCCGGGGTGGTCGGGCCGTTGGCGCCTTCCAGGATGATCTTGGCCTTGATGTGATTGGCGTTGGCTTCGGTGATCTGCTGTTCCAGTGCGGCAGGCACCAGAATGTCGCAGTCGACCGACCAGAATTGGGCGCGGTCGGTGATTTCATCCGCACCTTCGAAGCCCTTGACGCTGCCATGCTTGGCCACGTAAGCCTGCAGTGCCGGCACGTCCAGGCCACCGGCATTGAAGACGGTGGTCACGTGATCCTGCACCGCCACCACTTTGGAACCGGCTTCAGCGAACAGGCGCGCAGCGATGCCGCCGACGTTGCCGAAACCTTGCACCGCGACCTTGGCATCCTTGATGTCCATGCCGCGCTTGGCAGCGGCTTCGCAACCGACCACGAAGACGCCACGGCCGGTGGCTTCATGGCGGCCCAGGCTGCCGCCCAGGGAGATGGGCTTGCCGGTGACCACGCCCGAGGACGTGCTGCCCTGGTTCATGGAGTAGGTATCCATCATCCAGGCCATGATCTGCGAATCGGTGTTCACGTCCGGCGCCGGGATGTCCTTGTTGGGGCCGATGATGATGCCGATCTCGCTGGTGTAGCGGCGCGTCATGCGCTGCAGTTCGCCACGGGAGAGCGTCTTGGGATCGACACGGATACCGCCCTTGGCACCGCCATAGGGCACGTTCACGGCGGCATTCTTGATGGTCATCCAGGCCGACAGGGCCATCACTTCGGACAGCGTCACATCCTGGTGGAAACGCACGCCGCCCTTGCCGGGACCGCGCGAAGTGTTGTGCTGCACGCGATAGCCCTCGAAGTGGGCAATGGTGCCGTCGTCGCGCTCGATGGGCACGTCGACCACCAGGATGCGCTTGGGACGCTTGAGGGTTTCCACCCAGCGGGCCAGCGAGCCCAGGTGGGGCGTGACGCGGTCGATCTGTTCGAGATAGACGCCCCACGGACCGATGCCGTGCGGGACGAGATAGGAAGGCACTTCGTGATTAGGTACGTTCGACATGATGCAATCGCTCCTTTGGATAGCCGTGCTGTTCAAAGACAAAAGGCCTGCAAATTCCGAAAGTCCGCCAGGCATGTTACTCCGTCGGCAGCGGCCTGCAAGCCGCACCACAAGGCGCGCAAGAAGGCGGCGACGGAGGCGCGCCCGCCAGCGCGGCGCGGGCTGCGCCTGCTGGAAATTCGTGCCTGTCCGATTCAGCGCCGCCATCGTAGCCAGCCGCTCAAAACAACGCTAATGCTTTGTGAGCATGCAATTATGCAGCGCTTGCATAACCTTTGAAATCCCTTGATGGATAAGGGATTGCGCCATTTTCACCTGTTAATTTTTGATCAGGAATCGCGTTTTTCAGCCGTGCGCGGACTTTTTCCGCCAGCCCCCTTGGAACGCTCCCCACGTTCACCGCGCTCGGCCTTTTCCTGCCGCTGCGCATCCAGCTCCACCAGGTATTCCCACAGCCGCGCCACCAGCGCCTTGCCGGTACGCTGGGCAGTCGGGCGCTCGCGATACAGCCGGATTTCCATCTCCACTTCCCACTCCCCGGTGGGCCCGTCGGTGCGCGCCAGCTGGCGGTTGCGCACTTCGCGCAGCACCGAGGATTCCGGCAGGAAGGCCACCCCATGGCCCTCCAGCGCCATCATCTTGAGGCTTTCCGACATGTCGGTCTCGTAGTGCTTCATCAGGTGCAGCGGGCGCTTGGTATCGGCCATCATCAGCTCCACCATGCGGCCCAGGTAGGCATTGCTGGTGTAGGAGAGGAAAGGCACGGGAGCCTTGGCGCTGCCGGGGAAGACGTAATCGGGCTTGCCGTTGCGGTCGCAGCGCGAATACGGGCGCAGGGTTTCGGTGCCCATGGTCAGCATGTCGTAGCGGCTGGCATCGAGCTGCACCGGCTGGCGCGGATGGTGATAGCACAGCAGCAAATCGCAGCCGCCTTCGACGATGGTCATCACGGCATCGTGGACATTGAGCGCGATCAGGCGCGTGTTGATGGAGCCGAAGCCAGACTCCAGGGCGCTCAGCCACTTGGGCATGTAGGTCAGCGACAGCGTATGGGGGACGGCGAAGTCGATGGTGGTCTGCGCCGTGGGCCGCTTGCCGCGCAGCAGCGCGCGCGTGTTGTTGATCTGGCCCAGCATGGCCACGGCCTGTTCATAGAAGACTTCACCGGCGGCCGTCAGGCGCGTGGGATAGGAGGTGCGGTCGATCAGGTCGGTGCCCAGCCAGGCTTCCAGCGACTGGATGCGCCGCGAGAAGGCCGGTTGCGTCACGTGCCGCAGCTCCGCCGAGCGACTGAAACTGCGCGTTTCCGCCAGGGAGACGAAATCCTCAAGCCATTTGCTTTCCATTGCCCGCCCACTTCCCGTTCTAGGTCGAATGCGCGAATTGTGCCGCTGTGCCCGCGCCGGCGCAAGCTGCGCGCGCGGGCGAGGGCCTCAGCGACGCTCGGCCGGCATCAGCACTGTCGGTTCGGCACCAGGCTCGGCCACCGGTGCCACGTCCTCCGGCTGCGGCACCACCGAACCGCCCTCCTCTTCCGCGCCGGCCTGCTGGCGCAGCCACATCTGCGCATACAGGCCATCGGCCATCAGCAGCCCGGCGTGGGTGCCGCGTTCGACGATGCGACCATGGTCCATCACCAGGATCTGCTGCGCATTGACGATGGTGGAGAGGCGATGCGCAATGACCAGCGTGGTGCGCTCGCGCGCGATCTCTTCGAGCTGCTGCTGGATGGCCTGCTCGGCGCGTGAATCGAGGGCCGAGGTGGCTTCGTCGAAGATGAGGATGGCCGGATCCTTGAGCAGGGTGCGGGCGATCGCCACACGCTGCTTTTCGCCGCCCGACAATTTCAGTCCGCGCTCGCCGACCATGCTGGCGTAGCCATCGGGGAGCGACTCGATGAAGTCATGGATATAGGCCGCCTTGGCCGCTGCCACGATCTGCTCGCGCGTGGCCCCCGGCTTGCCGTAGGCGATGTTGTATTCGATGGTGTCGTTGAAGAGCACCGTGTCCTGCGGCACGATGCCGATGGCCTGGCGCAGCGAGGCTTGCGTGACATTGCGCAGGTCCTGGCCATCAATGCGGATGGCCCCTTGGTCGACATCATAGAAGCGATACAACAGGCGCGACAACGTCGACTTGCCCGAACCGCTATGACCGACCACTGCCGTGGTGGTACCGGCCTGCACCTTGAAATCCACATCGAAGAGAATCTGGCGATTGCGCTCGTAGCTGAAGTCGACATGCTCGAAATGCAGCTCCGCGCCCTGCGTCTTCAAGGGCTGTGCACCGGGCCGGTCGGCCACTTCGCGGTTTTCTTCCAGCAGAGAGAACAGGCGTTCCATGTCGGCCAGGCTCTGCTTGATCTCGCGATAGAGCACGCCCAAAAAGTTGAGCGGAATGTAGAGCTGGATCATGAAGGCATTGACCAGCACCATGTCGCCCAGCGTCATGCTGCCATCGATGACGCCGGCGATGGCGCGCCACAGGATGAGCGTGACGGCGATGGCGATGATGGCCGACTGCCCGGTGTTGAGCAGCGACAGCGAACTCTGCGATTTGACGGCCGCGCGTTCATAGCGCTGCAGGCCTTCGTCATAGCGGCGCGCTTCGAATTCCTCGTTGCCGAAATACTTCACCGTCTCGTAGTTGAGCAACGAATCGATGGCGCGCGTGTTGGCATGCGAATCCAGTTCGTTCATGGTGCGCCGGAAATGCGTGCGCCACTCCGTCACGGTGATGGTGAAGAGGATGTAGAGCACCAGCGCACCGGCCGTGATGAGCGAGAACCAGATGTCGTAATGCGTGCTCAGGTAGGCCAGCACCAGCACGATCTCGATGATGGTGGGCAGGATGGAGAAGAGCGTATAGGACACCAGCGTGGAGACACCGCGCGTGCCGCGCTCGATGTCGCGCGTCATGCCGCCGGTCTGGCGGTTCAGGTGGAAGCGCAGCGACAGCGCATGCAGATGGCGGAAGACCTGCAGTGCGATGGTGCGCACGGCGCGCTGCGTGACGCGGGCAAACATGAGTTCGCGCAATTCGGTGAAGAGCGCCGTGGCCAGCCGCAGCGCGCCGTAGGCCACCAGCAGGCCGAGGGGCAAAACCAGCAGGGCTTGCGGATGCGCGGGCGTGATGGTCATGGCATCGACCAGTCTCTTCAGCACCAGCGGCACGCCTACGTTGGCCAGCTTGGCCCCGACCAGAAAGGCCAGCGCCAGCATCACGCGCCACTTGTAGGTCCACAGGTAGGGCAGCAGCGTGCGGACGACTTCCCAGTCGCCACGCTGGCGTTTGATGGGGGCTTGCGATGAGGAGGCGGAATTGGGGTAGCGGCGCATGGGCGGGTCGGGTTGAAAGGGGTCGGGCACGGCAACACAGCAGGAGGGCAACATCCGATACACTAGGCCGTTGCCGCGCCTGCGGGCGCACAGCAGCAAACCCGAATTATAAGAGCCATCCCGGCGCGCCGCCGGACATCACCTGCAAAGGAGCCTTCCATGTCATCCACCGTTTCCCAACTTCCGCCGGGCAAGGCACCGCAGCTGCGCGTCATGCCCATGCCGTCGGATGCCAATGTCTATGGCGACGTCTTCGGCGGCTGGATCATGGCCCAGGTCGACATCGCCGGCTCGCTGCCGGCCACCCGCCGCGCCAACGGGCGGGTGGCGACCATTGCGGTCAATTCCTTCCTGTTCAAGAATCCGGTGTTCGTGGGGGACCTGCTGTCCTTCTATGCCGATATCGTCAAGGTCGGCAATACCTCCATCACCGTCAACGTTGAAGTGTATGCGGAGCGCAATCGCCTGCAGACCGAAATCGTCAAGGTGACCGAAGCCACCCTCACCTACGTGGCCACCGATGAAAACCGCAAGCCGCGTCCGCTGCCGCCACTGGATCCGGTGCGCGAAGCGGGGGCCAGCCCGGCGATCTGAGCGCCGCCCTTCCCCTCCTGCGGGCTTGAAAATTTTTCAGCCCGCAGCGTGCGGCGCAGACGTATCGTTATGCCTCCCTCACTGTCTTCCTCTTCCTCTTCTTCATACTGCCCATGACCTCCTCCAGCCGCCCTGTCGTCCTCATCGTCGCCCGTCTGCCGCAACACCTGCTGGACTTGCTGCAGCAGAACTTCACCTGCCACAACCTCATCCTCGATCCACTCACCGAGGAAGCGCTCGCTGCCATCGCGCCGCAGGTGCGCGGCATTGCCGCCAATGGCGAAGCCAAGGTCGGGCGCGAGTTCATGGCGCGCTTTCCGGCGCTGGAGATTGTCTCGGTGTTCGGGGTCGGCTATGACGGGGTGGATGTACCGGCTGCCCGCGAGCGCGGCATCCATGTGACCCACACGCCCGACGTGCTCACCGAGGATGTGGCCGACATGGCCATTGCCCTGATGCTGGCCGTGGCGCGCAACGTGGTGCGGGCCGACCGCTTTGCTCGTAGCGGCGAATGGAAGAAGGGGCCCTTCCCCTTCACCACCAAGGTCAGCGGCGCGCGCCTGGGCATCGTCGGCCTGGGCCGCATCGGGCAAGCCATCGCGCAGCGGGCGGCGGCGTTCGACATGCAGATTGCGTATCACAACCGTTCGCGCAAGGACGTGCCCTACACCTATGTGGAAGACATCGTCTCGCTGGCGCGCGAGGTCGATTTCCTGGTGATGATCACGCCGGGTGGTGCCGGGACGCGGGCGCTGGTCAATGCCGAGGTGCTGGAGGCACTGGGACCCAAGGGCTTCCTCATCAATGTGGCGCGTGGTTCGGTGGTGGATGAAAAGGCGCTCATCGCGGCGCTGCAGGCTGGGACGATTGCCGGTGCGGGGCTGGACGTGTTCGAGAATGAACCGAACATTCCGGCCGAACTGGCCGCGCTGGAGAACGTGGTGCTGACGCCGCACATGGCCAGCGGCACGCTGGTCACCAGGACGGCCATGGCGGAACTGGCGTTCACCAATTTGCAGGCGCATTTTTCTGGCAAGCCCGTGGTGACGCCGGTGCCTGACTGAAGATTCATACAGGGGGAAAGCCGCTGCCGGAGGGGGTCACGGACAGCGGCTTTTTGCCGATGAGTTCAGGGGGAGCGGTTTCAGTCCAAGGAGTCTTGTCCTGAGTCATTCCATGCTTGGATGATGACTTGGGGTGTGCTGTCACTACTGCGTGTCTGCCTCGTCCAGCCACTCTTCAATGTCGATTCCCGAGAATGGGAATGTCGGCTCGCCGAACATGCGGAGAAGCGTCAGGTGCACATTGGCCTTCACTTTCACCAGATTGTCGAGCAGGAAACTCCCGCCCAGGACGATGGCGGGCTGGAAACCATATATTTCATGCGGATCAAGCGGACCTAGTTTGGATCGCGCACGTTCGAAGAGGGGCTGTCCATCCTCGTCTTTCAGGTCAAGCTGAGCTGGCTCAAGGCACGCAAATAGCGAACGAATCGAAAAATCCAAGTCTTCCTTGGATTTGGGCTTCAGTTCATTTTCGAAAGCAGAGACGCTATGGATCACGCAGTTCATCGAAACGCTTCTGCCTGTCTTCTCACCACACACGTAAAGTTTGCCAAATGCAGATCTCGCAATGACGTGGAAGACGTCAACCCCCTCCAATTCGGTGTCCGCGAGCCAGTCATCGACGAGACCTGCATAGTCATCAGGGTTAACTGTGCAAAAGAGTCCATTGGCATATTCGCACCATCCTTCTTGCTCCCAGTATTTCAATAGCTGATCGGAGAGTTTGTTGCGCCATTTGTTTAGGCTTTTGGCCGGTACCGGAGTGCGCTTGGTGGCCTCGCCAAATTTGCTTGAAAAATATTCGAAGTCTTCATCTCTCATCTCATTTCCTCGGTTTTATTCCTCTTAGAAAAATAAGGTGCTACGCCTGTTTTTTAACTGTCCTTTTTTTGAGTCATCCTTTCATGGCTGCATGGTTCAAGAATTGAGCAACTTTTCAATATCGATCCCGGAGAACGGTAGTTCCGGGTCGGCGAATTGGCGGAGAATCGTCAAGTGCACATTGGCATTCACTTTTGCCAGATTTTCGAGGAGGACTTTTCCTCCCAGTACGATGGCGGGCTCGAATCCATAGATTTCGTGCGGTTCAAGTGGGCCGAGTTTTACCCTGGCGCTTCCAAAGAACGGCACACCAAATCCAAGATCTCAGAAAATAAAATTCTTTAGTTTTTTTGCGATAGCCAATCCCATCGCCCTTTTGCAAATACTGTCACCGATTTGTCACTATCGTCCTCATACAAGAAGCCTCCGGCAGCCAGTGCAAGCTTAAGAAAGATACTCGTGCCCGTTTTTGAAAGAGGTGCACTGTCCCAATCTTGCAAAACCTTAAAGGCATATGCCCCTGGAACTTCAAATAACTTAAGTCCATTCAATTGAACATTTGGGAGGTTAGGAGACAGGCCAATCTCTAATAGTCCATCATCCGTTTCAGAAAAAGTTAGCTGCAAACCGTTCTCGTTCCAGTAGTCTCTTGATTCATCGAAGAAGCGACTTTTCTTTGTTGATAAAGGCGTACCTAATATTTGATGAACCTCGTACCTGTTCATTCCAAACCTAAGTGGCCCGACGCCTACGTAAGACGTAATGATATGTTCTTGCATGACGGTCAAAAATTCAAAGCTGATACGCTCTCATTGCCTCAAGATCTTCATCCCAATGGACGCGAGAAAAAGCTGAGATTGCCAGGTCGTCGTCGTCAGAATGCTCGAATCCCGTCACCGAAATACCGAGGTTCTTAAACACAATTATTCCCACATCTTCATAAGCGTCTTTGTCGAGATTCAATAACTCGACGAGGCGACTTCTTTTTGGCGGCGAGAATATCTGGATATTTTCCAATCTGGCATCAGTACAATGTCGCGAGAGGCCAATCTCAATGAGCTGGTTTTCGGATGAGTACGTTGTCGATACACTTACTCTGTACTCCACATACTGCTTTAAGAAATTCACCGAACGGCTATGGGGCTCCCCCCCAGATGTGAGCAACCTCAGCAGGTGTCATTCCGAACCGGACGTGATCAACTCCAACATAGGGAATGACTTCTTCTATCTTCAGGGGGGCCATGAAATTTTTTTCCAGGGTTGCCGTTTCAATTATGAAATCTGACTGCGTTGAACGGTTTAGGAATTCTGGTCACTGGACGTATTGAGATGTAATGGATTTAAAAATTGACTAAATCAAAAGGCTTCAAGTCACTAAGCTGGTCATCCCAGCGGCCTCGTTCGAACACGGTGACTGCCCGCTGGTAAATATCATCATCATGAAATCCCGTCAGCGTCATACCGAGATTGAGCAACACGATAAATCCAACACTTTCGTAGGGACTGCCGTCGATATTGACCAGGCTGCTGAATACATCCCGTGGTGGATCAGTGAATAGCTTGATGCCTTCATACTCCAATTCGAGTATGTTCCGGCTGAATCCCACTTCAACGAGCTCGTTCGTATTCAATCCGTAAGTGGTCAGTAGTCCATTTTCTCTTCTGTACTCGATGGTCTCTCCCAAGAAGCCTTTCTTTTTCCTCGACGCAGCGCCGATTAACTCTTCAACCATTGCATGGGTCATACCAAAGCGAAGATGTCCAGCACCTATATGCGGCTTGAGGTCAAAGCGGCTCGTCATAGTTTTCCCACCAATTCAGTAATCCGTGGTCCTCGTCTCTCATCTCAATGCCTTAGCTTGATTGATTCAAAAACCAGGCGACCTATGCCTGCGCCTGGATGAAGCATGTTTCAAGAGTCGAGTAATTTTTCAATATCGACCCCTGAGAATGGCAGTTCCGGGTCGGCGAATTGACGGAGAATCGTTAGGTGCACATTGGCATTCACTTTTGCCAGATTCTCCAGGAGGATTTTTCCTCCTAGTACGATGGCGGGCTCGAAACCATATATTTCGTGTGGTTCAAGCGGACCGAGTTTTGACCTGGCGCGTTCAAAGAGCGGCTGTCCATCCTCGTCTTTTATATCAAATCGTGCCGGCTTACTGAACGCAAAAAGTGAACGGATTGAATAATCCAGGTCTTCTTTAGTTTTCGCCTTTAATTCATTCTGTAGAGCAGAGACCATATTGAGGGCACAGGCAATCGTGACGCTACGCCCCGTCTTCTCACCACACACATAGAGATCGCCAAATGCAGTCCTTGCAATCACATGAAATGAGTCAATCTCAAGCGCGCGCACTCTTGCCGCCACTGCGCCATGCGCTCTGGCGAAGCAGCCTGAAACGGATTCAAGCCATAGGATTGCGGCGGCAGTTCTGGCGCGACCGGTGCGCCATTGATCTGGATGCCGACCTCGAACTCGCGGGCCGCGCGTCCCTGCGGCGCGTGCGCATCGGCAATGACGATGACGTCGGTATGCGGCTTGTACGGGGCCAGGTCCGATTCCTGCCTGACGCTGGAGCGGTTCAGTTCGCCGTAATACTCGTCGGAGGTGCTCGTACAGACGCACGCCATGGAACAGCATGCAGTTGGTACGCAAGGAAAGGTACTTCAACCACGGACCCAGCCTGGCTTCGTAGAATGCGACATCGCCGTCAGTCTTGACGAAGCGGAAGCTGAAGACGTAACCGGTGAAGTAGCGCAGGCTGCCGTCTTGCCGGACGAGCTCCACGCAAAGCAATTTGCCCTGGAGGTCCTTGAGTTCGAGCGTGGCGTTGTCGGCCAACAGCTCGACGGTGAATTCGAAGTCGCGCGACAGGCCTTCGCTGGCGTCAAGCTTGTTGACGAGCAGTTCAGAAAGGGGGGCGTCGTTGTGTGGGAAAGTGAGCCGCAGAATGCGGGCGTGCTGATAGTCTGAAAGCAGTTGCTCCAGACCCCGGAGGGTTTTGCGCATGCAGGATTCCTGTGTTCATCAAGTTTCCCTCCCTGATGTAACACCGGCGCGCATTTTAATATTTCCCAATGGAAACGCGCAACTCCTGAATGACGACGGCGGGCGACTGCATGAATTTTCGCCCCAAGGAGCGATACCCCTTCAGGCAAGGAGCCGGCCTGTCCCTCCCGAGAATCCGATCTGCCCAGGAAAATGACGACTCAACACCAGCCATCTCGTGTGAGCCCAAACTGAAAAGGCCTGAGTCCGGTGCAATACCGAACTCAGGCCTTGATGCAGAAACTGACTGACGAACGCAAGAAGATCAGATTACGGCAGCGCTCGTTTCATGCTGCCTGTTTCTGCGGCGCCTTCGCAGGATCATCCCGCAACTCGCGGCGCAGGATCTTGCCCACGTTGGTCTTGGGCAGCTCATCGCGGAACTCGATGTACTTGGGCTTCTTGTAGCCGGTGAACTGCTCCTTGCAGTAAGTCATCAGCTGCTCACTGGTCAGCGACTTGTCCTTGCGAACCACGAAGAGCTTGACCGCTTCGCCGGTGTGTTCATCGGGCACGCCCACACAGGCGCACTCCAGCACCGCAGGATGCTGCGCCACCACGCCTTCGATTTCATTCGGATAAACGTTGAAGCCCGAGACCAGGATCATGTCCTTCTTGCGGTCCACGATCTTGGTGTAGCCCTGCGCATCCATCACACCGATGTCACCGGTCTTGAAGAAACCATCCGGCGTCATGACCTTGGCCGTCTCATCCGGACGCTGCCAGTAGCCCGGCATCACCTGCGGACCACGAATGGCGATCTCGCCCGGCTTGCCCAGCGGTACTGGCTGGCCGTCATCATCGAGGATGGCGATTTCGGTGGATGGCAGCGGCAGGCCGATGGTGCCGGTGTATTCATCGATGGTGCAGGGGTTCGCGCTGGCAATCGGCGAAGTTTCGGACAAACCGTAACCTTCGATGATGGGACAGCCGGTCAGCTTCTTCCACTTGTCGGCCACGCTCTTCTGCACCGCCATGCCGCCACCCACACAGCAGCGATAGCCGGAGAAATCCAGCTTGGCAAAATCGGCATTGTTGAGCAGCGCGTTGTAGAGCGTGTTGACCGCGGGGAAGGTGTTGACCTTGTACTTGGCCAGCTCCTTGACGAAACCGGGAATGTCGCGCGGGTTCGGGATCAGCAGGTTCAGCGCGCCTTCACGCGTGCCCAGCAGGTTGCAGACGGTGAGCGCAAAGATGTGATACAGCGGCAGCGCGCAGACGAACACCAGCTGGTCGATGGGCTTGCCGGACTTCAGCGCCGGGGTCAGCCATTCTTCGGCCTGCAGCACGTTGGCGATCAGGTTGCGATGGGTCAGCACCGCCCCCTTGGCCACACCCGTGGTCCCGCCGGTGTATTGCAGGAAGGCGACGTCATCGGGCGTCAGCGATACCTTCTGCAACGTCTTGCCCTCGCCCTGCGACAGCGCGCGGCTGAAGGAGATGGCATTGGGCAGCGACCAGGACGGCACCATCTTCTTGACGTGCCGCACCACCAGGTTGACGATGGCGCCCTTGAGGGTGCCGAGCAGCTCGCCCATGCTGGCCACCACGATGTGCTTGACCTGGGTATGCGCCACCACCTTCTGCAGCGTGCAGGCAAAGTTCTCCAGCACGAAGATGGCTTCGGCGCCGGAATCCTTCAACTGGTGTTCCAGCTCGCGGGCCGTGTAGAGCGGATTGACGTTGACCACCGTGTAGCCCGCACGCAGGATGGCGGCGATGGCGATCGGGTATTGCAGCACGTTGGGCATCATGATCGCCACGCGGGCGCCCTTCTGCAGGCCCAGGCCTTGCAGCCAGGCCCCCATGGCGCGCGACATGGCATCGAGCTCGCCATAGCGGAGATACTTGCCCATGCAGACGTAAGCGTTGCGATCGGCATGCTTGGCGAAAGCCTCTTCGATCATCTGCACCAGCGAACCGTAACGGCTGGGGTCGATGTCAGCGGGAACGCCTGCGGGATACGATGCAAGCCAGAATCTTTCCATAGTGTGTCCTCTGTCTCCGGTCATAACGTGCGCTGGGGCTGGACGGTGATGCAAGGCCACCGCGTTGGCGCGCACAGCAAAAAAAGCACGAGTGTTTTTTTATTTATCGCAGATGCTATCCAGCATTCGACTGCGGGGCAAGCTTTTTGCGCCCCAAATTTGAGATTTTTTGCAAAAAGGTTGGCAACGGCTGCGATATCGCGGTCAGTCTGCGCGTATTGCACGGCCCGGCAAACCGGTATTGCATTCAAATTCATCCGGCATGATACGCCGGGTCGGTGCTCTTGGGCCGTTCCGTGGTGCAGGTGGGAAACATTTCCGCCTCCGCCTTGCCCGTGGTCAAGGGCGCGTCTCCCAGCGCAGCATGGCGTGCGGCCTTGTCCATGCGTGCCAGTGCGCGCACCTTGTCATAAAAATCGGGGAAGCCGCTGCTGCGGGCAAACAACTGACGGAAGGCAGGGACCAGGTCGTGATACGCCCCCACCAGTGCGAGATGCGCATTGGACAGCGGCATCGCGAACCAGCGGTCATACCCGGCATAGCCATTCCAGCGGGTGACCTTGATCTGCGCATATTCAGCGCGCAGGGCATCGAAGATGGCCGCCTTGCGCTGGCGCTTGTCGGCATCGCCGGCATCGCTGTCGTAGTTCTCCTTCAACCGGTCGCGGTACTTGTCCAGCAAGGCCAGGAACTCGCGCTTGCGGGCGGCAAAACGCTGGTAGGCCTGGACCATCGCCGGATCGTGGCGCGCCGCCAGCCAGCGCTCCACACCCAGCTCTTCCACCGCCACCGCAAACCCTTCATTGAAGGACGTATCACCGGGCGCATACACGGTCTGGTGCGCCAGCTCATGGAAGATCAGCCGCGCCAGTTCGCCATCGGGATACTGGATGAAGGTGGAGATCACCGGATCATCGAACCAGCCCAGCGTGGAATACGCCGGCACTCCGGCGACCTGCACGTCATAACCTTCGGCCTTGAGCGTGTCGGCATAGGCCTGCGCATCACTGAGGTGATAGTAGCCGCGATAGTCCACGCAGCCGGCAATGGGGAAACACCACTGCCGGGGCTTCAACGACAGCTCAGGCGCGGCCACCACATTCCACAGCACGAAAGGCCGGTCCAGTTGCGCGTAACTGCGATAGCTGCCGTTGTCGGGCAGATCGAGTTCGGTGACGGCATAGCGGCGGATCTCGCGCACCGTCTGCAGCTTGGACTTGAGCGCGGGCGAGGTGGCCGGGTCATCGAGCCACTCCTCCAGCGGTTTTGCCTGCGCCAGCAGCGAGAACTGGCCGTGCGCGGCCTGGGCGTAATACGAGACCGTAGAACAAGCCGACAGCCCGCACAGCGACGCCAGCACCGCCAAGGTCAGCCGCCAGCGCACAGAACGACGCAAGCCACGACGCAGCATGAAAAAACTCAGGCGGCCACGACCGGCTGCTGCAGTTTTTCCACCTGCACCAGCACGTCATAGAAGGTGGGCGCATTGCCCATGTCGGTCAGGCGCTGGCTGGTGACTTCGTTGGCGTTCTTGCCATCGGCGGCAAATTTCTTCCACCAGATCGACAGGCCCACCACCAGCCCCACGCGCGCCTTGTCGGTCACGCGCACGCGTGCCTGCATGCTGCCGCGATCATTGAAGATGCGCACCGTATCTCCCTGCGCAATGCCGCGTGCAGCGGCGTCCTGCGGATGCATGTCGAGGTGCGGTTCGCCCTCCGTATCACGCAGGCTCTGTACATTGACGAAGGAAGAATTGAGGAAATTGCGTGCCGGCGGCGAGATCATCGCCAGCGGATATTTCGCGCCCAGCTGCGGATTGCTGGCCACCGATTCATAGGGCGCGATATAGGTCGGCAAGGGATCGAGACCTGCACTCTTCATCTGCTCGGAATAGAACTCGCACTTGCCCGAGGGCGTGGCAAACCCGCCTTCGGCAAAGGGCGCGACCGGCACCGACAGGCGCTGCCATCCCTTCTCCTTCAACTGTTCCCAGTTGTAGCCGGCGCTGCGCGGATCATCGCGCTTGAAGGCCACGGCGGCCAATTGATCGTCGCTGTCCTTGAAGCAGTCTTCTTCAAAGCCCATCGCGGCCGCCAGCAGGCGGAAGATCTCGGTATTGGGCTTGGCCTCGCCCAGCGGCGCAATGGCAGCATTGTTGGCCATCATGTAGACGTGGCCATACGACGCATGTACGTCGATGTGCTCCAGCTGGGTCGTCGCAGGCAGCAGGATATCGGCGTAGTCGGCGGTATCGGTCTGGAAATGTTCCAGCACCACCGTGAACAGATCTTCGCGCGCAAAGCCCTGCGCTACCTTGCCCGACTCCGGGGCCACCGCCACCGGGTTGGAGTTGTAGACGATCACTGCTTCTACCTGGGGACCAAAGTCGGGCGAGGCCGGCTTCAACAGGTCATCGCCGATGGTGCTCATATTGATGATGCGGCTGGGCTTGCCGTGACGCGCGGCCAGGTCGGGACGGCTCAAGGCGGCCGTGTCCTTGGGGAAGCTGTCCGATACCGACAGCTGGATGCCCCCGGAAGCATGACGCCAAGCGCCGACCAACGCTGGCAGGCAAGCCACGTTGCGCGCGGCCATGCCGCCGCCGCGCACGCGCTGCAGGCCGTAGTTGGCGCGGATGAAGGCACCCTCGCCAGCCAGCGCCACTCGGGCATATTCGCGCGCCAGGTTCTGCACTTCCTCCGCACTGATGCCGCACACTTCAGCGGTACGGGCCGGCGTCCATTCAGCCACGCGCTCCTTGAGCTGCTCGAAGCCGAGCGTGTAGCGTGCGATGTAATCGTGGTCCAGCAAGTCTTCCGCGATCAGCACGTGCATCAGGCCCAGCGCCAGGGCCGCATCGGTCCCGGGCAAGAGCGCGATGTGCTGGTGGCACTTCTCGGCGGTCAGCGAGCGATACGGATCGATGGCGATCAGGCGCGCTCCATTGCGCTTGGCCGCTTGCACGCGGGTCCAGAAATGCAGGTTGGAGGCAATCGGATTGCCGCCCCAGATGATGATGAGCTTGGCGTGATCGACCTGTTCCAGATCGGTACCGATGCGCGCACCAATGGTGTAGCGATAGCCTGCGCCACCGGCGGAGGCACAGATGGTGCGGTCCAGCTGCGAGGCACCGAGACGATTGAAGAAACGGCCGGCCATCGATTCGCCCTGCACCTGACCCATGGTCCCGGCGTAGCTGTAGGGCAGGATGGCTTGCGGATCGCGCAAGGCGATCTGGCCCAGGCGCTGTGCGATGGTGGCGATGGCCTCGTCCCAGCTGATGCGCTCGAACTTGCCCTCGCCCTTCTTGCCCACGCGGCGCATGGGATGCAGCAGGCGGTCCTGGTGATAGGTGCGCTCGGCATAGCGAGAGACCTTGGTGCAGAGCACGCCGGCCGTCGGCGGGTGCTCCGGATCGCCGCGCACTTCCGTGGCGACGCCGTCCTTGACGGTCACCAGCAGGGCGCAGGTATCAGGGCAATCATGGGGACAGGCGGCACGGACGATGGTGGTGGTCATGGCAGAGAAGAAAGCGGGGAAAGAAAACAGGGAAGCCCTCGGCGCACGCGAGGCAGGCAGCTACTTTATCTTAAAATGGCGCGTCACGACTCTTCCGTAGTGCCGCCATGTCTCCTTCACCGTACTTCTGGCGTCCTCCCGCCTTGCCCTTCTTCGAAGGCCGTCGCGCCACCGGCAGCCTGTCCTGCTATGCGCCGCATACGCATGACAGTTTTTCCATCGGCGTCGTCGATGGCGGCCACAGCGTCTTTACGCTGGCCGATCGCAGCGAGCCCATTTTCCCTGGCGACGTGATCCTCGTGCGGGCAGGCGATGTGCACAGCTGCAATCCGGCCGACCTGCAGCGCTGGAGCTATCGCATGTTCCATCTGGACTCCAGCTGGCTGGCCGACCTGCTGGCGCAAACCCCGGACACATGCGGGTTGCTCGCGGGCATGCCGTCACAGGTGGTGCGCTCGCCGGAGGCACTGCAATGGCTGGACCGCATGACGCATACGCTGGAGCATGGCCATCCGGACCTGGAGCGCGAGGTAATACGTTGCCTGCAGCACGTGATGCGCGCGTGCGCCGATGCCTGCCCGCCCGCGCAGGCCAGCAATGCGCCCGAAGAAGACGGCCTGCAGCGTGCCCATGATTTCCTGCTGGCACATTGCCGCGACCGTGTCTCGCTGGCGACCCTGGCGGAACTCGCCGGCACCAGCCGCTACCAGTTGATCCGCCAGTTCCGCCGCCGCTTCGGCCTGACTCCGCATGCCCTGCAGCTGGACATGAAGATCCGCCAGGCGCGCACCCTGCTGCAGCAGGGCGCCAGCACCGTCCATGCCGCGCTTGATACCGGCTTCGCCGACCAGAGCCACTTCCATCGCGCCTTCAAGTCGCGGGTGGCGGCCACACCGCTGCAATATCGGCGGGCCTAGCTGCGGCTGGCCACCAGTGCGGCGGCAGCGAGCATCAACAGCAGGCCCGCGCCCCGCTCGATGAGCGGCAGCACGCGCGTGAGCGCCCGCATCACACGCTGCTGCGCGATGAAATACACCAGCCCGGCATCCCAGGCCAGCACGGCCCCAAACATCCAGACGCCATAGAAGAGCTTGGTCGACGCGCCGGTCTGCGCCGATACGATAACGGTGAACAGGCCAAAGTAAAACACGCCATTCTTGGGATTGAGTGCGGCCGAAAGAAAACCTGTCCCCAGTGCGGCCCATGGCGCGACCCTGGCAGGCGAAACGGCCGCAGCGGGCAACACCGCCGGGTGCCGTCCGGCGCGCCAGAAGACCCATCCCAGCCAGGCCAGGTAGAGCGCCGCCAGCCACTGCATGGCCGCCAGCAGCAGTGGTGCGCGCTGCAGGAGGCTGAAGCCGCCGATGGCCAGCGCGATGTAGAGTCCGTTGGCCAGCGCAATCCCGAACGATGCTGCCAACCCATAGCCCCGCCCATGGCGCAGGCTGCCCCGCAGCAGCAAGAGGAAATCCGGACCGGGACTGGCCAGCGCCAGCAAGTGCGCACCCGCCAGCAGGAAGAATTCGGAAGAAAGCATCATGTGTGTCGACGCCTGCCCGGCGCCCCCTGTTAAAAATGCGCATGCTAGGCAGGCCCGCGGCCGCTGTATTGAACGAAATTGCACAGGCGCTCCTGCGCCGCCAAGGCGCGGTAAGATAGGCACACTTGTTACCAACGCCATCGCACCAGACTTCCATGAAACTCATTGACCCCATCGTCCAGTTCCACGCCGACCTGCAGAAGATCCGCCGCGACATCCACGCCCATCCCGAGCTGTGTTACGAAGAAGTGCGCACCGCCGACGTGGTGGCGCAAAAGCTGACCGAGTGGGGGATTCCGGTCGTGCGCGGCCTGGGGGTGACGGGCGTGGTCGGCATCATCAAGAAGGGCGACAGCCCACGTGCCATCGGCCTGCGCGCCGACATGGATGCGCTGCCCATGTCCGAAATCAATACCTTCGACCATGCCTCGCGTCATCCCGGCAAGATGCACGCCTGCGGCCATGACGGCCACACCGCCATGCTGCTGGGCGCGGCCCGTTACCTGGCGCAGCATGGCGACTTCGATGGCACCGTGTATGTCATCTTCCAGCCCGCAGAAGAAGGCGGCCGTGGCGCCGAGCGCATGATCCAGGATGGCCTGTTCGACAAGTACCCGATGGATGCCGTCTTCGGCATGCACAACTGGCCCGGCATCCCGGCCGGTCACTTCGGCGTGACGCCGGGTCCGCAGATGGCCTCCAGCAACGAGTTCCACGTCACCGTCAAGGGCAAGGGTTCGCACGCGGCGCAGCCGCACAAGGCCATCGACCCGGTCATGACGGCGGTCCACATTGCCCAGGCCTGGCAGAGCATCGTGGCGCGCAACGTCAATCCGAATGATCCGGCGGTGGTGTCGATCACCCAGATCCACACCGGCAGCGCCACCAACGTCATCCCCGACGAAGCCATGATGGTCGGCACCGTGCGCACCTTCAGCCTGCCGGTGCTGGACCTCATCGAGCGCCGCATGCAGGAGATCGCCGAGCACACCGCCGCCGCCTTCAATGCCACGGTCGAGTTCCGCTTCAACCGCAACTATCCGCCGCTCATCAACCATCCCGAGGAAACTGCCTTCGCCGTCGAAGTGCTGACCGAACAGTTCGGTGCCGACCATGTGGATGCCAAGACCGAACCGACCATGGGCGCGGAAGATTTCGCCTTCATGCTGCAGCACAAGCCGGGCTGCTACGTGTTCCTCGGCAATGGCGATGGCGGCCACCGCGACCAGGGCCATGGCCTGGGTCCGTGCAACCTGCACAACCCCAGCTACGATTTCAACGACGACCTGCTGCCCATCGGTGCCACTTACTGGGTGCGGCTGGCCGAGAAATTCCTGCAGGCGAAGTAAGCGCCGCAGCGGCGTGCAGGGCATTGGCGCGCGGGCGCATTTCAGGCATGATCGCCAAAGCCCGCCGCCCGGCGCACTCTGCAACGCGCTGCGAAGGCGCGGCAAGAACGTATAACGACAACAGGGAGAAACCTTGCACACGCTCGCCACCATCCTGGTCCTGCTGGTCGCCCTTGAACATGTCTGGATCCTGATCCTGGAAATGTTCCTGTGGACCAAGCCGCTGGGTCTGAAGACCTTCCGCCAGTCGCGCGAAGCCGCCGAAGCCACCCGCGTGCTGGCCGCCAACCAGGGTCTCTACAACGGTTTCCTCGCCGCCGGCCTGTTCTGGAGCTTGGCCACGGGCGACCATGCGGTGCAAATCTTCTTCGTGAGCTGCGTGCTGGTGGCCGGTATTTACGGTGGACTCACCGCCAAGCGCTCCATCCTCTACATCCAGGGTCTGCCCGCCCTGCTGGCGCTGCTGGCCCTGCTGGCCAGCTGATACGGCGAGCCAACCATGAAGCGCGCCCTGCTCCTGACCCTGCTGCTCCTGCTGGCGCGCCACGGGCTGGCGCAGGATCCTGAGCCCGAGTGGTGGAACTACCAGGCCCAGCGCGGCGATCGCCTCACGGTGGTCAAACTGGACATGGGCTTGCGGCGCAGCTTTCCGCTTTCCGGATTTCCGTACGTGGTGGTCACGCGGGTGAGCTATGCGCCGGGTACGCCCGATGGTTTGCCGGCGCTGGCCGAGCAGGACCGGTTGGAAGCCCTGTCCGATCAGATGGCTGCGGCCATCGGCAAGAAGACCCGCAGCATCTATGCCGGCACTGCGTTCAGCCAGGGCCAGCAGCAGTCCTGGTTCTACGTGACCGATCCCAATGGCCTCGAAGCGGTGGTGGCCGGCGTGCATGCCCAGCTCTGCCAGGGCTGCAAGACCAGCACCGCCATCCTGGCCGATCCCGCCTGGGCGCTGTACCGCGACCAATTGTTGCCGGACGGGGAAACCCGGCAGCGCTATGGCTTGCGCAGTTATTGAGGTCCGCGCCGCAGGGGCGGCGTAAAGTTTGGCACGACAGCTGCCGATAACAAGTTTCCTGGCAGCATCAGCATTGACACCGCGTCATCACAACCAGTCCGGCACGCCGCATGGCCTTGCCGGCGCAACAACAACATCGGACACGGTCCGAGGGGAAGCCGCATGAAACAGATCAAACTCATCCTCAAGGACGATATCTACGACTCGCTGGAGCGGGATTATCACAACTTCGTGCGGCTCTCGACCAAGATCGATTCGGGTTTCGTCAAACCTTCCTTCGACAGCTACCTGCTGGCCAAGCTCTCCGAGAACACCAACTTCCTCACCGAAGAGGCGGTGCAGCACCTGATGCTCTCGGGCCAGTATGCGTGGGCGCGCCGGGCGATGGACAAGGAATTCCCGGACGTGGTGCAGATCCTGATCGAACAGGCGGCCAATTACGGGTTCTGGATTGCGGTGCGCCACGACTGGGGCACCGAGGAACTGGTCAATGCCTCGCGCGCCTGGGCCGGCGCCATCATCAAGCAGGCCAAGGGCGATGAAACGCAGATCGACGTGCTGGCCTCGCAGATCAAGGCGTCCGCCACGAATATCGCGGTAGTGCAGGAACGCCTGAAGACACCGGCCTCGCAACTGGCCCATGCCATGGTGCAGGAATTGCGCGAGACCCATATCGCCATCGAACATGCCTCGGGCATGGTGGCGCGGGAAAAGCTGGGAGCCCTGCGCACCCTGCTGAAACTCGGGCGCGCCTATGGAAATGTCTCGGAGAAGGCCGAGCAGGACATGATGGACAAGCTCAAGCGCGAAAAGCCCTGGCTCTTCGAGACCGGCCCCAAGGGCTTCTGGGGCCACGTCGCCGCCTGGTGGCGCGGGGTCTGAGCCCGCGGCACGTCAATGCTCAGGGAGCCGGCACCGCCTGCGCATCGCGCATCAGGCGGATGTCGCCATACCAGGCTTCCATCTTCTGCACGGTGTTGTCGGTATCGGTGAGCACGCCCACGCCGATCAGGCGGCCGGGCTTTTCACCGAAGGCACGCTCGTAGTCTTCCGCGACGTTGCGCTGGTAATTGCGCCACTGCCCCACATGCTCCGCACCGCTTTCCACCACCAGCATCTGGATGCGGCCGGTGCGGCCGTTGGCGATCACCGTGCCGGCCGGCGCCTTGGGATCCCACACATACATCAGCGTGGCATAAGGCAGCTCATGCCCGGTCAGCAGCTTGGCCGTATCGAAGAGGATGGTATCCATCAGCGAGAGCTTGTCGTGGTCGCCATCGAAGGCCAGCACGATGCGCACCGGCGAATCATCGGTTTCCCGGTGGGTGAGATCGGCCGTGGGAATCAGGCCGGCGGCTTTCCAGCTCCAGGTCAGCCAGGGCTTCTTGTTGATGTCGATGTCGACCGGATGGCGCAAGCCGGATGAGGCGCGGTCGGCAAAGGCGTGCAGGACGCTGCGGCCATTGTCCTGTACCAGGCGGTATTCAGTAGGAATCTTCTTGCGGGTGAACACCAGCGGCTCCCAGCCGGTCGGCAAGCCTTCGGGCGGGTTGGCCGAGAACAGTGCCAGGGCCTGGTCCAGCTTGGCCTGTTTGGCTTGCCGGGCGGCCTCGTCCGGCGGCGCGGGCTTCTGCGCGGCGCAGCCGGCCAGCAGCAAGGCCCCCGTCACGCAGAGCGCGGCCAGCACGGCACGTGCGGCAGAGGCAGGAAGGGAAACAGGACCAAGAGCAGCAAGGCGCGTGCGCACACGCGGAAGACGCAAATTCATGAAGGCCAACCGGAGAAAGCGGATTCTGAGGGAAAGTCTGCGGCCACCCCGACCGCAGACGAACACTAACAGGAAAATCACGCCTGACGGCATCCGGAAAAACCCTAGCCTGTAAAAAAAACGTCAGGAACGCAACGCGGCGGTTGGCTCAATTTTGCTGCCGCAGGATCTGGATGAACATCTTGGCCAGCGACGACAAGGTACTGTTCTTGCGCGTGACGATGCCGTAATGCTCGATGCGGGTCTTGAGGTTCACCGGCAGGATCCCCAGCATCTGGCGCGCGGCAAAGAAATGCGCGATGTCCAGCGGCATCACCGCCACCATGTTCGATTGCGCCAGCAGGGTGATGGTGACGAAGGGGGAGGCGGTCTCGATGACGTTGCCCGGCACCTTCACGCCTTCCAGCTTGAACTCGTGCTCGATCCAGATGCGCATGGGCATGTTGCTCGAATAGAGAATCCACGAGGCATCGGCCAGCTCCTGCAGGCGTACCTTCTGCGCCGTGGCCAGCGGATGGTCGATGCCGCTGACGATGCACATGGGCTCGCCGCGCAGCATTTCGTAATGGTAGAGGTTGGGCTGCGAGCTGACCGAGGAACGGCCGATCATCAGGTCGATGCGGCCCTGGTCCAGCAGCAGCAGCTGGCGGGCACTGGTGTCTTCGCTGATCTCGATGGAGACGTCCGGCTGGATCTCGCGCAGGCGCGACAGCGCACGCGTGACGAAGGGCGCCGCCCCCATGATGGTGCCGATGGACAAGCGGCCGCCGCGGCCGCTGATCATGTTCTGCAATTCTTCGCGCAGGTTGGCGACATCGCTCTGGATCAGTCGCGCATAGCGGATCACGCAGCGGCCCAGCTCGGTGGCCTCGATGCCGCGCGGTGAGCGGTCGAACAGCGTCACGCCCAGGGCATCTTCCATTTCATGCAAGGCCTTGGTGGCGGCCGGCTGGGTCATGTGCATCACTTCGGCTGCCTTGTGCAGGGAGCCCTGCTCGTCGAGCGCCGTCAGCAGCGCGACCTGGCGAAAGCGCAGGCGGCTGACGATGGAACCGACCGAAGGCAATGCATCGCCTGCCGCGCCCTCCTCGCCGAGTCGGTTATCACCCGATGAATTAAGCTCATTAGACATCCTTGGTTCAGCCTCTTATAGTCGTCCCGGAAAAAACACAATGCTAGCGCATCTGCCCCCTGCCCACGGCGATGCGTGAAAAAAGCTCAGGAGACGACGGGCAGATTGATCCACAGGTGGCTTCGCCTGGCGGCAGTTTCCTGCCGCGTGCGAATCGCAGCCCCTGTTCTGCACATCGCTCCCCTGGACCCTGACCGCCCCTGACCGGCGGCCATATGGATGACGACGGCAAAGGAGACCTGGTGAGGCTGATTCAATATCGCGATCTGCATGGCCAACGCCGCGTCGGCATCGTCAATGGCGCCAGCATCCAGGTGCTGGGCGAGGTCGACACCATGCGCGAACTCGGCTTGCTGGCCATCGAACGCCATACCGGGCTGGAACGCCTGGCCCAGTTGCTCAATACCGACCGCTCCGAAGACTATGCCGCGATCCTGGCCGAGGGCCGCATCCTGGCCCCGCTGGACCATCCCGACCCGGCCCACTGCCGCGTCTCCGGTGCCGGCACCACGCACCTGGGCAGCGCCACCACGCGCGACAAGATGCATCGCCGCATCGAAGGCGATGAGCTCGACAAGACCGATACGCAACTGATGATCGAATGGGGCATCGCCGGCGGCCGCCCCGCACCGGGCACCGTGGGCGTGCAGCCCGAATGGTTCTACAAGGGCGATGGCCATTGCATCGTCGCGCCCGGCCAGCCCTTGCCGCGTCCCGACTTTGCCCTCGATGGCGGCGAAGAACCGGAGATCGTCGGGCTCTACCTGATCGATGACGCAGGCTGTCCGCGCCGCCTCGGCTTTGCCATCGGCAACGAGTTTTCGGATCACGTGATGGAGCGCCGCAATTACCTGTATCAAGGCCACTCCAAGCTGCGCCACTGCGCTTTCGGTCCGGAGCTTCTGGTGGGCCTGCCCCCGGCGCACCTGGTCGGCATGACGCGCATCCGTCGCCGTGGCCGCGTGATCTGGGAACAGGAATTCCTGACCGGCCCGGACAACATGTGCCACTCCATCGAGAACCTCGAATACCACACCTTCAAGTACGCGCACCTGCTGCATGCGGGCGACGTGCATGCGCACTTCATGGGCGCGGCCAACCTGTCGTTCGCCTACAGCGTGCGCACCGAGGATGGTGACAGCATCGAGATCAGCATTCCCGATTTCGGCGCACCGCTGGTCAATGGCATCCAGCACGTGCAATCGAACTTGCGACCGGGTGGCGTCAGGCAGCTGTAGCCGCGCCGCCCGGACCCAGGCGCGCCGCAAGGCGCAGCAGTACCGGCAATCATGCCAAGGCCCCGACCTCAAGGTCACCCAACAAGAGGCCGCCCCCAGGAAAATCAAAAAGGAGACCACCCTCATGCTGCTGTATCCCCCTTTCCCTGACGCTGCACGGACGGAGCGTCGATGAATTACACCTTCGATTTCATGAGCGTGTTCGCCAACTGGGATCGCCTCTTGATGGGTGCCTGGCTGACGATACAGCTCTCGGCCCTGTCCATCGCACTGGGCTTCGTGGTCGGCACGCTCGGTGCGATTGCCGGCAAGAGCCGGCTGGCGCTGGTGCGCGGCCTGGTACAGGCGTATGTCGAGATCATCCGCAATACGCCGCTGCTGGTGCAGGTGTTCCTGGTGTTCTTCGGCCTGGCCAGCATCGGCTGGAAGCTCACCGCCGAGACCGCTGCCGTCATTGCGCTCACCGTCAACGTCGGCGCCTACACCACCGAGATCATGCGCGCCGGCATCAACTCCATTCATCCGGGCCAGATCGAGGCGGCCGAATGCCTGGGCATGTCGCGCTTTCACGTGTACTGGCACGTGGTGCTGCTGCCGGCGGTGGAGCGCGTCTATCCCTCGCTGACCAGCCAGTTCATCCTGCTGATGCTGGCCTCCAGCATCACCTCGCAGATCTCGGCCGAAGAGCTGACCGCCACCGCCAACCTGGTGCAGTCGGAAACCTTCCGCAGCTTCGAGGTGTATGCGGTCATCGCGGTGGCGTATCTCGCCCTGTCCTTCCTGTTCCGTGGCGCATTCTGGGCAATCAGCCAGATGGCCTTCGTGCGCAAGCGCAAGCTTGGCACCAACCTGTAAGGAGGCGCGATGAACGCATTCAGTTTCCTGCACGTGGAATACCTGCTGCAAGCCGCCGTCTGGACCGTGGTGCTGTCGCTGGTGGCCTTCGTCTTCGGCGGCGTGGCCGGCTTCGTGATCGCCTTGTGGCGGGTCTCGCCCAATGCCCTGCTGCGGGGCATCGCCAGTACCTACATCCAGGTGGTGCAGGGCATCCCGCTGCTGGTGATCCTGTTCGTGGCCTACTTCGGGCTCGCCATCGCCGGCTTCAAGCTCACCCCGCTGGTGGCGGCCGGGATTTCCTTTGCGATCTACTGCGCTGCCTTCCTCGGCGAGATCTGGCGCGGCTGCATCCAGGCGGTCCCCAAGACCCAGTGGGAAGCCTCGGAATGCCTGGGCTTCAACCGCTTCGAGCAGCTCACCAAGGTGATCCTGCCGCAGGCGGTCAAGATCGCCACGCCACCCACCGTGGGCTTCATGGTGCAGATCGTCAAGAACACCTCGCTGGCCTCGGTGATCGGCTTCGTCGATCTCTCGCGCGCCGGCCAGATCATCAACAACTCGACCTTCCAGCCGTTCACCGTGTTCGGCTGCGTCGCACTCATCTATTTTTGCCTGTGCTTCCCGCTGTCGGCGCTGTCCAAGCACTTTGAAAGGAAATTGAATGTCAGCCATCGTTAAGATCAATGATCTGCACAAGAGCTTCGGCAGCAACAAGGTATTGAACGGTGTTTCGCTGGATGTGCAGAAGGGCCAGATGGTGGCCATCATCGGCAAGAGCGGTTCGGGCAAGAGCACGCTGCTGCGCTGCCTGAACGGTCTGGAGAAAGTGGATGGCGGCAACATCCATGTATGCGGACATGATATTCATCATCCGGACAAGCTGAACCTGCGCGAATTGCGCAAGCAGGTCGGCATCGTCTTCCAGAGCTACAACCTGTTCCCGCATCTGACGGTGGAGCGCAACATCACGCTGGCGCTGACCACCATCAAGAAGATGTCCACCGAGGAAGCCAAGAAGATCGCCCACAAGGTCCTGCAGCTGGTGGGCCTGGAGAACAAGAAGGAAGCCTACCCCGAGCAGCTCTCGGGCGGCCAGGCGCAGCGCGTGGCGATCGCCCGCTCGCTGGCCATGGCGCCGGAACTGATGCTGTTCGACGAAGTGACCTCGGCGCTGGATCCGGAACTGACCGCCGAAGTACTGAAGGTCATGGAAGACCTGGCCCGTGGCGGCATGACCATGGTGCTGGTCACGCACGAGATGGCCTTTGCCCGCAAGCTGGCCGATGTGCTGGTGTTCATGCACCAGGGCCAGGTGTGGGAGATCGGTCCGCCCGACGAACTCTTCAGCAATCCGAAGACCGCCGAGTTGCAGAAGTTCGTATCAAGCGATCTGTAAAAGATCGCATATCCATCTTGTATGGATTTTGTTGTCAGCAGCATCCCTACAATCACCCAGGAGACATCAATGAAAAAACTGTTCAACTTCACCAGGAAGGCCGCCGCCGTCGTGCTGGGCCTGGCTTGTTTTGCCCAGGCCGCACATGCCGACGCCCTGGCCGACATCAAGGCGCGCAAGAAGGTGCTGATCGCCATCGACCTCGGCGCGCCGCCTTTCGGCATGACCAACGCCAAGCTGGAGCCGCAGGGCTCGGATGTGGAAACCGCGCGCCTGCTGGCCAAGGACATGGGTGTGGAACTGGAGATCGTGCAGGTCACCGGCCCCAATCGCATTCCCTTCCTGATGACCGGCAAGGCCGACATGGTGATCTCGTCCTTCTCGATCACGCCGGAACGCCAGAAGGTGGTGGCCTTCACACAGCCCTACGGTGCCTCGCAGTTCGTGGTGGCCGCGCCCAAGGGCGAGAACATCAAGGGCCTCAATGATCTGGTCGGCAAGCGCGTGGCGGTGGTTCGCGGCAACATGCAGGATTCGCTGCTGACCCCGCTGGCCCCCAAGGGAACCAACATCGTGCGTTTCGATGACGATGCCACCGTGACCGCGGCCATCATCTCGGGCCAGGTCGATGCACTGTGCACGCCCAATTCGCTGGCCTCGGCCATTGCCAAGCAGAACCCGTCCAAGAACCTGGAAACCAAGTTCGCCATCAAGGACATTCCCTATGCCATCGGCCTGCGCAAGGGCGAGCCGGCACTGGAAAAGTGGCTCAACGAATGGATCACCGCCAACCTCAAGAATGGCAAGCTGCCCGGCATCTACCAGCAATGGGTAGGCAGCCCCATGCCTGACCTGGCGCAGTTCGCGCCCAAGTAAGACCGTCGTTTCCGGCATGCCGCGCCAGCCAGCGCGGCATGCGCCCGCCGCCCGAGCGGCCAGCCTGCAGCATCCACGTTCTCCGAGACCAACATGAAAGCCAACTCTCCCATCATCCGCCTGAACCCGGTCGATGATGTCGTCATCGCCCGCCAGCAGCTCATCTCCGGCACCGTGCTGCAGGACGAAGGCGGCCTCAAAGTCCAGGGCCTCATTCCCGCCGGCCACAAGATGGCGACCCGCGCCATCTCTGCGGGCGAGCCGGTCAAGCGCTACGGCCAGATCATCGGCACGGCCAGCCAGGACATCGCGCCCGGACAGCACGTGCACACGCACAACCTGGCCATGGCCGAGTTCTCGCGTGAACACCATTTCGGCGCGGACGTGAAGCCGGTCGATTTCGTCGCCGAACCGGCCACCTTCATGGGCATCGTGCGCCCCGATGGCCGCGTGGCCACGCGCAACTACATCGGCGTACTGACCTCGGTGAACTGCTCGGCCACCGCGGCACGCGCCATCGCCGATTACTTCCGCCGCGACATCCATCCCGAAGTGCTGGCCGACTATCCCAACATCGATGGCGTGGTGGCTCTGACCCACGGCCAGGGTTGCGCCACGGATTCGCAAGGCGAGCCGCTGCAGATCCTGCGCCGCACGCTGGCGGGTTATGCCACGCATCCCAACTTCGCTGCGGTGCTGGTAGTGGGCCTGGGCTGCGAGACCAACCAGATCTCGGGCCTGATGGAAAGCCACAACCTGAAGGAAGGCGAATACTTCCACACCTTCACCATCCAGGGCACCGGCGGCACCGCCAAGACCGTGGCGCTGGGGATCGAGAAGATCAAGAAGATGCTGCCCAAGGCCAATGACATCAAGCGCGAGCCGGTGTCGGCCAAGCACCTGACGCTGGGCCTGCAGTGCGGTGGTTCGGATGGCTATTCGGGCATCACGGCCAATCCGGCGCTGGGTGCGGCAGTGGACTTGCTGGTGCGGCATGGCGGCACGGCCATTCTTTCGGAGACGCCGGAAATCTATGGCGCCGAACACCTGCTCACCCGCCGAGCGGTCTCGCCGGAAGTCGGTGAAAAGCTGCTGGCCCGCATCGCCTGGTGGGAGGAGTATTGCGCCAAGAACGATGCCGAGATGAACAACAATCCCTCAGCGGGCAACAAGGCCGGTGGCTTGACCACCATCCTCGAGAAGTCGCTGGGCGCGGTCGCCAAGGGCGGCACCACCAATCTGGTGGATGTCTACAAGTATGCGGAGACGGTCACCGCACGCGGCTTCGTCTTCATGGATACGCCGGGCTACGACCCGATCTCGGCCACCGGCCAGGTCGCCGGAGGGGCCAACATGATCTGCTTCACCACGGGCCGCGGTTCGGCCTATGGCTGCGCACCGGCACCGTCGCTCAAGCTGGCCACCAACACTGCGCTGTGGCAACGCCAGGAAGAAGATATGGACATCAACTGCGGCGAGATTGCCGACAGCAATGTCACCCCGCAGGAGGTCGGTGAACGCTTCTTCCAGATGATCCTCGATACGGCATCGGGCAAGAAGACCAAGAGCGAGCTGCATGGCTACGGACAGGATGAATTCGTGCCCTGGCACATCGGTGTCTATACCTGATGCTGATGCAGATCATGAAGGCCCGGCTGCGGCCGGGCTAGTGTTATCCCGCAGTGAATCATGGTGATCCGTATTACGCCGGCCCGGGTCGCGTAATACGGACTGCCGGCCAAGCATCCTTGCCTTCGGGCATCCACGGGGACGAGGATGTTTCGCCCGCAGTGAGTCTTCCCCCTTGCAGAACACGACATCGTGGCGACGCCCGCTTCCCGAGTCATCCGGGTCCGCCTCCAACATAAGGAATCAAGAACATGGCACACACTTATTCGCTTCAGGCCCACCTGCCTGAAGACCACGCGCAGGCCACGCTGATCGGCCGCCTCTGGCAACCGGGCGTGGGCCCGGTGCTGGTGCGGATCGACGCCGACGGTGCGTATGACCTCACGCTCATCGCCGCCACCTCCAGCGAATTGCTGGAACTCGACAACCCGGCCGCCGCCGTACGCGCCGCCACCAACATGACCCGCCTCGCGACCTTGCAGGAGTTGCTCGACAATGCCGACGCCGCCCATCGTGATACCTCGCGCCCCTGGCTGCTGGCTCCCATCGACCTTCAGGCCGTCAAGGCCAGCGGCGTGACCTTCGTGGCCAGCATGCTGGAGCGCGTGATCGAGGAGCAGGCGCGCGGTGACGCCGGCAAGGCGGAATCGGTGCGCAAGGCGATCACGGCGGTGATCGGCGACAACCTCTCCAGCGTGGTGCCGGGCTCGCCGGAAGCTGCGCGCCTGAAGGAAGTGCTGCTGGAGCAAGGCGTGTGGTCGCAATACCTGGAAGTGGGCATCGGCCCGGATGCGGAAATCTTCACCAAGGCACAGCCGATGTCGTCGGTGGGGCTGGGCGATGAAGTCGGCATTCACCCCAAGTCGGCCTGGAACAATCCCGAGCCGGAAATCGTGCTGGCCATCAACAGCCGTGGCAAGGTGGTCGGAGCGACCCTGGGCAATGATGTGAACCTGCGCGACTTCGAAGGCCGCAGTGCCCTGCTGCTGGGCAAGGCCAAGGACAACAATGCTTCCTGCGCAGTCGGGCCTTTCATTCGCCTGTTCGATGCAAACTTTTCAATTGACGATGTGCGTCGCGCCGAACTTACAATGCGGGTCGATGGTACGGAAGGCCTCACGCTCAAGGGCAGCAGCTCGATGTCCATGATCAGCCGCGATCCGCTGCAGCTGGTGGAGCATGCGATCGGTCCCAATCACCAGTATCCGGATGGACTGGTACTGTTCCTGGGGACCATGTTCGCACCGACCCAGGACCGTTTTGGTCCCGGCCAGGGCTTCACCCACCAGGTCGCCGACATCGTGACGATCTCCACCCCCAAGCTGGGTGCGCTGGTGAACACCGTGAACTTCAGCGACCAGACCGCACCGTGGACTTTCGGGCTCACCGCGCTGTACAAGAATCTCGCCAATCGCAAACTCGTTTAATCGCAAAGGAACAAGCATGTCCGCATCCACTGGCCGCCTCGCCGGCAAGACCGTTCTCATCACTGCTGCGGCCCAAGGTATTGGCCGCGCCTCCACTGAACTGTTTGCGCGTGAAGGCGCGCGCGTGATCGCTACCGATATCAGCAAGACGCATCTGGAGGAGCTCGCCTCCATCGCTGGTGTGGAGACACATCTGCTGGACGTCACCGACGACGACGCCATCAAGGCACTGGTGGCCAAGGTCGGCACCATCGATGTCCTCTTCAACTGCGCGGGCTACGTGGCAGCCGGCAACATTCTGGAGTGCGATGACAAGGCCTGGGATTTCTCCTTCAATCTCAATGCCAAGGCCATGTTCCACACCATCCGTGCGGTGCTGCCGGGCATGCTGGCCAAGAAGGCCGGCTCCATCGTCAACATCGCCTCGGCCGCATCGAGCGTGAAGGGCGTGGCCAATCGCTTTGCCTACGGAGCCTCCAAGGCGGCCGTAGTGGGGCTGACCAAGTCGGTGGCGGCGGACTTCGTGGCGCAGGGCATCCGTTGCAATGCGATCTGCCCGGGCACCATTGAATCGCCTTCGCTGAACCAGCGCATCAGCACGCAAGCCAAGGAGACCGGCAAGAGCGAAGACGAAGTCCGCGCCGCCTTCGTGGCACGCCAGCCCATGGGCCGCATCGGCAAGGCCGAGGAAGTGGCGGCACTGGCCTTGTACCTGGCATCGGACGAGTCGAACTTCACTACCGGATCGATCCACATGATTGATGGTGGGTGGTCCAACTAAGCAGGGGATGGGAGGATCGTTCGAGGGTCTCGCATCAGGACGATGCGGATGATACGAACGGTCCGCCAGATCAGGACGGCATGCTGCGCGCATGCCGTTTTTCTTTTGGCGCGCTGCGCGCTGATCCTCCTGCTGGTGTGAGGGATGTTGCGGATCAGGTTTATCAAACCAGATCCGCGCGGCATAATGAGCGCTTACTCATTCATGCTTACAGGCAAGCTCCATGTCCCAAGCATCTCCCGCATTGACTGCTGACACCTTCACCACCGTCTCTCCCGAACCGATGCTGCTGGGCGAATCGCCCCTGTGGCACGCGGAGGAAGCAGCACTCTACTGGATCGACATTCCCGGCAAAGCCGTCCACAAGCGTGTGCTGGCCACGCAGCAGCACCAGCGCTGGGACATGCCGGAAGAACCCGGCAGTATCGTCAAGCATGCCCAAGGCGGGCTGGTGGTGGCGTTGCGGTCGGGCATGTTCCATCTCAATACTGGCAATGGGGCGCTGACGGCGCTGCTGGAAGCGCCCTACGATATGGCACGCATCCGCTTCAATGACGGGCGCTGCGATGCCTCTGGCCGCTTCTGGTGCGGCACCATCTATGAGCCGCGTGATCGCGATGGCGGCACCTTGTATTGCTTCGAACGTAATGCCTTGCGTGATGCGCATCATGCCGTGGTCACTTCCAATGGCGTGGCGTTCAGCCCGGACCAGCGCCTGATGTATCACGCCAATACGCCGGCGCACCGCATCAACGTCCATGACTATGATCTGGCTACCGGCCAGACCAGCAATTGCCGCCTGCTGCGCCAGTTCGACAGCGACAAGACTGCGCCCGATTACGGCGGACGTCCGGATGGTGCCGCGGTCGATAGCGAAGGTGCGTACTGGTGTGCGATGTTCGAGGGAGGGCGGGTGTTGCGGCTGTCGCCACAGGGCGAGATCCTGCAGGAGATCCGCGTGCCGGCGCGCTGTCCGACGATGGTGGCATTTGGGGGCAAGGATCTGCGCACGCTCTTCATCACGACCGGACGCAATGGCCGCAGCGAGGCGGAGCTTGCCCAATATCCGCTGTCTGGACATGTGCTGGCCATTCGCGTGGAGGTGGCGGGAAGACTTGAGTACAGCTATCGCCCATGAGGCTGCGCGCCGTCTGTGGTAAGGACGCGGCACAATATTTCACGCGAGTATGCATTTGTGATGATTATGAGAGAATATCGCGTCCCCGCGGCTGCCCTTGCGCCGCGCCGAATACAAGCAAAGATCCTTCAAAACCATTTACGCGCTGAAAGAGAATCCATGACTAAATTGAAGAGCCTGGTCGCCAAGATCGCTTTTGCTGGCGTTGCCGCCATTGCCATCCAGTCGCCCAGCTACGCCATCGACGGCATGTCGCTGGAGTACGGTACTGGCAACAACACCCAGCTGGCCCGTATCGGTGCGCAGTTCAACTGGGGTCCGAACTGGAATTTCTGGCAGTCCAACGGCACCCACATCGGTGGTTACTGGGATCTGTCGCTGGCCAACTGGCGCATGAACCACTACAACAACACCAATGACAGCGGCAACCTGATCGACCTGGGCCTGACCCCGGTGCTGCGTTTCCAGCGCGACGACGGCAAGGGTTTCTACGGTGAAGCCGGTATCGGCGTGCACCTGTTCTCCAAGCTCTACCGCAACAACGACAAGGTGTTGTCGACCGCCTTCCAGTTCGGTGACCACATCGGTGCCGGCTATGTGTTCAGCAATGGCCTGGACCTGGGCATCCGCCTGCAACACTTCTCCAACGGTGGCATCAAGCAACCCAACGGCGGCGTGAACTTTGCCGTGGCACGTGTGGCTTACAAGTTCTGATGATCTGAGCTTGTACTGCTGAAAATGAAGAAGCCGGCTTTGCCGGCTTTTTTATCGTCTGTTGTTTTGAGAGAGGGTCGCGAGTGGCGAATGACTGCTGTTGCATATCAGGCGGGGACTGACCTGCTCCTGAATGTTAGATTTTTGCCTGTGCATAAATTAACTGCTACTGGGGTTATTGGCGCAGGCTGTGTATAAATCTAAGGTTTGGATTTCCTGGAGTGCCTTATTACGCGTATTTGGAGTCAATTGACCTTTCAGATCCTAAATGTCTGTGTATAAGAAAATGCACAGAGACCGAGCGCAGAAATTTCCGTCTGTGAATAAAACTAAGAATAGACGTTGAATGCCAGCAGGACGACATGACGGCAAAAAGGTCTCGCTCGCGCAGCTTGAAGTGCCCGGCACCACGCAGCGGCAAGGATGAAACGCAGATTATCGATCCTCGGACCGTTCGAAACTTTTTACTCCCATCGAACCGTCTTTCGCATCGACCGCGCTGTAATCATAAATCGAGCGCACAAAGCAAAAACCCTCGCTACTTTCGTAACGAGGGTTCTTGGGAGTAACAAGCCTGACGATGACCTACTTTCACACTGGTTGCAGCACTATCATCGGCGCGAAGTCGTTTCACGGTCCTGTTCGGGATGGGAAGGGGTGG